>NZ_JBDGIO010000065.1:0-200 GCF_057657375.1 Variovorax sp. Soil_C_12 | reverse complement strand
CCCCAATCTCAGGCACTCCCCACGCAGGTCCAACCTTGTTTCATCACTGCAAGCCGTCAAGCGGCGGTGGAATCGGTTCAGTCAGTTCATAGGCCTCTCGTTTCGAGCGGTTTGAATTGGCCGCCCACAGGCTCATGCTGGCATCGTGAATTGCTCTCCTCGAGCTAATACGGCCCAGGCCATGCGCGCATTCTTGGCTG
>NZ_JBDGIO010000064.1:0-209 GCF_057657375.1 Variovorax sp. Soil_C_12 | reverse complement strand
ATGACCGGCGTGGCCCGCGAGATCGCGCTCACACTGGCCGAGCGCGGGGAAGGCAACATCACGGGGCCGACCTTTCCGTTCGACCCCGAGGGCTTCAAGCAAGCCGCTGTCGACCTGCTGCAGCAGGCCAACGTCGAAGTGCTGAACTACACCTGGATCGAGGACGCGATCATGGAAGGCTCACGCATCAAGGGCGTGATCATCCAGAA
>NZ_JBDGIO010000063.1:0-210 GCF_057657375.1 Variovorax sp. Soil_C_12 | reverse complement strand
GAAGACCCTCAAGCTCATCGGAGGCTCACCCGAGAAGGCCGGCCCGTGACCACAACGAACGTTGAGCGACCGCTTGTTCGAATTCGCTATGCCGCTCAAGGCCAACAGCGCAGATGAGCGACAGGCTACAGTGGCCTTTTCTTGGCTCAAGCGCATCCACAAACTTCAGGAAAAAACGAGGATGTCAGCTGGCCTCGGTGACGTTGCAGA
>NZ_JBDGIO010000062.1:0-214 GCF_057657375.1 Variovorax sp. Soil_C_12 | reverse complement strand
GCATCGTCGACGCGGAGCATCGCTCGCATTTGGGGACAGCGAAAAATTCGCCCACATTTGTAGGGAAGCCCTTGTAGGCCCCAATCAAGCGCGGCTCGCCCGGTGCGGTGTGGCAAGGAAGTGGGCGAGGTGCCGATGGAGTTCTTGTGGTCGGCGTTGTGAAGGGGAGGGGACGTTGCCAGGGGCGCCGGCGAGCAGGTCCCAGTGAGCCGAC
>NZ_JBDGIO010000061.1:0-223 GCF_057657375.1 Variovorax sp. Soil_C_12 | reverse complement strand
CCGTTGCGGGTGCAGCCTCCTTCGCGGCGTGGACGCATCTTCCTCTCGCAACACATTCACGAAGTGCCCGTCGAGATAGTCATACAGCCAGCGTCGACACCTGCCTGCCGCGGCGACATCGCACCTTCGTGCTGCTTCGCGCGGTTGTCCCGGTAGGCCTGGAGGGCAGACGATCGAATGCGGCGATGCCCTCCCTCTGTCACTACGACTTCGCCAAGCTTTC
>NZ_JBDGIO010000060.1:0-241 GCF_057657375.1 Variovorax sp. Soil_C_12 | reverse complement strand
TGTCCTCCGATGGGACAGCGAGCCAGGTGGTCACCGTGACCATCATCGGAACCAACGACGTGCCGGTGATCGGCGGCGTGGCCAGCGGTGCGGTGAGCGAGGATGCTTCGACGCCGAACCTGAGCACCAGCGGCGCGCTGACGATTGCGGATGTGGATGCAGGCCAGTCGAACTTCGCGCCCCAGATCGCCGCCACCGGTAGCAACGGCTACGGCAGCTTCAACTTGCTGGCCGATGGCAA
>NZ_JBDGIO010000059.1:0-241 GCF_057657375.1 Variovorax sp. Soil_C_12 | reverse complement strand
TGTCCTCCGATGGGACAGCGAGCCAGGTGGTCACCGTGACCATCATCGGAACCAACGACGTGCCGGTGATCGGCGGCACGACCAGCGCTGCGGTGAGCGAGGATGCTTCGACACCGAACTTGAGCACCAGCGGCGCGCTGACGATTGCTGATGTCGACCAAGGTCAGTCGAACTTCGCGCCCCAGATCGCCGCCACCGGTAGCAACGGCTACGGCAGCTTCAACTTGCTGGCCGATGGCAA
>NZ_JBDGIO010000058.1:0-297 GCF_057657375.1 Variovorax sp. Soil_C_12 | reverse complement strand
TTTGCTGCAGTGCGCACCCCCAGCTTCTGGATGCTCTTCAAGGAAGCAATTGCCTGAACCAGAGGCCCGTCGTGACGTGCCGCATGCGCTCCCCGACGTTGCCCTGGCGTGTCAAGTGCCCTGTAGACTCTTGCCGTCGTTGATCAGCAGGCGCTTGCCGACGGCATAGCGATAGATCCACTTCAATGCAACCGTCTCTGCGAGGCTCTCGGCTGCGTCTTCCGCAGCGCGGAGCTCCTCGGCCAGGCTCATGACGCGGTGGCGCGCAAGGCTATGGACGGTGCCCTCGAGGTTGGG
>NZ_JBDGIO010000057.1:0-300 GCF_057657375.1 Variovorax sp. Soil_C_12 | reverse complement strand
ACTTCGCCAAGCTTTCCGGCATTGCAGAGCATCGCCACGTAGGGCCGGCTCGATGAAAACACTTGCGAGTGCGCAGTAGACCACCATGAGCGTCACCTTGGGCTTCTGAATCCAACTCATGAACGGAGAGCCGTCGAACAACGGCTTTGCTGAAACTTCGCAACCGCTATTGATCGGGAATCGACGGGCACATCAAATCGTTGAGGCTGTCGTGAAGCGAGTTCATGCGAGCCGCCTCGAGGGCTTCGATTGCAGACGCCGAGAGCTCGTTCACAGCGAAAGCGGTGTTAGCCTGCACCG
>NZ_JBDGIO010000056.1:0-305 GCF_057657375.1 Variovorax sp. Soil_C_12 | reverse complement strand
ACCTTGTTCGGCGTGAACACGCGCCAGGGGATTTCGAACCACGTCAGGTCGGTGGTCACAGTGCGGTAGACGGCGTCGTTCGGCGCGCCCTCGCCGCCCTCGGCCTTGTGCCAGTCGCGCCCTGCTGCCATGTGTCGCCAGACGCGGATCACGCTGTCGTCGAATGTGCGTTGTGCGACCAGATCCTCCTGCGGCAGCACGTAGGGGCCGCGCACCCGGCGTGTTTCGCGCACGCCGACCGTCGGCGACGAGTCGATCACAAAGGCATTCTCGAAGCCGGGGATGTACTTGCGGATCACGTTCTT
>NZ_JBDGIO010000055.1:0-334 GCF_057657375.1 Variovorax sp. Soil_C_12 | reverse complement strand
GTGGTGAGCACCATGGCCTCGATCAATGCCTCGTCGAAGAAGATCGTCGACATCATCGGCGTGATCGACGGCATCGCGTTCCAGACCAACATCCTCGCGCTCAATGCCGCGGTGGAAGCCGCGCGCGCCGGCGAGCAGGGCAGGGGATTCGCCGTGGTTGCAGCCGAAGTGCGCAACCTGGCGCAGCGCTCCGCAGCCGCCGCCAAGGAGATCAAGGGCCTGATCGACGACTCGGTGGGCAAGGTCGATGCAGGCAGCGCCCTGGTGGGCGAAGCCGGCAAGACCATGGAAGAAATCGTGGGCAGCATCCGCCGCGTGACCGACATCGTCGGGG
>NZ_JBDGIO010000054.1:0-347 GCF_057657375.1 Variovorax sp. Soil_C_12 | reverse complement strand
CGACGGGCACTTCGTGAATGTGTTGCGAGAGGAAGATGCGTCCACGCCGCGAAGGAGGCTGCACCCGCAACGGCAGCCCGGAAGTCCCGACGGTGAATCTGCGCGCCTTCGTCGTCTTGGATGGTGCTCAAGCAAAACTGCGAAGTACTCGCAGAAGTCGCTCCTGTCGACGACGGTTCTCACCATGTCCAGGAGCCGACAAACCATGAGCCTTGCCTTGATGGGCGGATGGTGGGCGCGCATCGCGAGCGCATTGGGGCGGCGACCCGCAAATTGATGGCCAAACCGTGCAGTAGTTCCTATTTGGGGCTCGCCGCTCAGCCTTCGATGCGCGGAGGCGTTGTCTG
>NZ_JBDGIO010000053.1:0-420 GCF_057657375.1 Variovorax sp. Soil_C_12 | reverse complement strand
AAGGACACGGTGCCGCCCGAGCCAGCGTCGGCCTTCCCCGAGAATTCAACCCCATGACCCAATTCGATCTTCTGGCCATTTCCATGCTGTTCGCATCAATGGAGTCGGGCACCTGAGACGCACCTTGGCCACTCCAATGCGCCTTCCTGTCCGGCCGTTCTCCAGAGGAACAAGCTTGGCCGCGGGCCGACCCCTTCGGGCGATCACGATTTCGCGCTCCCGCCCCTGCTCGATGGCTTCCACTAGGCGTGACAACATCGATTTCGCTTGCGACACGTGACAGCTTCCATTGAACATCTCTCGCTCTTCTAAGGGCTTGATGCGCGCGAATCAATTCAGCGGCGACCGCCATCCTGACGAAAAAACCCCGGCTGTTACCAGTCGGGGTAAGAGGTCGGTGGTCGACCTTGGAGAAAGGTT
>NZ_JBDGIO010000052.1:0-470 GCF_057657375.1 Variovorax sp. Soil_C_12 | reverse complement strand
GTAAGCGGTCAATGAACCACGCCCTTCTCACTGCGGCGGAGGTTGGATAGGAGCCGCTCAGGCGGCGGTGAGATCAATGCGCCAGGGCAGCAGCGCGGCGTAGTCGTCGGCCGTCTGGGCCTTGGGCAACGCGATGAACAGCGCGCGCAGGTAACGGTAGCCATCGATGCCGTTGACCTGGCAGGTCTGCAGCAGCGAGTACAGATTCGCGCTGGCGTTGGCGCCGGCCACCGTGTCGGCGAACAGCCAGTTGCGCCGCCCGACGCAGAACGGCCGGATGGCGTTTTCCTGTGCGTTGTTGTCGATGCTGTAGCGACCATCCTCGACATAGCGCTTGAGCTTGCTCCACTGTGACGCGAGGTAGTGCAGCGCTTGCCCCAGCAGGCTCTTGGGAAGCACAGCATACAAGTTGGCCAGCAACAGCGCCTCGATGTCGGCCAGCACCAATGTGCTGTCCTGCTGACGCCGGC
>NZ_JBDGIO010000051.1:0-512 GCF_057657375.1 Variovorax sp. Soil_C_12 | reverse complement strand
ACGGCCAGCACGCGAGAGAGCAAGTCGGCGGTGCCGCCCGGCGGGAACGCAGCGACGATGGTGACCGGTTTGGCCGGATAGGCCGGCTCCGCAAGCGCCGGAGCGCTGGCACCCAGCCACAGCGTTGCTGCCGCGGCGGCCAGGAATGAAAGAGCTTTCATGTTGAGAATCCTTGAGTTGAGGGCTTGACCGGAGGCCTAGGCAGCCTGTGGCATGAGCTTTTCGGCGGCCGAGCCCACGTCGATGCCTTGCTTCCCCAGGACGTATTGCAGCTGGCGTGCGTCGAGCGCCGCGGGCGTGATGCCCTGCTCAGCCGCCAGCGCTGCGCCGATCCCGGCAATCTGGCCGGTCACCAGGCAGCAGTACTGACCACGGGTCCACATGTCCGCTTCGTGCGTGACGGACAGCACACGGCCACTCACGGTCATGCCTTCCACCTTGTTCGGCGTGAACACGCGCCAGGGGATTTCGAACCACGTCAGGTCGGTGGTCACAGTGCGGTAGACGGCGTC
>NZ_JBDGIO010000050.1:0-538 GCF_057657375.1 Variovorax sp. Soil_C_12 | reverse complement strand
TTCTGGATGATCACGCCCTTGATGCGTGAGCCTTCCATGATCGCGTCCTCGATCCAGGTGTAGTTCAGCACTTCGACCTTGGCCTGCTGCAGCAGGTCGACAGCGGCCTGCTTGAAGCCCTCGGGGTCGAATGGAAAGGTCGGCCCCGTGATGTTGCCTTCCCCGCGCTCGGCCAGTGTGAGCGCGATCTCGCGGGCCACGCCGGTCATGCGTGACACCGGCACGTTCCAGGTGTTCATGAGGACCGCGGTGGCGGCCCCGCCCAGGAACGCGTTTTTCTCGATCACCATCGTCTTGGCGCCGGCGCGGGCGGCGCCGAGCGCCGCACCGATGCCGGAGACGCCGCCGCCGCACACCAGCACATCGACCTCGCGGACGATCGGTGTGTTGCGGGGCGGCTCGACGAGGAAGTGCTCCTGGCTGTTGATGGAAGTGGCTTGCATGGTGGGTTGCTCCTGGGATGGACGGGCCGCTCAGCCGATGGCTGCGGGTCGGCTCTGGTATGAAGAAAGGGTTGCTTCGTAAGAAAGGCGCACGT
>NZ_JBDGIO010000049.1:0-560 GCF_057657375.1 Variovorax sp. Soil_C_12 | reverse complement strand
CCCGGATGGGCATGAGCCGCACACCGGTGCGCGAGGCCCTGAAAGTGCTGGCGCGGGACGGCTTCGTGCAGGTTGTGCCGACGCGCGGCTACATCGTTCCCCACCGCTCGATGGATGACCTGCGCGATCTGTTTGATCTGCGCGAGTCACTGGAAGGCACTGCGGCGCGCTGCGCTGCGCAGCGCGCCACCGACGCGGAACTCGCCGAACTCGAGGCGTTGTGCGTGCGCTATGAGAACGAGCAGGACTGGCATCGGTGGGTGCAGATCGGAACGGAGTTTCACAACCTCCTGGTTGCCGCGGCCCGCAACCAGCGCCTGGCCAACATCCTCGATTCACTGAACGGGCAGATCGTCCACTCACGCCGCTCGGTCCTGCGCGCCGACGCGCAACGGCGCGACGCGGCGACCCGCGAACACCGCGCCATCCTTGACGCCGTGAAGGCGCGCAACGCCGCGGACGCCGAAGCGCGCGCCCGCGAACACGTGCGCCTTTCTTACGAAGCAACCCTTTCTTCATACCAGAGCCGACCCGCAGCCATCGGCTGAGCGGCCCGTCCA
>NZ_JBDGIO010000048.1:0-614 GCF_057657375.1 Variovorax sp. Soil_C_12 | reverse complement strand
CGCACGCCGACCGTCGGCGACGAGTCGATCACAAAGGCATTCTCGAAGCCGGGGATGTACTTGCGGATCACGTTCTTCAGCTGCCGGTTCTGCAGCCGGGCCTGGGTGTCGGCGCGTGAGATGTCCCAGGCGTTGGTGCCGTCGACGCCGTAGACGCGCGAGTTGTTCACGGTGACGATACCGTGTGCAACGTCGATGCCCTCGAACCGGAGGTAGTGGATCTCTTCCGGGAGTTCGCCAGCCGCGCGGGCCTTGTCGGCGATATGAAAGAAGCCAGACAGCCGAACGAGCCCCTTTTCGGGCTGAATGATGTGAAAGTTGGGGTCGGCGGTGAAGTACTCTTTCGGTTGGCTGCGGCAGTACTCGATCACTTTGCCCAGGTCGACACCCCCGAGCCTGAAGAGCACACTCATCGGGCGCATCTTGTTGTCCTTCTCGCGCCCCTTGACGTACTCGGCGCCGGCTGCGGCGGCGACGTCGGCATCACCCGTGGCGTCGACAACGGTTTTCGCCAGAATCGCCTGGCGGCCGGATTTGTTCTGGATGATCACGCCCTTGATGCGTGAGCCTTCCATGATCGCGTCCTCGATCCAGGTGTAGTTCAGCACTTCGAC
>NZ_JBDGIO010000047.1:0-629 GCF_057657375.1 Variovorax sp. Soil_C_12 | reverse complement strand
TGTCCGGGCTTTCGTACCGATTGCACATGGCCGGAATGTAGCGGCTCAGAAGGGCAACGGGCGGACCGGGCCGAGCCAAACCACCGCCGCGGCGTCCGGCGGCAGCGATCGCAACCGCTCGTCGCGCCAAAGCTCGGCAGCAACCTCTTCCAGCTGCAGGGGGTCCACGGTGCGCCACTGCTGCTGCAGCCGGTGCGCGCAGGCGGCAATCCAGATGTCAGGTTTCAGGGCTTCGTCCATGCTTGAAAGCATAGTCGTTTACTGTATGCTTATCCAGTGTTCTGCGTGTTTTACAAGTTGCGAAGGTTCGGGGACCGACTGCCGGACGAGGAGGTGAAGGCCATGCGTATGCAGGGGCGGCTCCTGTACGGGAAGATTGCGGGTTCAGGCGAACTGTGGGCCCGGCATCTCGACCTCGAGACGGGGGTGGCGCACGATCAGCTGACGGCGCCCCGTCTCCTGCACATCGACGGCGGCGTTCTGATCAGCGGCTGGGACACACATCCAGGGCGCGGGCCGACGCGGCAGACCTGGTGGTGCGTACCGAGCATGAAGGACACGGTGCCGCCCGAGCCAGCGTCGGCCTTCCCCGAGAATTCAACCCCATGACCCAATTCGATCTTCTGGCC
>NZ_JBDGIO010000046.1:0-639 GCF_057657375.1 Variovorax sp. Soil_C_12 | reverse complement strand
CGCTTCCAGGGCGAGGTCACCGTCGAGGGCAACACCCTGATCGTCAACGGCAAGAAGATCCGCCTGACGCAGGAGCGCGACCCCGCCAGCCTCAAGTGGGACGAAGTGGGGGCCGACGTGGTGCTCGAATCCACCGGCCTCTTCCTCACCAAGGAGACCTGCCAGAAGCACCTCGACGCCGGCGCCAAGAAGGTGATCATGTCGGCGCCCAGCAAGGACGACACCCCCATGTTCGTCTACGGCGTGAACGACAAGAAGTACGCCAACGAGGCCATCATCAGCAACGCCAGCTGCACCACCAACTGCCTGGCGCCGCTGGCCAAGGTGCTCAACGACAAGTGGGGCATCAAGCGCGGCCTGATGACCACCGTGCACGCCGCCACTGCCACGCAGAAGACCGTGGACGGCCCGAGCAACAAGGACTGGCGCGGCGGCCGCGGCATCCTCGAGAACATCATCCCCTCCAGCACCGGCGCGGCCAAGGCGGTGGGCGTGGTCATCCCCGAGCTCAACAAGAAGCTCACCGGCATGAGCTTCCGCGTGCCGACCTCCGACGTGTCGGTGGTCGACCTCACGGTAGAGCTGGTGAAGGAGGCCACGTACAAGGAGATCTGCGCCGAGATGAAGGCACAGAGCGAA
>NZ_JBDGIO010000045.1:0-948 GCF_057657375.1 Variovorax sp. Soil_C_12 | reverse complement strand
GAGTTGGTGCGTCCGAACGTGGCGCGAGCCAAGCTCCTCGCCTTGATCGCTTCTCTGCCGCCTTGCGTGATCGGCATGGAAGCGTGCTCAGGCGCGCACCATTGGGCCCGGCAGTTCATGGCGCACGGTCACACGGTGCGCCTGATGGCGCCGAAGTTCGTCAGTCCGTATCGTCTATCTGGCAAGCTCGGCAAGAATGACGCCGCCGACGCAGCGGCGATCTGCGAAGCGGTGCAGCGGCCCAACATGAGATTCGTGCCGATCAAGAGCCTCGAGCAGCAATCGCAATTGAGTGTGCATCGCGTACGCCAGGGGTTTATCGAGCAGCGCACCGCAACCATCAACCGGATCCGCGGCCTACTCAGTGAGTTCGGTGTCGTGCTGCCCCTCAAGGCGTCGACCGTGCGTCGTCAAGCCACAGCCTGCTTGGAGGATCTGCCTGGGTGGAGCAATACGGTCATCGGCGATCTGCTCAGCGAGTTGATGCGGCTGGACGAGCGGATTGCACTGTATGACCGGCACATTGCGCAGATGGCGCGCGAAGACACTCGGGTGCAGCAACTCATGCACTTGAGCGGTGTTGGCCCCACCACCGCCACCGCACTGGTGGCGATGATCGGCAACGGCCATGAGTTCAAGTGTGGTCGCCAATTCGCAGCCTGGCTCGGCTTGGTCCCCGGCCAGTACAGCTCGGGCGGGAAGTCCCGACTGGGCCACATCACGAAGGCAGGCGACCCATACATCCGATCGCTGCTGGTTCTGGGCGCGCGAGCGGTTCTCAACTCAGCCCTGCGCAAGACCGATGTGGTCAGCCGTTGGGCAGCAGCGCTGGCTCAGCGGCGCGGCTACTGGCGAGCGATCGTGGCCATCGCAGCCAAGAATGCGCGCATGGCCTGGGCCGTATTAGCTCGAGGAGAGCAATTCACGATGCCAGCATGAGCCTGTGGG
>NZ_JBDGIO010000044.1:0-975 GCF_057657375.1 Variovorax sp. Soil_C_12 | reverse complement strand
CACGTTGATCGCGAGGTCCACCTGGTCCGGCGAGCCCGGCACTTCCTGCGTCTCCACATTCACTTCGGTGAAGAAGCCCAGCCGGTCCACCCGGTCGCGCGACAGCTTGATCTTGTCGCCGTCGTACCACGAGGCCTCGTACTGGCGGAACTCGCGCCGGATCACCTCGTCGCGCGTCTTGTTGTTGCCCCCGACCGCCACCCGCCGCACGTACACCCGCCGCGAGGGCTCCGCCTTCAGGGTCAGCGCGACGCGGTTGTTCACCCGGTCGATCTCCGGCTCGGCCTGCACCCGCGCGAACGCATAGCCGAAGGTGCCGAAGTAGTCGGTGAAGGCCTTGGTGGTCTCGGTGACCTGCTCGCCGTTGTAGGGCTCCCCCGGGCGGATGGTCACCAGCGACTTGAACTCGTCGTCGCGCCCCAGGTAGTTGCCCTCCAGCTTGACGCCGGAGACGACGAACTTCTCGCCCTCGGTGATGTTCACCGTGATGCTCAGGTCCTGGCGGTCCGGGGAGATGGCCACCTGGGTGGAGTCGATGCGGAACTCCAGGTAGCCGCGGGTGATGTAGTAGGAGCGCAGGGTCTCCAGGTCGGCGTTGAGCTTGGCGCGCGAGTACTGGTTGCTCTTGGTGTACCAGCTCATCCAGCCGCCCGAGTCCTGGTCGAAGAGATCGAGCAGGGTGCCCTCGCTGAAGGCCTTGTTGCCCACGATGTGGACCTCGCGGATGCGCGCGGCGTCGCCTTCGGTGACGGTGAAGGTGAGGTTGACGCGGTTGCGCTCGATGGGCGTGACGGTGGTCACCACCTGGGCGTTGTAGAGGCTGCGGCTGATGTACTGGCGCTTGAGCTCCTGCTCGGCGCGGTCGGCCAGGGCCTTGTCGTAGGGGCGGCCGTCGGCCAGGCCCACTTCGCGCAGGGCCTTCTGCAGCGCTGCCTTGTCGAATTCCTTGGTGCCGACGAAGTCGACGTCTGCGAT
>NZ_JBDGIO010000043.1:0-1021 GCF_057657375.1 Variovorax sp. Soil_C_12 | reverse complement strand
GGCTCGGACGGGACGGCCTCCGCCCCCGGCGGAACCGGTACGGGCTCGGGCGGCACCGGGACCTCGACCGCATCGGGTGGCGACGGCGGCGTAGGCTCCGGCGGCACCGGCGTGAGCACCGCCGATGCGTCCGGCATCGGCGCGGTCGACGGCTCGGGCAGCATCATCGTCAACGGCCTGCGCTACAACACCGACACCGCCGTCCTGAACGTCGAGGATGCGCCCTCCTTGCAGCTGGGCATGAGCGCCAAGGTCATCGGGCCGGTCAACGCCGACTTCACGAGCGGCACCGCACGCCGGGTCGATTCCGCCGCGGATCTGCGCGGGACGCCGTCCTCGGTCGATCTCGCGCAGGGCAGCTTCGTCATCCTCGGCACCACCGTGACCACGGACAGTGCCACCGTGTGGGCCGATGCCACCGGCCTCGCCGCCATCCCGCCGGGCACCACGCTGCAGGTGTGGGGCCTGCCGGGCGCGCCGGGCATCCTGCGGGCCACGCGCGTGGAGCAGCGCGGCCCCTCCGCGGCCATCCTCACCGGCACGGTGCAGAACCTCGACCCCCTCCGGGGCACCTTCACCCTCGGCGGCTTCACGGTCGACTACAACACGGCGGTGCTCTCCGGCAGCCTGGACGGCAGCGCGCTGGCCAACGGCATCCTGGTGCGCGTGCGCGCGAACACCGTGCTGCCGGGCCGCCTGCCGGCGACCCTCGTCCAGTGGTGGTATCCGGTGCCGAGGGCGAATGCCACGCCGGTCCAGATCGCCGGCCTCGTCACCGACTACGCCGGGCTGGGGTCGCTGCGCGTGCTCGGTGTCCCGGTGAACGCCGCGTCGGCGCTGATCACCGGCGGGCCGGCCAGCGCGGTCGGCAACGGCGTCAAGGTGGAGGTCGGCGGCGTCATGTCCAACGGCATCCTCCAGGCCTCCAAGCTCAAGATCCGCCACGTGCCGGGCACCGGCGGACCCGCGTCCTTCAACCTGATCGGTGCCATCGGCAACTTCAGCTCGGCGGCGAGTTTCC
>NZ_JBDGIO010000042.1:0-1177 GCF_057657375.1 Variovorax sp. Soil_C_12 | reverse complement strand
CTGCCATGACCATCATCCAGCAAACCGACCTGATCGAGTCGGTTGCCGCCGCGCTCCAGTACATCAGCTACTACCACCCGACCGACTACATCGCCCACCTGGCGCGCGCCTACGAGCGCGAGCAAAGCCCTGCGGCCAAGGACGCGATGGCGCAGATCCTCACCAACAGCAAGATGAGCGCGACCGGCCAGCGGCCGATCTGCCAGGACACCGGCATCGTCAACGTCTTCCTCAAGGTGGGGATGGACGTGCGCTGGGGCGGCTTCACCGGCAGCCTGGACGACGCCATTAATGAAGGCGTGCGCCGCGGCTACAACCACCCCGACAACACGCTGCGCGCCTCGGTCGTGGCCGACCCGCAGTTCGATCGCAAGAACACCAAGGACAACACGCCGGCGGTGATCTTCACCGAGATCGTGCCCGGCAACACCGTCGAGGTGACGGTGGCCGCCAAGGGCGGCGGCAGCGAGAACAAGAGCAAGCTGGTGATGCTGAACCCCGGCGACAGCGTGGTCGACTGGGTGCTCAAGACCGTGCCCACCATGGGCGCCGGCTGGTGCCCGCCGGGCATGCTGGGCATCGGCATCGGCGGCACCGCCGAGAAGGCGGCGCTGATGGCCAAGGAAAGCCTGATGGACGACCTCGACATGCACGAGCTGCTGGCCAAGAAGCGCTCGGGCGCCGAGCTGGACAAGGTGGAAGCGCTGCGCGTGGAGCTCTACGAGAAGGTCAACGCGCTGGGCATCGGCGCGCAAGGCCTCGGCGGCCTGGCGACGGTGCTGGACGTCAAGATCAAGATGTACCCGACGCACGCGGCCAGCAAGCCGGTGGCGATGATCCCGAACTGCGCGGCGACGCGCCATGCGCACTTCGTGCTCGACGGCTCGGGGCCGGTGTACCTGGAGGCGCCGTCGCTGGACCTGTGGCCCAAGATCGACTGGGCGCCCGACTACAACAAGAGCAAGCGTGTGGACCTCGACACCCTCACGCCGGCCGAAGTCGCGAGCTGGAAGCCGGGCGATACGCTGCTGCTCAAGGGCAAGATGCTGACCGGCCGCGACGCCGCGCACAAGCGCATCGCCGATATGCTGGCCAAGGGCGAGAAGCTGCCGGTGGACTTCACCAACCGGGTGATCTACTACGTGGGCCCGGTCGATCCGGTCAAGGACGAGGCCGT
>NZ_JBDGIO010000041.1:0-1192 GCF_057657375.1 Variovorax sp. Soil_C_12 | reverse complement strand
GTCGAGGATCTTCGCCACGACGCCCGAGCCCACGGTGCGGCCGCCCTCGCGGATGGCGAAGCGCAGGCCTTCTTCCATGGCGATGGGGTTGATCAGCTTCACCGTGATGGACACGTTGTCGCCGGGCATGACCATCTCCTTGTCCGTGGGCAGCTCGATCGCACCGGTCACGTCGGTGGTGCGGAAGTAGAACTGCGGACGGTAGTTGTTGAAGAACGGCGTGTGACGCCCGCCCTCGTCCTTGCTCAGCACGTACACCTCGGCGGTGAAGTGAGTGTGGGGCTTGATGGAGCCCGGCTTGCACAGCACCTGGCCGCGCTCGACTTCTTCGCGCTTGGTGCCGCGCAGCAGCACGCCGACGTTGTCGCCGGCCTGGCCCTGGTCGAGCAGCTTGCGGAACATTTCCACGCCGGTGCAGGTGGTCTTCTGGGTCGGGCGGATGCCGACGATCTCGATTTCCTCGCCGACCTTGATGACACCGCGCTCGACGGCGCCGGTCACCACGGTGCCGCGGCCGGAGATGGAGAAGACGTCTTCCACGGGCATGAGGAAGGTGCCGTCCACGGCGCGCTCGGGCGTGGGGATGTAGGTGTCCAGGGCCTCGGCCAGCTTCATGATGGAGCCTTCGCCGAGCTCGCCCTTGTCGCCTTCCAGGGCCAGCTTGGCCGAGCCGTGGATGATGGGGGTGTCGTCACCGGGGAACTCGTACTTGTCGAGCAGCTCGCGCACTTCCATCTCGACGAGCTCCAGCAGCTCCTTGTCGTCGACCATGTCGCACTTGTTCAGGTAGACGATGATGTAGCCCACACCCACCTGGCGCGCCAGCAGGATGTGCTCGCGGGTCTGGGGCATGGGGCCGTCGGCAGCGGAGCACACGAGGATGGCACCGTCCATCTGGGCGGCGCCGGTGATCATGTTCTTGACGTAGTCGGCGTGGCCGGGGCAGTCGACGTGGGCGTAGTGGCGGTTGGCCGTCTCGTACTCGACGTGCGCGGTGTTGATGGTGATGCCGCGCGCTTTTTCTTCAGGCGCCGCGTCGATCTGGTCGTAGGCCTTGGCTTCACCGCCGAACTTGGCCGACAGCACGGTCGCAATGGCCGCCGTCAGGGTGGTCTTGCCGTGGTCCACGTGACCGATCGTGCCCACGTTCACGTGCGGCTTCGTGCGGGTGAATTTTCCTTTTGCCATTTTC
>NZ_JBDGIO010000040.1:0-1546 GCF_057657375.1 Variovorax sp. Soil_C_12 | reverse complement strand
GGGCCCGGAGCGGGCATCCGCTGCGCTCTGAAGCGGCCATTCGAGATGTCAGAGCAATTGCCCAAACGCGACTCTCCTTGCTGAATTGAAAAAGCCAGTAAGAGATACGCATTCCGGGGGCAAGGCAAGGATCACAGAACCAATTGATCCTTAGGCTCTGGAACTTTGTCGTTTAGCATCATGAACACCGGGAATCCAAGGTTGCCATCGCCGCACCACCGCAGCCTCCCAGTGTTTGCCTCAGAGGAGGTGTACAAATCAACACCGATCTTCGCAAGCGTCAAGAGCAGCGCCTGCATTGCATCGGAACCTCTGCCCTCCTTGATCAACTCCGTACTGAGTCCATGAATCCGGTATGAGCACGAGAATCCCGCGGAGTTTGGCAATTCTTCTGGCCGGAAGAGTGTGACGGTAACCGTGCCGACTATCTCGTCGGCTTCATTCACAAGATCGAGCTTCCGAACGGCGATGACCTCGGTTGGATGTGACGGTTTTTTCATCTGTATTGCTCACCGCGCCGGAGGAGAAGACCAATCAGCTGGCCACGCGGCACGAACTCTTTGGTCGCAACATGCGAATTCAGCAGCGGCAGGTCCTCGAGGCACCGCGCGAGCTTACCGCGGAACACCAGCCGGTCAAGCGGCCCATAGCGTTCGTGACGCCCGAGGCCAAGAAGACATCGAAGGTGCGCAGCGTGAAGTAGCAGGTCGATCCGAATGGCGACAACAACGAAGCCAACCGAGCACCTCGCTTTAGCAGTGGGGTGCTGGAGTGGCTCTTACTCAGACCCACCGATAGTGCGGATAGCCGACCATCAGAACCAGCAGCGCAGCGAAAGGCACGATCAGCAGCCACTTCGCCACATTGTTCAGTCGCAGCGTTGCCAGAGAGGCAACGGCCAAGGCAACCCAAGCCACATCAATGACGCTCAACAGCAGATTCAGATAGAAGTAGTGGCTTCTGACCTGGTCAATGCTGAAGAACTGAATCAGCATGCGGGGATCGAGAGCAATCCCAATGGTGGCGAGCACCACGAGCGCCCACGCTCGGAAGCGCATCAGCCACAGACATCCGAGCACCACGCCAGCAAGCACAACAAAGCCGTACCAGTTAAAAGGAAAGTGAACGGTTGACCACGCCATGTCCCTCGCGAACCAAAGGGCGAGTGCGAGCACGACGAAGGTGGCCGAACGGTGGTGTGTTTGGGTGAACGGCAGATTTGGCATTGTTATTTCAGAATGTCGGACGCACTCGGAGGTGTTCTTTGTTTGGCGGTGTCGATCAAACGATCCCAGTTGTACTTTTTTCGAATGTCGAACGGCAATGAGTTGCCCGCGTCTCTGAGAAAATCTCGTGCTTGATCTTCTGTCAGACCAGTCCCAGAGAATTTCCCGGACTTGTAGCCCTTCTTGGTAAACGCCTCTTTCAGAAAGTCTTCATACCGGGAACAAGCCATGCGGTCTTGGTAGTCTGCAACGTCACCGAGGCCAGCTGACATCCTCGTTTTTTCCTGAAGTTTGTGGATGCGCTTGAGCCAAGAAAAGGC
>NZ_JBDGIO010000039.1:0-2115 GCF_057657375.1 Variovorax sp. Soil_C_12 | reverse complement strand
GTATGCGGTCAATGAACCGCGTCCTTGAGTCACAGGCGGAGAGCTGACAGCCTACGTTCCCACGTAAACGAACGCGGGAACGTAATGACAGACGATCTGGAAGAGCTCAAGCGCCGACTGGTGGTGGGTCACAAGCGCGACGGGCGCAGTGTGTACGACGAGAAGGCGAAGTCTGAGCTTGTGGCGTTGTGCCTGCAGCCCGGCGCCTCGGTGTCGCGCCTGGCGCGCGAGTGTGGAGTCAATGCCAATCAGGTTGGACGCTGGCTGCGTGAGCACGGCCAAGGGCGGCGGCGTGCGCTTGTTGCCAGCGCTGCGTCCGCGCCAGCTACGTTCGTGGCAGTGCCGGTGTCACCGACACCCGCAACGCCGGTCGATCCGGACGCCAACGCAGTTGCCGGGGTGAGTTTGCAGGCGCGCTTGCCCAATGGCGTGGCGGTCGATCTGCGCGACGTCGATCCGCGGCACGTTGGGGAAGTGATCGAAGCGCTAGGGAGGCTGCGGTGTTCCGCTTCGACGAAGGGCTGAAGGTGTACCTGCACCGTGACCCGGTGGACTTCCGGCTCAACATCAACGGCCTGGCGGCGCTGGTGCAGCAGGCGCTCGGGTTGGACCCGTTCGCTGCGTGCGTGTATGTGTTCAGCAACCGTCGGCGCAATCGGGTGAAGGTGCTGGGCTGGGACCGCAATGGGTTCTGGTTGCTGCTCAAGCGACTGGAAGAGGACCGATTCATCTGGCCGAGCGAGACGGACGTGCCGACGTTGACGGTGGAGCAGTTGCACTGGCTGCTCGAAGGCATCGACATCGGTGTCGTGCAGCGGCACCCGCGGCGCGTGTACGAGCGGGTGGCCTGAGATCGTCCATCATGGTCCGGCGCCATTGCTGCAGATCCGCATGGCGCCACGCCGCGTGGCTGCGGACAATACCCGGCAGATGGTCGACATGCCCACGCTCGAAGAGTTCGCCGCCCTGCAGCAGGCATTGGCCGATGCGTTGAAGCGCAACGATTCGTTGGCGGGCGAGCTGCGCGTGACGCGCACCGAGCGCGACCTGTTCAAGGAGCAGTTGAACAAGTTCAAGCGGCAATTGTTCGCCGCCAGCAGCGAGGCTGCGAGCCAGCATCAGAAGGACATGTTCTTCAACGAGGCCGAGAGCCTCGGGGCGCAGGCCGAGCCGGCAGCCGAAGAGAGCGCCGACGACAAGATCGACGTGCCGGGTCACAAGCGCGCCAAGCGCGGGCGCAAGCCGCTCGATCCGGCGCTGCCGCGCGAGGTTGTGCGGCACGAATTGCCCGAGGGTGAGCGTGTGTGTCCCCACGACGGTGCGACCTTGCGCGAGATCGGCGTGGAGGCCAGCGAGCAGTTGGACATCATCCCGCAGCAGGTGCGCGTGATCCGCCACGAGCGGGTGAAGTACGCGTGCCCGTGCTGCGACGGTGGAATGCGCCTGGCCTCGCGCCCCGCGCAGGTGATTCCCAAGGGGCTGTTCACCGAGAGCGCGCTGGCCTGGATCGCCACGTCGAAGTACCTGGACGGGCTGCCGCTGTACAGGCAGGCGGCGCTGCTGGGGCGCTTCGGCGGCACCGACATCTCGCGCAACACGGTGGCCGGCAGCATCGTGCGCCTGGGGCAACTGGTTCAGCCGGTGGTGAACCTGCTGCGCGACGAACTGCTGGACGCACCCCTCGTGTTCGGCGACGAGACCGAACTGCAGGTGCTCAAGGAGCCCGGGCGCAACGCGCAGGCCAAGAGTTATATCTGGGCGCAGATGACCGATGGTTGCGGCAAGGACGGAACGGGGCCGCCGATCCGGCTGTTCACCTACTCGCCCAGCCGATCGACGAAGACGGCGATGGCGCTGTACGCCGGAATCCGCCAAGGGGCGGTTCTGATGACCGACGGTTACGATGTCTACGACACCGTGGCCGAGACGCACCGCCTCGTGCACCTGGGGTGCTGGACCCATTGCCGACGGTACTTCCATGAAGCGCTGCAGGCGTTGCCCAAGGAACAGCGCGGGCCGGACCAATTGGCCGCGCGGTTCATCGTGCTGATCGGCAAACTGTACGAGCTGGAGGCGCAGGCCAGGCGAGACGGCGTTGATACGAACGAACTCGGA
>NZ_JBDGIO010000038.1:0-2566 GCF_057657375.1 Variovorax sp. Soil_C_12 | reverse complement strand
TGTTAAGGGTTGCCCGATACCTGCCCTTGCGAAGCGCAGCGCCAAGCACGGCTACGGCCTGAGGGCAGGTGTTGGGCAAGCCTCGAGGGAGGAAACCGCGGAATGCACCTCTGACGCCTGAGAAGGCTACGAAGCTATGGGGATTCGGGATGCGTAGATCGAGTTGGTGCTGGTGTTTTGCCCAGGAATTCGGCCGTTGGCGTTGATGCGGCACAGCGGATTGAAGCCGTAGCGTTGAGTCGCGCGGTGGCATGACCGACGCAAAGGCCTTGGTGGGGCGTGAAGGCGAGACCACCCCACATCGACCCTGGAAGATGGAGAAGCAAAGCTTGGTTTTGACGCTGATGAAGATCGGTACTCATGGTGCCCGAGGCTGCTGAGGCGGTGCGCGGATGGATTGCCCGCGAGCGAAGGTCTGCAGGATGATCATCGGGCCACCGCAGTGCGGGCAGAGGAAAGTCGGTTGCGCGGCACCTGGCTCGCCATCGGCGCCCGAGGCTTGAGCAGCGGCATCGGCTTGTTGGAGCAGCAGTTCGCGAATGCGTACCAGGCTGGCCTTGCGAGCGCCGTTGGCCAAGAGCCCGTAGTGGCGGATGCGGTGAAAGCCGCCCGGCAAGACATGCAGAAGGAAGCGGCGCATGAACTCGTCGGCGTCGAGCGTCATCATCTTGTGGCGTGTCTGGCCCTTGGCGCGGTAATCCTTCCAGCGAAAGGTCACGCCTTGCTCGTCCATGGCCACCAGCCGGCTGTTGGAGATGGCGACCCGGTGGGTGTAGCGCGACAGATAGGCCAGCACCGCTTCGGGTCCGGCGAACGGACGCTTGGCATAGACGACCCATTCGCACTTGCGCAGCGGCGCGAGCCAGTCGGCGAAGGCATGCCCGTCGGCCAGTGCCGTGAACTCACCGAAGAACTGCAGGTGGCCGGCGCGATGCGCCTGTTCAAGCGCTTCAAGGAAGCGGCGCCGGAACAGGCGCGACAGCACGCGCACGGACAGGAAGAACCCGGGCTTGCATGCAATCCAGCGTTCGCCCCCCGGCGACAAGCCTCCGCCGGGCACGATGCCATGCACATGGGGATGGTGCGTCAGTGCCGATCCCCATGTGTGCAGCACCAGGGTCGCGCCGATCCTTGCGCCCAGGTGCTTCGGATCGGCTGCGATGGTCATCAGCGTCTCGGCGGCCACGTCGAACAACAGGCCGTAAATCGCGGCCTTGTTGTAATAGGCGATGGCGCTGACCGGCGCCGGCAAGGTGAAGACGACGTGGTAGTAGTCCACCGGCAGCAGATCGGCTTGGCGTGCCTCGAGCCAACGTTGGGCCGCACTGGCCTGGCACTTCGTGCAATGTCGATTGCGACACGAGTTGTAGGCGATCTGGTCGTGTCCGCAGCCCTCGCAACGCAACACGTGACCTCCCAGCGCCGCGGTGCGGCACTGTTCAATGGCCGACATGACCTTGAGCTGGCCCAGGCTCAGGTGCCCACGCTGAGCCTTGCGCCAATCGGGGCCGTGGGTGCGGAAGATGTCGGCGACCTCCAGGGCGCAGTGCGCCACAGAGATGACCTACGCAGGTTGCAGGTTCTCCAGCGGGCTGACCACTTCGTGCAGGATCTCGGTGGCCACGTGCGCGTAGATCGATGTCGTGTCCAGCCGCTTGTGACCCAGCATCACCTGGATCACGCGGATGTCAACCTTCTGTTCCAGCAGGTGAGTGGCGAAGCAGTGGCGAAGCGTGTGCATGGTGACGCGCTTGTCGATCTTGGCCGCGTCGGCAGCGTCATGAACGGCGCGGTTGAGCTGGCGAGGGGTCAGCGGGTCGACCGGGTTCATCCCCGGGAACAGCCAACCGCCCGGCAGCATCTTGCCCTGTGCATGGGCCAGTCGCCACCAGGCGCGCAGCCGCTCCAGCAGGACTGGCGAGAGCATGGCGTAGCGGTCCTTGCGGCCCTTGCCCTGCTCAACGCGCAGAGTCATGCGCTGGCTGTCGATGTCACCGACCTTCAGCGCGACGATCTCGCTGACCCGCAGTCCCGTGCCGTAGGCAATGGACAGTGCCGTCTGGTACTTCAGGTTGGAGGCCGCGGCGATCAGGCGTGCGACTTCCTCGCGGCTGAGCACGACCGGCAGCTTCTGGGGCACACGAACGGGGCTCATCCCGGCCATCAGTTCGCCACGCCCGAGCGTGACGTCGAAGAGGAACTTCAAGCCGGTGATGGTTGCATTGAGCGTGATCGGCGAGACGCCCTGATCGACCATGTGCAACTGGAAGCGCCGCAGATCCTCTGCGGTGGCCGTGTCGGGGGAGCGCTGCAGAAAGCCAGCGAGATGCCGTACTGCGCGGATGTAGGTGGATTGAGTCTTGGGTTCGAGCTTGCGCATGCGCATGTCGTCAAGCATGCGTTGGCGCAACGCGGAGACCGCTGGTGTCGCTGGGGTCATGATCTTGCTCCTGTCGAAGAACGAGGCCAATTGCCTCGCTCCGCAACATAGACAGGGGCGCAACGTTTGCCATCCGCCGCGGGCTCAGCGGCGGGCTACCGCGAGCGGTGCGAGCGGTTTAGTCCG
>NZ_JBDGIO010000037.1:0-2583 GCF_057657375.1 Variovorax sp. Soil_C_12 | reverse complement strand
CCCGGATGGCCACTTCAAATTCCCCCACCTGTGGCCGCGCAAACTCCTCCAGGCAGGACGGTCGAATTATTGATCAGTCATGGTCGGTATTGAGCGCCAATCGGGCGGCGGCCTCCTTGAGTCGGTAGCTTTTTCCCTCGAACTCGAGCATGACGGCGCGATGCATGAGGCGGTCCAGGATGGTCGTGCCCATGGTGGCATCGCCGAGATACTTGCCCCAGTCCTGCACGACCCGGTTAGAGGTGACGATGATGCTGCTGCGACGCTTGTAGCGTTGATGGACGACAGACTGCAGCACCTCGGCGCTGGTGTCCGAGATGCGCCGCGCCAGGAACAGATCGTCCAGTACAAGAAGATCGGGTTCCACATAGACGTTCAGCATGGCGGCCTGCTCAGCCGGCGTGGACAGCGCGAAACGGGCGAACTCGGTGTCGGCCTCGACGTAGCGCACATCGTGCCCTTGCAGGGTCGCCTGGTAGGCCACGGCCTTGGCGACGTGGCTCTTGCCGGTGCCCGGCTTGCCGATGATCAGGGCGTTGGCGCCTTCGCCGATGAACTTGAGGGTGTGCAGTTCGAAGCAGGCCTGACGCGGCAGCTTGGGGTTGAAGCGCCAGTCGAAGTCGCCCAGCGTGAGCCGCTCCTCGAGCCTGGAGTGCTTGAAGCGCCGCTCGGTCAGCCGCGAGTGGCGCCGGTCGAGTTCGTCCTGCAGCATGACGGCGAAGGTCTCCAGGAAGGGCTGTTGGGACGACTGCGCCTGCATCACGCGCGTGTTCAGGGTGGCGGCGATGCCCGACAGGCGCAGATCGCGCAGAGCGCGTTCAATCTCATTGAGGGTCATGCTTGCGAGCTCCGGTGGTGGGGAGATGGGACGGCTGGGCGGCACAGCGCGCGAACAGCTCGGCGTAGATGTCGGCGGGCCGGATCAGCGGATGCTCCTGGGTCAATGCGAGCTCGCCTTGCCTCGGGCTGTCGACGGTGTCGATCGCGGCCAGCGCGTCGGCCACGAACTTCTCGGTCAGCTCCTTGACGTGGCGATAGCTGTGCACGCCATCAACGATGGCGCGCGCACAGGCGCAGTCCACGAGGCGCCGCGGATAGCGGTTGGCCAGGCTCACGATGCCCCACAGCTTGCGCTGACCCACCCGCCCCTCGACGGCGAACAGCATCTGGCACAGCCGTTCGGCGGCAGGGCCGATCGCCTTGGCCTGGCCGAGGATGCGACGCGTCTCGCGCGAGGGGTTGAACACACGCTCGTCTTGCGGCAGCACAACCGTGCCCGGACGTTCGACGCGCGCGTGGGTGCGCAGCAGCGCCTGCGTCTTGAGGTCGCGGATCTCGATTCGGCGCTCGAACAGACGCACCAGCACCCGGCTGCCGATGGGCGCCGGGCGCGCGGCGTAGCTGCTGTGATCGATGCGCACACAAGTGTCGTCGCAGACGGTGCGCTGGGCCTCGGTGAAGTACTGCATGCCCAGCATCGGCAGCGGCTGCAGCAGCGGACGCTCCTCCTCGAACATGGCCTGCACTTGGCGGCGCGTGCTGCCGTGGATGCGCGGGGCGGCCCACTTGCGCTCCCAGTGCTCCAGGAATTCGTTCTGCTCCTCCAGGGACTCGAAGCGCCGCCCCTTCAGGGCCGTGGCCTGCGTGTGGCCGATGGCGTTCTCCACGCTGCCCTTGCGATTGGGGTCGCGTACCCTGGCCGGATCGCCGACCACGCCATAGTGGGCCAAGGTGGCGGCGTACACGGGATTGAGCTCGGGCTCGTACAGGTCTGGCCGCAGCACGCCTTCCTTGAGGTTGTCCAGCACGACGTAGCGGCAACTGCCGCCGAAGTAGCGCCAGGCCTGCTCGTGCAATCTGGCCCAGGTCTCCTGGCTGGACTTCCACACGACGCGGCGGAAGCTGCGCCGCGAATAGCGCAGCGTCGCCACGAACAGGCGCGGCTTGCGATAGCGCTCGGTGCCCGGCACGCGCGTGGGCGCGCCCTCGCCGTAGTCAACCTGCATCTCCTCACCGGGCAGGAATTCCAGGCGATCGAATTGCTCGGGCTGGCGCTGGCGCAACCGGGCTACAAAGCGTTTGACGGAGCCGTACGCGCCGGCGAAGCCGAACTGATCGACCAGATCCTGGTAGATGGCCGTGGCGTTGCGCCGCAGACGCAGTTGCGCTTCGATGAAGCTGCGGTGCGGTTCGCATGCCGACACGGCACCGGCGTGGCCGGCCGTCGCGGCCGGTGGCCGGGGTGGGGGAATTTGCGCTGCCGAGCCGGTGGCCACCCCGGGGGAATTCGACGCGGCCGCGGCGAAGCGCTTCTGGTAGCCACGGATCGTCTTGCGGTCGATTCCCGTCACGCGTTCGATCTCGCGCTGGCTGGCCCCCGCGGCCAGCAAGGTCCAGATGGTCGTTTGCAGATGCGGCTTCAAGACGTTCACTCCAGTGCCCTCCCAGTTGAGAGGGCGGAAAGTAACGTCCTGCCTGGTCCGACCCCAGCGCAGCGCAAGCCGCGCTCAGCGCGTCAGAGCGCCGCCGGGGTGGGGGAATTTAAGCTGGCCAAAGGTGGAGGAGTTTGGGTGGCCGCCGGGG
>NZ_JBDGIO010000036.1:0-3725 GCF_057657375.1 Variovorax sp. Soil_C_12 | reverse complement strand
CGTGCCGGGCACCGGCGGACCCGCGTCCTTCAACCTGATCGGTGCCATCGGCAACTTCAGCTCGGCGGCGAGTTTCCGAGTGAAGGGCCAGCCCGTCGATGCCAGCGACCCGGCCGTGGTGTTCGTGAACGGAACGGTGGCGAACCTGGGCAATGGGGTCAAGGTCAACATCGAGGGCTCGCGGGTCGTGAACGGCGTGCTCATCGCCACGCGCGTCAGCTTCGAGTGACGGAGCCAGTCCCGCCAAGCGGCACCGGCTCTCGGAACGCACGCAACGCCCGCCGCAGCGTGATGCCCAGGCTCACAGGTAGTTGAACAACGCAATCCCATGCAGGCGCGCAAAGGTCTGCTGCGTCGCCTGCAGCGAAGTCTGGCGCTGCAGGAATTCCGAGATCGCCGCCGCCGGGTCCAGATCCTGCAGGTCCGAGAGATACGCCTTGTCGATCAGGTCGCGCGCCCCCCCGGCGGCGTCGAGCGCATCGATCTCGTTCATGCGCGAGCCGACGGAGGAGCGAACGGTCAGCACGTTGTCGTGCGCATTGGTGATCTTCACGTTGGCCGTCGAGAGCGCGTTCTGCAGCGCGGCCTGCGCGCCTGCACCGCCGCCGGAGATGGGCTGGCGCAGCGCGCTCACCACGTCGCCGAGGGCCGCGAAGATGTCGGTGCCGGCGTTCCGGGCGGTGGCGACCTGGAAGGTGTCGCCGTCGGCCGGCGTGCCGCTCATGCTGATCTGCACGCCGCCGAAGCTGATCGGCGTGCCGGCCGTGAAGGCGCCGGTGGCCGCCACCACGGGCGGCGTGTCGTTGGTCGTCACCGTGTAGTTGCCGCCGGCGAAGCCGATGCTGAAGTCCTTGCCGTAGAGCGGCGCCGTGGCATCGGTCACGCCGACTGCGCCGAACACGCCCGAACCGGTGTTGGCGGCGCTCGCACTGGTGACGTAGCCCGCGCTGCCCTGCACCGACTGAAACACGCTGCGGCCGTCGTCGGTGATGGCCATCTGCCGCGAGACATCGATCTGGATCAGGCGCTGCCCCTGGTCGCCCATGAACTGGACGCCGCCGCCGGTCTGCCGCACGAAGGGCGGGCTGGCGCTCTTGAAGCCGGCGAACAGGAACTGGCCGTTGCCGTCGTCGGCGTTGGCCACGTTCACCAGCTGGTCGATGTTGCTCTGGATGGCGGTGGCCAGCGAGCCGCGGTCGGCATCGGACAGCGTGCCGTTGCCGGCCTGCACCACCAGGGTCTTGACGTTCTGCAGGATCTCGGTGGCGGACTTGAGCGCGTCCTCCTCCCGCGACAGCGAGAGCGTCGCGCGGTCGCGGCTGGTCGCGTACTGCGAGGACTGCGCGAGCGTGTCCGAAACGCCGAGCGCGCGTGCCGCAGCCACCGGGTCGTCGGCCGGGGTCAGGAACTTGGTGCCGGCGGAGAGCTTCTGTTGGATGCGGAACAGCTGCTGCTGCTGCGAACCGATGCCGTTCATGCTCTGGTTGTAGAAGGATTGGGTGCCGATGCGCATCGCGACTCCTGGAAGTGGTTGGGCCCGCGGCGCTCTTAGCCGCTGATGCCGAGAATGGCGGCGAACATGTCCGACGCGGTCTGGATGACCTTGGCGTTCGCCTGGTACATCTGCTGGTACATCAGCAGGTTGGCGGTTTCCTCGTCCTGGTTCACGCCCGAGATCGAGTCGCGGCTGGCGCGGATCTGTTCCGTCACGCTGGTCTGCGTGGCCTCTGCGGTGCGGATCTCCATGGTGCGGTTGCCCACCGCGCTCACCAGCTGCGCAAAGGCACTGCCGAAGGTGGAGGTGCCGCCATCCATGACGGCCTTCTTCTGCAGCGCGCCCAGCAGCAGCGCGTTGCTGCCGTCGGAGACGCCGCCGGCGTTCTTCTGGATGGTGAAGGTGTCGCCGTCGGCCGGGGCGCCGGTCATCTTGACGGTGATGCCGTCGAAGCTCATCGAGGCGCCTGCGGTGTAGGGCACGGCAGCGCCGGCCGCGTAGGTGGTCGACGTTCCGTCGGCCAGGGTCACGGTCACGGCGGCGGTCGCCGGAAAGCCGCCGAGCGTGCCGGCCGCGGCGTCGTAGCTCAGGGTCACCGGCGCTGCCAGCGGCGTGGCCAGGTAGCCCGCGTCGACCGTGGGCGCGCCCAGCGCGCCGCTGCCCTGGTTGCCGGCGGTGTTGCCGGCGATCAGCGGCGAGGCCGCGGCCACCTTGGCCGGGTCGAGCACCAGCACGTCGACGTCGCGCGCGCCGGTGCGCGTGGGCTGCACCAGGAAGCGGTCGCCGGCCTGGGCCGTGCCGCTGTCCACGCTGAGGTTCACTCCGTCGAAGCTGATGGGAAAGGTGGTGTAGTTGCCGATCACCTGCTTGTCGGTGAGCCGCGTCACCGAGTAGGTCAGCGTGCCCGCCACGTCCTTCACCTCCACCGAGTAGTCGCTGATGCTCAGCTGCGAGGGGTCGGCGATGCTGGCGCCGATGACCATGTCGCCGCTGTTGTGGGCGTTGGTGAACACGCCCGGCGCGGCCTTCGAGAAGAAGTCGGTGCCCAGCACGCCGTTGAGGTCGACGCCCAGCTTGTGCTGCTCGTCGAAGGTGCTGGTGAGCGCGATGGCCAGGCGGCCGATGGCGTTCTGCGAGGTGCTGAGCGTCTCGTTGCGGAAGGCCATCAGGCCGCCGATCGAGCCGCCGCTGAACACGCTGTCGGCCAGCTCGGTGGCCGTGCCGTTGATGCCCACCAGCGACAGCGCCGTGCGCGTCGGGTCGGCCGCCGAGGGGCCGGCCTTGAGCGACATCGCCTGGTCGCCCAGCACCAGCGACTGGCCGTTGCCGATGAAGACGTTGTACTTGCCGCCGTCCTGCTCCAGCACCTTCACGTCCACCAGCTTGCCCAGCTCGTTGACCAGCTGGTCGCGCTGGTCCAGCAGGTCGTTGGGCGGCTGGCCGCCGGCCACGGCGCTCATCTGGCCGATCTGGTGGTTGAGTGTGGCAATCTGCTTGGCGTAGGTGTTGATCTCGCCCACGCTGCCCTGGATCTGCTCGTTGACCGAGGTGTTGAGGTCGCTCAGGTACTGGTCGGTGGCGCGGAACTTGTTGGCCAGCGACTGCGCGGCGCTGATGAGCTGCTGGCGAGCCGCCGGGTCGGCCGGCGTGTTGGCCACGCCCTGCACGCCGGCGAAGAAGCTCTGCATCAGCGGCGTGAGGCCGGAGGTCTTGTCGGCCAGCAGCGAGTCGATACGGCTGATCTGCGCGTTGTAGCTGGCCAGTGCCGCGCCCGAAGCCTCGGCGCCGTTGAGCTGGGAGGTGAGGTACGCGTCGTAGCTGCGCGCCACCGTGGTGACGCGGGCGCCGGTGCCGACGAAGCCGGAGGCCAGGCCGATCGCGCTGTTGGTGGCGATCACGGAGGTCTGGCGGCTGTAGCCGGTCGTGTACACGTTGGCCGTGTTGTGAGCCGTGGTCATGAGCGCGCTGCGTGCCACGCTCAGGCCGGTCAGGCCGGTATAGAACATCGACATGGGGCTTTACCTGTAGAGATGTTTGTTCTGGACGGGCGGCGGCGCGGTGGCCGGGCCCTTTCCTGTTTATCGGCAGCGGCGGCCGAAGCTGAAGGGGGACCTGGGCCTCAAGCGGCGAGCCTGAACACGCTCACGGTCTGCACCAGGCTGCCGGCCTGCTCCTGCATCGACTGGGCGGCTGCCGCGGCTTCTTCCACCAGGGCCGCGTTCTGCTGCGT
>NZ_JBDGIO010000035.1:0-5659 GCF_057657375.1 Variovorax sp. Soil_C_12 | reverse complement strand
CATAATCGAGGGCTCCGCTCAAGACGGCGGGTTGTTGAGGCTCTCAGGGGTTTTGATGGCTGTGGTTGTGGTGGGTGGGGTGAGGGGTTTTGGTGGGGCTGTGTTGATCGAGAGATTGGCGGGTTCTTAAAAAACTTCAAAAAAGTTTGGTGGTTCTTCAAAAACCGTGTAATAATCGAAGGCTTCGCTGATCGCAGCGAGGTGAGCAAGAAAGGCGCAGGGATGTGTCGGGCTTGCGGGGATCGTTAAAAATATACAGCCGATAAGCGTGGGCGTTTGAGGCGAATGGCCAAGTTCTTCGGAACGAAGCCTTTAGGCTTTAAATGCTCATGAGAATAGAAGTGAAGTTCACTTCAATTCCGTTTTTATGAGTTTGTCTCGCGAGAGACGTTAAATTCAAGATCGAACTATAGAGTTTGATCCTGGCTCAGATTGAACGCTGGCGGCATGCCTTACACATGCAAGTCGAACGGCAGCACGGGAGCAATCCTGGTGGCGAGTGGCGAACGGGTGAGTAATACATCGGAACGTGCCCAATCGTGGGGGATAACGCAGCGAAAGCTGTGCTAATACCGCATGAGATCTACGGATGAAAGCAGGGGACCGCAAGGCCTTGCGCGAATGGAGCGGCCGATGGCAGATTAGGTAGTTGGTGAGGTAAAGGCTCACCAAGCCTGCGATCTGTAGCTGGTCTGAGAGGACGACCAGCCACACTGGGACTGAGACACGGCCCAGACTCCTACGGGAGGCAGCAGTGGGGAATTTTGGACAATGGGCGCAAGCCTGATCCAGCCATGCCGCGTGCAGGATGAAGGCCTTCGGGTTGTAAACTGCTTTTGTACGGAACGAAAAGGCTTTCTCTAATAAAGAGGGCTCATGACGGTACCGTAAGAATAAGCACCGGCTAACTACGTGCCAGCAGCCGCGGTAATACGTAGGGTGCAAGCGTTAATCGGAATTACTGGGCGTAAAGCGTGCGCAGGCGGTGATGTAAGACAGTTGTGAAATCCCCGGGCTCAACCTGGGAACTGCATCTGTGACTGCATTGCTGGAGTGCGGCAGAGGGGGATGGAATTCCGCGTGTAGCAGTGAAATGCGTAGATATGCGGAGGAACACCGATGGCGAAGGCAATCCCCTGGGCCTGCACTGACGCTCATGCACGAAAGCGTGGGGAGCAAACAGGATTAGATACCCTGGTAGTCCACGCCCTAAACGATGTCAACTGGTTGTTGGGTCTTCACTGACTCAGTAACGAAGCTAACGCGTGAAGTTGACCGCCTGGGGAGTACGGCCGCAAGGTTGAAACTCAAAGGAATTGACGGGGACCCGCACAAGCGGTGGATGATGTGGTTTAATTCGATGCAACGCGAAAAACCTTACCCACCTTTGACATGTACGGAATTTGCCAGAGATGGCTTAGTGCTCGAAAGAGAGCCGTAACACAGGTGCTGCATGGCTGTCGTCAGCTCGTGTCGTGAGATGTTGGGTTAAGTCCCGCAACGAGCGCAACCCTTGTCATTAGTTGCTACATTTAGTTGGGCACTCTAATGAGACTGCCGGTGACAAACCGGAGGAAGGTGGGGATGACGTCAAGTCCTCATGGCCCTTATAGGTGGGGCTACACACGTCATACAATGGCTGGTACAAAGGGTTGCCAACCCGCGAGGGGGAGCTAATCCCATAAAACCAGTCGTAGTCCGGATCGCAGTCTGCAACTCGACTGCGTGAAGTCGGAATCGCTAGTAATCGTGGATCAGAATGTCACGGTGAATACGTTCCCGGGTCTTGTACACACCGCCCGTCACACCATGGGAGCGGGTTCTGCCAGAAGTAGTTAGCCTAACCGCAAGGAGGGCGATTACCACGGCAGGGTTCGTGACTGGGGTGAAGTCGTAACAAGGTAGCCGTATCGGAAGGTGCGGCTGGATCACCTCCTTTCTGGAAACAATGCCGTTCAAATTGAACGCCCACACTTATCGGTTGTTGGAAGAGGTCGAAACGTTTCGGCCATGGGTCTGTAGCTCAGCTGGTTAGAGCACCGTCTTGATAAGGCGGGGGTCGTTGGTTCGAGCCCAACTAGACCCACCATCTTCTGATATCCAAGTGAGAGGACATCGGGGGATTAGCTCAGCTGGGAGAGCACCTGCTTTGCAAGCAGGGGGTCGTCGGTTCGATCCCGTCATCCTCCACCAACACCGTGGTAGATATCCATTCAACACCAAAGCGGCCTTGTGCGAGAGTGCGAGGCTTCTTTGTTGTTGATCGAGATTGTTCGGTCAATCGGCTGTTCTTTAAAAATTCATAGAGTCGAATCAGCGTTGCTGATGGAAACTGCACATTCGTAAAGGTTTAGTGCGGACCGTGCCATCAGCAACAAGAATTTTTGATTGCGTCAAATGAACTTCACTTCGAAGCAATTCGAGCTGTGAAGACGGCATAACGCGTCAGGTGAAAGACCTGACATATTCCTTGATGGCTTTGGTTTCTGTGAAGAAACGTCAAAGTTATAGGGTCAAGTGAATAAGAGCATGTGGTGGATGCCTTGGCGATGATAGGCGACGAAGGACGTGATAGCCTGCGATAAGCTTCGGGGAGCTGGCAAATTAGCTTTGATCCGGAGATTTCCGAATGGGGAAACCCACCGAAAGGTATCGCATGATGAATACATAGTCATGCGAGGCGAACCGGGTGAACTGAAACATCTCAGTAGCTCGAGGAAAAGACATCAACCGAGATTCCGAAAGTAGTGGCGAGCGAAATCGGAGGAGCCTGTTAGTGATAGCACAAGACTTAACGGAACGGCTTGGAAAGGCCGGCCATAGTGGGTGACAGCCCCGTACGTGAAAAGACTTGTGTGGTACTGAGCTAACGAAAAGTAGGGCGGGACACGAGAAATCCTGTCTGAAGATGGGGGGACCATCCTCCAAGGCTAAATACTCATCATCGACCGATAGTGAACTAGTACCGTGAGGGAAAGGCGAAAAGAACCCCGGGAGGGGAGTGAAATAGATCCTGAAACCGCATGCTTACAAAAAGTCGGAGCCCGCAAGGGTGACGGCGTACCTTTTGTATAATGGGTCAGCGACTTACATTCAGTGGCAAGGTTAACCGAATAGGGAAGCCGTAGAGAAATCGAGTCCGAATAGGGCGTCCAGTCGCTGGGTGTAGACCCGAAACCAAGTGATCTATCCATGGCCAGGATGAAGGTGCCGTAACAGGTACTGGAGGTCCGAACCGACTAGTGTTGCAAAACTAGCGGATGAGCTGTGGATAGGGGTGAAAGGCTAAACAAACTTGGAAATAGCTGGTTCTCTCCGAAAACTATTTAGGTAGTGCCTCAAGTATTACCTTCGGGGGTAGAGCACTGTTTTGGCTAGGGGGTCATGGCGACTTACCAAACCAAGGCAAACTCCGAATACCGAAGAGTACAGCTTGGGAGACAGAGCACCGGGTGCTAACGTCCGGACTCAAGAGGGAAACAACCCAGACCGCCAGCTAAGGTCCCTAAAATTGGCTAAGTGGGAAACGAAGTGGGAAGGCTAAAACAGTCAGGATGTTGGCTTAGAAGCAGCCATCATTTAAAGAAAGCGTAATAGCTCACTGATCGAGTCGTCCTGCGCGGAAGATGTAACGGGGCTAAGCCAGTTACCGAAGCTGCGGATGCACAGTTTACTGTGCGTGGTAGGAGAGCGTTCTGTAAGCCTGTGAAGGTGCGTTGTAAAGCGTGCTGGAGGTATCAGAAGTGCGAATGCTGACATGAGTAGCGTTAAAGGGGGTGAAAAGCCCCCTCGCCGTAAGCGCAAGGTTTTCTACGCAACGTTCATCGGCGTAGAGTGAGTCGGCCCCTAAGGCGAGGCAGAGATGCGTAGCTGATGGGAAACAGGTCAATATTCCTGTACCGATGTGTAGTGCGATGTGGGGACGGATCTTAATAGGTCATCCGGGTGTTGGATATCCCGGTTTAGTTGGAAGTAGGCGTGCGTTAGGCAAATCCGGCGCACATATACCGAGGCCAACGATCGAGCCAGCTTGCTGGTGAAGTGACTGAACGAGGTTCCAGGAAAAGCCACTAAGCTTCAGCTGCACACGACCGTACCGCAAACCGACACTGGTGCGCGAGATGAGTATTCTAAGGCGCTTGAGAGAACTCAGGAGAAGGAACTCGGCAAATTGACACCGTAACTTCGGAAGAAGGTGTGCCCTATTAGTGTGAAGTGAACAACGGAGCATGAACGGGTTGCAAAAAATCGGTGGCTGCGACTGTTTATTAAAAACACAGCACTCTGCAAACACGAAAGTGGACGTATAGGGTGTGACGCCTGCCCGGTGCTGGAAGATTAAATGATGGGGTGCAAGCTCTTGATTGAAGTCCCAGTAAACGGCGGCCGTAACTATAACGGTCCTAAGGTAGCGAAATTCCTTGTCGGGTAAGTTCCGACCTGCACGAATGGCGTAACGATGGCCACACTGTCTCCTCCTGAGACTCAGCGAAGTTGAAATGTTTGTGATGATGCAATCTCCCCGCGGAAAGACGGAAAGACCCCATGAACCTTTACTGTAGCTTTGTATTGGACTTTGAACAGATCTGTGTAGGATAGGTGGGAGGCTTTGAAGTGCGGTCGCTAGATCGCATGGAGCCAACGTTGAAATACCACCCTGGTGTGTTTGAGGTTCTAACCTAGGTCCATTATCTGGATCGGGGACAGTGCATGGTAGGCAGTTTGACTGGGGCGGTCTCCTCCCAAAGCGTAACGGAGGAGTTCGAAGGTACGCTAGTTACGGTCGGACATCGTGACGATAGTGCAATGGCATAAGCGTGCTTAACTGCGAGACTGACAAGTCGAGCAGATGCGAAAGCAGGACATAGTGATCCGGTGGTTCTGTATGGAAGGGCCATCGCTCAACGGATAAAAGGTACTCTGGGGATAACAGGCTGATACCGCCCAAGAGTTCATATCGACGGCGGTGTTTGGCACCTCGATGTCGGCTCATCTCATCCTGGGGCTGTAGCCGGTCCCAAGGGTATGGCTGTTCGCCATTTAAAGAGGTACGTGAGCTGGGTTTAAAACGTCGTGAGACAGTTTGGTCCCTATCTTCCGTGGGCGCTGCAGATTTGAGGAAGCCTGCTCCTAGTACGAGAGGACCGGAGTGGACACACCTCTGGTGTATCGGTTGTCACGCCAGTGGCATTGCCGAGTAGCTAAGTGTGGAAGAGATAACCGCTGAAAGCATCTAAGCGGGAAACTCGTTTCAAGATGAGATCTGCCGGGGCCTCGAGCCCCCTGAAGAGTCGTTCTAGACCAGGACGTTGATAGGTCGGGTGTGGAAGCGCAGTAATGCGTTAAGCTAACCGATACTAATTGCTCGTGCGGCTTGACCCTATAACTTTGATCTCCCAGATCAAGGTGTTATGCCAAGTGACGCAGTCAAAACCAAAAGCTGATTCCCAACTCTATGAATTCGTTGTGCTGACCAACCCTCAGCACAGCAACCCTTTATGCCTGATGACCATAGCGAGGTGGTCCCACTCCTTCCCATCCCGAACAGGACAGTGAAACGCCTCAGCGCCGATGATAGTGCGGGTTCCCGTGTGAAAGTAGGTCATCGTCAGGCTCTTACAGCCCCAAAAAGCCCAACCAGAAATGGTTGGGCTTTTTG
>NZ_JBDGIO010000034.1:0-6874 GCF_057657375.1 Variovorax sp. Soil_C_12 | reverse complement strand
ACCCAGATGGACCAGGTGACGCAGCAGAACGCGGCCCTGGTGGAAGAAGCCGCGGCAGCCGCCCAGTCGATGCAGGAACAGGCGGACAGCCTGGTCGCGGCCGTGAGCGTGTTCAAGCTGGAAGCCCACGCGCCCACCCTTCTTCTCGAACGCGGGACTCAAAACCGGCGCGCAATTGCCGATAACTGATCGAGCACCGCACCAACACCCGTTCTGGAGACACCCACCATGTCGTACTTTCCGAATCTGCGCGCGATGAGCATCGCGAAGAAGCTCGGTCTTTTCACCTGCAGCGCCGTCGCCGGCATCCTGCTGCTGACCGCGCTCTTCCTGGTGTCCGAGCGCAAGCTGATCCTCGAGGACCGCCAGGCTGGCGTGCGCCAGGTCGTCGAGGCCGCGCATGGCCTGCTGGTCCACTACCACGCGCTGGCGGCCAAGGGCGAACTGAGCGAGGCGCAGGCCCAGCAGCAGGCGATGCAGGCGATCCGCGGCCTGCGCTACAGCGGCAACGAATACCTGTGGCTCAACGACATGACGCCGCGGATGCTGATGCATCCGATCAATCCCGCGCTGGAGAACAAGGACCTCTCGGACAACAAGGACCCGACCGGCAAGCGCCTGTTCGTCGAGTTCGTGAACATGGTGAAGGCACAGGACGCAGGCTTCGTCCCCTACATGTGGCCCAAGCCGGGCAGCAAGGACCCGGTGCCCAAGGTCTCCTACGTCAAGGGCTTCAAGCCCTGGGGCTGGATCATCGGCTCGGGCGTGTACATGGACCAGGTCGAGGCCGCGATCCTCGGCCGCCTGGCGGAGTTCTCGGTCTACGCGCTGGGACTGGCCGCTCTGCTGTTCGCCTTCGGCTGGGCGCTGTCGCGCGGGCTGCTCCGGCAACTGGGCGGCGAGCCGGCGCAGGCGGCAGGCATCACCCGCCGCATCGCCGAGGGCGACCTGGCCGTGGCCATCGAGCTGAAGCGGGGCGACGAGGCCAGCCTGCTGCATGCGATCGCCGGCATGCGCAACAGCATCGCGGCCATCGTCGGCCAGGTGCGCAGCGGCACCGACACCATCGCCACCGCCTCGGGCCAGATCGCCGCGGGCAACCACGACCTGTCCGCGCGCACCGAGGAGCAGGCCAGCTCGCTGCAGCAGACGGCCGCCTCGATGGAAGAGCTGACCTCCACCGTCAAGCAGAACGCGGACAACGCCAACCAGGCCAACCAGCTCGCGCTCGCCGCTTCGGAAGTCGCGAAGAAGGGCGGCGGCGTGGTCGGGCAAGTGGTGGGCACCATGGGCTCGATCAATGCCTCGTCCAGGAAGATCGTGGACATCATCGGCGTGATCGACGGCATCGCCTTCCAGACCAACATCCTGGCGCTCAATGCCGCGGTGGAAGCAGCGCGGGCCGGCGAGCAGGGCCGCGGCTTCGCGGTGGTCGCTGCCGAAGTGCGCAGCCTCGCGCAGCGCTCGGCCGCGGCGGCCAAGGAGATCAAGGGCCTGATCGACGACTCGGTGTCCAAGGTGGACGCGGGCACGGCGCTGGTCGGCGAGGCCGGCCGCACGATGGAGGAGATCGTCGAGAGCGTCAAGCGCGTCACCGACATCATCGGCGAGATCACCGCCGCCAGCCGGGAGCAGGCCTCCGGCATCGAGCAGGTCAACCAGGCCATCGCGCAGATGGACCAGGTGACGCAGCAGAACGCGGCGCTGGTGGAAGAGGCTTCCGCCGCGGCGCAATCCATGCAGGAGCAGGCCGGCAGCCTGGTCGAGGCGGTGCGCGTCTTCAAGCTCGACGGCGGCTCGCAGCTGGCCCCGATTTCCCATTGACAAGCCGGACCGCCGCAGGGCGGACCCACGAATCCTTCAGAGAGACCCAGACATGTCGAGCACAAGCACCGAATCCCCCAAGCACGCCGCCCACGGCGCATCTTCCTCCGCCGCGTCCGGCGGCCGTCCGCTGGAGTTCCTGGCCTTCAAGCTGGGCGAGGAGGAATACGGCATCGACATCCAGAAGGTGCAGGAGCTGCGCGGCTACGACGCGGTGACGCGCATCGCCAACGCGCCGGAGTTCATCAAGGGGGTGGTGAACCTGCGCGGGATCATCGTGCCGATCATCGACATGCGCATCAAGTTCGCGCTGGGCACGCCGACGTATGACCAGTTCACGGTGGTGATCGTGCTGAACATCGGCGGGCGCGTGGTGGGGATGGTGGTGGACAGCGTGTCGGACGTGATCACGCTGGCTGCGGAGCAGATCAAGCCGGCGCCGGAGATGGGGGCGTCGCTGGACACGGACTACCTGATCGGGCTGGGCACGCTGGAGGAGCGGATGCTGATCCTGGTGGACATCGACCGCCTGATGTCGAGCGAGGAGATGGGCCTGGTCGAGAAGGTCGCAGCCTGAGATCGCCGGCCGCGAATCGAGAAAGAACGTCATGAATCTCAAGGACCTGAAAATCGGCACGCGCCTGGGCATCGGCTTTGCCGCGATGCTGCTGTTGCTGGCCACGATCTCCGGCATCGGCGTGCTGCGCCTGGACAGCGTGGGCAATGCGTCCGAGGAAATGGTGCGCGGTGCCATGGTCAAGGAGCGGCTGGCCAGCGAGCTGGCCAGGCTGCTCGGGCCCGCGATCGTGCAGACCTTCGCGATGGTCAAGGCCACCGAGCCGGCGACCGAGACCTACTTCGCCAAGGCCCGCCTCGAGAGCTCGCAGCGCATCACCCCGGTGCAGAAGAAGCTGGAGGAATTGCTGAGCACGCCGGAGGAGAAGAAGCTCTATGCCCAGCTGGCCGACGGGCGCAAGGTCGTGCTCGAGATCCTGGGCGAGATCGTCAAGCTGAAGGCGGCCGGCGACGTCGAGGGGGCCGGCAAGCTGGCCGACACCCGCTTCTCCGCCGCGCTCGGCGTGTACGAAGCGGCGGTGAATGCCATCGCTGCACACGAGCGCGCGCAGATCGACGCAGTGGCCGGCGCCATCGAGAAGGGACACCGGAGCGGCCGCATCCTGATGATGGTGCTGTCGGCCGTGGCCCTGGTGCTCGGCGGGCTGTGTGCCTGGCTGACTGCGCGCAGCATCACCCGTCCCCTGGCCCAGGCCGTCGAGGTGGCGCGGACCGTGGCGGGCGGCGACCTCAGCGCCCGCATCGAGGTGGAATCCCGCGACGAGACCGGCCAGCTCATGGACGCGCTGCGCCACATGAATGCGAGCCTGGCGCGGGTGGTGGGCGAGGTGCGCGAGGGCACCGACACCATCGCGACGGCCTCGGGCCAGATCGCGACGGGCAACCAGGATCTGTCCTCGCGCACCGAGGAGCAGGCGAGCTCGCTGCAGGAGACCGCGGCCTCGATGGAAGAGCTGACCTCCACCGTCAAGCAGAACGCGGACAACGCGCGGCAGGCCAATCAGCTCGCGCTGTCGGCCTCTGAAGTAGCGGTGAAGGGCGGCGATGTGGTGGGCCAGGTGGTGAGCACCATGGCCTCGATCAATGCCTCGTCGAAGAAGATCGTCGACATCATCGGCGTGATCGACGGCATCGCCTTCCAGACCAACATCCTGGCGCTCAATGCCGCGGTGGAAGCCGCGCGCGCCGGCGAGCAGGGGAGGGGATTCGCGGTGGTGGCCTCCGAAGTGCGCAGCCTGGCGCAACGCTCCGCCGCAGCCGCCAAGGAAATCAAGGGCTTGATCGACGACTCCGTGGACAAGGTGGACGCGGGTACCGCCCTGGTGGGCGAAGCCGGCAAGACCATGGAAGAAATCGTGGGCAGCATCCGCCGCGTGACCGACATCGTCGGGGAGATCAGCGCGGCGAGCCACGAGCAGACCCAGGGCATCGAGCAGATCAACCAGGCGATCACCCAGATGGACCAGGTGACGCAGCAGAACGCGGCCCTGGTGGAAGAAGCCGCGGCAGCCGCCCAGTCGATGCAGGAGCAGGCCGGCAGCCTGGTCCAGGCCGTGAGCGTGTTCAGGCTGAAGGCCGCGCAGCCGAGCCTCGGCTGATCTTTCCCCTTACCGGATTTGCATGATGAAGTTTCTTTCCAACCTCCGCATCGGCACGCGGCTCGCCCTGGGCTTCGGCCTGGTGCTGGCGCTGACGGTGATCGCCTCCACGGTCGCGCTGGTCAGCGCCAAAAAGAACGCCGAGGCCACCCGCCAGATGATGGAGAGCCCGCTGGCCAAGGAGCGGCTGATCTCCGACTGGTACGTGCTGACCTACTCGGCCATCGCGCGCACCGCGATGATCGCCAAGACCACCGATGCCAGCCTGCCCGTCACCTTCGCCGACGTCATCTCCGACAGCGTGAAGAAGGGCGGCGAGACCATGGCCAAGGTCGAGGCCCTGCTGGTGACCGACGAGGAGAAGGCCACCTTCAAGTCCATCGTCGAGCTGCGCGCCAGGTACCAGGCGGCCAAGGACGCGGTGCAGAAGGCCAAGGCCGGCGGCAACGCGGAAGAGACCGAGACGGTGTTCAAGGACGTCTTCCAGCCCGCCGCCAAGGCCTACGAGAGCCGGGTGCTGTCGCTGCTGGCGCTGGAGCGCCAGGCCATCGACGACATGGGCCGCGCCATCGACGCGGCGAACGCGAGCGGCTTCAACCTGCGATTTCTGATGGCCGCGCTCACGCTGCTGGTCGGCGGCGCCTGCTCCTTCCTGATCGGGCGCAGCATCACCCGGCCGCTGGGCCAGGCCGTGCAGGTGGCGGAGACCGTGGCCGGCGGCGACCTCAGCACCCGCATCGAAGTGCAGTCGCGCGACGAGACCGGCCAGCTCATGCATGCGCTCAAGAACATGAACGAGAGCCTGGCGCGCGTGGTGGGGCAGGTGCGCGCCGGCACCGACACCATCGCCACCGCCTCGGGCCAGATCGCTGCGGGCAACCACGACCTGTCCTCGCGCACGGAAGAGCAGGCCAGCTCGCTGGAAGAGACCGCGGCCTCGATGGAGGAGCTGACTTCCACCGTCAAGCAGAACGCCGACAACGCGCGCCAGGCGAACCAGCTCGCGCTGTCGGCCTCGGAGGTGGCGGTCAAGGGCGGCAGCGTGGTCTCGCAGGTGGTGGACACCATGGGCTCGATCAATGCCTCGTCCAGGAAGATCGTGGACATCATCGGCGTGATCGACGGCATCGCCTTCCAGACCAACATCCTGGCGCTCAATGCCGCGGTGGAAGCCGCGCGCGCCGGCGAGCAAGGCCGCGGCTTCGCGGTGGTGGCTTCGGAGGTGCGCAACCTGGCCCAGCGCTCGGCTGCCGCCGCCAAGGAGATCAAGGCGCTGATCGGCGACTCCGTGGACAAGGTCGAAGAGGGCAGCAAGCAGGTGGCCGAGGCCGGCCGCACCATGGAAGAGATCGTCGACAGCGTCAAGCGCGTGACCGACATCATGGGCGAGATCACGGCGGCCAGCCACGAGCAGACCCAGGGCATCGAGCAGGTCAACCAGGCCATCAGCCAGATGGACCAGGTGACGCAGCAGAACGCGGCGCTGGTGGAAGAGGCTTCGGCTGCCGCCCAGTCCATGCAGGAGCAGGCGGCCAGCCTGGTCGAGGCGGTGGGCGTGTTCAAGCTGGGCCACGACGAGGCCGCGGCGGTGGTGCTGGCGCAGGTGCAGGACATGAGCCGGCGGGCCGCTCCCAAGGCGAGTACCGCAGCCGGAGGCGAAGGTAGTCCAGTGAGCCGCACGGCCGTGCCGCCGAAGCGCGCCGTGCCGGCGCTGAAGGGGCCTGCGCCCAGGCCGGCCGCTGCGCCGCCCAAGGCGCTGCCGGCCCGGCACTCGGCGACGGCGCAGGCGACGAGCGCGGCGCCGTCCGGCGACTGGACGGAGTTCTAGCCCTCAAGTTCGGGCGCAGCCCGCCGATAAATCCCAGGTCCGGCCCGGCTTCATGGGCCCATGAAGGAAGAAGAAAAATGCAGTGGTTCCAAGAACTTCGGGTCGGCGTGAAGCTGATCCTCGCCTTCCTGGTGGTCGCGGCGCTGGGCGCCGTGGTCAGCGCGCTCGGCATCTTTCACATGAGCCGGATCAACGCCTCGACCGGGCGGCTCTACCACCACGAGATGCGCACCCTCGAAGCGGCGCAGGCGGCCAACATCCACCTGCTGTACGCCAGCCGGGCGCAGATGGGCCTGCTGTCGGCCTCCACCAAGGGCGAGCGCAATGCCGGCATCGCCGAGCTCAAGAAGGCCGGCGCGGAACTGGCCGAGCGCATGGCCGAGATCAAGCCGGTGCTGGTGGAGAGCGAGGAGGGCGGCAAGCTCTACCAGCGCTACGAGGCGCTGGTGCAGCCGCTGCGCAAGCGCATGGGCGACTTCGTCGAGCTGATCTCGAAGCAGTCGCTGGACAGCTCGCAGTTCGACGGCCGCGTGTCCGAAGACAGCGCGCAGCTGCTGAAGGATTCGCGCGCGGTCGAAGAGGTGCTCTCCCAGATGGTGGCCTACAGCGACGGCATGGCCAAGGCCAGCCTGGAGAGCGCCGAGGGCACCTTCAAGACCTCGCGCCTGCTGATGCTGGCCATGGCCCTGGTGGGCCTGGTCGCCAGCGTGGGCCTGGGCGTGGTCGTGGCCCGCCTGCTGTCGCGCCAGCTCGGCGGCGAGCCGGCCTATGCGGCGAACGTGGTGGGCCGCATCGCCGACGGCGATCTCACGGTGGGCGTGGAGGCGCATAAGGCCGGCCAGGGCAGCGTGCTGCACTCGATCAAGCAGATGCAGGACCAGCTGACCGAGGTCGTGGTCAAGATCAAGCATTCGAGCGATGCCATCGCCACGGCCTCGAGCGAGATCGCGTCGGGCAACCAGGACCTCTCGTCGCGCACCGAGGAGCAGGCGAGCTCGCTGCAGGAGACCGCGGCCTCGATGGAAGAGCTGACCTCCACCGTCAAGCA
>NZ_JBDGIO010000033.1:0-11174 GCF_057657375.1 Variovorax sp. Soil_C_12 | reverse complement strand
CTCAGCGCGTCAGAGCGCCGCCGGGGTGGGGGAATTTAAGCTGGCCAAAGGTGGAGGAGTTTGGGTGGCCGCCGGGGAACACCTCGACCTCGAGCGGATTGCGGCCGTATCAGTTGTACAGCCGAAATGAGTTCATGCGCGTCGTGAAACGAGGTGACACCGTTCCTCGAGCCAGGACCCGCTTCCGGACTGCGAACACGTCAATGAGCGTGTCGGTGGTGTATATCAGGGTACTGGGCGTGCTGGTGCGTCAACATGTTGTGCCTGTGTGGATGCGCATGCGGCTCCGCGCCATCCCAAGCAAAGTCAAGAGCGTGTTGGTAATGCTCATCGTGTGAGTGAGGATGCGCCTGCTCCATCGGAGCATGCGTGTGCGGATGTTCGTGGCGCTCTCGAAGGTGCAACCAGACACCAAGACCCATCAATGCAGCCGCAACCCAGAACGTCCACATCGGAGCCGCCGGCCAAACGAGTTGAACATTGCCCGGGCAGGCACCATGCCCTGGACGCCCCAACCGTATCCGGCCGCCATGCGCCGCATGCCGGCGCCGATGCGCCTGAAGGCCATCGCGATGCCAACGCAGGGCTCGAAGAAGGCCACGACGAAGGACAGTCCATTCGCATCATCGCCAAGGCGAAGGAGTGGGCAGCTCCTGCACGAGCACGTGTCGATGGCCACTCCCGATCAACCGATCTCCGTCCCGACCTTGAGCTGCGCCCGCGAGCGCTCGGTTCCCCGCACGACGAGCAGCGCACACTCAGCTTGTTCCATCAGGCGCTTGAACACCAATGCGCGCCCGTTGCTCAGTGCGCCGTGCCAGCCGAGCACCAGCACACTGCTGCCGAGCCGCGCAGCCTGTTCGAGAAGCACCGACGCCGGCTCGCCCCGGCGAAGCAGGACTTCATGGACGCAATGGGCCTCCTCGACCGTGCAGTCCGCCAACCCCCGCCCCACTAAGCGCTCAAGCCGCTTCGGATACTCGTGATGGGGGGCATCGGCATATGAGGCACCGAGCGACGCTGCACCTGTTCCGGGAAGGTTGTCCTCGGAATGCACCACGGTCACTTTGAGCCGCAGTGCCGCCGCGAGCCGCACTGCGGCGTCCAAGGCCTGGTCGGCGGCGGCCTCGCCGCTGGCCGCGGCCAGCATCGAGGTCCAGGGCAACGATTCGCGGTAGCGAGCCGGCAACAGAACGACCGGCACCGGGCTGCGCTCGATGACGGCTTGCGCAACGGATCCCAGTCGGTGCGACAGCGCTACGTCCGCCGACGCCGATTCGCCGCGGGCAGTCATGACGATAAGATCGATGCGATGTGCCGCAATCTCCTCGAGGACCGCCGCCTCGGCATCGCCCGGGATCTGATGCACGACCACCCGGGCGCTCGGCGCATGGGCAAGGTGAAGGCGAGCCAGTGCATCCGCCGCTGGCAGCGGATGCCGCGTCGCGTGCAACACGTGGAGTGTGGCGCCGAGCATTTGCGCCAGCCACAGTGCGCAACCGCAACCTTTGGCCGCCTCTGGGGAGCTGTCCAGTGGAAGGAGGATGGAAGTAAAGCGGTTCATGCTCGTGCCACTTTCACCGCATGCGAACGACCGCGATACGCGAGCGTCAACTCGACACGCTCCCATTCGGCCGGCAGCCTCTGCGCAGCACGCGCATCCAACTGCGGCCCGGCCTCCGTGAAGCGCACGCCGAGGAAGCCAAAGACCAGAGCTTGCCACGTGCCGCCCATGGCCGCGGCATGCACACCCAGCATGCTGTTGTCCATCGCGTTGGTCAGATCGAGCCACAGGCTCTGCTTCCAGTAGCGCCTAGCGTCCTCGGAGAGCCCGATGCGGGCTGCAATGGCGGCATGGACCGCGGGCGACAGGCTGCTGCCGTGGTCGGTCAGCGGCTCGTAGTAGCCGTAATTCGCGGCCACGACCTCGTCGGAGAAGGCGTCTGGGAACAGCAGCGGCAGCATCAGCACATCGGCTTGCTTGATCAGTTTGATCCGGTTGATCTCTTCCCAGTCGAACAGGCGGCTGACCGGCGCCTTGAAGCGTTCTCCCTTGGGCAGCGGACAGTCCGCCAGGGCGAAGAACCCTTCGAACTGCTCGATCACGCCGTCACTGCCGGGCGCCGGGCAATAGAGCGAGCCCGCCAGCGCGCTCCATTCCTGCGCCTCTGCCGGGTGGACTTCAAAGCGCTGCGCTGCCCATGCCGCCTGCTCCAGGTTGAAGCGGGCCATCCAGTTCGTATAGGCGTTGTCGTTCACCGTATGGTGGTATTCGTCCGGCCCGACGACGCCTCGGATGTGATGGTGATGTTCACCGCGGGTCATGCGGCTGACCCAGAAGCGCGCGGTCTCGAAGAGGATCTCCGCACCGGGGCCGGCGAGAAAATCCTCATCGCGCGTCGCTTCCCAGTAGCGCCACACCGCGTAGGCGACGTCCGCCGTGACGTGCACCTGCTGGGTGCCCGTGAAGATCGGGATCTCCTTGCCGGTGCTCTTGAGCACGATCTTCGTCGGCGTGTGGTCCTCGCCCGTGACGGTCGATTCCCAGGCGAAGCACGCGCCGCGATAGCCGAGCCCATGCGCTCGTCGTCGAGCGCCGTCGAGCGTGTGGTGGGGGTACAGCAGCAGCGTGCGAGCGCGGGCCGGCTCGGTATGCATGTAGAACGGCAGCATGAAGATCTCCGTGTCCCAGAACACGTGCCCCTCGTAAGCACGGCCGGTGAGCGTGCGCGCGCCGATCGACACGCGGGCGTCGTCGCCTGCGGGCAGCCGCAGGTGATAGCTGCCGAAGCGCAGCGCCTGCTCTTCGGCGGGACGGCCCGGCACGCGGATGTCCGACTTCGCCCAGAACTCGGCCCACCTTTGCGCATGCGCCGCGAACAGCGCCTCGAAATCCTTGCCGTCGAGCGAGCGCAGATGCGCGAGCGCCGCGGCGCGTGAATCGGCTCCGTCGCGGCTGGTGAACACACTGATCAGGCGACGCAATCGAGCCGGTTCGCGCGAAATCCGCGACGCGATGCAGATCTCGAAACCTGAGGCGAGTGTCGTGTAGCGCACGAGCTCCAGGTCAGGCTTGGTTTCGTGTTCGAGGCGCTCGAGGTGAGGATGCTGCATCGCCAGCGGATCCACTGGCTCGAGGGATGCCTGCAAGACGACCTCGGCAAAATGGTTTTCCGCGCTGACAAGCGCTTCCTGCAGCAACAGGTGCGGATCTGCCAGTGAAGCACAGCGGCGCGTGCGGATCGCGGTGCGCCGCCCGCCTGACGACTCGTAGAGCGCGTCGATGTGGAGCACGCCCCTGCGCAGGTCGAGCGTACGGCGCAGCTCGCGCCCGTGCGGCCCCGCGAAATCGAGTGACTCTCCCTCGAGCGAAACGCTCAGGCGGAACGGAAACGGCAGCGGAACCAACTCGGTGTACGGGTTATTGGCGCGTTCCGGCGCGAGAAGCTCGATCTCAGAGTAGGGCGAGTCTGCGCGTTTGCGGTCAAAGATCCCGGCGATGAAAAGATCGCATTGCGAGCCGGGCGGCGGGGTGTCCAACGCGCCGCGTACGCCGAGATAACCATTGCCAATCGCGAACAGGCTCTCCATCTGCGGCTCGCGCACGGGGTCGAAGCCTTCCTGCTCGACATGCCAGGCGCGCTCTTCCTGCCGGGCGCGAAAGGCCGCTTCCAGGCTATCGGCATCCACGTCCACAAGGTCCTTGACCACGAGATCCGCGCCCGCGCGCGCAAGCGCAGCCGAAGTGCCGTCGCGGTCCACCCCCACGACCAGGCCGAAGCCGCCGCGATGGCCCGCCTGCACGCCGGCCACTGCGTCCTCGAAGACCAGCGAGCGGCCCGGCGCGGCGCCGAGCGATTCCGCCAACTTGAGGAACATGTCGGGATCGGGCTTGCCCTTGAGCGCAAGCTCGCCGAGATCGATGCCGTCCAGCCGCGCGTCGAAGAGTGCCGTGATGCCGGCGGCCTGGAGGATCTCGCGGCCATGGCGACTGGAAGTCACCACGCCGGTCTTCACACCGCGAGCGCGCAACGCCTCGATGAGCGCAACGGTCGAGGCAAAGGTTTCTACGCCCTGCTCGTGCAGGCGCCGCTCGAACAGCTCGTCCTTGCGGCGGGCGAGGTCTTCTTCATCTTCCTTGCTGAGCGTGATCTTGCGGACGCGCAGGAAGCTGCGCAGGCCTTCGCGCCGCGGCTTGCCATCGACGTAGGCACGGTATTCCGAACGTTCGTCGAACGGCCGATACGCCTCGCCATCGCCCGCTTGGCGACGCAGCAGGTCGTCGAACAGTTCCTTCCAGGCGGCGGCATGCAGGCCGGCAGTGCGCGTGATGACCCCGTCCATGTCGAAGATGGCGGCCTGGAAGCTGAGGCTCATCAAACTGTTGCCCGTTTGCAGCGAGCTGCACCGGTAGTCGCGGATTCGTCCCGTATTGTCGGATGTAGTGGCGGTGTCCCACAAGCTTGTCGCGCGTGAACTGCGCGAGATGGGCAGTGCGCGTGCCGAGGCTCGGCACCCGTTCGACGACGTACCAGGCACGGTGGAAGCGGTCGCGTCGTTGAGCATCGTCATGTCGCAGGGCATCAGGCGCCGCGCGACGCTCGTGGTCGACTAGGTCGCCGCTTGATCGGCGGCATGAAAACTAAGCCGGTATTGACACGGTGCGCCGCAAGGAGCTGCGCAATGGGTCGCAATTGGGCCCCTGCGGGGGCACCAACCCGCCACTCGGCTGTGCCGCCACCTGAAACGTCCGTCCGGCAATCGAGGTTTGGGCCAAGGGACCAATGATGAAAACCTCCCTTAACCCCGCGCTCAAGACTTCCGCCGTCGCCGTGTGGAGGCGTCACCCTTCGCAGCCGACTTGCTGATCAAGGCCTCGGCCAACATCCGCCGCGTTTTCTCGTGCGCGGCTTTTTCATCGTCGATCCGGCCCTCGAGCGCTTCGACGTTCGCCGCGAGCGCTTCTGTTTTGGTTCGCACCTTCGCCAGGTCGATGCCTTGGGCGGCCAGCTGCTCGCGTAGCCCGGCCTCGGCGTGCCGCGCTGCTTCCCGAACCTGGTGAAGCTTCTCCAACTCTCCCTCCAGCCGCTTCGCGGCCGCTTCCTCACTCTTGGCCCGCCGCTGCTGCTCCCTGGCTAACTCGGATTCCAGCGCCCTGGCCGTTTGCCTGACCCGATCCACCTCGGCCAGCATCCGCTTCTCCTGGCCAGCGTGCCGCTCTTCGGCCTGGCGCAGATCCTGATCGCGCGCCGCCATCGCCTCGGCGTGCTCCCGACGCATCCGCTCCTGGGTGTCGCCGGCCTGAGAGAGCAGGGCGGTCAGCCGCTTGATTTCTTCGTCCAAGCCGATGCGCACCCGGTGTGCCTCGAGCGCGTGTTCTTTGAGCTGCTGTTCCAGCGTCTCGCGGGCCTGTTGCGAGGAGGCCAGCGCCGCATCCAGGCTCGCCCGCGCCTGCGCAAAGGCTTCTTCGCGCTGTGTCAGCACTGTCTGCGCCTCGGCCAGGGCGTCTTCGCGCGCCTGGAGCTCCGCGCGCACTGACTCCAGCTCGCCACGCTGAACTTCCTCGGCCTCGCGCCGCGCCGTCTCCCAGAGCAGCTTCGCCGCGTTGCGCACGCCCACGGGCATCCCGTCCGGATCGTTGCCGGCCGGACGTCCGGAGGTCGAACCTGCCGTCGATCCCACCAGACGATTCCCCAGCGTCGCGAACCACCGCTCGAGCATCGGGCTCACGGTATTTGGCGAGCCTCTCCCGATCTTCAGCCGCACCCGCTCGATGGTTGGGCGCTTGCCTTCGGCCAGCAGGGCATCCGCCGCCGCAAAGACGTCAGCTTCCTGGATGCCCCGGCTGCGAACTTCTGCGATCTGGTTCATATCGTTCCTTTTCCGGCTTCAAACGGCGGCGAACTTTTGGCCAACTTCGCCGCCCTCTTCCCTGCTATATTTAACCTCGATAAGGGAATGTTATCGTGACTTATTGATGTATGATGTAATAGATCATACGCCGTATGTAAGACAAACACCATGCAATCTGCCGAAACGCACCCGCTCGCGAACCTGCCCGAGCGCCACCTGGCGCTGGATCCGGCGCGCCTCGCGCAAACGACCGAGGACGCGGCGCGCGCGCTCCTGCACGAGGGCGAATCGGCCAACACGCGCGCCTCCTATGCTTCCGCGATGCGTTATTGGTGCGCCTGGTACGCCGCGCGCTATGGCGAAGCGCTGCGAATGCCCGTTCCAGTGCCGGTCGCCATCCAGTTCATCGTCGACCACGCCGCGCGCAAAGCGGATGCGCAAGACCCCGACCGCAAGGCCGGCCTGTCGACGGGATTGGTGACCGAACTGCCGCCGGACATCGACCAGGCCCTGGTGGCCAACGGCTACAAGGCGCGGCTCGGCGCCCCGGCGCTCAACACGCTGGTGCACCGCATCGCGGTGCTATCCAAGGCACACCAGCTGGCCAATGAACCCAACCCGTGCGCAGACCCGCTCGTTCGCGAGCTCCTGGCCCAGACGCGGCGCGCCTACGCCAAGCGCGGCGCGCGAGCGCGCAAGCAGCGCGCGCTCACCAAGGATCCGCTGCAAGCGCTGCTGGCGACCTGCGACGAGTCGCTCCGCGGCAAACGCGATCGTGCCCTCCTCCTGTTCGCATGGGCCACCGGCGGGCGACGGCGCTCCGAGGTCGCCTCGGCCACGCTCGAGAACCTGCAGCGCATTGGTGGAGAGAGCGCGAAGTCGTACCTCTACACGCTCGCGCACTCCAAGACCAACCAGGCCGGCGCCGAGCGCCCGGAGGATGTGAAACCCCTGGTAGGCAGCGCAGCGCAGGCCATGCAGGCGTGGCTCGCCGTGCTAGCGGAAAGAGGCATCCAGGAAGGCGCCCTCTTTCGCCGCATCCGCAAGGGGGGTCATCTCGGCGAGCCACTGGCGCCCGCGGCGGTGCGCGACATCGTGAAGGAGCGATGTGCGTTGGCGGGGGTGGAAGGGAAGTTTTCTGCGCACTCGCTCAGGGCCGGGTTCGTGACGGAAGCCGGCCGGCAGAACATGTCGCTGCCCGAGACGATGGCCATGACCGGGCATCACAGCGTGGCGACCGTGATGGGCTACTTCCGCGCCGAGAGCGCGCTGGGCAGCAAGGTCAGCCGGATGCTCGACAACGATTGACTTGCTCTCTATCAGGCCGCGCAAGCTGTTCAGAAGCACGCCTCCTTCTACCGCGCGTTTGGCGATCAATGGAACGCTGCTCTGTGTCCGCGCGCCGGCACCCTGATATGTGCCTGTGTCGTTCTTTATTGCGAGGAGCAAAGCATCGATTTGGACCGTCGATGTCGCCCATTTGGCACATGTTTATTGATGAGTTTTCATAGAATTGCGGGGGCCTACTTTGAAGAGACAGGGAGGAATGAAGGTGCCAATGAAATTGCTCGCGCGGCTCTGTGCTGCTGAGGGTGGTCCGACCGAGGTGTTCGACCAAGACGATATTGAGAAGCTCGCAGTGCTGAGGTCCGCAGCCTTGGTCGAGGCAGACATCCCTGCGTTGCTCGTCGAAGATGGATGTTGCCGGTACACAGGACCCGCGATCCTTCTGAAGGTGACTAACGAAGGCCGCGCTGCCGCCAGGATTCAAGAGCGACTTGCGTCCGCAGACTAGCCGTCTCCATGCACGGCAGCCCAGCTATTTCGCGAGCCGGGTGCCGATCAACGAGACAACTTCCATGTCCGCGCCCCTTCTTACTGACTTTCGCAACGGGGTGCCACCACTACGCCGCACCCCGGGCTTCCCAAGAAATTCTCAGTCCCCATGTCCAAGATCGACTTGCCCGCACAGTCAGCTGCGGTTCGTAGCACCCTTGCTACCCAGGGGATTCACCCCGCGTTGGCAATGCTCAATGGCCGGACGCAGTACCGATATACCGCCATCTACAAGTTGAGCGGCGGTGCGCTGCGGGCAGAGCATGTCTTTGACCGCGCCTCTGAATACCGCACCTGGCTAAAGGCCGTTCCCTTGGAGAAGAGCTTTTGCCAGCACGTGATCGAGCAAGGCGAGTTCGCGACCAGTCATGTCTCGAAGGACAAGTCCTTGATCAGCTACCGCCCGTATGTTGGCCTCGTCGAGTCGTACTATGGGCGGCTGCTCAGACGCACTTCCGGAACACCTTACGGCACATTCATCCATTTCGATCTGGAGCCCCGCAGCATCGATGCGGAGGAAGTCCAGCTTCTCCAGGAAGTGACACCTTATTTTCTCGACTATCTCGATTGAGTTGCTTGTGCGACGACTCCGCTTCGGGCTGGTGACGCTTGCGGACCGAACCGAGGGTCGAAGGGTACTCGGAATCGCTCGACCATGAGCTGCGCACGATGGGCATCCGGGTCTCGGTGATCGAGCCCGCCAACACCAAGACGCAGTTCGACGCGAATTTGCTCCAAGCCGACGCCAAGCTGGATGAATACCGCGACGTTCGGGAGACCGTCGGCAAGCGGATGGCCGAGTTGATCGAGGAGGCAGATGAGCCGGCCGTCGTGGCCGAGACCGTTCTGAAAGCCGCGACAGCGGCCAGCCCGAAGCTTCGATACGCGGCCGGCAGCGCCAGCCGCCTGCAGTTGCTTCGGACATACGCGCCTGCAGGCATGGTGGACGCTGGCATTCGCAAGAACCTGCGCCTTGCCGCGGCCTGATCGTAGGAACCGGAGAACAGACATGGTGAACAGGAATTTGACGAAGGCCTTGACGCTGGCGCTCATGTTGGCCAGCGGTGGAGCGTTTGCGCAGGCCACCCCCGCGGGGCTGTGGAAGGTGATCGACGACGAGACGAAGCAGCCTCTGTCGTACGTGCGCATCCGCGACGCGGGCGGCGTGCTGAGTGGCAGCATGGAGAAGCTGCTCGACCCATCGCGGCAGGACGCGAAGTGCGACAAGTGCACCGACGCGCGCAAGAACCAGCCAATGCTCGGCATGACGATCATGCGCAACGTCAATGCCGCCGCTGATGGTATCTGGGAAGGCGGCGAGATCCTCGATCCGAACAACGGCAAGACCTATCGCGTGAGGCTGAAGCCGCTCGACGGCGGCAAGGTGCTCGAGGTGCGTGGCTACCTCGGCCCGTTCTTCCGCAATCAGCGCTGGCTGCGAGTCGAATAAGACACGGCAGATACGTCGCCCCATCGCGCTCCTCCACTGAGAGGCATTCCCGACCGAAACCAAGAGTCCGATCGCGCTCGTCACAGGCGCCTCGTACGGCATCAACCAGGGCCGACAGACTCGCGACGGCCCACAAGGTCTACGGCACCAGCCGACGTGGCGTCCAGTCCGTCACCGACCTTGGTCGCTGGCCCTCGAACTTCCGCTAGTGGCCGACTGGAGCCGGTCGCGACGCTCGGAGTTTAGGACCCGAACCGTTCGTTGGGCTTGCTCTAGAGACACGTTGGCCGTCTAGTTCCGACGATCTTTATTGTCACCGACGAACTCTATTCTTCCCGCGTAGCCGCGAGAAGGCCAAGAATAAAGTTCGTCGCCGCGCGTCCCGACAAGTTCTTTGACCGAAAGTTCGTTGACGACGACGAGGGGCGAACGAGATCGATGGTCTGATTCGGGAAAGTTCGTCGCGGCGTCGGAATGGGGTGTCACTGGGGAGGTCGCTGATGAACCCAGTTTCCCTTGAAGACATGGCCACAACCAGAGCCTTGCCAGATTCGGCCAAGCCCCCTTCTTCCCAATGGCTCCCGCCGGGGATAATCGTGTCCCGATCTCACTTGCCATTGAACCGGCGGTGCCAGGGTCAGTTGCCGGCGACATGGTTCGGATGACGCCGCTCGGGCGCGCGCTTCGCGCAGGCTTTGACGAATCTGGAGGTCTGACATGACACCTGTGTCGCGCTACGCTGCTTCGTCCCGCTGGCTGCACTGGCTGACCGTGCTGCTGCTGCTCGTCATCATTCCAGTCGGCATCTGGATCGGCTTCTTCGAGCCGGCCGACGAGTCCTTCAAGATGCGGCTGTACAACGTGCACGAGAGCCTGGGCGTGCTGGTTTTCGTGCTGGTGCTGATTCGTATCGTCAATCGCCGCCTCAACCCCCCACCGCCGCTGCCGGGCGACATGCCGGCATGGATGCGCTATGTCGCTCATGCGAACCATATCGGGCTGTATGCGCTGCTGGTCCTGATGCCGCTGATCGGCTTCCTTGCCACCAACGCTTGGGGCTTTCCCCTTTCGCTATTCAATGTGCTGCCGATTCCGTCCCCGCTGGGCAAAGACGAGGTGCTCGCCAAGGTGCTATCGTTCCTGCACTTGTGCGGGGCGATCGCGCTCGGGCTGCTGATCCTGGGACATCTGGCGGGCGTCGTGCACCATACCTTCATCCGACGCGACGGGCTGTTGCGTCGCATGCTGTGAAGCCTGCCGCAACGGCCTTGGCAATGAGTGCCGGCCTGCGTTGGCGTCGCGCTGGCTTCGCGCTCGCTGTCGCGGCTACGGTGCTCGGCATTGTCTGATTGATGGCTGCGACGCTGTTCGTCGAAAGGGTCGATGCGACGGGCTAGGCGATGCTGCTGGCCTTCGCGGTCACGCTGCCCTGGACTGTGGTCGGCTTCTGGAATGCGGCCATCGGCTTGACGCTGATGGTCGGCAGCCGCAATGCGGCCGGCGTGGTAGCGCCGAATATCCAGGCCGCCGACCCGCAGCAGCGCATCGAGGTATCCACGGCGCTGCTGGCCTGCGTTCGCGGCGGTCGGCCGCTGGCTGGTGCGTTGGGGCCTTTGTCGCATACCGGAGGAAGCGTCGACGGCTTCCGGGCCGGGGCCGGTGCGCAGCGCGCCGGTACCGGCTTCGGTGGCGACGCCTGCCGTACCGGCGGCGCAATGAAGTGCCCGCGCGATGCGTCGGCTCCTTGACCAGCTCAATTGGCCAATCACCCCCCGAAGTCATCAGGAGCGCCCGCGGTCTCGCAGGCGGTGGCTGCCATCGGCAAAGGCAGCCCTTCAGTGGTTCAAGTTGACCGGTCGCAACCAATCTTGAGCCGCCCGTTTGGCGCGGCCCAAGGACCGGTGATGGCCGAGAGTACGCGTTCCACATCCGCCAGTTGAACGTCTGCAACCAGTCTAAAGCTCACCTCGCTGACGGGTGGAAGTCGGCTCACTGGGACCTGCTCGCCGGCGCCCCTGGCAACGTCCCCTCCCCT
>NZ_JBDGIO010000032.1:0-16305 GCF_057657375.1 Variovorax sp. Soil_C_12 | reverse complement strand
GCCCAACACCTGCCCTCAGGCCGTAGCCGTGCTTGGCGCTGCGCTTCGCAAGGGCAGGTATCGGGCAACCCTTAACAGAAGCCGCCCTTAGCATTCGCACCGCCTACGACTCAGATCGGCCAGGAGCGGCCGGTCGCGCTCCATCAGCTATGTCCGCTCAAGAACTGGCAGCCGCCGGTCATCGCCAGTCGTGTAGAGGGACCACCGACCCCTTGCCGAATCCCCGAGAGCTCATCTGCGTCCGCAACGCGCCCCTTCAAAGGCTCGCGACCGTGCCTTCGGAAAGGTTCGCGGTCGCGGGGTGGGTCTTTGGAAAGTGGGAGGGCGAACAAACTCCTGGCGCAACGGCATCGCCGGGTTTCTGGGGCACTCTACTCACCAGAAAAACGCCTGACGGCTGCGTTGATATGGTTGATGTGAGGAGTGGCTTCGACGTTTAGTCCACGGTCGTTTCGATCACAAACTGACCGCCTCCGATGCTCCGGAACGTGGAGCTGAATGACTTGCCGGCAAGAGATGACGCCGTGCCCGCTGCGACCTTGTAGACACCCTTTGCAGTCCCAGAAAAGCCTGTAACTTTGCCGTCAGCCATGATCAACGAGTTCTTACCCTCGGTCAGTACAAAGACCGCCGACATGCCAGGCTTGCGAATCACGCCACTCCCGGCCAGCGCCACGGAGTTTCCCTTGTCCGATTCCCAGATGGTCGATCCTGTCATGACCGCGCCGTCGAATGGCCCTCCCTGGCTCTGACAGCTGTACTGGCTGACCGAATAGGTGTGCCCTTCGCGGTCGCCGACTGGTTCTTGTGGAGCTATGCCAATGGCTTGGCATGTCGAATTTAGCGTTACCGGCTTCTGCGCAAACGCACCTGAAGAAAGCGTCGTCGCGACGATGAAGGCAGCCAGGTTTGTCATTCGCAATGCGTAGTTCATGGTTGTTCCTTCTTTCAGCAAGGCCACATGAACGCTGCGCTTCAATGCAGCCTCAAACTGTCATCAGCTTCCCGCAGCGCTGAACATCATCCGCTTAACCACGCGCATGCTCAAGGTGACCTCGGCAACTGTCCCTCCGGCGTTACGCCGTCACGCCTAGCGTGGTTTTTTTCTCCACTCGTGGACAAACCAAGGACCACCGTGGCGCCCAAATCTGGGGGGTCGGGCCAACATCAAAGACCGCTTCCGTGCGTTGCGGACATTCACCGCGACACCTTCAAGGACGGCCCCGAGCTCTGAACTGCCTTCCGGGCGATCACGCCGAAGGTCCGGGTCCAGTCTAAACCGCCCGACCCCTGCAGCTGCAGGTCGGCGTCGCGCCAACCAGCGCTGCCGCTGGAACGGGCGGCACGCGATCCCTGGCTGAACGAGCCGCCCGAATAGACTCTGCTGATATTGATGCCGCCCATGAATGCCGTGCGCCTGTTGTCGATCAGCAGCTTGCGGTGGTCGCGCTGATTCAGCTCCCAGACCTTGCGCGCCGCCAAGGGGTTGATGGGGTTGAACTCGAGCACGTGGATGCCGCTGTCGGCCATCAGCTGGAAGAAGGCGGCCAACTCACCTGCGTGTCTCGCTGGGCGCCAGCTCGGGCCCGTTCGCGACCCGGGACTACCTCGCGTCGTCATCGAAGCGATTGCGCTGGACGGCGAGCGCTCCTTCGTGCATCGAATTCGCCGGCGCCGAGGATCTCGGTCTGCTCGGTGTCGACCATGAGCAAGGTGGACTTGGCCCCGCAGCGTGCGTTCGCAGCGGCCTGGAACGACCGGAACCGCTGCTCAGCCGCCGTCCAGCCGACGGGGCGACCGGCAGGACGGGGCCCGTTACGGTCTTTCAGTAACAAGAGGAGCTGACCTTGGTCAAAGTTACTGAACGGCCAGGAGCCGCCAGTCGCGACTGACGGCGCTCCAGGTAGGGCGACGAGCGAATTGATCAAGATCCCGGAACTCGTCATCATTGACGGCACACGATTGGTGCAGAGGTCCAGCCATGAAGATCGAACGCATCGAGATCCACCTCATCCGCGTGCCCTTCGACATGGGCGCGGCGCCAAAGGCCTTTGCCGGCATGAACTGGACGTCAGTGGACTCGCTGTTCGTGCGCGTGTGCACCGATGTCGGCGTCGAGGGCTGGGGCGAAGGGTGGGGGCACGTCGCTTGTCCGACCACGAGTGCAGCGCTGGCGAGCCTGGTCGGACCCGCGTTCATCGGAAGCGAGATTTCCGACCGGTCCGCGTTGATGGCCGAGATGGCGCACCGCTTTCACATTCATGGACGCAGCGGCCCAGTCGTCTATGCGCTGTCGGCCATTGAGATCGCGTTGTGGGACATCACCGGCAAGGTGGCATCGTTGCCGATCGCATCGCTGCTCGGTGGAGCGCCGCGCGAACTGACTGCCTACGCGAGCCTGCTGCGCTACGCGGAACCGGAGTTGGTCGCACGAGCGGTCGAACGCGCCCTGGCCCAGGGGTTCCGACACATCAAGCTGCACGAAGTCCGGCTGGAGACCGTACGCGCTGCGCGTGCCGCCTGCGGCGAGTCCGTGTGGATGGCCCTGGACACCAACTGCCCTTGGAGCGTATCGCAGTCGATCGACAACGCACGAGCACTTGAAGCCTCGCGGCTGGCTTGGCTGGAAGAGCCGGTATGGCCGCCGGAGGACTTCCATGGTTTGGCTCGCGTGCGCGCAGCTGCCTCGACGCCGATCGCCGCCGGCGAAAACGTCGCCGGCATCCACGAGATGGAGTCCATGCTGCGCACGGGCGCGGTCGTCATCTGCCAGCCCAGCGTCATCAAGTTCGGCGGCATCGAGGCGGTCGCTCAGGCCGTGACCCTGGCGCGCGCGCACGGCGTCGACTATGTGCCGCACTGCTTCTACTTCGGCCCCGGCTTTCTGGCGTCGCTGCACTTGGCTGCAGCGTACGCACCGGAGGTGCCGTTTGAACTCTTCTTCGGCGACCTGCAGGCCAGCCCCTACCACGACGCGGTGAGGGCTCGCGACGGCCAGCTGGCCGTGCCAACGGGACCGGGGCTCGGGATCGAGCCGGACCTGGCCGTGATCGATCGCTGTCGTCTGGGCGCGCCGATCGTGATCGGGCGCTGACCCGATCGGCATTCAGGTCATTCAGTGAGGGGTTCGTCGACCACCGCTGCAGTCGAGCGGCACGCCGCACAGACGAGTCACCGAGGAGGTGCAGGCAAAACAAGGCCTGCTGCTCGGCCGATCGAGTCAGCGTGGCCAGCTCGTGAATCCATGGCAGCGCGCAGTGCCGCCGGATTTGGGCGAACGGCTCGGCTGAGCCCGTTGCTGCACGCAGCCCAGGCGGATGCTGACAGAGGCGGGGCTTTCCGGGGCCGTGTTGGCCTTGCATGCCCGGCGCCCTCTCGGTACTTCGGCGCGGCGGCTGGCGGTGATGGTCCGAGGAGACCGTGAGGGTATGCTTCACCTGAGCAGTAGAAGGAGGCGCACCATGCGTATCGCGTTTATGGGCTCGGGTGGATTGGGCGGCTACTTCGGCGCTCGCCTTTGCAGAGGGGGTGCAGATGTGCACTTCATCGCCCGCGGCAGTCACCTTCGAGCCATGCGAAGCGAAGGCCTTCGCGTGGAAGGCCCCGAGCCCATCCATATTCCTCGCGTCGCTGCGACTGACAATCCAGCAGAAGTCGGCGTGGTCGATTTCGTCATGCTCTGCGTGAAGCTGTGGGACACGGAAGCTGCCCTGCAGCAGATCCGCCCGTTGGTCGGCGCGGCCACGACCATCATCTCGTTTCAAAACGGTGTTCTGAAGGATCAGTACCTGCGAGCCGCCTACGACGCATCGCAGATCATGGGCGGTGTCGGCTACGTGGCGACGACGATCGACCGGCCCGGCGTCATACGCCAAACAGGGCCGATGCAAAGACTGCTGTTCGGCGAGTTCGACGGCTCGCGGTCGGCCCGGGGTCAGGCGTTCCTGGAGGCCTGCCTCGCCGGCGGCGTCAGGGCGGAACTCTCCGAGAACATCCTTCGCGAGATTTGGCAGAAGTACGTGTTCTTGGTGGGCTTGTCGGGGACCACGACGACGATTCGCAAGCCCATCGGTCCGATCCGCGAAAATCCGCAGACACGTGCCTTCCTGCTCGATGTCATGCGCGAGGTCGTTGGGGTCGGCAGGGCCCACGGCGTGGATTTGCCCGAGAACTACGCTGAAGTGCGCCTCCAGCTTGCGGACGACGTGGCCTATGACATGACCTCATCGATGCATCACGATCTCGAGCGAGGCAATCCCTTGGAGGTCCGCTGGCTGTCCGGAGGTGTTGTGGAGCTTGGTCAGCGAAAAGGCATTCCGACGCCCTTGAATCGTGCGATCGCAGACATCCTCGCGCTGCACGCTGACGGGACAGCGACCGCAAAGTGACGCCCGCCTGATCGGCGCACAGGGTCCGCCAGGCAGGACGTCGCCCGCTCCCGTGGGCCTGTGAGCCCTGGCGTTGAGCGCCGGAGTTCGGGCGCGGGGATCAAACTGCAATAGGGACGCTCTTTGGGTCCGCTGTACCGCGGAGTCAGGCAGCCGAGAGCTCTCAACTTATTCTGTGAGCGCGACAGCGGTCAGCCTTCGCCGCTGCAAGCCGCTTCCACCGCTTCACGCAGCAGTCTTCCAGCTCTGGCGACACCTTCCCTGCCTTGCGCCAACACCTGGTGGTAATTGGGCCAGATGTGGAACATCTTCGGCCAAATCTCCAATCGCACGCTCACATCGGCCAGACCCGCCGCACGGGTGAGTGCGATCGCATCATCCAGCAAGGATTCCGTGGCGCCCACGAAGATCGTCAGAGGCGCGATGCCGCTCAGATCGGCGAAAACCGGCGACGCGAGAGGCGTCTCTCTTGCCCGCCTTCCAAGGTACTGCTCGGCCAAGAACTGCATGATCTCGCGGTTGAGGATCGGATCTCGCTTCGCGTTGCGGCTGTAGCTGTCCGCGGTCGCTGTCATGTCGGCCCAGGGCGAGAAAAGAAGTGCGCAGGCCGGCTGCTGCATGCCCAGTTCTTTCAGTCGTACGAGCAACGCCGCGGCCAGGCCCGCTCCCGCGCTATCGCCGGCGACCGCGATCTGACGAGGTTTGAAGCCGGAATCGAGGAGGAATCTGTATCCGCTGACCCCATCTTCCAGGGCGTGCGGAAATGGAAACTCGGGAGCGCGCCTGTAATCGAGGGCGAGCGTTATCATCGTCGCCGCGCGACCCACCTCACTCACGAGGTGCCGGTGACTCTTCAGCGAACCCCAAGCATATCCCCCGCCGTGCAAGTAGAGGATGACTTCGCTGGTGCTCGCGAGGGGGGTGGTCGTCCATTCAGCGGGAACGCCGTGCGCCCCCACCTGTTCAACACGCACATCCGCTGCCAGGGGGAAGAGACCTCCCAGAGCGTCGTACGCCGCCCGGCGTTGCTCGTTGGAGAGGGAAGCCGGCCGCGCACGAAGCATTGCTTCCAGTCGTTCAAGCTCATTCATCGAAAACACCTCCGTCAAGCAAAACAGCCCCGAAGGTCAGCGTCGCCATGGCGCCACGCGGCACGCCCCGGTGCCCGCTCCAGCCACGCGTCTTCCGCGTCCCCCGACCAAACTGACCACAACCGTGTTCAGGTGCCGAACAGAAGACCCGACCACATGCTGGCACCACGCCCCTCGCCCTAACCGTGCGCAACGGGCCGCACGCTTAAGCCAGCCCCACCACCACATTGCCGATCAGCTTACCGTCTTCAACGGCCTCGTGCGCGGCCGCGATGTCCTTCAGGTTCCAGAGCCCGGCAACTGTATGACGCAAGCGACCGGCACGCAGCAGTTGCGACAGACCGTCGATTGCTGCCCGGCGCTCCTGCGGCAACAGGTCGTAGACAAGGAAGAAGCACAAGCTCGCGGAACCGAACAGCAGCTCCCGAAACGAGAGCGGGACCTCGACGTAGGCATTGGACCCGTAGCTGACCAGCATGCCGTGCGGCGCGAGGATGCCATTGGCGAGCAGTGGGGCGGTCGTCGAGAAGTCCATGTCGATGATCGCGTCCGCACCGCGTCCGTCGGTCAGTGACTTCACGCGCTCTGCAACCGCCTCCCGCTTGTAGTCAATCGTGGCGTGGACGCCCGCGTCGAGCGCATGTCGCGCCTTCTCGGCAGACCCTACAGTCCCGATCACGCGCGCACCACCGAGGGCCGCCAGCTGGGCGGCGTAGTCGCCTACGGCCGACGAGGCGCCGATCATGAGCACCGTGCGGCCCGACAGATCGCCGAGCAGGCGGACAGCCTGGAACGCAGTCATGGCCGGAATGCCAAGGCAGGCGCCCGCGGCGAAGTCGACGTCGTCGGGCAGTGGGACCACCTGAGCCTGGGGCAAGGCGATGTACTCCGCGGCCGTCCCCATCGGCCGTTGCCATTGTCCGTTCCACATCCATACGCGTTCGCCGACGTGCCGCGGATCGACTCCATTGCCGACCGCGTCGATCACGCCTGCCCCATCGCTGTGAGGGACAATCAAGTCGGCACCCGGCGCCCTTGCGCGCCTGGCTTTGACGTCCGAAGGATTGACCCCTGAGGTCGCGACCCGTACCCGGACCTCGCCTGGTCCCGGCTCGGGCGTGGGCAGCTCGCCGACAACCAGCACGTCGCGGGCTTCGCCGTTGCGTGAGTACCAAGCAGCGCGCATGTGAACCTCCATTGGTACGGAGCGGTCCCCCTTGCCTGGCCCCCAAGCCAGGCCCAGCGGAACACCTTTGGCATGGTAGTGACGTCCGTCGATCAACAGCGTCAGCGCTTTCCCGGGGCCAGCTTTCGCAGTCGACCCGTGCTCTCGAGGTCAGCTGATGGCGTCCCAGTCGTATTCGTCGACAACCGTCTTCTTGATCGCGAATAGCGGCCCGGGCTCGAAGCCACTGAACCAGGGGAACTTCGCTGGCGCGAGAACGCGATTTGCAAAGTCTCACGGGCGCGCCGCGCGACGATCCGTTGATGGCCGAGCACGCGCAACGTTTGCTCCTAAGCAGCGTTCAAGATGGGTTCACCGGACGCATACACATCTCCTGGGGTGCGTGTCAGTGGCTTGTCCCGGCGGCCTTCACCTCGAAGGTGGGGCCGCCCATCGCCGGAAACTAAGCAGTTTCAGCGGAGTCGGCCGCCCGGCTCGTCACAGAAATCCCAGTGCGGGCGCAACGGCCGGCGTTCTTGTCGAGAGGCGTTCGTCACCGATTTTTCCACCGGCACGGGAACCAGCACTCGCTCGGCTTCAGCATGGCCGAAATCTCCGAACTGCTGAAGCTTTGGCAGAACGAGAACGTGCAAGTTCAGACATCAAGCGCATCGCGCTTGAGCACGCGGAGGAGCTCGACCGGCGCATTGAAGCGATGACGAGCATGAAGCGCATGCTGGAGAGGCTTGCCGACTGCTGCCAGGGTGACAAGAGGCCCCACTGCCCCATCATCGATGAGTTGGCCGAGCTCACTGGCTTTGCGAGCTGCCATTCCACCTCCACGGGCCAGACCCCACAGGCGGCGTCTGCCACGCAGATGCCGCATTGAAGAAGTGATCCAGATGCCGGGGATCCGGTCGGGAACCTAAGGTCGGTCGAAGCAGCAGCCCGCGTAGTACGGCTTGTCACCGCCCTCGACGAACGGCACCTCGATCGGCTTGCCCTCGTTGCGCCAGGCGTCGCGCCGCTTGTAGCCGGCCGCGGCCAGCTCGGCCAGCAACTCGTCGTGATGCTGGATGCGGTAGGGACAGACGGCGAAGCCGATGCTGTTGAGTGTGTAGAGCGTGCGCTCCGGATGCACGGCCGTGGTGTTCAGCACGATGCGCCGCGGCTTGACCGGCAGCGCCGCGATGATCTCGGAGATGCGCTGCGGCAGGTATTGCAGGCTGCCTGAGGCATAGAGCACGTCGCAGCCGCTCGCGTCCCGGATCTCGGTGGTGAAGCTCAGCTGCGCGGTGGCTTCGCGCTGCACGGCGAGCTCCCGTCCGCTCTTGACCACGCTGGGCACATCGCACACCCTCCAGCGCAGGTCGGCCGGGTAGTCCAGCATGCGGCGGAACGCGTAATACTTGATGCCAACGTGGCCTCCCAGGTCGAAGATGCGGCGCATGCCGTCATCCAGCGAGCGGCCGAGCCAGAACACGCCAGGGTAGTCGTAGAAGGCGACCTGATGGCTGTAGAAGGCGTCCGCCGGCGCGTTGTCGTAGCCGACGGCCTTCGAGGTCGGTGCACTCGCCTCGGCAGTGGCGAAGCTCTTGAAGGAGCCCATGAAGAGGTTCTCCTCCCGGTTCTCCAGGAACTTACGTCGATAGGCCGCTTCGCGGCCCGGAAAAGGCAGCAGTTCTCTAATCATTGTGTCCTTCCGTACATGCGTGACGTTTGAAAAAATATGCCACTTCGTGCAGCCGAACTCTCGTTCAGTAGGAGCCCGGTGGCGGCGTCGTCGCGAACTTGAAGCGTCGCGCCGAAGGACTCATGCGGACGAGCCGCGCTCGCGCGGCGCCGACCAGGCCTCCTACGGACGCCTTGACTGCGTCCGCGGTGGGCGAACTCCCAGGGTAAGAGGGCGACAGCCCGCATTTGCGCATGATCCGGTTTACCTGGTGGATACGGGCCACCCTGCGCGTGACCGACGTGTAGAAGGTCACGCCGATTGAAATCGACAGGCGATCGCCGGGCGCTGTCCAGTCGGCGTTGGATCTCGTCATATGCGGCGAGGTGCTAGGAAAGTAGAGGCCATCGCCCGGTCGCGCGTCGAACTCGATGCTGCGAGGCAGGAACTCTTCCTTGAATCGCGCTTTCGAGAGCGAATGCGTGACGATGAAATCCTCCACCCCGTGGGCCGGCACGATGGTTCGGTCCCGGTGGTCCCAGACGTTCATGATCTTGCGCCCATGCAACTGCAGCCAGAAGTTGTTTTCGCGATCGATGTGGAAAGGCGTGAGCGAAGGCGGCGCGGAGAAGAATACGAATCCATTTATCCTGAAGATGTCCGGCTGCTCGCGCTCGACGATCGAGCGCATCGAGTCCACGACGGACAGGAGCAGCGCTTGGTATCGCGGGATGACTTCAATGTTGTAGAAGGCGACCGACGAGCCGGGCTCCTCCACGCGCCGGAAGAATTCTTCAATGCTGCGTCCATCCGGATGCCGGCTGTCGTGCGCGATCACGGAAGCGGCCGTCAAGCCCGGTCTCATGAACCTGCACTGCTCCAAGGGCGCGAGCTCCATCCCGAGCTTCACCAGTTCGGGAACCTGAAAAAGAGGATGCTCGTGAAAGTTGTGATGAAGCGGTGTGATCTTGTAGGTAGAGAAGCCGGCCGGATCATCTGCCCACACACGATGGGTTGCCGGGTTCCGGACGGCATGCAGGTTGTCGATGTCGATGTACATCGCATCCTCCAAGAAGGTCTTTGGTCAATACTGGATTCACTTGGCAACGGCCCAGCTGGCCCGTTCCGATGGGACGGAACGAGCGCTAGGTTGCCCGGCGCTGGCGTCAAGGTGCGGGCGAGCCTGCTTCCAGGCTCACCGCACTAACCAAGCCACGGGGACGGCTTCCACGAAGCGCCTCCATTGGAGGGCCCACTTCTCAGGCCAAGCCAGGCACGCGCGGGGCGTCCCGGGGAACCTAAGAGTTGGCCGACATGAAGACGGCGCACCCACGCAAACGCTAGGCGAGCAGGTGCGACTTCAGATCGTCAGTCGTGGGGGACGTCTAGGGCCGGCGAGATGGGGCCCCAGACCAAAGGATTCGTCAGCGGCGACCGGTCTCGCCGCCTCGAATGGAGGCAGGAGAATGCTCACTGCGGACCAGACCGCAGGAGCACTCAAGCAGGCATCGGCGACGACGTGCTGCACCGATTCGGAAGAATCGTCTTGCGTCACTGAACCATCGGCGTGATGGTGATGCGCTCGGCCTTCCCAGTGGAGCATCGCGTGCGTTAAGCCTTTCGAGTCGCCATATGCGCGAACTTGCCCCCCTATGGCGATCGTCTGCCAGAACGCCGCCATCACCAGAAGCAACAGGACAAACTTGGAGCGCATCGCACCAGTTTAGTCAAAAGTTCTCATGGCGCAAGAGGGGCAACCAAAGGTGCCGCGCGTGTGGAGCGGGCGGCAAACGCGCGTCGACGGCGCGGTTGGTAGGCACGGCCGGGCCTGTTCCCGCGGGACCTGCGGCCATGGATTCATCACCCACCCTCGCGTACGAAGCCGCCGGTCCGGTTCAGCGTTCCAGCCGCGACCTTTGAGCCGTCGCCTTGGTGATGGGGATCGGCTCGCGATGATCATTGATTCGTCAACCTTGCCACCGCGCAGTCCACAGGCGCTTTTTCGCCCGGACGCACGCACAGCAGATAAGCCCATGCGGACGTCCTCGTGTCCATCGCCGAGGAGCAGGACTCCGAAAGAGTCTTTGGGCATCTGCCAGGCGCACGGGCAAGCGTCCAATCATCCCGTCTTGACACGCCTTGGCGTGCGGCGAAGGCGTTTGACCGGTGCTGCCGATTCGCTCAGCGTCGCCAGACTGGCGCATAACGACGATATGGCACGAGCCTACGAGCGGCTGTGTCATGTGGCCTCGATAAGATGCCCGGCGTAACAGAATTTAGGTTGGGGATCCGATGAGCCAGAGTCCAGAACAAGACAAGCACGATGGTGCCCGAACCGAATCTTTGCCAGCAAGCGCACCCGAGGGCAGGAATCCACGGGCGCTTACGTGAGCGATGCAGGTATCACTACGACGGTCAAAGCCCGTTTCGTCGAAAACAAGGCGGTCGACGCATCCAGCATTTCGGTCGAAACGCTGAACGGCACGGTTATGCTTTCGGGATTCGCCAAGAACGCCACTGAGAAGTCCACCGCGGAAAGCCTTGCTCGGGGGGTAAGCGGTGTGAAGGCGGTCAAGAACGAGATCGCCGTGCGACCATGAGTCTGGTCTCGGCCGCATCGCCGAGGTAGAACAGCCACGTCCGTCGGAACTTCTCTTTGAATCGTTGGGGATCGATCACACGAATACGCTCCCAGTTGGATTCAAGGTTCCTCAGCCACTGCTCGACCGTGGCGCAGTCCCTGGCGATACTCGCGATCCGACCCACCGCCCATGAGATCGTTTCGTCGTCATACCGAACGTCACCGCACCGAGCGCATCGGCTGGCTGCGCGCCGCGGTGCTGGGCGCCAACGACGGCCTGGTTTCGACAGCCAGCCTCCTCGTCGGTGTCGCGGCTGCCGGCTCGAGTCACGGCAACATTCTGGTGACCGGGGTCGCGGGATTGGTGGCCGGGGCCATGTCGATGGCCGCTGGCGAATATGTGTCGGTTCATTCTCAGGCGGACACCGAGAACGCCGACCTGTCGCGCGAGCGGGCGGAACTCGAGAATGATCCTTCTGTAGAGCAGCATGAACTGGCAGCGATCTACGTCGGCCGGGGAGTGGAACCTAGCCTGGCGACGCAGGTGGCCGAGCAGCTGATGGCGCACGACGCCATCGGTGCCCATGGCCGCGACGAACTCGGCATCTCCGAAGCGCACGCAGCCCGTCCGGTTCAGGCCGCGTTGGCCTCGGCCGCGAGCTTTGCAGTCGGCTCTCTCCTCCCCTTGGCAGTGACGGCATTGGCGCCCGGCCAGCGGCTGATCCCGTGGGTAGCGGGGATGTCGCTCGCGTTCCTGGCCCTGTTGGGCGCCGTTGCCGCCCGGGCTGGCGGCGCCAGCGTCCTCGCGGGCGCGTGGCGGGTCTGCTTCTGGGGTGCACTGGCGATGGCAGTCACCGCAGGCGTGGGGGCATTGTTCGGGGCGGTCGTCTGATCGGGAAGCGCCGCCGGAGTCGGGCGAGGCTAAGGAGTCGCCACCCTCAGCCGGTCGCATTCCTTCTTGAGCACCGCATGGCATTCGCAGGCCTGCTTCTCCAACCCTTTGCGATCGAGCGCCCGGACCAACGTCTTAGTGCAAGGTCGGCCAACTGACTGGCTCCAGAGGTGGTCGATCATTCATAGACGTCCCACCAATACCAACACGAGGACGATGAGCAGGACGAGACCCAAACCGCCAGCGGGTGCATAGCCCCAGCTTCTGCTGTGAGGCCAACTGGGTATGACGCCGATCAGCATCAGAATCAGAACGATCAAAAGAATTGTGCCTAGGCCCATAACGCTTCTCCTTGAAATTGCGGGAAAGTGAAGTTCGGTCAGATCTTTGTAACGACGAACCACCGGAGTCCCTTTGATACAAATCAAATAGGGTCTGTTGGGGTAATCGTTTTTTTCCGACAAATTGACACGGTCTCCCCAAAAAACGTCAATCACGACAAGCACTTGCAAATTTCCGATCGGAGGAGGGGAGTGCGACTGGTGCAAATTGACACGGTCGCCGAGCCGGTGCCCGTGGGACGAGAGATCCATGACTTGCTCGGTAGGGCAGTTCTGCTTCCTCGCCTCCTCGCCAAACTTGGCGTGCTGTGGTCTCGCCCGGCTTGGCCTCAGGTGATGGCTCAGAGCGCCGCCTTGCCCGAGCGACGCTCGACCAGCAGATGCCCATACTTCTCGAGGTTGAACCGGTACGTCCCGTGGAAGTTGATGTGCGAGAAGTGTGCGGGTCCGATCCGGCGAAGCCAATCGTCATCCATCGGCAAGCCGGAGGCCCTGAGACGGGAAACGACGCCGTCCATGCGGCTGGTGTTGCAGGCGAGCACGATGTTCGTGAGGAGGGCGTGCGCCCCGGAGATGGCGACCATCCGCAAGCGCGTACACCCCGACCGACATCGTGGCCAGAATCGGCGCCAAGAACTCGCTGGCCTGCGGCGGCAGCCCAAGGATTTGGTAATGCTGTTCCTTGAACCTAGACCATTCCGCGTCGGCGAGGAGCATGGATTGGCTGGAGCGATGACAGATCGAATGCTCTACCCATACGCTGCCGCGCCGCAAGCTCTTGCGCAGGGCCATCATCGTGCTGGCCTCGAACGCACGATAGCGGGATCGAGGATCCAGGTCGGTGACGATCGCGCTCCATGCAAGCCCTACCGATGGAAGCTTGAAGTCCGGCGGAATCTCCCGGCCTCCGATCGCCTGAAGCTTCACCCACGCCTGCCATTGCTCGTATGCCAGGTCACCTGGTCTTCCGGCAAAGTCGATGTCTCGAAGTCCTGCCAGGTGCGCATGAACAGGGCGGCTGTCCTCCGCAAGCGCCCGTCGAACCTGTGAAGCAAATGAGGTGGCCCCCGCGTCACTGATGTCGTCGAGGAGGGTTCGAGCTTCGAGCACACGATCGCGCCACGACTTCGTATCGTCATGAAGCACGACCCTCGCTCTGACAGCCTGGTGCAGCGTAGCGCCATTACTTCGGGCGCGACTTCTATGGACGCGCTCGGCTGCATGCCGGAACAGTTCCTGGCTGCGGCGCGATGCCTGCAGCAACGCGATGTCGGTCAGCTCCATCAGCGTAGCGTGAAGAAAGCAAACAACTCAACGGTCTGGCGTCGCTGTTCGATGCGCGCGGTCATCGATGGCCGGCGCATCAGGACATGCGCCGCATAAGCCTGCTGCTTGCTCAGGGCAATGGAATCCAACGCCCAGTTGTGCACCCCCAAGGCCTTGAGAGCGCGGATCTTCTCCAGGGTCTCCAAGGTCGTGCTTGGGGCGTGGCGCTGGGGTGGCGTCTTGAGCCACTCCAGATGGCTGCCCGAGGTCGCGGGGGAGGGTGCATAGCCCCAGTCGATGGCTTGGCGCAGCGTCGCCTTCCCAATCGCCGCCTCGATCGTTGCGGCCATGGCCGCCTCGTGGCGTCGAATGCCTTGCGGGCCCAGGTGGCAATGCGGCGTGAGCCCGGAATGATGATTCGCCTGCCGTACAGCCAGAAGCGTGCGGCTCGCACCAGATCGTCGGGGTGAGCGGCCTCGAGGGCAGCGACCGCGAGAACCTGTTCGATCTTCTGCAGCTGTACTTCATCCAAGTCGCCCAGGCCAAGATACGTGCGGGCCCAGGCCTGGTGCTCGTACAACGTCTGGCGACGTTCATAGAGCGATCGCAGGCTGGCGATGCTCACGCTGGGCGACCCCAGCGCTTCGCACACTGAACGCAGCAGGACCTTCGGCACCGTGGCGAATCGGTCCATCGGCCGGCCGCTCGCCCGCAGAAAAAGCAACTGGATGGCTGCAGCGACGCGGCGGTCGTCGCGGAACCGTTCGCAGACCGCTGAGATGTCATCCTTGCTCAGGCGCAAGAATTGTTGGATATCGAGCTCGGACATCCTGGAGGGAAGGGTCTCCGCGCCAATTGAAGCGCTGGGCGAACGTCACGGCAGGATTCTCCACAGAGATGGGGCCCGCCAATCTGGTTAACCGGTCGGGCATCGTGAAAACGGCGCCCACCGGAGTGGGGAGAGGGCTATCACTTCACCTTTGTGATGTCCGTGTTCCGATTGGACAAAGCCGTCCCGGGCATGACGCCGACTATAAAGCCGTTCGTCCCAGTAAACGTCTCACCGAAAGCAGCGCCGTAAAAGCGGTACCTGTGGGTCGACCCAGGGACCTCACTTTTTCCGTCGCCACTATCAGTGCTGCTATAGCTTCCATCGGGGGTGCCGGTAACGCTCAAGTGTAGCGTTGCCCCATAATTGCCAGTGCAGCCTGGCGCGGACGGATCAAGTGTGGCGTTGACAGTCGTTGCGCCGTTGCCCGGATTCACGGAGATGATGTTCGCGTACTCCGGCCCTTCGCAATATAAAAATGTGAGGATGCCTCCAACTAAATAGTGAGCCCCAACAGTCCCGGTCAGCTCCCCATTTGCGTCTTTTGTCTCCGCAGTGAACCCGGAGCATGCCCCGCTGACGCATACAGTACCCGCCGCATAATCCCTCATTGAGTCGTATTTGGTAACCGGGGAGCCGCCAAAAGGGGGCGCGCTGAACGCAGTGGAAGACGCTCCCAGGGCAATCGAGATAAGGCATCTCGTCAAATAGCTAGGCTTCATGGTGCAAATCCTTTCAAATGTCCGAGTCCGCGTTGCGCTTATCGATCCAGCGTGGTTCGTTCCATAGTTCGGTTGCGCCAACGCGGCCAGTCGTCTGTGCCTCCCCCCATAAGCACTAACAGCATGATGTACCTGTGCGGTCGTCAGGAATTGATTCAGGTCAAGCTGGCTTCATATGGCAGGAAGACGCTGAGCAAAGACGAGGGAGTTCAGGGGGCTTATTAGATGGCGTCGCTGGACCGCAGCTTTTTAGGACTCGCGACGACCTTGCGGTCCTCGCCCGTCGAGGACATCAAGCACTTTCGTAGGTCTGGTGAACGTCTAGTCCTGGCCGGAATGATGAGCTTGGGCGCAGCGGCGAACGGCGGCTTTGCACTACATACCTTCCGGAGGTCGATCCGTGCGAGCGACGGCATCGGGCCCATAACTGCCTCTGAGCGGACAATGCATTCGCTCCGGAGCGGTCACCGGGAAGGTGACGATGCGTTGCTCGGCAGGCACGCCTGAAGCACAATGTCGCCGGGGACCGGGCGCGTTCGCAGACATGCGTCGCACCCTTGCCGTCGCGCAGCACCGTCGCATGGGCGGCTGCCAGCCACTTGAGTGCCGGTCTTCAGGACGGTGCCGAGGCATGGCGACGGCTTGGCTTCTCGTCACCCCGCACCAGGTGCTAATGCTGACTGCGGCCTACACCTCTCTGCGATGGATCTGTGCCGCCTTCTGGCCCCACACCAGCACATATTGCCCGCCCGACCATGCGATGGTGGCAAGCGTGGCAAACAGCAGGAATTTCCACCAGAGACCGTCTGGCAAGTAGCCGGCCCGGATCGCCAATACGGAGAGCAGGAGCAGGAACTCCATCGCGGTGTTGACCTTGGATATCCGGCTCGGGGCCATCTCCACTGGCCCGACCAAGAAGTGGTAAGCGATGGCGCCGCCCACGATCAGTCCGTCGCGCAGCACGACCGCCAGCGCGAACCACCAGGGCAGCGCGTTCTGAAGCGTCAGCAACCCCGTCACCGTCAACATGGTGAGCTTGTCCGCGAGGGGGTCGGCAACGGCGCCGAACCTTGTGGCCTGGTTCCATCGGCGGGCGACGACCCCATCGGCCAGATCTGACACGGCTGAAACGAGGAACAGCACAAAGGCGGAGCCGTGCTCGGCCTGGAGCAGCCGGAGCGCTAGCGCCGGCACCAGCGCAAAGCGCAGCAAGGTGATCGCATTGGCGACGTTGAACATTCGAGGAACCCACCTGACCTGTCTCGAGTCCTTTCAACACCTCCCGGATGGCCACTTCAAATTCCCCCACCTGTGGCCGCGCAAACTCCTCCAGGCAGGACGGTCGAATTATTGATCAG
>NZ_JBDGIO010000031.1:0-16843 GCF_057657375.1 Variovorax sp. Soil_C_12 | reverse complement strand
TGTTGCCGGCAGCCGCAATACGCAGCGGCTTAATCGGGACGGGGAAGTCCCTTCCATTCGATAAGGGCTCGGATTATGGTGCCCAAGAAGCAGCAACACAGCCGCGGCGGCGGCGGCCGTAGGTTTCCTAAGGTTGTGGATGGTTTTGAGCAAGCGCCGTCGGTTCTGGATATTTTGTTGAGCTGAACCCGAATCCAGCCCCGACCGATCCCCCGGTGATGACACCCGAACCGATTCGCCGAAGGCGCTCAAGTCTGAAGCGGCCCATGCAGCGACCACGTGGATCAAAGCGCTTCGGTCATACAGGCGTGCCGCAATCGTGGCCTAGGTGCACGGCCGTCAGGACCGGACCTTTCCTCGCGCCGTTTCGCCAGAAAAACCCCCACAACGCGGCAATGTGCAGATGCAACCGTTATCGGAGACCTTCACTGACTGTCCTTCCTTCTCTTCCGCGCGACTGTGCACCGCCGCCAGAGGCCTGGCAGCCAACAATGGCCTCATGCCAGCATGGCCACGCCAAAGTTCTTGAATGTTCGATCTCAACCCCTTTCACATACGAAACAAATACTCCACCCTCGGCTACACCCGCCAGCCCTTGGTGCCACGCAAAGCGCCCGGTGCCCGCTCCGGAAGGCGGGCGTGCTGCGCTGCTCGAAGCGCACGAAGACAGGGTCGGCCTGTCGGTCGCACCCTTGCGCAAGCAGCTCGGACTCCCGCTGAACGTTGTCATGCGAACCCTCTCGGCGCTCATCGAAGCGAAACTGGTGGAACTGATGAGGTTGCATGATCAGAATATCGGGGCTGGCCTGACCGAGGATGGCTTGGGGTTAGCGCGCCAGCATCAGGGCCCCCGGATTGAAGCTCTACGAAAGACTGTTCCATGAACTGGAGCGCGCCATCAGGGATGGCGTGCTGAGGGCGGGCGAGCGCCTGCCCTCGATACGCGAGACCTGCCGCGCCCGCCAGCTCAGCGTCACCACCGTGTCGCGCGCCTATCTGCAACTGGAGAGCCGAGGCCTGATCGACAGCCGGCCACAGTCGGGCTACTTCGTGCGCGCACTTCAGGCCGAGCCGCCATCGGAGACGATCGCGGCCTCGCAGCCGCCGGACGCCTCGACCGATGTGGACGTCAGCCGCCTGGTGCTGGCCACGCTGAAGTCGATCCGTTCCCACGGCGCGGTGCCGCTGGGCTCGCCCTATCCCGACCCGACGCTCTTTCCCTGGCAACGCGTCCATCAGCAGATCAGCTCCATCGCGAGGCGCCTGCGCGACGCGCGGACCGTCCTGGACGACCTGCCGCCCGGCAATCCGGAACTGATCCGGCAGATCGCGCGACGGCACCTCGAAACCGGCCTGGCTGCGGACCCCGGCGAGATCATCATCACCGCTGGCGCGACGGAGGCCATCAACCTGTGCCTGCAGGCGGTGGCCAAGCCCGGCGACATCATCGCCGTCGAGTCGCCGACCTACTACGCGATGCTGCACGCCATCGAGCGCATGGGCATGCGCGCCATCGAGGTAGCCACGCACCCGCACGAGGGGATCGACCTCGCGGCGCTTGCACGCGCCATCGAGCGGCAACCCGTCGCCGCATGCATGGTCATGCCCAACTTCCAGAACCCGCTGGGTTTCGTGATGAGCGACGACAAGAAGCGCGAGCTGGTGGCGCTCAGCGCGCGGCACGGGCTGCCGCTGATCGAGAACGGCGTCTACAACGAGCTCTACCACGGGGACGCACCGCCCACCACGCTCAAGTCCTTTGACACACAGGGCCTGGTGCTGCACTGCAACTCCTTCTCGAAGAGCCTCACGGCCGGCGTGCGCATCGGCTGGGCGCTGCCCGGGCGCTACTGCCAGCAGGTCGAGAAGCTGAAGTTCCTCAACACGCTGAGCACGCCCACCCTGCCCCAGCTCGGCGTGGCCGAGTACCTGAAGAACGACGGCTTCGAACACCATCTGCGTCGCGTGCGGCAGACGCTGGCCCAGCAGGCCGGCATCATGGGCTCGATGGTCAAGCGCTTCTTCCCCGAGCACACACGCCTGTCCCGCCCGCAAGGCGGCTACGTGCTGTGGGTGGAGCTGGCACCGCAGGTCGACACCATGGCGCTCTATCGCGAGGCGCTGGCGCGCGGCCTGACGATCGGGCCCGGTCGGATGTTCTCGACCTCCAACACCTACGGGCACTACATGCGCATCAACTACAGCTATTCGTGGTCACCGGAGATCGAAGCGGCAGTGATCGAGCTGGGTCACATGGCGGCGGCGATGTCGGGCCGGAGCGCGCCATGACAGCGGACGCGCTGCTGTCGACGATGCTGGCCCGGCGCTCGGTCTCGCCGCGGCGCCTCGGACTGCCGGCGCCGAGCGCCGCGCAACTGGGTCTCATGGTGGATGCGGCGCTTCGCGCGCCGGACCACGGGCGCCTGCTGCCATGGCGGCTCATCGAGTTCGCGCCCGCGCAGCGGGCCGAACTGGCGCAGCTGTTCGAGGACGAGAAGCGGCGCAGGACGCCCGATGCAACGCCGCAGGACATCGAGCGCGCACGCGCACACGCGACGCAAACGCCGATCATGCAGGCCTTCGTCGTGCGACCCCAATCCGATGGCAAGGTGCCTGTCCATGAGCAATGGCTGGCCGCGGGCGCGGCGCTGGGCCAGCTGTTGCTAGCGGCGCATGCCATGGACTTTGGCGCCATCGTGCTCAGCGGGGAGCGCTGCAAGGACGCGATCCTTCGCGCAGCACTCGGCATCGCGCCGGAGGAGACGCTGGCCGGGTTCATCAGCATCGGAACGATCGTTTCGCCACCGCCGCCCGCGGCACCGATGCAGCGGAACCTCGTCCGGTCGAACTGGAAGCCCTAGCCGCGGCAAGCGCTCCAGCGCGCGCCGCCCGACAAGCTTGTCGAGTGCGTTGTGGCGCCCCACATCCTCCACAGCCATCAGGACCTCCCCGTGCGGGCTGCACCACGCGGCGGCGTGCAGCGCGCCCGTGAGCCAGGTCAGCGCCTGGAACGCAGGCAAGTCCTGCGCCGCCCGCCGGATGCTCTCGGCGCCGGGCTTCACTTCGACCGTGGAGCGCACGACCGGGCTCGGAACCAGGTCGAGCAATCCGAGGCTCTCGATGCCGCAGACGCCACAGCCGGTGCGGCCGGCGAGCGATCGCCGCCGGGTCTTCAAGACCTGGAAGGCCTGCTGGACCAGCGGCAGCTGCACCTCGGCGCTGTCCTCGTGCATCCGGACCTCGAGGTCGACGATCTCGCCGCGGGCGCGCACCAGCCCCTCGGTCAGCGCGAAACCCACGGCCAAGGCTTCGAGCTCGCGCGGCGTGGCCATCATCACCGCATGCGAGATGCCGTTGAAGACCAGCGCGACCGGCCACTCCTGCGCCACGCGGTCGGTGGCGAGGGCCTGCGCGCCATTTCGGTGGCGCGCCACGCCGACTTCAACATAGCCCTCGGGTTCGTTCCACTCTGGCGTGGGCTTTCGAGTCTGCTCGGTGGTGCTTGACAACGGGACCTCCTGGATGGCGCTTCAACGTTCGAGTAACAGCGGCGCCCCCAAGTCGTGAGTACAGATCCACCGCGCGGGGAGAAGCACAGTTGGTGCTTGCAGGGCGGACTCGAACTGTATCTTGGCGAACCCCTGTCGATCGGATACTTTTCAACGAACGGGCGAATCGTTTCGACGCCGCCGTTCATGGAGATGACAGATGACAGATCGACGCGCAGTACCCGGCATCAGGAGATACGACGGCCCCGCCGGAGGCTGGGGTGCCCTGCGCGCGACCGCGCAGGCGATCCACGTGCAGATGGAGAAGATCAAGGCACCGATCACGCTGCTGCGGACCAATCAGCCTGACGGCTTCGATTGCCCGGGTTGCGCCTGGCCGGACAAGGAGCATCGGTCCACCTTCCAGTTCTGCGAGAACGGCGCCAAGGCGGTCACATGGGAAGCGACAAGCAAGCGCGCGCGCCCGGAGTTCTTCGCGCAGAACACGGTGTCGTCACTGCTGGGACGCTCGGACTTCGAACTCGAGGACTTGGGTCGGCTGACGCATCCACTCGCCTACGATCGCGAAACGGACACCTTCCGGGCGGTCGAGTGGGAGGACGCGTTCCGCCGCATCGGCGAGATCCTTCGCGGACTGTCGCCCGACCAGGTCGAGTTCTACACGTCCGGCCGCGCATCGAACGAGGCTGCGTATCTCTACCAGCTGCTCGCACGTGAATACGGCACGAACAATTTCCCGGATTGCTCGAACATGTGCCACGAAGCAACCAGCGTCGGCCTGCCGCAATCGATCGGGATCGGCAAGGGCACGGTGTCGCTCGACGACTTCGAGAAGTGCGAGCTCATCATCTCGATCGGCCACAATCCCGGCACGAACCATCCGCGGATGATGGGAACACTTCACGAAGCGTCGCGACGCAACGTTCCGATCATCGTGTTCAACCCGCTGCGCGAGCGCGCGCTCGAGCGATTCGCGGATCCGCAGAACCTGATCGAGATGGCGACCTACGGCTCGACCCGCATCGCTTCGACCTACTTCCAGGTTCGAGCCGGAGGGGACGCGGCCGCGCTCAAGGGCATCATGAAGGCGCTTCTCGCGCTGGAAGCCGAACAGGGCGCGGTCCTCGACCATGCATTCATCGCGGCGCACACCGAAGGTTTCGACGCGCTCGCGGCCGAGCTGCAAGCGACGGCCTGGCCCGAGATCGAAAAGTCGAGCGGACTCACCCGCGAGGCGCTCTATCAGGTCGCCGTCGCCTACGCAAAGTCGAATGCGACGATCGTCACGTACGGGATGGGCGTCACGCAGCACAACAAGGGCACCGCGAGCGTTCGCCTGATCGCCGATCTGCTGCTCATGCGCGGCAACTTCGGCAAACCGGGCGCGGGCATTTGCCCGTTGCGCGGCCATTCGAACGTGCAGGGCAACCGCACGGTCGGCATCACCGAGAAGCCGTCGGCCGACTTCCGCCAGCAGATCGAGAAGGTCTTCAGCTTCAAGCCGCCCGAGGCGCACGGGCACGATGCCGTGCAGGCGATGGAAGCGATGATCGACGGTTCGGCGAAGGCACTGATCTGCCTCGGCGGCAACTTCGCGGTCGCGCTGCCCGATCCCGTGCAGTGCTTTCCGCGATGAAGAAGCTCGATCTGAGCGTCCATGTCGGCACCAAGCTCAATCGCTCGCATCTCCTCGTCGCGAAGGAAACGTACCTGTTTCCCTGCCTCGGCCGGACGGAGCTCGATGTGCAGGCGAGTGGTCGGCAGTCGATCACGGTCGAAGACTCGATGTCCATGGTTCACGCATCGACCGGCAAGCTCACGCCCGCTTCGGAGCTCCTGCTGTCCGAGCCGGCGATCGTCGCCGGCATCGCGCAGGCGACGCTGCAGAACAGCAAGGTGCCGTGGGCGGAACTGGTGGCCGACTACGACAGGATCCGCGATCTGATCGAACGAACCATTCCGGGATTCGAGAACTTCAATGCACGCATCCGAACCCCGGGCGGATTCCGGCTGCCGCTGCCGCCGACCGAGCGCAGGTGGATCACGCCTTCGGGCAAGGCGAGGTTTTCGGTGTATGGCAACGTGATGGAAACTTCGGACATGTTCGGCGACGACGTGCTGCGCCTCGTGACCATCCGCAGCCACGACCAGTACAACACGACGATCTACGCGTTGGACGATCGTTATCGGGGCGTGTTCGGCCGACGCGACGTGCTGTTCATGAGCGAAGCGGACCTGGCCGCGAGCGGGCTCGAGCACGGCGATCTCGTGGACCTCGAGACCGCCACGCCGGGCCGGCCGCTTCGCCTCGGGGGGATGACCGCGATCGCCTACGACATCGCACCCGGATCGGTCGCGGCGTACTACCCGGAAGCGAACGCTCTGGTTCCACTCGACTACATCGACAAGGAAAGTGGCACGCCGTCGTACAAGTCCGTTCCTGTTCGGGTGAAACGTGCGCAAACCGTCTGAGGGGCTCACCTCAGCTGGTACGGATCCGTCGGTTCAAGCTCTGCCGGAACCTCGAGCTCACACAGTTCAAGTATCGAACGCTCGATCGTGCGCGCCATGGCATCGAGCGCCAGCGCGTTCGGCGCGACACCGAACGGCTCGGCGACTTCGTTTGCGATCGCTTCCAGCGCAATAAGCGTGTACGAGATGACGACGCAGATCAGCGGCGTAAAGAAAACTGTCGAATCGACAAGGCCGAACGGAAGCAGGATGCAGTAGGCATAGACCGTGCGATGAAGCAGCACGCTGTACGCAAACGGGATCGGCGTCGACACGATTCGCTCGCATCCGCCCACGGTCTTTCCCATTTCGTTGATCTGGGCGTCGAGCATCCAGGTCGTCGTATCCGTCACCTGCCTCCCACCCTCGCGAACGACGAGACCGCCGCGAATGTCGTTGAGAATGGCGACCGGCTTGTAGAGCTTCCGGCTCAGGGCTTCGGCGCGCGCATCGCCGAGCAGGCGGCGCAGATCGTGGTTCGGATCGGTCTGGCGCAGCTGATGCTTGAACGCATAGACGAATGCGATCATGGTCAGGGCCAGGCGCGTGCGCTCCACCCTGCCGATACCCTCGGGCAGATAGCAGAGCATCTGAGACGTCAGCGCGCGCGACGAGATCAGCAGATTTCCCCAAAGATGCCGCGCCTCGGTGAAGCGTTCATAGCTGGCGTTGTTGCGGAACGAAAGAAAGATGGCCAGCGCCACGCCGAACAGCGTGAACGGAGCCGGATTGAGCGGAATTTTTTCGCCGAAGATGCGCCCATGCGTGAAAACGGCCAGGCAGCTTACAAGGCCAATGAAAGCCAGCTGCGGGATGATCGTTGGCAGCACGGAGCCTTTCCACGCGAACAGCAAGCGGAACCAGTTCTGCGGAGGTCTGACGATCATGATGCCCTTTCGCGCGGCAGGCTCACGTAGTAGCCCGACTGCGGCCGGCTCTCGATCAGACCGCGGCTCTCGAGCAGCAGATACGCGTGAAGCACCGTGGTGACGCTGAGCCGGTGATGCTGGCTCGCGCGCCGTACCGAGGGGACCCGGTCGCCATGACGGTACGCGCCTCGCCGGATCAAGCTTTCGACGTCATCCGCAAACTTTTCATAGAGTTTCGCCGCCGACTGGCGATCGGCCTTGATGGCTTCCTTCGAATTGGCTTCTTTCACGACCTTGCCTCCAGTTGCTGGCAGCAAGGGTAGGCGCAGCGTGCCAGCCGGGAGGGGCACACATCCAGCGAGGCGACCAGAGCACAGTTACAGCCCTCAGGTGACCGGTGGTGGGTTCAGCAAGGGCGCGTCGTGTGCGTGCAGCATCGTCTCGCCGCGCTCGATGAGGAAGTAGCGAAAGGCCTCGGCCGCCGGCGACAGCACCTTGCTCTGCAGGTGCACCACCTGCCAGGTGCGCATCACCGGCGTGCCCTCCACGTCGAGCAGTTTCAGCAGCCCGGCGCCGAGCTCGAGCCACAGCGTGTGCAGCGAGAGAAAGCTCACGCCCATGCCGGCCATCACGGCCTGCTTGATGGTCTCGTTGCTGCCCATCTCCATCGTGATGCTCGGCTCGAAGCGATGCTCGGCGAAGAAGTTCTCCATTGCGTTGCGTGTGCCCGAGCCCTGCTCGCGCACGATGAAGGGGAAGGAAGCCAGCGCCCCGACCGGCAGCTGACCCAGGGGAAGCAAGGGATGGTCCGGCGGACAGACGAACACCAGCGGATGCGCCGCGAAAGCTTCCGAGCGCACGGCCAGCTCGCGCGGCGGCCGCCCCATCACCGCCAGATCGCACTCGCTGGACTGCAGCAGCGCGAGCAAGGCCTCGCGATTCGTGCTGACCACCAGGCGCACGTCGATGCCCGGATGCTCCTGCCGGAACAACGCCAGCAGGCGCGGCACGAAGTACTTGGCGGTGCTCACCATGCCCACCGTCAGCAGCCCGTGCTCCAGGCGCTTGAAGCGGCTCATCGCATTCTCGGCATCGCGCAGCGCCGCGAGCATGCGCTTGGCATGGACGACGAAGTATTCGCCGGCCGTGGACAGCGACAGCGTGCGCCCCACGCGATCGAACAGGGCAAGCCCGACCTGGCTTTCGATCTCCTTGATCTGCATGGACACCGCCGGCGGCGTCAGGTGCAGCGCCTCGGCGGCGCGGGTGATGCTGCCCTGGTGAGCCACTTCGAGGAAAACGCGCAGCTGGCGGAAGCTCAGGTTCATTGTTAAGTCATAGCTTAACTGAAAGGCAAGAAAGTCTGACTGGTGTTTATCAGGGAGGCCGCGGAACATTCATGCACCGCCACCGGAGACCACCGCATGAATGCACTTGTAGACATCAACCTGAAGGCCGACGCCACCCAGATCACCGATCAGAAAAAGCGTTACAGCGCCGGCGTCCTGAAGTACCGCCAGATGGGCTACTGGCAGCCCGACTACCTGCCTCGGGAGACCGACACGATCTGCCTGTTCCGCATCACGCCGCAGGACGGCGTCGATCCGGTCGAGGCCGCCGCCGCGGTCGCCGGCGAGTCGAGCACCGCCACCTGGACCGTGGTCTGGACCGACCGCCTCACGGCCTGCGAGAACTACCGCGCCAAGGCCTACAAGGTCGAGCCGGTGCCGAACCGGCCGGGCGAGTACTTCGCCTGGGTGGCCTACGACATCATCCTGTTCGAGGAAGGCTCGATCGCCAACATGACGGCGAGCCTGATCGGCAACGTCTTCTCGTTCAAGCCGCTGAAGGCCGCGCGGCTGGAAGACATTCGCATCCCGGTGGCCTACGTCAAGACCTTCAAGGGCCCGCCCACCGGCCTGGTCGTCGAGCGCGAGCGGCTGGACAAGTTCGGCCGGCCGCTGCTGGGCGCCACCACCAAGCCCAAGCTCGGCCTCTCCGGGCGCAACTACGGCCGCGTGATCTACGAAGGCCTGAAAGGCGGCCTGGATTTCATGAAGGACGACGAGAACATCAACTCGCAGCCCTTCATGCACTGGCGCGACCGCTTCCTCTACGTGATGGACGGCGTCAACAAGGCCGCCGCCGCCACCGGCGAAGTCAAGGGCTCGTACCTCAACGTCACCGCCGGCACGATGGAGGCGATCTACGAGCGCGCCGAGTTCGCCAAGAACCTGGGCAGCGTCGTGATCATGATCGACCTGATCGTCGGCTGGCCGTGCATCCAGAGCCTGGGCGAATGGTGCCGGCGCAACGACATGGTCCTGCACCTGCACCGCGCGGGCCACGGCACCTACACGCGGCAGAAGAACCACGGCGTGAGCTTCCGCGTCATCGCCAAGTGGCTGCGCCTGGCGGGCGTGGATCACATGCACACCGGCACCGCGGTGGGCAAGCTCGAAGGCGATCCGCTCACCGTTCAAGGCTACTACAACGTCTGCCGCGACGCCTTCACGAAGGCCGACCTGCCGCGCGGCCTGTTCTTCGACATGGACTGGTGCGACATGAAGAAGGTGATGCCGGTGGCCTCGGGCGGCATCCACGCCGGCCAGATGCACCAGCTGATCGACCTGTTCGGCGACGACGTGATCCTGCAGTTCGGCGGCGGCACGATCGGCCACCCGGGCGGCATCCAGGCCGGCGCCGTGGCCAACCGCGTGGCGCTCGAGGCGATGGTCAAGGCCCGCAACGAGGGCAAGGACATCCGCAACGAAGGCCTGGAGATCCTGCAGCAGGCCGCTCGGTTCTGCAGCCCGCTGAAGCAGGCGCTCGATACCTGGGGCGAGATCAGCTTCAACTACACGTCCACCGATACCAGCGACTACGCCCTGACCCCCGGCGTCGCCTGACAAGGAGCCCCTCACCATGATGACCAATCCCACCGGCCGCGTGACCCAAGGCCAGTTCAGCTTCCTGCCCGAGCTCACCGACGCCGAGATCGCGCTCCAGGTCGAGTACGGCCTCGACAAGGGTTACGCCTGGAGCGTCGAATACACCGACGACCCGCACCCGCGCAACACCTACTGGGAGATGTATGGCATGCCGATGTTCGACCTGCAGGACGCCGCCGGCGTCGTGCAGGAGATGAAGGAGTGCCGCAAGACCTTCCCGAACCACTACATCCGGCTGATGGCGTTCGATTCGACGCGCGGCATCGAGTCGATCGCGATGAGCTTCCTCGTCAACCGGCCACATGACGAGCCCGGCTTCGGCCTGGTGCGGCAGGAGGTGGAAGGCCGCACCATCCGCTACACGGTGCACAGCTACGCCGCCGACAAGCCCGAGACGCAGCGCTACTGAACCGGCGAGGCCCGCTATGCACCGCATCGCACCCTCGATCCTGTCGGCCGACTTCGCGCGCCTGGGCGAGGAGGTGCGCGACGTGATTGCCGCGGGCGCGGACTGGATCCATTTCGACGTGATGGACAACCACTACGTGCCGAACCTGACCATCGGCCCGGCGGTGGCGCAGGCCATCAAGCCGCACTGCGTGCGCGGCGATGGCACCAAGGTGCCCCTGGACGTGCATCTCATGGTGCAACCGGTCGACGCGCTGGCGCAGGCCTTCACCGAGGCCGGCGCTGACCTGATCAGCTTCCACCCGGAGGCCTCGGCGCACGTCGATCGCACGCTGCAGTTGATCCGCGGCAAGGGTTGCCGGGCCGGCCTCGTGTTCAACCCGGCGACGCCGCTGGATGTGCTGGAGTGGGTGATCGACAAGGTCGACCTGGTGCTCGTGATGAGCGTGAACCCGGGCTTCGGCGGCCAGGCCTTCATCGATTCGGCCCTGCGCAAGATCGAGCGCGCCCGGCGGCTCATCGAGGCCACGGGGCGCGACATCCGGCTCGAGGTGGATGGCGGCATCAAGGTCGACAACATCCGCCGCGCAGCCGACGCCGGCGCCGATACCTTCGTGGCGGGTAGCGCGATCTTCGGTCAGCGGAACTACCGCGCCGTCATCGACGCGATGCGGCACGAACTCGGCACCACGACCGATGCAAGGAGGGTTGCATGAACAAGCCGCTCTACGCCATCCCCGGCGCCGCCGCAACCGCGCCGGACGTGCCGCCCACAGCCGACGCCACCACGACGGCGGCCACGCCGCGCAGCGTCGGCGACGTGCTGCGCAACAGCCAGGTCGAGGCGGTGTTCGACGAGCTCGACCGCGACCTGATCGGCCTGGCGCCGGTCAAGCAGCGCATCCGCGACATCGCCGCCCTGCTGGTGATCGACAAGCTGCGCCTGGGTCTGGGGCTGCAGGCCCACGCTCCGTCGTTGCACATGAGCTTCACCGGCAACCCCGGCACCGGCAAGACCACGGTGGCGATGCGCATGGCCGAGATCCTGCACCGGCTGGGCTACGTGCGCAAAGGCCACCTCGTCGCGGTCACGCGCGACGACCTGGTCGGCCAGTACATCGGCCACACCGCACCCAAGACCAAGGAAGTGCTGAAGAAGGCAATGGGCGGCGTGCTCTTCATCGACGAGGCGTACTACCTCTACAAGCCCGAGAACGAGCGCGACTACGGGCAGGAGGCGATCGAGATCCTGCTGCAGGTGATGGAGAACCAGCGCGACGACCTGGTGGTGATCCTCGCCGGCTACAAGGACCGCATGGACACCTTCTTCCGCTCGAACCCGGGCATGAGCAGCCGGATCGCGCATCACCTCGATTTCCCGGACTACAGCCACGACGAGTTGCGGCTGATCGCCGACCGGATGCTCCAGGCCATGAGCTACCGCTTCGCCGATGGGGCGGGCAAGACCTTCGACGACTACCTGACGCGCCGCATCGCGCAGCCGCACTTCGCCAACGCGCGCAGCGTGCGCAATGCGCTCGACCGCGCGCGGCTGCGCCAGGCCAGCCGGCTGTTCGCCGACCGCGAACGCGAGCTGACGCAGGACGACCTGACGACGCTGCTTCCCGAGGACATCCGGGCCAGCCGGGTGTTCGCGAACTGAAACCGACGGAGACTCACCATGCCATTGACCGGTCGCTGGACCTTGACCCGCTACCTGATCGAGCAGCGCCGCCGCTATCCGGAGGCCAGCGGCGAACTCAACGCGCTGATCCTCGACGTCTCGCTCGCCTGCAAGGCGCTGGCACGCATCGTCTCGCGCGGCCCGCTCGGCGCCGCCATGCCCGCCGGCGGCGCGATCAACGTGCAGGGCGAAGTGCAGAAGCCGCTGGACGTGTTGTCCAACGAGGTGTTTGTCCGCATGAACGAGTGGAACGGCCACCTCGGCGGCATGGCCTCCGAGGAGATGGAGCAGCCGTCCCAGATCCCGGCGACGTACCCGCGGGGCAAGTACCTGCTCGTGTTCGACCCGCTCGACGGTTCGTCGAACATCGACGTCAACGTCGCCGTGGGCAGCATCTTCTCGATCCTGCGCGCGCCGGCCGACGTGCTGGAAAGCGGCCGCGACGTGGTGGAGGCGGATTTCCTGCAGCCCGGGGCCGCGCAGATCGCCGCCGGCTACGCCATCTACGGTCCGGCCGCGCAATTCGTGCTGACCGTCGGCGACGGGGTCGCCGTGTTCACCCTGGATCCGGACCTCGGCGAGTTCGTATTGACGCAGTCGAACGTCCGGGTGCCGGCCGACACGCAGGAGTTCGCGATCAACAGCTCCAATGCGCGCTTCTGGGAGCCGCCGGTCAAGCGCTATGTCGATGAATGCCTCGCCGGCAAGCCCGGCCCGCGCGGCAAGGACTTCAACATGCGCTGGATCGCCAGCATGGTGGCCGAGGCGCATCGCATCCTGATGCGCGGCGGAGTGTTCCTGTACCCGCGCGACACCAAGGACCCGGGCAAGCCGGGGCGGCTGCGCCTGCTGTACGAGGCCAACCCGGTCGGCTTCGTGATGGAACAGGCCGGCGGGCGCGCCAGCACCGGCCGCCAGCCCATGCTCGGGGTCGCCCCCAGTGCACTGCACCAGCGCATCGGCCTCGTGTTCGGGTCGAAGAACGAAGTCGAACGCATCGAGCGCTACCACCGCGAGCCACCTGCCGCCGAAGCGGCGGCACCGCTGTTCGCCAACCGCAGCCTGTTCAGGGACTGACGCACGAGAAACATCACCATGTCGAAACAACACCCCATCATCGCCATCACCGGTTCATCCGGCGCGGGCACCAGCTCGGTGACGCGCACATTCGAGAACATCTTCCGCCGCGAGAAGGTCACGGCAGCCGTCATCGAAGGCGACAGCTTCCACCGCTTCGACCGCAAGGAGATGAAGAAGCGGCAGGCCGAGGCGGAGAAGAAGGGCAACGGGCACTTCAGCCACTTCGGGCCCGACAACAACCTCTTCGGCGAGCTCGAGCAGCTGTTCCGCAGCTACAGCGAAACCGGCACCGGAGTGCGCCGCAAGTACCTGCACGACGCGGGCGAGGCCGCGCCGTACGGCCAGGAACCGGGCACCTTCACGCCCTGGGAAGAGCTGCCGGCCGGCACCGACATGCTGTTCTACGAAGGCCTGCACGGCGCGGTGGTCACGCCCGGGCTCGACATCGCAAAGTATCCCGACCTGCTGATCGGCGTGGTGCCGGTGATCAACCTCGAATGGATCCAGAAGCTCTGGCGCGACAAGCACGTGCGCGGCTACAGCACCGAGGCGGTCACCGACACCATCCTGCGCCGCATGCCGGACTACGTGAACTACATCGTGCCGCAGTTCGCACACACGCATGTCAACTTCCAGCGCGTGCCCGTGGTGGACACCAGCAACCCTTTCATTTCGCGCGACATCCCCACGGCCGACGAAAGCCTGTGCGTGATCCGCTTTGCCAACCCCAAGGGCATCGACTTCCCCTACCTGCTGAACATGATCGACAACTCGTGGATGAGCCGGGCCAACACCATCGTCGTGCCCGGCGGCAAGATGGAGCTGGCGATGCAGCTGATCTTCACGCCCTTCATCTGGCGCATGATGGAGCGGCGCCGGCAAGCGGTCGGGGCGCTCTGAGCAGGAGGCGGCAACCATGTCATCGTCCTCCTCCGACCGCGTGCGGCGCGGCACGCCGCGCTTCGACGAACCCCTGGCCAACGCCCTGCGCGCGCTGGCGATGGACGCCGTGCAGGCCGCCAAGAGCGGCCACCCCGGCGCCCCGATGGGCATGGCCGAAATGGCCGTGGCCCTGTGGCACCGGCACCTGAAGCACAACCCGGCCAACCCCCGGTGGGCCGACCGCGACCGCTTCGTGCTGAGCAACGGCCATGCGTCGATGCTGTTGTACGCCCTGCTGCACCTCACCGGCTACGACCTGCCGATCGACGAACTCAAGCGCTTCCGGCAGCTGCACAGCCGCACGCCCGGGCATCCCGAGGTCGGCCTCACGCCCGGCGTCGAGACCACCACCGGCCCGCTGGGCCAGGGCCTGGCCAATGCGGTGGGCATGGCGCTCGCGGAGAAGCTGCTGGGCGATCACTTCAACCGCGAGGGCCACGTCATCGTCGACCACCACACCTGGGTCTTCCTGGGCGATGGCTGCCTGATGGAAGGCATCAGCCACGAGGCCTGCTCCTTCGCGGGCGCGCAGAGCCTGGGCAAGCTGATCGTGCTGTACGACGACAACGGCATCAGCATCGACGGCGATGTGCGCGGCTGGTTCACCGACGACACCGCCGGCCGCTTCGCTGCCTATGGCTGGCAGGTGCTCGGCCCGGTCGACGGCCACGATGTCGAGGCCCTGGATGCCGCGATCGAGCGTGCGCGGGCCGACACGCAGCGCCCCTCGATCATCCTGTGCCGCACCACGATCGGCGCGGGCTCGCCCGGGCGCGAGGGCACGGCCCGCGCGCACGGCGAGCCGCTCGGCGAGGACGAGATCGCCGCGACCCGCGCCCGCATCGGCTGGTCGCAGCCCCCCTTCGAGCTGCCGGACGAACTGGCCGCGCGCTGGAACGCCCGCGAGGCCGGCGCGCGCGCCGAATCAACCTGGCAGCGCCGCTTCGAAGCCTACCGGGACGCCTTTCCGGCATTGGCGGAGGAGTTCGAGCGGCGCCAGCAGGGCGATTTGCCCGAAGGCAGCGATGCGGCACTGGCGGCGCTGGTGGAGCGATTCGCCACCGAAGCGAAGACGATGGCCACGCGGCAGGCCTCTCAGCAGTTGCTGGCGGCACTGGCCCCGCAGCTGCCGGAGTTGCTGGGGGGCAGCGCCGACCTCACCGGGAGCAACCTCACGGACTTTGCGGACTGCGGCGCGGTGCGCCGGGGACAGGCGGGCGGGCGCCACGTGAACCACGGCGTGCGCGAGTTCGGCATGGCCGCGCTGATGAACGGGATCGCCTTGCACGGCGGCTTCATCCCCTATGGGGGCACCTTCCTGACCTTCAGCGACTACAGCCGCAACGCGATCCGCATGGCGGCGCTGATGCACCTGCGCGTGATCCAGGTGTTCACGCACGACTCGATCGGCCTCGGCGAGGACGGGCCCACGCACCAGCCGGTGGAGCACGCGGCCAGCCTGCGGCTGATTCCGGGCCTGGACGTCTGGCGCCCCTGCGATGGCGCCGAGACCGCCGCGGCCTGGGGCGCCGCAGTCCGGTCGGCCGAGCGCCCGAGCGCGCTGCTGCTATCGCGCCAAAGCCTGCCCACGCAGCCGCGCACGGCGCGGCAGCTGGCCATGATCGACCGGGGTGCCTACGTGCTTTCAGATCGCGAAGCAGCCCGCGCGGTGATCATCGCGAGCGGCTCCGAGGTCGCACTCGCGCGCGAAGCCCAGGTGCTGCTCGACGCACGCGGCGTATCGGTGCGCTTGGTCTCCATGCCCAGCAGCACGGTATTCGACCGGCAGCCTGCCGCCTGGCGCGATGCCGTGCTGCCCCCCGGTTTGCCACGCATCGGCGTCGAGGCCGGCGTCTCCCGCTTCTGGTCGGCCTATGGGTGCGTCGCGGCGCTGGGCATCGACCGCTTCGGCGAATCCGCACCCGCGGCCGCGCTGTTCGCGCACTTCGGATTCACCGCCCAGGCGCTGGCCGCCCTGGTGCTGGCGCAGCTCCAACACGACGTGCCGGCGCTGGCCTGACGACCATGATGCTCGAGCTCCTCAGCTTCGACCTCGACGGCACCCTGGTGGATACCGCCGCGGAGATCGCCGAGGCCGTCAACCGCACGCTGGCCGAGTTTGGCCTCGCACGCAGGCCGGACGACCAGATCAGGCAGTTGATCGGCCGCGGCGCTCATGCATTGATGTCCGCGGTGCTGGCACAGGCGCGGGCCGAAACCGGCGCTGCGCACCTCCCATCCGAGGCGCAGGTGCTGCCGCGCTTCGATGCGCACTATGCGGACACCACCGGCGCCCTCAGCGCCCCCTACCCCGGCGCGCACGAGGCCCTCACCCTGTTGCAGGCGCACGGGCTGCGGCTGGCCTGCGTGACCAACAAGGAAGGGGTCCATGCACGACGACTGCTTCACCGGCACGGCCTGCACCGGCACTTCGAACTGGTGATCGGCGGCGACTCGCTCCCGCATCAGAAACCTCATGCCAGCGTGCTGCGCACCGTGGCCGGCGCCTTGGGCGTGCCGCGCGAAGCGATGGTCCATGTCGGCGACTCCGCCATCGACGTCCTGGCCGGGCGCAATGCCGGCGTGCGCGTCTGGGCGCTGCCGTACGGCTACAACGCCGGCCGGCCGGTCGCCGAAGCCGGACCCGACGCGATCCTGCCCGACCTGATGTCGGTGGCCCGCGCGGCCCTCGACACCTCGTTCGAACCTCCACTCCAACCATCTCCCTCTCTCGTATGAGCCTTCGCATCGGCATCAATGGCTTCGGCCGCATCGGACGCATGGCGTTTCGCGCCGCGCTCCGCAACTTCCGCGACATCGAGATCGTCGCGATCAACGACCTGCTCGAGCCCGAGTACCTGGCCTACATGCTCCAGTACGACTCGGTGC
>NZ_JBDGIO010000030.1:0-34132 GCF_057657375.1 Variovorax sp. Soil_C_12 | reverse complement strand
TCGGAGCAGTTCAGCGGGGCGATTTCGAGTGGTCGCCTTGGGACTCAAACGTCACAGACAACGGGTACATGCCTTACCAAGAGATCAAGAAGCGGGCCGAGCGGGCGCGCCGAGCGAAGGCCTACCACGCGGAGTGGCGAGCATCTAGGCGGCGCTCTCCCCCGCCCCGGTAGCCGAACACCGATGGTGTGATACGTCTGCACGGATCCAAGCACAGCTTGCAGACCCGCATTTGACGGCGGCGACTAGGATGGATTGCAACGGCTTGAGCTTGCGATCGAAAGTCAAGAATGTCCACGCTACGACCAGCGTTCCGTCGCGGCCACCGGCATCGCTCACCAACCGACGCGCGATCCCGTATCCGTTGCACAGTAGTTCGAGATCACCTTCCCCGCGGTATCGATGATCTCCCCGGCGATTGTGCTCGTGTAGCTGTTGCTATCCGCAGAGAGCGTGCGGGCGACCTTCGCTTTTTGCGTTCCGGCGAGCGTGCCGTCGGGGTTGAAGCGCATGAAAACCAGCGTCACGATGTAGGTGTCGGCGCCCTCCCGCTTCCACGTGCCGAACGCGGAGCCTTGCGACGTCGGCGGGCGCGAGTTGTCGAAGGAGGCCGTGCCTCCGGCATTGAAGACGCCATACCCCTTGAAGCTGGAGAGCACTGCGCCTGTGGCGCAGTCCTTGCCGGTGGCCGTCGAATCCCATACGCCGACGATAGGGTCCACTGAACTGGCTGGCGCATCACCGGCCGCGGCAAAGGCGAACCCGCCGCTGCCACCACTGCCTCCGCCGCCACAAGCCTGGATGAACAACATGGTGGCGGCTACCGAGACGCTCACCAGGGCGAACGTGTTAAGGGCTCTTGATTCGCGCATGTCTGACTCCCGATGTGAAGGGTTCCCGGCTGGCAACATGCCGACCAGGGCGCTACCATCGCCGTTGCTCCTTAGCCCGTCACGAAGCCGGCCCTGAAAGATTCTTGAATAAGGGGTGAATCTGCGCCATGCCCGAGGAGAAGAGCTACGAATTCGGCGGCTTTGTGCTACAGCCATCGCAGCGACGTTTACTGCGCAGCGATGGCTCGCCGGTCGAGCTCACGCCGCGCCTCTTCAACGCACTTCTCCTTTTCGTCGAGCACCCGGACGAGTTGCTCGAGAAGGAAGCCTTGATTCGGACGCTTTGGCCTGGCCTGGTCGTCGATGACAACAATCTGAGCCAGGTGATCGCCGGCTTGCGGCGGGCGCTGGGTGATGACACGCAAGGCAGCCGTTTCATCCAGACCGTGCCCAGGTACGGATTCCGTTTCGTGGCGGCCGTCACGTCGCCAAAAGCGGCCGGAATTGCCATCGAACCGAGCGTCGCCGCTCCGTCGGCGCCTACACTGCCAGATCCATATCTCGGACGCCGCCGCCAGCTGCTCCTGGTGCTGGCAGCCGGGTCTGCGGTCACTCTGGGCGGGCTGGGTTCGCTGGCATGGCGATTCCGCCCACCTACTCAGCCATCACCATTCACGCTTGCGGTCATGCCGTTCAAGCCACTCGCCGCCGAGAGCCGCGACGAGCAACTCGAAGTCGGAATGGCCGATAGCCTAATCGCCAGGCTCTCCACCGCGCCGGGATTGGTCGTGCGCTCTATCGGCACCGTGCTCCCCTACGCCGGGACGAAGCAAGACCCGGTGGCAGCAGCAAGGGAGCTCGAGGTGAGCTGGATCGTCGATGGCTCGCTGCAGCGGCGCGGCAATGTCTTGCGCGCCACGGCCCGGCTACTGCACGCGGCCGATGGCGTCGCGGTCTGGAGCGGCGCCTTCGACGAGAACTTCACCAGCGTGTTCGAAGTGCAGGACCAGATCTCCAACCGCGTCATGCAGGCGCTGCTACCTGCGCTGCAAGCGGGGCTCGGCAATACGTCCGCCCGGCTTTCGGACGTCGGAGGCACGCGCAACAGCGCAGCATACGAGCTCTATCTGGCCGCGCGATGGCGAGCACAGGGCGGCCGTGCCGAAGAGGTCGACAAGGGCATTTCTTTGCTCAACCGCGCTATCAGCATCGACCCGAACTATGCGATGGCCTGGGTGGAGCTTGGCCAAGTGCACCGTCGCAAGATGTGGAACGCCGATGTGCCGTCATCCGAGGTCTACGAGCCAGCCAATGCTGCCTTGCGCCATGCGCTCGCGCTAGTTCCGAATCTTGCCGAGGCGCATGCGGGCCTTGGCTTCAGCCTCTCCTGGTTCGAGTTCGACTGGCTCGGCGCCGAGCAGACTTTTAGGCGCGCTCTGGGGATCAACCCAAACACTGCCACCGCGCACTGGGGCCTGGGGCTGCTGCTCTTAAGTCAGGACCGGCTGAGGGAGGGGTTCACCCACCTGAGGACCGCGCGGTCGCTCGACCCTATGTCGCCGGTATACAACGCAATCGAAGCCGGCTTGTTGCTTGGCAACGGGCAACGCGACGAGGCGCTGATGCGGCTAGACCGCGCTTTCGACATTTCGCCGAACCTCTGGGTCACGCATCTGGGCATGGGCATGCTTCACATGTCCGAACGTCGTCCGGAACAGGGCATTGCTTGCATGCGGCGCGCCGTCAGCCTGTCCGATTGCACCCGCCCCCAATCCGTACTAGGCGTGCATCTGGCGCAGCTAGGAGACACCCACGAGGCCCGACGCATGCTCGACCAGCTGCTGGCGGAGTCCAGCATGCGATACGTCGCGCCATCATCGATCGCATCCTTGCACGCCGCGCTCGGCGAAGTGGCGCCGGCACTCACCGCCCTGGAGCGAGGCTTCGCGGTGAGAGAGGTACGGATGGCTTTCCTAAAAGACGACCCTCACTGGAATAGCCTGCGATCGGAGCCGCGCTTTGTTGCACTCATGAAGGCGCTCAAACTGGATCGCTACGGACGCGGCCTCACGCCGATTTGACGCCGCCTTTCTATGGCTTCGGCCTGGCGCGGCGCCTTGCAAGGGAAACCGACCGCTTCCCGCCGCCGAATCCCGGATCAGGCCGGCATGGCCGATCGCCGGCCACCAGCCATCCCACCCATTTCCGATGGCGGATCCCTCCGCGCCCGGATCCCTCCTCCCTCGCCTCTTTCCGCGATCGGACAAAGCCCGCGGCCGCGAAGCCTGGTCGCTGTCGGGCGGCTCGTTTGCAGATTTGGGTGCGATCGACTATCAATGTCCCGGGGCGTCCTTCAATGCCCCGGCGTTGCTCGCGCGGCACTCGCCCGCATCGCACTTCCATGGTGCCGACAAAGGGAAGAACATCATGCTTTTCATCGGCCACTGGCGCATTTCCCCTGGCAATCGCAATGCCGTCATCGAGCGCTTCGCGAAAACGGGTGGTCAGCCTCCCAAAGGCATCAAGATGCTCGGGCGCTGGCACGATGTCGCGAACGGCACGGGCATCAGCATCAGCGAGACAGATGACGCTTCCGCGATGGCACGGTGGGTTCTCGAGTGGTCCGACCTGATGGAAATGGAAGTACATCCAGCCCTGAACGACGAGCAGCTGGGCGCCTTGCTGGCCGGGCTGCAGAAGTCCAAGTAGCCGACTCCTTCAATGCGGGTCACGTCTTCGCTTGGCCCGCACACAACACAGATCCCCGGCCCACCCATTTCCGACAGCGGACCTCTCCGCGCCCGGGACCCTCCGCCCTCGCCTCTTTTCCGTGATCGGACCGAACCCGCGGCCGGGACGCCTGCGAGAGCGAAATGGGCCCGCCGGCGGAGCCTGATTTTCCCCGCGGACGTCTCCGCGCCCTGGCGTTCCGTGGTCGACCTGGTCGAGGTCGGGAATCTGCGCGCGCGGGGACCTCGAGGCGGATTGGGCCGCGGGCGGGGTTTGCTCGCGGTCGGGGGTTGTGCGCCGGCGGAAGGGTTCGCCGCCAGGTTGATGCGACGGCTGGATCTCCGGCGGCGGACCCGCCCCGCGACTGGATCACTTCGCCGTCGAGCGTCCGCGATCAGCAGGTGGGACGGCGGATGGTCGATGGCGGCGGGGTTCCGATGACGGGGTTGCGGGGACGTAGAGGGTCCGTGGGCGGTTGGGGCTGTCGATCGCGTAGATGCGACGCACCGACGACAAAGCTACAGGGCAGGCAGCATGGCCAGCTTGGCGCCGGAGCGCTTGCGGTGCCGGCGCTGCAAGCGCACATTTTCCGCATCCATCGCGCCTGAGTGCGCGGATGTGTCTCGGGTCGACGTTCAGAAAGGAAACTCTTTGCGCTACACCGCGACCACCCTCGGCTTTGCCATTGTCACCTTCGCTGCCGGCGTCGCCGTGTCGCCGCTGGCGCGCCACGCGATGTCGCTGGCACGCACGCCCAGTCGGCGCCGCTGACGCCAGCCGTCATCGATCTGATGGCGCTGAAGCACGGCGATCTCATATCTCTATGCCAAGATGGCGCAAATGTCAACTGACTTCCCGCTCGTCCCTAGCAATGTGAAGACCTGAGTCGAGTTGTCAACCGTAAATACCACCCGGCCCACATAAAGCGTGGTCGTCGGGCCGGGCGGCAGGTCCGTTGGAAAGAGAATGAGCACGTTATGCCCTGTAATGACCCAGGTAGAAGTACCGTCGGCGTTGCGCGTTACCTTACTCACTGACCCGTTCGACTTCAAGTTGAGACTGACCGAGGTAGCCAGATTGGTCAACGTCAATTGTGCGCCTCGGCCGGCAGTTATCGACTTCACCAAATTGCCGTCTTTGTCGTGAAAGTCCTTGGCCGTACCTTCACCTATGCTCTGAACCCTCAGGTCAAAGCTAGGGCATGCGTTTCCTTTTGGAAGATCGAAAGTGAAGTCGGCATAGGCGGAGCCTACTAGGCTAAATATGAAAGCGAAGGCAGAAGCAGTCGCCCGCATGGGCCGTCCCAAAGATAAGACTCTCATGGAGATCCCTTCAGTGTTGGTGCTGGTCGACGGCAGTGTGATCCCCGAATTTCAAAAGGTGAAGATTATTCTGGTACCGCGCTGGGAACATTCGAGCGCTTTTTGTAAACATGGTGAAATTTGAAATCGTGGGTGCAGAGTTGCCAAAGCTGGACCAAGCCTGAACCGACGAATCTCCATGAAGTCCATGAGGCGACACTGACCCCGAGTTGTCAAATCTGAACTGCGAAGCGAATGTCCGCATTTGGCCGATGGCCGACGCCGGCGATTCACTGTAGATACTTCGTCGGGATAGGGTGGGTCCGGCAGTCGAATGGTCCGTCCGAACCGCTTCCGCGAATTCGGTTTTCGAAGAACTGCCGCTTCGAGCTGGCCTTTTGGAGGCCCTGCACTGTCGCGGCATCGATTTCGCAGTAGTGGTAGTAGGTCGTCTTGAGCCGAATGACCATGTACCGCTCTTTGTTGTCGTAGCACACGCGCGAAACGTCGCTGCTCTCTTTAACGTCTGCACACGTGAAGGCGTCAAGGGAAACTGCGCCGTGATACTTGACTTGGACAGTTTCCGCCTTGGCGACTTGGCATGCCAAGACAAGCGCCGAAAGGATGATGAATCTCAACGTGACCTCCAAAGTAGTTGCTCGGTTCGAACTCACCGAAGTGCCTGCCATCGGTTCCTGACCTTCGATCGCTCAGTTTTGACAATCGGCCGCCGTGAAGGGCCTTGACATTCCAGCCCTCATAGAAGCGGTTGCTGCCAGTCGCAGATGGTTGGCGAACTCACGTCGACGCCCATTCCAATGTTCGCTCTGCCGGCTGCCCGAATCAGGCCTGCTCGAACGGGTGCAGGCAAGGCTGACTGCGCACCCATACCAACGCGGCGTCGCTCAAGTACTGTCGCAGGGCTACGGCGGCGCGCGGCAGTTCCCGCAGTGGGGTGGAGGCAAAGTTCCACGACATCACCGCGCCGACGATCGGCGCCGCGGTGAGCCGGCCCGCGTCGACATCCAGCGACACGCCGGAGTAGGGCATGACACCGTACATGTCGCCTTTGGCCGCCAGAATGCGGATGGCCGTGTGCGAACTGGTTTCGAAGCTCACCTCGGCTGCCTGACCCGCCCGGAGCATCGCGTCGTCGAGTGTGAGCCGGATGATGTTGGGCCGGAATGTGGTGACCAGCGAGTGGCGCGCCACAACTCGTGCGCTGACAGGCTTGTCCATACGCAGTCCACTGCCCGGCGGTGCCACCAACACCAGGGGCTCGCGCAACAAAGGCTGCAGGCGCGCGCTAGCTGACCGATCGAGGTCGGAAACGATGGCGAGATCCAACCCTCCGGCGCGCACCAACTCGCGCAGTTCGAGCGTCGTGCCGTCCATGACAAGCATAGAGACGCCGGGATGCACCTTGTGGAAGTCGGCCAGTGCGGGCGCAACGAAGTGCTCCATCAGGGTCTTCGGTACGCCGAAGCGCACGTGACCGGTGAGAGCACCCGAGCGACGTGAAAGGTCAGAGCGCAGCGCGTCGAAGTCTCGCACCACGTCGACCGAGCGCTGCAGCATCTCCTCACCGAACGGAGTAAGCGATACACCGCGCTCGTTGCGTGCAAAGAGCCTATCTCCCAACTCCTCCTCAAGCAATTTGATCTGCCGGCTGAGCGCGGGCTGGGCGATGTGCAGCGCGGCTGCCGCGCGATTGATGCTGCGCATTTCCGCTACCTGAATGAAGGTCCTGAGCTGACGGATGTCCACGTTGAGTCCTTCCCGGGCTATCCAGCCACAGCATAACGCTATCAACAAATGGTCTTTGATTGTATGACTGGATCTCCGTACATTGCACCTCAAGCCGCCCGCATTGACGCGGGAGAACAGAGACAAACGGTGCCCTCGCACCGACCAGAAAGGGGCAGAAGAATGTCAGCACGTCAGAGATTGAAGAAGCAAGAGGGAGGCGGCCCACTGACCATGCACCCGCGGGCACCGCTCGCACCCTATGTCGATTCCCAGGTGCTCGACGCAACTGCCAAGCGCGTGTCCAATTGGCAGCGCTGGGGTCCGGACGACGAACTGGGCACCCTCAATTTCGTGAGCGAAGACGACGTGCGCAACGCCGCCGCGCTAGTGCGCCGCGGCCGCCGCTTCTCGCTCGCCCTGCCTTTCGACCAGAACGGACCGCAAAACTCGGGCGGCTGGGGCACGCGCTTCAACCCGATCCACACCATGCTTGCCACGGGCTCCGATTCGGCGAACGGCCGGCAACAAGGCTTCATCGCAGGCGCGGGCTATGCCGACGACATGGTGAGCATGCCGCTGCAGTGCGGCACGCAGTGGGACGGGTTGGCACACGTGTTCTACGACAACAAGATGTGGAATGGCTATGACGCCACCTTGGTGGACTCGATGGGCGCAGCCAAGAACGGCATCGAGCAGACCCGCAGTAGCATGGTCGGCCGCGGCGTGTTGCTGGACATCGCGCGCTACAAGGGTGCCGACTATCTGGAGCCCGGTTACGGCATCTCCAACGCTGACCTGGAGGGCTGCGCCGATGCGCAGGGTGTGGAAATCCGGCGCGGCGATTTCCTCATCTGTCGCACCGGCTTCCAAGGCAAATGCCTGGCCGAAGCCGACTGGGGCAGCTATGCGGGCGGCGCCGCCCCTGGCATGCGCTTCGAGACGGCCGAATGGCTGCATGCGAAGGAAGTGGCGGCGATCGCCACCGACACCTGGGGCTGTGAGGTCATCCCGAACGAATCGGAAGTGACCTTCCAGCCTTGGCACCTCATGGTCATCCCGATGATGGGCATCACCATGGGCGAGATTTTCTATCTGGAAGAGTTGGCCAAGGATTGTGCGGAGGACGGCGTCTATGAATTCATGTTCATCGCGCCCACGTTGCCGATCACCGGTGCCGTGGGCTCGCCAGTGAACCCGCAGGCCATCAAGTGACGCGCTCCGCCATGGACTTGAGCTTGCAGGGCCGAGTGGCCATCGTCACTGGCGCCAGCCGCGGCATCGGGCAGGCGCTTGTACGCACCTTCGCCCGCAGTGGCGCGCGCGTGGCCTATTGCGCCCGGCGCGAAGCACTGCTGCAGCCGCTGGAGGCGGAGCTCCGGGCCGAAGGGCTCGATGTCATGGCCGTGGGTGCCGACGCCACGAAGCCCGGGGACGTCGAGGCCCTGGTGCGGCGCACGCTGGAGCGCTGGGGACGCGTCGATGCGCTGGTGAACAACGTCGGCATCGCCGGGCCCACCAAGGCGATCGAAGACACCTCGGTCGAGGAGTGGAACGAGACTCTGGCCGGCAACCTCACCAGCAGCTTCCTGTGCCTGCGCGCGGTGGTGCCGGCGATGAAGAAGAACGACGCGGGCGGCGCGGTGGTCAACATCGGTTCGGCCACGGGCAAGCGGCCGCTCGCGTTCCGCATCGGCTATGCGGCCGCCAAGATGGGAATCATCGGCCTCACACGCACGGCGGCCGACGAGCTGGGTGCACACCGCATTCGTGTCAACTGCATTTGCCCAGGCGCCGTGGCGGGCGAGCGGATCAACGAAGTATTCGCGAGTCAGGCGCGACAGCGCGGCATCGGCGTCGAACAGGTGAAGGCGGCCTTTGAAGGGCAATCGCCGCTGCGTACGCTGGTGGAAGCCCAGGACGTCGCGCGGCTCGCCGTCTTCTTGTCCTCGGATCACTCCGTTCACATGACGGGGCAGGACATCAACGTCACAGCCGGGTTGGTGATGTATTAAGCCGCGCTCCACTACGCATTCAGAAAACGAAAGGAAGAAGAGACATGGACCCACTACGCAAGGGACAACGCTGGATCCTCGATGCCTTCATCGCCCAGGGCGGAATGGACATCCTGCATCCGGAGGCCGCCCCTATCTTCGAGGAGTTCGGCTACAACTCCACAGACTTCAAGACAGTCTTCTCGCGCATCAAGTCGACCTCGCAGGTGCCGCAGGCTTGGGCTTCGGTGGCGCAAGAAGTGGAGGGCCGCGCCAGCTACTGGAAATCCCGTAGCGCCAAGACGGCAGCGCTTGGTCTCTACGAGCGCGCCGCCGTGCTCTATGGCCGTACGCACTACTCCTTCTTCGGCGACGACCCGCGACGCGTCCGCTACATGCACAAGCTGATCAGCACCTTCAACCAGGTCGAGGAACTGTCGCTGCACCCTGTGCGCCGCGTAGTGCTACCTTTCGAGGGCAGCCAACTCCACGGCGTGTTCGAGCACGGCAACCACACAAAGAAGCAGCCCTGCGTTATCTGCCTGCCGGGCATGGACCTGTTCAAGGAGGACTGGCACGCGGTCATGCGCCATCGCATCGTGCCGCGCGGGTGGGTGGGCTTCTCGCTCGACGGCCCTGGTCAGGGCGAATCACTCACCAAGGGCCTGAAGATGAGCATGGACAACTATGAGCGCGCCATCTCCACGGTGATCGACTGGCTTGTGCAGCAGCCGGAGGTGGACCCAGAGCGCATCGTGCTCATTGGTTCGAGCATGGGCTCTTGGTGGGGACTGCGCGCCGCCTCTGCAGATCCCCGACTGAAGGCAGTCACTGGCAACATGGCCCACGTAGGAGACCGCATGGTCGACTCGGCTCAGCCGAATTTCCTGGTCAATCTTGCCTATATGACCGGCATCGCCGATTATGAAGCGGTGCGCAAGTTCAGCGACGAAATGACCTTGAACAAGATCGCGCCTAAGGTGAAGACGCCCTACCTCATGGTGATGGGCGAAAGCGACGAACTCACCACTGTCGAATCCACGCTGGCCATCTACGAACGCTTGGGGGGGCCAAAGGAACTGTGGCTCTACGAGCGCGAGTTCCACCCTATCGGCCCCGCGAGTGCTGAATGGATGGACGCTTCGCTCGACTGGTTGGGCAATGCGCTGGAGGGCAAGTTCCAGGGCAGCTATCAGCGCCAAGTCGTGATCTCGAAGACCGGCCAATACACAGAGGGAAGCGGAGAACCGGCGTGGTGGAATCCGTGACGCGAACCCGCGCCTCGCGTGTCCCACGACAGCAGAGAACATAGATGAACGACAGGAGACAAAGACATGTTGCCCATTCCCCGCCGCAAGGCGCTTTCCATTGTGGCTCTCGGCCTCTTCGCGCCACAGCTGGTGCTCGCGCAGAAGCCGCTAGGTCCGGGTTCGACAGTGCGCATCGTCACGCCCTTCCCGCCCGGCAGCTCGTATGACGGCTTTGCGCGCAAGCTCGCGGAGAAGCTTGGGGCAAAACTGGGCTGCACCGTCATCGTCGACCCCAAGCTCGGTGCCGGCACCACACTGGCCGCCATAGAGGTCAAGCGCAACCTGCCCGACGGCCAGACTCTTCTATTGACCAGCGCCGATGCACTCGTATCCTCGCCGCTCACCATCAAGGTTCCTTACAACCCAAAGGAAGACTTTACGCCGATCGGCAAGCTGCTCGATAGCCCCGTAGTGTTGATGCTGGGATCACAGTACAACGCCCGCAATCTGCAGCAGTTCGTCGAATTGGCGAAAGCGGCCAAGGACCCGGTGGCCTACGGCACCTTCGGGCCAGGCACCATGCCGCACCTGGTGCTCGAGGCCTTCAGCCGGAAGGCGGACATCAAGCTGCTACCTGTAGCCTACCGCGGCACCTCGCAGGCGCTGCAGGATGTTCTGGGCGGGCAGATCGCTCTGGCCATCGTGACACCTGGCCAAGCATCGATGGGCGAGGCGACCGGCAAGGCGCGGGCGATCGCGGTGGTGGGCACGCGGCGCGCGCCCTCGCTGCCCAATGTGCCCACTTTTGCCGAATCGGGCTTCGACAGCTATTTCACCAGCCGCAACGCCTGGGCCAGCCTGTTCGGCCCCGCGAAGATGGACCCGGCCCTTGTTTCACAGATCTTCAACGCCGCCACGCGGGCTATGCAGGAAGCCGACCTGCAGCAATGGATGCGCGAGCAGGATCTGGTGGCCGCCAACGTGCCAGCGGCGAAGTTCAAGACCGACCTCGACACCGAGATCCAGACCGTCTCTCGATTCATTCTCGAAGATCTGAAGCTACAGCCGCAGGACCTCGCTGGACCTCGCTGACCTTCTCACGACGAACACTGACGACATGACCGAACTAACGATCAACACGGGCTGCGCGGACCTGCTCGCGAGTCTGGACCAAGGCGTTCTGAGGCTCACCCTCAATCGCCCCGCCGCGCGGAATGCGATGACACAGGCGATGAATGCGGCGCTGGCCCAGCAACTCGCCGCCGCCGAATTCGACGCGCGCGTGCGCTGCATCGTGCTCACCGGGGCGGGCGCGGGCTTTTGTGCGGGCGGCGATGTCAAGGACATGGCCTCCACAGGCGACGGCACGGTAGGCGCCCAGACCATCGACCAGGCGATCCACCGGCAGCGCATCAACCAGCGCGAGACCGCGGGGAGGCTCTACAGCATGCCTAAGCCCACGATCGCGGCGCTGCCCGGCGCGGCGGCCGGCGCGGGCCTCGCACTGGCGCTGGCCTGCGACCTGCGTCTGATGTCCGACGCGGCAGTGCTCACCACTGCCTTCGCACGCGTGGGATTCTCGGGCGACTACGGCGGTACCTTCTTCCTCACACGGCTGGTCGGTGCAGCAAAGGCGCGCGAGATGTTCTTCTTAAGCCCGCGCATCGATGCGCGCGAGGCCCTCGCCTTTGGGCTGGTGAATTGGGTCTGCACGCCGGATATGCTCGTTGCGGAGACGCATCGCATCGCGCACCAACTCGCGGTCGGCCCTACTGTTGCCTACCGCTACATGAAGGAAAACCTGAACCGCGCCACGAACGGCGACCTGCTCGATTGCATGGACCTCGAGGCCACCCACCACATCCACTGTGGCCAGACGGAGGACCACCGCGAAGCCGCGCGCGCCTTCGTCGAGAAGCGTCAGCCGGTTTTTCAGGGGCGATGAGCCCGCTGCCCGTCCCCACAATGAAATCTCCGCGCCTCGCCCCGCACCTCGCGTACTGGCCCCGACGTTGCCCTACCGAACTCGCGCCGGCGCGCTCCTCGCTATGGCACAACCTGCGCGCCTCGGCCGAGCGCTACCCTGACAAGCCGGCACTTGTCTGGTTCGACCGAGTGACGAGCTACCGCGCCCTTGCCGACCAGGTCGACGCGATGGCCGGCGCCCTGCAGTCCTTGGGTGTGCGCCACGGCGACCGCGTGCTGCTGTGCATGCAGAACACGCCACAGCTTGTGGTAGCGCACTACGCGATCTTGCGGCTTGGCGCGGTGGTCGTGCCGGTCAACCCGATGAACCGCGCTGAGGAACTGCGCCACTACATCACCGATGCCGATGCCGCGGTCGCGCTCACCGCTGGCGACCTCGCCTCGGAAGTTGCGCAGGCGAGCAATGCGCTGCCGACCGCGCAACGACTCAAGCATCTGGTGGTGACGCAGTTCGGCGATGCGCTCGACGTCTCGGGCGTCGTGGGACCTGCCTTGGCGCCCGCCTGGCGCGAATGGATGACTACGCTGTACTCGCTGCCTGCGCTCGAGGGCGGAACCGTGCACGCCTGGGAAGACCTGCTGCGCGAAGCCCCGCCACCTGCAGCGCCCCCTGCCGGCAGTGAGGACCTCGCGCTGCTGCCCTACACCAGCGGCACCACCGGTATGCCGAAAGGTTGCATGCACGTCCATGCGGCCCTGATGCACAACGCGCTGGCCTGGAACTCGTGGTTCGATGCCGGCGCAGAGTCGGTGGCGCTGGCCGTGGCGCCGATGTTCCACATTACCGGCATCGTGGCGGTGCTGCACGCGTCGATCGCAAGCGGCGCCACCATGGTCTTGATGCCGCGTTGGGACCGCGATGTGGCGGCCCACCTGATCGACGCCTGGAAGGTCACGGACTGGGTCAACATCCCGACAATGGTGGTCGATCTGCTGGCGAGCCCTTCTATCGCCGCCTACGACCTGTCGAGCCTGACCTGCATCGGAGGCGGCGGCGCCGCCATGCCGCACTCCGTGGCGCAGCGACTGGCCGAAGCCTTCGGCCTGACCTACATCGAGGCCTACGGACTGACCGAGACGGCCGCGCCGTCGCATGCCAACCCACCAGAGCGCCCCAAGCGCCAATGCCTGGGCGTGCCCTTCATCGGCACCGATGTGCGCATCATCGACCCCGACACGTTGGAACTGATGCCCCCAGGCGAAGTCGGCGAGATCGCGATTGATGGACCTCAGCTCTTTCGCGGCTACTGGAAGCAGCCCGCGGCCACGCAGGCCGCCTTCACCGAGATCGACGGCCGGCGGTTCTTTCGCACCGGAGACATCGCCCGCGTGGACGAAGAGGGCTACTTTTTCATGACCGATCGGCTCAAGCGGATGATCAACGCCAGCGGCTTCAAGGTCTGGCCCGCCGAGGTCGAACTGACGCTGTTCAAACACCCGGGCGTGCAGGAGGCATGCGTCGTAGCGACGAAGGACGCCTACCGCGGCGAATCGGTCAAAGCGATTCTGGTGCTGAGGCCGACGCATGCGGACACAAAGGCCGAGCAGATCATCGCCTGGTGCCGCGAGCACATGGCGGCCTACAAGGTACCGCGGCATGTGGCTTTCGTCGATGCGCTGCCGAAGAGCGCAAGCGGCAAGGTGATGTGGCGCACGCTGCAGGAAGCCGACGCGCTCCAGATTCAACCCAGAGAGACAACGACATGACGAAGCACGGACCCTGCGCCCCCTGGCGACATCATGCGCTGCTGGCCGGCCTCGCCCTCGGCGCCTGCCTGGTCGCAGGCGCCAGCCACGCGCAGACCAGCTATCCCACCCGGGCGGTGAAGTTGATCGTGTCCAGCGCGGCTGCTGGCTCGTCCGACCTAGTGGCGCGGGTGGTCGCGCAGCAGCTCCAGGAATTGTGGAAGCAGCCCGTGATCATCGACAACCGCGGCGCGGTCAACGGCGTGGTAGGTGCGGAACTCGGCCAGAAGGCGCCGCCCGACGGCTATACGCTCACCGTGGGCAACAGCGGCACCCACGTGATGAATTACGGCCTTTACAAGACTTTGCCTTACGATCCGCTCAACGGCTTCGCCCCGATCGCAAAGCTGGCGATAGCGCCCGGCGTGCTCCTGGCCAACGCCCGATTGCCGTACACCAACGTGCACGACATGCTGGCCCATGCGAAATCGCATCCGACCTATGTGGCCACGCCGGGCGCGACGGCGCAGTTCGCCGCGCTCATGCTCAATTCCATGGCGGGCGCTGAGCTCACGGTCGTGCCGTACAAGGGCAACTCGCAGTCCGACCTCGCGGTGGCACAGGGCGAGGCGCAGCTGAGCATCACCACCCTGACCAGCGCACGCCCGCACGTCGAAAGCGGCCGTGCTCGCATCCTCGCCACCATGGGTCGCGAGCGCGCTTCGGTGGCACCCGACCTTCCCACGGTGGCCGAGGGCGGCGTGCCGGGCTACGAGCTCGAATACTGGGTGGGCCTGTTCGCGCCCCTGGGCACCCCCGCGGCCGTGATCGAGAAGGTCAGCGCCGACTTGAAGAAGGTGCTCGCCATGCCCGAGGTGGTCAAGCGACTGGAGGACGCGGGCTTCAGCGCCGCCTATCAGGCCCCTGGAGCCTTTGGCGCCGCTACGAAGGAATCCGCGCTGCGCAGCGCCAAGGAGATGCGCAGGTTGGGTATCGAAGCCCAGTAAGGCACCCGGCACCCGATACACAAAAGGAGAACACCGATGAGCACGAAAGATCAGCCGCCCGCGGCCCGCACACCGGGCGCTCACCGCGCCCAGGCCGGCCAGCACCACTTCAACTTCGGCGACTTGAACCGCATCAAGGCCGCGCCCAATTACTCGCCCGTAGTCGGCGGCTGCGTCGAAGGCGACCGGCTGATCGTGGCGGTGATGACTGCGCCCGCGGGACAGATGGCCGACGCGCACTCGCATCCGAACGAACAGTGGATCTACGTGCTCGACGGCATCATCGACATGAACATCGACGGCAAGGATTACGCCTGCCAAGCCGGAGAGGTGCTCTACATTCCAGCCAACATCGTCCACAGCGGCGGTGCGCGCGCTGGCCAAGACGCGCGTTTCTTCACCGCCAAAGACGGCTCGCACGGGCTGGCCGGGACGAGAGTCGGCGCTTGACGGTCGCCATGCGAACCTGAGGCGAAAGACAAGAATGATCTGCAAGGCTCGAGTCGCCTGTGAAGCGCTCTTGAGTCTGGCCTGTGGTTACTGGCGTTGATGGTGGCCACACTTGGTGCCGCCTATTGCGTGCACCTTGACGACTAGAGCGCTGTCCCTCATAAGCGGCCAAGTCCGGTCTCGGCGACTGCAATCGTCTGGCCACTCGAAGGACGGCATACGGCGTCGAGCCGACGATCATCCTCAATGGCGGCTTTCGGAGGGCGCGGTTCCAACCAGCCCTGAACGGAAATTTGGCGCACCGGACCGAACTTCGGCCGATGGCCGGAATTGGCTGGCTGAGAATTGTTGCCCGCCACTGGGTCAGTGCGCACGCGCTTCGCTGTGATCGCGGCGCGCGACTCGCCGCGCCCTACCCTGCCCGGTCTTTGCATCGCCCCAGGACGCCGGAGGCGTTCAATGCAACCCAACTGGCCGATTCCTCATCGAATCAACGACTTGCGCGCGCCGTCGTCAAAGTTAGGGCATAAATTCGGTGGCAATCCGGCCCAACTTTGAACGAACTCACGAACGTGTGAGTTCCTCCAAGGTTGTCTCACTTGGTTACCCAAGAAAATCAACAGCTTGCGCGCGTCGTTGTCAAAGTTGCACCGGTCGGGTTTTCAAATTTCCGCCGGCGCAGGTTCAACGCCCTCCCAACGACAGCTACCGGGCTCCATTGCCGTCCGCTGTAGGCCCGGTTAGGGCCCTCAAGCGACCTTCAACCTCGCTGCCCAAACGTCGGTTTTGCGGCTGCAAGCAGACTTCAGCCCTGAAGTAAGACAGTCGAACTCGGTTCACACGTCCATGGTGTGACGCCCTTTGGTTATCTGGGGATTTGCGCAGCGGCTCGGCGCGCAGTGGCGGAGGGTCGCCCAGGTCCAGCGCTCAACGACCGAGGCGTTTAGAAACTTCGATGCCGCAAGCTCTCACCGCTGTCGCCTGGGTGCCCGTCCACTCCGTATCGAAAGATCGCGAGCGTCCCATGAGCGTGATCCCCAGCACGATGTTTCCCGAATAGTCGAAGACGGGTGCGGCAAAGGAGCAGACGCCGGGTGTGGGGTTGTTGATCGAGCGAGACACCCCGTGTTTGCGCACATCGTTCAGCATGCCTTGCAAATCGTCGGTGTCGATTGGCTTTGCGATGTCCGGTCCGAGCCGCCGCTCATCTTCGAGCAGCGATTCCTCGATCAGCTTGGCGGGCAGATAGGCAGCGAACAAGCGGCCCGTGGCGGTGCCCGCCAGTGACATGACGGTTCCGGTGCGAATGTTCGTGTGTAGCGGGTAGATCGCATCGAAGAGATACACGACCGTCGGCCCTTGATTGCCCCAGACCGAAAGAGCAACGCTGTGCCCCGTCTCCCTCGCCAAGTCCTCCGCGAACGGCGTGGCTTCGCGAACGGGATTGAGCATCCGAAGAGTGACCAGGCCAAGTTGCATGGCGGTTGGCCCGAGCCAGTAATAGCCCGTCGAAGCCTCCTGAGTGACCAACCCCAGCTTGGCGAAGCTCACCAGATAGGGATGAGCTTTCCCAGGCGCCATGTCAGCAGCCTTGGCGAGTTCCCTTAAAGGCATCGGGCGACCCTGTGCGCCGAGCGCAAGCAGCAGTTGGCCTCCAGCCTCAATGGATTGGATGCCTCTACGTTCCTTCTCGGAACTGCCTTCGCTTTCATGTGCGGCCATAGCGTCTCCTAACAATCTGATTCTAACAACTTCATTAGGTCAGGGTAAACCATTAGTATAGGAAAGACGCGTTAGCACCATACTAACGTCATCGGGTCGGCAGACGAGGCCCCAACCTCAAGGAGTAGTGGTCAATGAGCAAGCAGGAAACTGAGTACGACGTTCTGGTGGTCGGCACTGGCGCGTCTGGGATGTCAGCGGCAGTCACAGCGGCCCACCAGGGCCTCAAGGTTCTGGTCGTCGACAAGGCGCCGGTCTTTGGCGGCACCACCGCACGTTCGGGTGGATGGCTGTGGATTCCCGGCACCAAGCTCGCCAAGGAGCAGGGGATCGACGAGCCGGCAGGTGCGGCGCGCGCTTATCTGCAACACGAGGCCACCACCCATTTCGATGCCGCGCGCGTCGACGCCTTCATCGAAAACGGACCCAAAGCCTTCGACTTCTTCACCGAGAACACGTGCGTGCAGTTCGACATGCCGCCGATGTTCCCGGATTACCACGCCGAAGCACCTGGCGGCCAGCCGGCCGGCCGGTCCATGGTGACCCGCCCATTCGACGGGCGAGAACTGGGCAGCCGCATCGAAAAGCTTGCGCCGCCCGTGCCCGAGCTGACCGTGTTCGGCATGATGCTCGGCTCAGGCAAGGAACTGTGGCACTTCCTGCGTGCCTTCAAATCATTCGAGTCCTTCTGGTACGTCGCTAAGCGGTTCGGCGGACATCTGCTTGATGTCGTGCGGTACGGCCGCGGGATGACGCTGACCAATGGCAATGCCTTGGCTGGCCGACTCGCCAAGGCCGCGATGGACCTCAACGTTCCGGTGTGGCTGAATTCGCCGGTGAAGTCGCTGATCGTGGAAGGCGATGGCGTCGTCGGAGCGACCGTTGTGCAGGACGGCAAGCCAGTCGAGATCCGCGTGCGCCGTGGTGTGGTCCTGGCATGCGGTGGCTTCCCCTACGACGTGGAGCGTCGCAAGCAGTTGTTCCCGCATGCACCAACGGGCCACGAACACTTCACCCCGTCTCCCGCGCTGAATACCGGCGACGGCCTGCGCCTGGGCGAATCCGTCGGAGGCTGGGTCGACCCCACGATTCCAAATGCTGCGGCATGGTGCCCGACCTCGGTGACCAAGCGCAAGGATGGATCCGAGGGCGTCATGCCTCATTTCATCGACCGTGCCAAACCGGGCGTCATTGCGGTCACCCCGAAGGGGCGCCGCTTCACCAACGAGGCGCTGTCGTATCACGATTTCATTCAAGACCTGGTGAAGGTCTGCAAGGGGACGCCTGAGGTCACTTGCTGGCTCATCTGCGATCACAAGCACCTGCGCGAGTATGGGCTGGGCGCAGTGGCTCCGTTCCCACTGCCCATCGGCAAGCATCTGAAGAGCGGCTATCTCAAGAAGGGCAACAGCCTTCAGGAGCTGGCCAAGGTGATCGGCGTGCCTTCCGGGGCACTGCAAGAGGAAGTCGAATCCTTCAACCGCGACGCCGCCAAGGGCGTCGACACGAAGTTCGGCAAGGGCAGCACGGCCTACAACCGCTTCCAGGGCGACTCTTTGGTGACGCCGAACCCATGCATGGCTCCGATCCGCCAGGGCCCTTACTACGCGATCAAGATTGTCGTCGGCGAGATTGGCACATTCGCCGGCCTCCTGACGAATGAGTCTTGCCAAGTCCTCAAACAGGCTCGGCAACCGGTCAAGGGTCTCTATGCCGTCGGCAACGACGCCGCCAGCATCATGGGTGGCAACTACCCCGGGGCCGGCATCACGCTCGGCCCGGCGCTGACCTTCGGCTATGTCGTCGGTAACGCGCTTGCGAACCAAACGGAGCGACCTGCGGCCGCTGATGTTGTCCCGTTGGCCACTCCGCGCCAGCGTGTCCGCGCCGCCTGATCTCCACAAACGAAAACAGGACAGACATATGGAAATCTCTGAACTCATGGCACCGCAAGTCTTGAACGGGCGCATCGCTCTTGTGACCGGCGCAGGTCAGGGCAATGGCAAGGCGATCGCAAAGGGTCTCGCGAAAGCGGGCGCCAAGGTCGTCGTGACCGACTTGAACGACCAGAACGCCACAGCAGTTGCTGCCGAGATCAATGCCGCAGGCGGCAAGGCCGTCGCATACAAGCTGGACGTGACTTCGCAAGATGCTTGCCAGGCACTGGCGCTCACCGTGGCGAGCGAAGTCGGAAACATCGACATCCTGGTGAACAACGCCGGCATCATCATCCGCGAAGGTCTGGACAGTCCGAAGGTGGCTTCGAACCTCGAGCGCACTCTGAATGTGAACGTGATGGGCACCTTCCTTCCAACGCACGCCTGGTTGGGTGCGCTGAAGGAAACCAAGGGCGTGATCATCAACGTCGGGTCCATCGCCTCGAGCACCGGAATTCCCAACGTCGTGGGGTACTCCCCATCCAAGGGCGCGGTCAAGCTCATGACGCAGGCGCTCGCCGTTGAACTGGCAAAAGACGGCGTCCGCGTGAACGCGATTGCGCCGGGTGTCATCGAGACGCCAATGACGTCTTACACGCGGGAAGCGCCAGATCGCCTCGACAAGTTCATGCTGCGCACGCCGATGGCGCGCGTCGGGCAGCCCGAAGAGCTGGTTGGGCCCGTCGTGTTCCTGGCATCGAGCATGGCCTCCTACGTGACGGGCGTGACGCTACCCGTTGACGGCGGCTTCCTTGCTTCCTGATTCCCAGGCTTCATTCCTTCCTTGTTCGCAACCCTGAACTCACTGAGTTCGAAAAATCCGGAGACAGCTATGAGCATTCCTAATTTCCTGAAGACAGCCGTACTTGCCGCGAGCGTTGTTGCCGCAACGGCCGCAAGTGCCCAAGACATCAAGTTGGGCTACAACGGCGATCTGTCGGCCTCTCCCTCCGCGCAAAGCGGCCAAGCGGCAGTGTTGGGCATGGAAGCGGCTATTGCCGACATCAATGCCGCGGGCGGCGTGCTTGGCAAGAAGCTGGCGCTGGTCACTCGCGATGACACTTCGGCGCCCCCGAAGTCGATCCAGAACATGAGCGAGCTGGTCGACAACGAAAAGGTTGCCGCCGTATTCGGTCCGACCAATTCCGGCAATGCCATGGCCTGGAAGCACATCGCCAACCAGAAGAAGATTCCGGTCATCGGCAACGTGGGTTCGGGCACTGACATCACGAAGCCGATGAGCCCGGGCGCGGACAACTACATGTTCCGCGTCTCGATGGTGGACCGCGAGCAGGTTGCCGCCCTGATGGCGTATGTCAAGAAGAACACGGACAAGTCAAAGGTCGTCGGCTTCATGGCCGAGACGACGGGGTACGGCCAGGGCGGCCTGAAAGACATGGAAGAGATTGCCAAGTCCCAGGGCATCAAGATCGCAGCGACGGAGCGATTCGGCGTGGGCGATACGGACATGACGTCGCAGCTGAGCAAGATGAAGTCTGCCGGCGTCGACACGGTTGTGGTCTGGGCACAGGGAACCCCCATCGCGCAGCTGGTGCGCAGCATGGAAAAGATCAACTACTTCCCTCTGGTACTGACCTCGTGGGCTGCAGACAACATCACGTTCTATGACGCGGCAGGCAAGACGTTGGCGGAAAAGCCGATCTTCATGCGTACGGTCAGCGAGTCGCGCACGCCGGCCCAACAGAAACTGTTCGACCGCGTCGGCCCCAAGCTCAAGGCGCCGGGCTCCTTCTCCTTCGCGCTGCACGGCTATGACTCGGTCATGCTCTATGCCGCCGCGGCAAAGCAAGCCAACAGCTTCGACGGATCGGCCGTTCGCCTCGCGCTGGAGGACCTGAAGACCCCGGTCCAAGGTGTTTTGAAGACCTACGACAAACCCTTCAGCAAGACCAACCACGAAGCCTTGACAGCCAAGGACCTGGTGTGGATTCGCTGGAAGGACGGCAAGCTGCTGCCGTACACGGACTCGATCGTCGGCTCCCTGGCTGGCGCGGACTTCAAGCAGTAACGCGATTCGCGTATCCGGGCCGCATCCCGCGGTCCGGGCAATCATCTCGGAGGCAACTATGGTTGAGGCGCTCTTGCAAGCGATTCTCAGTGGCTTGGCCGTGGGCGGTGCCTACGCGCTGGTCGCCCTGGGTTTCAGCATCACTTTCACGACGACCAAGACACTGAACTTCTCGCACGGCGAGTTCGTGTCGGCGGGTGCATTCATCGGTATGAGCGCGCTCTTCCTGGTCCTGGGACTTCCCGTGACCTCCACCACCTTTGGTCAGGCACTGCCAGGCGCTGGCGCCCAGCTTCTTGCTCTTGCAGCAGCGCTTGGTGTCATGGGCCTTCTCGGATGGCTCCTCTACGCGATCGGCGTGCGGCCCTTTGCAGGACGACCGGGCATGGCCTGGGTCATGAGCACCCTGGGCTTCGGAGTCATCCTGCAGAGTATCGGCTTGGCCATCTGGGGACCCAAACCCGTTGTGGTCCCCGGGCCGGTGGGCGACGAAGTGATCCGACTGCTCGGAATCGGCGTGCGTCCCCAGGAGCTTCTGACGCTGGCCGTCGCCGTGGTCATCATGATCGGCTTCGACTTCGTCATGAATCGAACCATGGTGGGCAAAGCCATGCGTGCGGTGGCCGCGAACGGCAACGTGGCCAGCCTCATGGGCATCAACACCAACGCCGTGATGATCGGCGCCTTTGTGATCAGTTCCGCGCTCGCAGGCCTGTCAGGCTTCCTGCTTGCTCCGATCGCCCAAGCGTCGCTCTTCATGGGTCTGACGGTCGGCCTGAAGGGATTCTCTGGCGCAATGATCGGAGGCCTGAGCAATCCGCGTGGCTGTGTGATCGGCGGGTTCGTTCTCGGTGTTTTCGAGTCGCTGGTGAACCTGTGGCAGGCCCAGTGGCGTGAGGTGGCCGTCTTCGGTCTCGTGATCCTGGTGCTGGCGTTCCGCCCGACAGGTTTGTTCGGCAAGAAGCTGGTGGAGAAGGTATGAAGCGCAGTCAACATCTCGTGGGCGTCGTGCTCGCTGCCGCCGCTCTGATCGGCATCACGTCCCTGTTCGGAAACGACTACTACCTGCGCATCGTCTTCATGATGTGCGTCTACTACCTCTGCGCTGCCGGCATGAACGTGCTGGTGGGCTATGCGGGGCAGAAGTCGCTGGGCCAGGCCGGGCTCTTCGCTGCAGGAGCCTATGCGGTTGCACTGCTGACGACGCGTACCGAAATGAACCCATGGCTCGCGCTGGTAGTGGCAGCCGGCATCTCTGCGGTTTGCGGCGTCCTCATCGCATTGCCGTCGCTGCGAGTGAAGGGGCCATACCTCGCCATGGTGACGCTGGCGTTCGGCATTGTTGTGGAAAAGCTCGTGGGCGAATGGACCGACGTGTTCGGCGGCGCGCAAGGGATCTATGGCATCAAGGCCTTGACCTGGGACGGGCAACCATTGACCTCGCTGCAATGGGTCTGGCTTGGCATTGGCCTGTGCGCTTTGACGCACCTCTTGTTGCGCAACCTTCTGCAGGGTCGTTTCGGCCGCGCGCTGCTCTCGCTGCAGGCTGACGAGATTGCTTCTTCATCGGTGGGTGTTCGCGTCTATCGCGCCAAGGTCATCGCGTTCGTCGTTGCGGCCGTCACATGCGGCATTGCCGGTGCGCTCGTCGCCCAGCAAAACCAGTACATCAACTCCGACTTCATCACTTTCCATCTGTCAATCTTCATCCTGCTTCTGGTGCTGTTCGGCGGAGCGGGATCCCAGTATGGACCGCTGGTGGGCACCGTCATCCTGACGGCGGTCGATGCGGCCTTGGCTCGCTGGCCTTCGGCGCAGCATTTTCTCTACGGCTTCCTGCTGCTGTTTGCGCTCTATGTGATGCCAGGCGGCGTGACCGGTCTGTTCTCGAAGTGGTTCAGGCGGTCGACCGAGAAACCCGAAGTTGCGAACGCCGATGCCGCACCCACACGCATCGGTCCCGAGGGCCAAGGGGAGTTGCTGGTGGTGCAAGGAGTCACCAAGAACTTCGGCGGCGTGAAGCCGGCCCAGAACGTCTCGTTCCGGCTGCAGCGCGGGCATATTCACGCGCTGATCGGGCCGAACGGGGCCGGCAAGAGCACGATGATCAACATGCTGACGGGCCTGATCGATCCGACCGAGGGCTCGATCCAGTTCCTTGGCCAGGAAGTCTCCGGTCAACCGGTGCACTCGATCTGCTGCATGGGGATGGGGCGCACCTTCCAGAACCTGCGTCTCTTCGCTGAACTGTCGGTGCTCGACAACGTCATGCTCGGCCGTCACAGCCGTATGACGAACGGCTTCCTCGCGTCCCTGTTCCACCTGCCGAGCGCGAAGAAGCAAGAGGCCGCGACGCGGGCCCGTGCCCTGCAGTTGCTGAATCTGGTGGGCCTGCTGCATCTGGCGCACCAGCCGGCTGGAAGCCTGCCTTACGGCCTGCAACGCCGCGTCGAGCTCGCACGGGCACTGGCGACCGAACCGCAACTCCTTCTGCTCGATGAACCGGCTGCCGGTCTCAACCCTCAGGAGACGGCCGAGCTCGGTCAACTGCTGCTTCGAATCGGCAAGTGCGGCGTGAGCATCTTGATGGTCGAGCATCACATGGATCTCGTCATGTCGATCTCCGACCACGTCATCGTGCTCGACTACGGCATCAAGATCGCCGAGGGCAAGCCCGCCGAGGTGCAAGCCAACCCCCGTGTCGTCGAGGCCTATCTTGGCGTCGACGAGCCCGAAGAAGCGCTCGCCGCAGCCTGAACCGGAAAGTCAAAAATGCTGAAACTCGAATCAGTCAAGGTTGCCTACGGTGCCATTCAGGCAGTCAAGGGCGTGAGCATCGAAGTGCGCAAGGGCGAGGTGGTGACCATCATTGGCGCCAACGGAGCCGGCAAGAGCACCTTGCTCAAGAGCATCTGCGGCTTGGAGCCTGTCACTGAAGGTCGCATCCTGTTTGATGGCAAGGACATCACGAACGTTGCATCGCATCAACGGGTGGGCCTCGGCGTCGCGATGTCGCCGGAAGGCCGCGGCGTGTTTGCCGATCAGACCGTGCGCGAAAACCTGATGCTCGGTGCTTATTCGCGAAAGAGCGACCCATCCGCCACGGCAGCCGCCATCGAGCGCGAGTTCCAGCGGTTTCCGCGACTACGAGAGCGCCAGGACCAGTTGTCTGGAACCTTGTCCGGCGGCGAGCAGCAGATGCTTGCGATTTCCCGCGCATTGATGAGTGACCCTCGCTTGTTGCTGCTGGATGAACCTTCGCTCGGCCTCGCGCCCTTGATCATCAAGGACATCTTCAATGCGATCCGCCAACTGCGCGAGGCGGGCCTGACCATCTTGCTGGTCGAACAGATGGCCAAGCAGGCGCTCGGCGTCGCCGATCGAGCCTATGTCCTCGAAACAGGGCACATCACCGCGGAGGGCACCGGTCGCGCACTTCTCAACGATCCCAAGGTCAAGGCGGCCTATCTCGGTTCGCACTGACCCATTCACCCCGTCCACACAAGGAGTACCCCATGACCGAAACGAAGAAGTTTGCGAGCCAGGCCGACCTGGAAGAAAAGAATGTCACCTTCAGCCAGATCTCCGAGCACGCCTGGGCATACACGGCCGAAGGCGACCCGAACACCGGCATCATCATCGGCGACGATGCCGTGCTGGTTGCCGACACTCAGGCCACGCCGGCCATGGCGGCCGATGTCATCCGTCGCATTCGCGAAGTGACCGACAAGCCAATCAAGTACGTCGTGCTGACGCACTACCACGCAGTGCGCGTGCTCGGTGCCAGCGCCTACGGGGCGGAACACATTCTCGCGAGCCAGGACACGCGGGACCTCATCGTTGAGCGCGGCGAGCAGGACAAGGCGAGCGAGATCGGCCGCTTCCCACGTCTGTTCGCAGGTGTCGAGACCGTCCCGCCCGGCATGACTTGGCCCACCATGACCTTCACTGGAAAGATGACGCTGTGGCTCGGCAAGCTCGAAGTGCAGCTGCTGCAGCTCGGCCGTGGCCATACGAAGGGCGATACCGTTGTGTGGCTTCCTGGCGAGGGCGCCCTGCTGTCGGGCGATCTGGTCGAGTTCGGTGCGACACCCTACGCCGGCGATGCCTACTTCAAGGATTGGCCCAAGACGCTCGAGAATGTTGCTGCACTCAAGCCCAAGGCGCTGGTGCCTGGCCGCGGCGCCGCGCTGACCACGCCCGAGGAAGTTTCCAAGGGCCTCAGCGAGACACGCGAGTTCATTTCGGACGTGTACGCCAATGTCCAGAAGGGCGTCGATGCCGGCAAGGACCTGAACGCCGTCTACAAGGACACGTTTGCTGCCATGAAGCCAAAGTACGGGCACTGGGTGATCTTTGACCACTGCATGCCGTTCGACGTCACGCGGTGCTACGACGAGGTGACCCAGTACACCGACCCGCGCATCTGGACCGCCGAGCGCGACGTCGAGATGTGGAAGACCCTGGAAGGCTAGCGCCTTCGCTCGCAAGAGCAATCAACGAAATCTGCAGTTGTCTCGCGCCGACGCCAAGTCGGCGCGGTGGGGATCGTCTCGCCCATGCGCTTCGCAGCGGTCGACGATCCCAGCCACGCATCACGTCAAGGAACCCATCGTGAACGATCGCCTGACCGCGGAACGCCGCTACCAGAGCGGCTTCGGCAACGAATACGCCAGCGAGGCCGTCGCCGGCGCGCTGCCGCAGGGCCGCAACAGCCCGCAGCGCGCGCCCTTCGACCTCTATCCCGAGCTGATCTCGGGCACCGCCTTCACCGCACCGCGCCACGAGAACCGGCGCAGCTGGATGTACCGGCGCCAGCCCTCGGTCGTCTCCGGCCGCTACCAGCCCTACGCGCAGACGCACTGGCAGACCGGTGCCGACCGCGAGATCGCGCTCGCGCCGGAGCCGCTGCGCTGGCATCCGATCCCGCTCGACAACGCCGACGTCGATTTCGTCGACGGCATGCGCACCCTTGCCGCCAACGGCGACGCCGAGGCGCACAGCGGCATCGCCGCGCACGTCTACCTCGCCGGCCGCTCGATGGAGCGCCGCGCCTTCGTCAATGCCGACGGCGAGATGCTTCTCGTGCCGCAACAGGGGCGTCTCACGATCACCACCGAGATGGGCGTGCTCGAGGTCAAGCCCGGCGAGATCGCGCTGCTGCCGCGCGGCGTGGCCTTCAAGATCGCCTTGCCCGACGGTCCTTCCCGCGGCTACGTCTGCGAAATCTACGGCGCCCAGTTCCGCCTGCCCGAGCTGGGCCCGATCGGCTCCAACGGCCTGGCCAACGCGCGCGACTTCCAGGCGCCCCTGGCGGCGTTCGAGAGCGAGGCCGGCGGCTACGAGATCGTCAAGAAGTTCGCCGGCCGCTTCTGGCGCGCGCCGATGAAGCAGTCGCCCTTCAACGTCGTCGCCTGGCACGGCAACCTCGCGCCGGTGAAGTACGACACCGCCAACTTCATGACCATCGGCTCGATCAGCTTCGACCATCCGGACCCGTCGATCTTCACCGTGCTCACCTCGCCCTCGGACACGCCCGGCACCGCCAACTGCGACTTCGTGATCTTCCCGCCGCGCTGGCTGGTGATGGAAGACACCTTCCGCCCGCCCTGGTACCACCGCAACCTCATGAGCGAGTTCATGGGCCTGGTCTACGGCGAGTACGACGCCAAGCCCGGCGGCTTCAAGCCCGGCGGCGCGAGCCTGCACAACGCGATGGTGCCGCACGGCCCCGACGAGGAAGCCTTCGACAAGGCCAGCCACGCCGACCTCAAGCCGCAGAAGCTGGACAACACGCTGGCCTTCATGTTCGAGAGCCGCTTCCGCTTCATCCCCACCGCCTGGGCGCTGCAGAGCCCGGCGCTGGACGCCGATTACGCCGACTGCTGGGCCGGCCTCAAGGACCAATTCAAGCCATGACCAACGCACTGAACGCCACCCACGACCCGGCACTGCGCAGCTGGGTCGCCTCGGCCAACCAGGCCGGCTGCGACTTCCCCGTCCAGAACCTTCCCCTGGGCCGCTTCCGGCCCGCGGGCAGCGGCGAGCCCTTTCGCATCGGCGTCGCGATCGGCGACCAGGTGCTCGACCTGAAGGCGACCGGCCTGGTCCACACCGACGACATGAATGTGGTGATGGCGAAGAACCCGGCCGAGCGCCAGGCCCTGCGTGCCGCGATCTCCGACGGCCTGGCCGAAGGCAGCGCGCAGACCACCGAGTGGGGCCATTTCCTCTTCGCCCAGTCGGCCGTCGAGATGACGGTGCCCTGCCGCATCGGCGACTACACCGACTTCTACACCAGCGTGCACCACGCGACCACCGTCGGCAAGCAGTTCCGCCCGGACAACCCGCTGCTTCCGAACTACAAGTGGGTGCCCATCGGCTACCACGGCCGCGCCTCGTCGATCGGCGTCAGCGGCCAGCGCTTCAAGCGACCACAGGGCCAGACCAAGACACCGGACGCTGGCGCGCCGATCCTTGGCCCGTCGAAGCGCTTGGACTACGAGCTCGAACTCGGCTGGTTCGTCTCCCAAGGAAATGCGCAAGGGGAGCCCATCGGCATGGATGCGGCCGAGGCGCACCTGTTCGGGGTGACCCTTTTCAACGATTGGTCGGCGCGCGACATCCAGGGTTGGGAGTACCAGCCCCTGGGACCTTTCCTCTCCAAGAACTTCGCCAGCACGGTCTCACCCTGGCTGGTCACGAGCGAGGCTCTGGCGCCATTTCGCGTGGCCTTCGAGCGTCCCGCGGGAGACCCGCAACCGCTGCCTTACCTGGACTCGGAGACGAACCGCGTCCAAGGCGCGGTTTCGATCGAGCTGGAGGTCCTTCTGCAGACCGCGAGGATGCGCGAAGCGGGTGAGGAACCTGTGCGGCTCTCGCGGACGAACACCACTCGCGCGGCCTATTGGACGCCGGCCCAGCTAATCGCCCACCACACGGTCAACGGCTGCAACCTGCAGCCGGGCGACCTGCTGGGTTCGGGCACCTTGTCGGGCCCGGAGGCCAGCGAAGCCGGCTCATTGATGGAACTCACCGGCGGCGGCAAGCAGCCGATCACACTTCCCAACGGCGAGCAGCGCAGCTTCCTGGAGGACGGTGACGCATTGATCATGCGCGGGTGGTGCGAGCGCGAAGGCGCAGCGCGCATCGGGCTGGGCGAAGTGGTCGGCACGGTCGAACCACGATGAAAAAAGCCGTCCCGCTCGAGCAGGCGATCGCGATGATCCCGGAAGGGGCCTCGCTGATGGTGGGCGGGTTCATGGGTGTGGGATGCCCACCGCGGCTCATCGACGAGCTGATTCGGCAGCGTCGTGGTGGGCTCACCCTGATCAGCAACGACACCGCGCGACCCGGGGTTGGCGTTGGCCGGCTCATCGATGCGGGGTTGGTCCGAAAGGTCATCGCCAGCCACATCGGGACCAATGCCGTGACGCAGCGGCTCATGCTGGACGGCTCCGTCGAGGTCGAGCTTGTACCTCAGGGAACCCTGGCAGAAAGAATCCGCGCCGGTGGATTCGGTCTAGGCGGCATCCTGACGCCCACGGGCGTCGGCACCCTGGTCGCAGAGGGCAAGCGCACCCTCGAGGTCGACGGCCGCAGCTACCTGCTCGAAACCGCCTTGAAGGCCGATTTCTCATTGATCAGCGCGAAGAGGGCGGACTACTACGGCAATCTTGAATACACGCTCACGGCACGGAACTTCAATCCGCTGATGGCCATGGCGGCCACGACGACCATTGCGGAGGCAGAAAGCATCGTGCCTGTGGGCATGATCGCTCCGGACTCCGTCATCACGCCTGGCGTACTCGTGCATGTCCTGGTCGGAAAGGAGCGGGCGTCATGAACGACAAGGAAGTGATCGCACGGCGTGTCGCGCAAGAACTGAAGGAGGGCGATCGCGTCAACCTCGGTATCGGTCTGCCCACGCTGGTCGCCCAGTACCTGCCGGCGATGCTTCAGGTCTTCTTTCACTCCGAGAACGGCATCATGGGCATGAGTCCGTTGCCCGGCGAGGGATTCGAGGACATCAACCTCACCGATGCCGGCGGGCGCCCGGTTGGCGCATTGCCCGGCGCCTGCGCCTTCGACTCCGCGTTCTCCTTCGGAATGATCCGGGGCGGTCACCTTGATGTGACGGTGCTCGGTGGCCTGGAGGTCGACGAACTCGGGCAGCTCGCCAACTGGATGGTACCTGGCTCCATGATTCCAGGCATGGGCGGCGCCATGGACCTGGTGACGGGTGCGCGCCGGGTCATCGTCGCGATGACGCATCGTTCAAAGAGCGGCTCCAAGATCGTGCCGCGCTGCAGCCTGCCGATCACCTCGGTAAGGCGTGTCGATCTCGTCGTCACCGAGCTGGCAGTCATCCGTCCGACCGAGAACGGGCTTGTGCTGGAAGAGACTGCCCCTGGCGTGTCGGTCCGGGAAGTGGTCGCTGCGACCGATGCGCATCTGATCCTGGCATCAGGTCTGGTGCCATGAGTGCGAGCGCAGCCGCCGGACAGAGCGACGCGACGATGAGCAATCGACCCCTCGACTCGCGAACGCTCTGGCTCATCGGCACCTGTGCGTTCGCAAGCATGGCTTCCATGCGTGTCTGCGACGCCATGCTTCCTTCGTTGGCTGCGGAGTTCTCGACGACAACCGGGGAGGCTGCCTTGGCGATCTCCGGTTTTGCCATGGCCTACGGTGTGCTCCAACTGTTCTACGGGCCCTTGGGTGATCGCCGCGGCAAGGTGCGCGTGGTGGGTTACGCGACGCTCGCCTGCACGATCGGAAGCGTGGCAGCAGCTTTGTCGCCCACCTTGGACTGGCTCGTCGCCAGCCGCATCCTGTCCGGAATGGCGGCGGCCGGAATCATCCCGCTGACGATGGCCTGGATCGGCGACAGCGTTCCTTACGAGGGTCGCCAGGAGGTGCTGGCCAAGCTCCTCAGTGCGACTGTGTTCGGAATGATCTGCGGCCAGTGGCTTGGCGGGGTCATCGCCGACCTGATGGGCTGGCGATGGGCATTCGCCATCCTCGCGCTGGTCTTCCTGATCAGCGGAGCGATGCTTGCCAAGCGGGCGAACGGCCTCGCGTCCCCGGCATCGGGAGATTCCGAAAGTGTGGGCCGGCGAGCGCTGGACGTGCTCGCCCGCCCGTGGGCAAGGACGGTGTTGCTCGTTACTTGCATCGAAGGCGCGTTGGCGTTCAGCGCGATTGCCTTCATCCCAGTTCACCTGCACGCCGCGTTCGATCTGACCATGCCGACTGCAGGCGGGATTGCCGCGCTTTACGGCATTGGTGGTCTCATCTACAGCCGCTGTGCTCGCGTCCTGCTGCGCCGATTCGGTGAAACCGGCCTGGCGAACATCGGGGGCGTCTGCGCGGGCCTCGCGTTCGCGACGATCGCGTTTGCACCGTCCTGGCATCTGACACTTCCCGCCTGCCTGGTCGCCGGATTTGGCTTCTACGCCTTGCACAACACCCTGCAGACCAACGCCACTCAAATGGCCCCTGCCGTGCGCGGCACCGCTGTGTCGCTGTTCGCAAGCGTCCTTTTTCTGGGTCAGTCGCTAGGGGTCTTGCTCGCTGCGTGGATGGTCGATCGCTATTCGTCATCTATGGCATTTGCGTTCTCGGCGCTTGGCTTCCTGCTTCTAGGCGCCGCGTTTGCGTCCTTGATCAGACGGCACACCCGCACTCTGAAGGAGGCCTGACCGATGTCCGAGCGCGAAACGAGCCCAGGCGCTGTCCAGGCGACCTTGATCGCAGCGATGGCCGTCTGGGGATTGAACGTCGCCGCCGTGAAGGTCTTGACCGGCATCTTCGATCCCACCACTGTGGCGGCACTGCGAATGCTTGTGGCCTGCGCAGCGCTGACCCTGGTCATGCTGTGGAAACGCTGTCGGCTGCCCACGCTGTCGATGGGCCAGTGCGCGGCGATCGTCGTCTGTGCGGTGTTGATGGTCTACCTCAACCAGATACTGTTCGCCGAGGGGTTACTGCGGTCGACGGCGACCAACGGCGCACTGATCATGGCGCTGAGCCCGCTGGTGTCCGCATTGCTCGCCGCGGTTGCCTTCCGTGAACGGATGACGTGGCTGCGCCTGCTGGGCGTCGTTCTGGGCTTCGCGGGCGTGGCGGCGGTAGTCCTGAGCCATCCAGGCGCCGGCCTTTCGAGCGCGGGCGCCGGAGACCTGATGCTGGTGGCCGCCGTCGTCAGCTTTGCTGCGGGCGGCGCAATCATCCAGCGCCTGGCGCGCCGCCTCCACACGCTGACCATCAGCTGGGCGATCTATCTGGTCGGGTCGTTCCTTCTGGCAGTCCACGCCACCCTCGAGTCGCCCGCGATTGGATTCGATGGGCTCTTTCCAGGCTGGCGCCCTTGGGCGTTCATTCTGTTCTCGGGTGTCATGGCGACCGCGCTGTCCAACCTCGTCTGGAACCGCGCCATCGCGCGCATCGGCGTCGCACGTACCGCCGTGTTTCTTTACTGGGTGCCCGTCTTCGGCGTTGGGTTCGCGGCCTTGCTGCTCGGCGAACGCTTGACGCTCTGGCACCTCGTCGGATTTCTTGCCGTGATGGGCGGCACCTATCTGGGTACTCGGCAACCCGCGACCGTCTCGGTCGTCGCCCCCTAACTGAACAGGCTTTCCTATGACCACCAGTGAACCACTTCTTTTCCAACCCATTCAGCTTCGCGAGCTGGTTCTGAACAACCGAATCGTCATCTCGCCCATGTGCCAGCATGCGGCCGAATCCGGGCGCGCGACGCCGTGGCACATGGTCCACCTTGGGAAATTCGCCCTCGGCGGCGCTGGGCTGATCCTCACCGAAAGCACGGCCGTCGATCCTCGAGGCCGCATCGGCACGGCGGATCTGGGCCTTTGGGAGGACAGCCAGATCGCTCCGCTGAAGGAGGTGGTTGATTTCGTCCATTCCAACGGCGGTGCGATTGGCGTTCAGTTGGCCCACGCGGGCCGAAAGTCAGGAAGCCAGCCGCTGTGGGAAGGCGGCGCGGCATTGTCTGAGCATCGCCTCGCATCGGATCCGCAGCCCTGGCGGCGCCTTGGGCCGAGCGCGTTGCCCGCAGGCCCCGGATGGTCGGCGCCGGTCGCGTTGGACGCCGCCGGCATCGCAGACGTTGTAAAACGGTTCGTCGATGCGACCATGCGCGCCGAACAGGCCGGGTTCGACGTGGTGGAGCTCCATTTCGGCCACGGCTATTTGGTCGCAAGCTTCTTGTCGCCGAACTCGAACCACCGCGATGACGAATGGGGCGGCAGCCTTGAAGGACGCATGCGTCTGGCCCTCGAGATCGCGCGCAAAGTTCGTGCGGCCTGGCCAGCGGGCAAGCCCCTGTTCTGCCGGCTGTCGGCGGTCGATGGCAGCGTTGATGGTTGGAGCCTCGAGGACTCGATCGTCCTGTCGCGCGAGCTTGCCGGTTGCGGCGTCGACGTCATTGACTGCTCGTCCGGTGGATTGACAGAAGAAACGCGCGCGCTGCCGGTCCCGCGAGGACTCGGATTTCAGGTGCCGTTCTCGGAGCGGATTCGCCAGGAGGCGCAGATCAAGACGCAAGCCGTTGGAATGATCGTCGATGCGCACCAGGCAGAAGAGGTGCTAGCCGACGGGAAGGCCGACTTGATCGCCCTGGGTCGCGAAGCACTCTTCGATCCGTACTGGCCGCATCACGCCGCCATCACCTTGGGGGTGGACCCCGCATACAAGCGCTGGCCAGTCCGGCACGGCGTCTGGCTTGCAAAACGCGCTCCGGGCCTCGCACGTGCCCGTGCGCAGGCCGCGGCCGAACTCATTGAACCAAACACCATCCAGGAGTGAGCACCATGAACGTACGAATGGGCCTGATCCGAAAAAAATCCGACTGGTCGACTGAAGAATTCAGCGACTATTGGTGCAACCAGCATGGTGCGCTTGCCAAGCGAGCGCCTGGCCTGCGGGCGTACTGGCAAAACCCCGTGACAGAGCGCTTGCAGCGAGGCATCGATTTCCCGCGTGGACCGTGGGACTTCGACGGCTTCTCGCAGCTGTGGTTCGATGACGTTGGCAAAGCGAACCACGCGTTCAGCGACAGCGAGCTCGCTGCGGAACTCATTGCAGACGAAAACCATTTCCTGGGTGATTTGCACATCGTGACCGCCGAGCAGCATGTGGTCATCGAGTTGCCGGAACCGCCAGCGCGTGCTCGGCTACTGAAGCGCATGTCAATCTTGAAGCGACGGCCTGATCTCAGCGAAGAGGATTTTCGACGCGAATGGAAGGTCCACGGCGATCTGGTCCGCAAAATGCCAGGCGTCGGTGCCTACAGGCAGAACGTCGTGATCGCCCGTGAATTGATGAAGGGGCAATCATGTGGCTACGACGATTTCCCGATCGACGGCATCGTCGAGCTCTGGTTCGAGGATGCTGCGACGCTGGAGGCTGCGTTCGGCTCCGAAGCCGGGAAGGAGACGATGGCCCACGCAAAGACGTTCCTGGCTGAGATCACTGCCTTCGTAGTAGCCGAGCGGCAGGTGCTGTAGCTCCGAAAGGCCCCAGATGATGAAGAGGATGACGCTCCTTGCGAAGAAGGAAGGAACTGCCACGTGCGACTTCAGGGCGTACTGGGCGGGCCCTCATGCCCAGCTCGCGCTGGGCATGGGAGGCATCACCAAGTACACCCACAACCGCGTCGACAAGATCCTGTGGGCAAGCAGCGGCGAGCCCGCCTTCAACGTGGACGGGGTCGTGGAGCTCTTCTTTGCTGATGCGGACGCTATGCGCCTGGCCCAAGCATCCGCGGTCGGTCAGAAATACATACCTGCCGACGAACCGATCTTTCTGAAGGGCTGGACATTGTGCGTGGTCGAGACCGATGGAGATGAATCGGCCGAACAGCCTGTGAAAGTCCTCATCGCATTTCATGCGCAAGCGAAGATGCGCGACGCGCTGTGGCGCGAACTGCGCCGAGTGGCGCACACCACCGGGAACAATGTCGCGCTGAACTGGACGGTATCGACAGCTCGTCGCGAGCGATTGTGGACGGAGCCGTCTCCTCCGACTGGCTTCATCTGTGTCTGGCTCGATAGCGTTGCAATGGCCCACGAGGCTTTCGAACTCTCATCAGAGCTGCGCCGCGTCATTGAGACGCACACAATTGACGGGGTCGCTTATCTCATCGACCAACTTCACATCAGGTAGTCCAGCGACCCACGCGATGACCTGCATCGGCGCGGATGTGAGGGGCGGCCGCAACATTGCCCAAGTAGACCATCGACAGATCTTGCGCCGCGAACGCACCCCATGGCCCGACGTGCACTTCGCTTGGATCACAACTTTATGGTCAGCTATCCGGCTGCAAGCGGACGGTCGGCCGCGCCCCGCGAAGGCCCGCTGATGTTAAGGGTTGCCCGATACCTGCCCTTGCGAAGCGCAGCGCCAAGCACGGCTACGGCCTGAGGGCAGGTGTTGGGC
>NZ_JBDGIO010000029.1:0-35564 GCF_057657375.1 Variovorax sp. Soil_C_12 | reverse complement strand
CCAGGTCTTCGTTCTTGAGAGTCAGCATGTGTGGACTTGGTGTGGACTGTGTGTATACACGGTGTACGCATCATAAGTCACGCGCGGGGGCGCGCCAGTGCTTTCAAGCAGGTAAATACCCTAGGGTGCAAGAGACCGGTCGACACCCGAGGCAGGCGGGTTGCACGCGCGGGTCACGAGTTGTCTTGGCTTCAGGTGGGTTGCAATCTCGGCTCGGCGAATCGCTTCGGGTCCTCATAGTGGGCGCCGCTTCGCATCGCGCCTTCGGGCAGTTGTGCCTCGCCAATGCGCTGGTCAGGCTGGCTGCGCAGCCTCGTGACTTGGGGGTCATCTTCCTCCGCGGCCAATGACGCCAGATGCAGCTCGTCGTCGACACGCAGATCACCAGAACGCGCGGCGGCATCCACCGAGTCGATGCCAACGAGCATGCGAGCAAGAACCGGTACGAGGAAATCGTCGGCTCTGGCTGGCAGTTGCAGCCTGGCATAGTGGCGCCGAGCTTCGGCTTGCCAACGCTCCTCGGACAGGAACAGCCGCTCGCGACCGCGAAAGCTCAGTGAATAAGCTATCCAGACCGCGCCGTTGCGCACCGCCCGGCGCAGAGCGAGCAGGGTGGCGACCTCCAGCGCCCTGAAGGCACGCTCGCGGTCAGCGTCAGCGATGGCTGCGCGTCAAGCGGCTCCCAGTCGTGGGGCAGTAATCTCGCTGGGAAGTCGCTTGATGCCAGCGGCGTACCCGGCTCGAAGCTTGTTCAGCGCATCGAGTGCCGGGTGCTCGCCGGTGGCCTGCCACGGCAGCCGGCTCACGCCTACCAACAGCGACCGCACCGGCGCAATCGCATCGATCAGGCGTTGGATTACCGACGCCCGACTTGGCGGGCGCTGCGCGCGCTTGGCCGCGACGATCTCGCGCACCCTTTAAACAGCGCGCTCGACGCCCGGCAAAGCCACCTTCAACAGCTCGGCGCAATCCGCCGGCAGCCAGTGGAAACTCTGGGCCAGCAGCGCGGTGTCGTAGATCACCTTGTATTGGCAAGTCTTCACGCCGCCCGGGACGCGGAAGTTGAAGACGTAGTCCCACTCGCGAACCCCGAACAGGCTTTCGCGGAAGTGGGGCCGGCCCACGAGGTCGTAGAGCTGGTCCTTGCTGACGCCGGGCGCGATCCGGCGCAGGTTGTCAGGGTTCGGGAAGGTGCCTTCCTTCAGCCAGGCATCGTTCCCGATGTCGGGGAAGACGACTTCGCCTGCGCGGCCATCGTCCGAGATGTTCTTGCTGAGCGTGGACGTGCCGCAGCCTGCCAGCGAAAACAGTACCGCCACGGCCAGCGCAGTACCGGCGGCTTTGATTTGCATGTTCATGAGTAGCCTTGAAAACTGGTTGCGATCGGCTGCCTACCAATGGAAGCCCACGCCGGCGGCGACGCCGACCTTGCCGCGGGAGTTGGCCGTGCCGCTGAACTTGACGATCCATCGGCCGTTGTCCGCGAGCTTCGACACGCCGAGCGCCAGCGCGGCCTGGCCATCGAAGCCTGCGACGCCTGCGGCGACCATGCTCTTTCCGGGGATGGCAGCCTGCGGCAGATTGGCCATTGCCATCGCGCCAGCCGCTGCGGCGTTAGCTTCCTTGCTCACCTTGTCGACGTTGGCCTGAACCTGGCCGAGCTTGGCGTCCGTGTACTGATTGGCGGCCGCAAGGCCGGCGTTCAGCTGATTCACGTTGACGGCATCGTTGCCTGCCACGCCGTCGGCGACGTTGTGGAGGGTCACGGGGGCGTTGGTGTTCGTGCCGCCCAGCTTCACGCTGTTGTAGTTCGTCGTGCCGTCGGCGTTGGTTTCGTACTTCACCGCGGATTGGTCGATGCTGGCCACCGTCGTCTGCACCGCCTTCAGTTGCGACACGTTGACCGCGTCGCTGTCCAGCGAACCCGCTGCCACCCCGGTGATCTGGCGGAACTGGCCGTTGGCCGCATCGCCCACCGACACCGCCGACAGCGTGCTGGTGGTGGCGTTGATGGCTGCGGTCTGCGAGGTGGACGCACCCGTGGGCACATAGCCGGCCGCGCCGGCCGCGGTGGAGGCGACCGAGCCTGCGCCCAATGCAACGCCGCCGGCCTGGGTCACGCTGCTGCCTGCGCCAATCGCAACGCCCTGCACCGCTGCTGCTGAAGACTGCGTGCCGATCGCGACGGAATCCGCCCGGTGCGAGGTCGCGCCCTGGCCGATGGCCACGCCGCCGGGCGCGGTCTGTTGCACCACCGCGCCGTTGCCGATGCCCACGCCGCTGTCGCCGTTGACCACCGTCCGAGGGCCGACCGCCACTGATTCGGCACCGATGGCCAGCGAGTCCATCGCGGTCGAGTTGGCGTGGAAGTACTGGATCGGTGTGACGGCGAAGGATTGCAGCGCACCGCTGAGCTGGCGCACCGTCACGGCATCCTGCGCCTCGGTGCCGTCGGCCACGTTGGTGATCTGGCGGTAGGTCGTCGCACTGCCGACGGAAACGGCGCCCAGCAGCGTCCGGTCGGTGGTGTTGTACGGAATCAGCGAGCTGCCCGCGGGAATGTCGCCGGTGCTGCCTGCGACCGCGCGATCGGAGACCGAGGCTGAACCGAGTGCCACCGAACCATCGACGGTTGCGCTCGCGCCAAGGCCCTGCGCAATGCTGCTGGCTCCGTTGGCCACGGCGTTCGGGCCGACGGCGATCGAATCCGTGCCCAGGGCCTGCGAGTCGGGCAGGGTCGAGTTGGCGTGGAAGTACTTGATGCCCGCGCCGGTGTTGATGTCATCGATCGTGTTGCCGAGATTGGTGATCGCGGTCGTGTTCGCCGTCACCTGCTGGTTCGTGGCCCACAACTGCGAGCCGTTAATCGCATCGGTCGAGGTGTTGGAAATCCTGCCGGCTGCCACGTTGGTGATGGTGCGCTCGGCACCGGGCGCGCCGACGCTCACGGTGGAGGTCGGCGTCGTGCCCTGGAAGGTGTACGGCGTGCCGCCGATCACGGTACCGGGCGTGCCGACTGCAGCGGCGGTCGTGGAGCCGAAGCCCAGTGCGATGTCGCCTGCATTGTTGGCGACGGCATTCAGGCCGATGGCGACCGAATCCGCGCCCAGGGCCTGCGAGTCGGGCAGGGTCGAGCTGGCGTGGAAGTACTTGATGCCCGCGCCGTTGTTGATGTCGCCGATCGTGTTGCCGAGATTGGTGATCGCGGTCGTGTTCGCCGTGGCCTGCTGGTTCGTGGCCCACAACTGCGAGCCGTTGATCGCATCGGTCGAAGTGTTGGAAATCCTGCCGGCCGCCACGTTGGTGATCGTGCGCTCGGCACCCGGCGCGCCGACGCTCACGGTGGAGGTCGGCGTCGTGCCCTGGAAGGTATACGGCGTGCCCCCGATCACGGTACCGGGCGTGCCGACTGCAGCGGCGGTCGTGGAGCCGGAGCCCAATGCCACGTCGCCCGCGTTGTTCGCCACCGCCGTATCGCCGAAGGCGACCGCGCCCGCCGCCAGTGCTTTGCTGGTGCTGCCGATCGCGACGCTGCCCTGGCCGACCACCGTGTTCTGGTAGCCGATGCCGACCGCGCCCTGCGCTGCCGTGCCGGCCACGCCCACCGCCTGGCCTCCGCCGCCCACCATGTTGGTGTTGCCCATGGCCACCGCGCCGTTGCCGGTGGCGGTGTTGTCCAGGCCTTGGGCGATGGCGCCGTTGCCGGTGGCGGTATTGGGGTCGCCGATCGCGATCGCGCCGTTGCCGCTGGCGAAGTTGCCGGCGCCGATGGCCACCGCCCTGCCGCCGGTGGCCCTCGAACCGTTGCCGATCGCAACGGCGTCGGCCGCGTCCGCGACCGCGGTATTGCCCATCGCGATTGCGTTGTCGGCGGTCGCGTTGGCTTGGGTACCGATGGCGAGCGCATTGACGCCGGTGGCCTGGGCCAAGGCCGAGATCGCCACGGCATTGGTGGCGGTCGCATCCGTATCGACGCCCAGCGTGATCGCGTTGACGGCGCTCGATGTGCTGTTGCGTCCGATCGCGATGGCGCTCTTGTCGGTCGAGGCGGCGCTTTGGCCCAGTGCGATGGCGTCCGTGCCGGTCGCCTGGCTGATGCGCCCGATCGCGATGGTGTCTTCCTGGGAGGCCGTCACGTCCGTGCCAATGCCGATGGCGCTGATCGCAGTGGCACCCGTTCCCGCGGCAGTGCGCGAGCCGAGGTAGACCGAGTTCAGCTTGGACGCGATCGTCTGGAAACCGATGGCGATGGCGTTCTGGCCGCCTGCGCTGGCGCTGTTGCCCTGCGCAATGGCATCCAGGACAGTCGCGTTGGCCTGGTTGCCGATGGCGATGCTGCGCAGCCCGGCCGCATTCGCTTGCAACCCGAGAGAGACGGCTCTTTCGCCGGTGGCCTTGGTCTGCAAGCCGACGGCAACGGCGAGGTCACCACTGGACGTCACGTCGGTGCCGATGCCGATGGCACCCTCACCCAGTGCGCCTGTCCCGGGGGCGGTGCGGGCGCCCAGATAGATGGCGTTGGTGCCGGTGGAAAAAGCTCCGTAACCAATCGCGATGGCATTGACTCCGGTGGTATGGGTGAGAAACCCTACGGCGACCCCACCGTTGGTGTCGACAGTCGCGGAAGAGCCCAGCGCGGTGGACCCCTGCCCCGTGGCAATGGCGCCGGCGCCCATGCACGAGGCGGTGCCGTTGTACTCGTCCCAAGGCGCCGTATCGCAGGTCACCGCCTGTGCCCGCACCAGTGGCGACCATCCGAGGCCGCCCATCGCCACCAGAGCGGTCACGATCCCCGCGCGCAGGCGTCCCGGCCGGAGCCATGCGGGCACGCCGGCCGCGGAGCCGGCCGCCACGCGGCTGCCGCCGCGCTTGCCACGGGCGCGCGTATCTCGGACGCGGCGACCCAGGCGCCGATGGATTCGTTCCAAACAGTGAGGTAGCTTCGGTTCATGGCCTCAACTTGTAAACAATATTATTAACTATTACTAAAGAAACAATTTATTTCTCCAGATATTAAGGTAAATGGTGTTGCCCGAAGAGTGCTGCCCACGCGTTTGACAATGTTTGACATTTCCCATGCCGCTCTCACCAAATGAGGTCGCGTTTCGAAATAGATGCAGGCGATCCAATTGTTTGTAATAGGAATGTTTTATTGACACTGGCCCATTCGCAGGGGGAGATGTGCCCTTTTTCCCCTACGGATCAATGCGGCTCTTCCACACATCGCGATCAAGTCAGCCTGTGCAGTCAATGCGAAGATTGCACCTCCAGCAAAAATGGAAAATCGCGTTCCGGTTTTGAAGGCGGGCGCCGGCGCAGCCCTTGTCCACCGGCGTGGCGCATGCCGATGCAGACGCTGCGGTAGTCAAATCGTCTTCAGCCCTTCAGCGCTGATCAAACGGGGCAGGGCCCCTTGATTCGGCCAGACTTGACACACTGGACGCACAAGATCCTGTGGGGGTGAACGGCTTGAGACTTTCGTGTCAGTGCGGCTTTCTTGCGGTAGGGCGCCTGACCCCGACCGTTCCGCAGATCCCCCGCCAGCGCACCCGCGATCACCGGCGAGAGCGGCCCCTGCCGATGGCGGTGCGCAGCGCTTCTTCCGACAGTCCGAGCCTGCGCGCCCAGGTGCGCAGGTTGTCCGTCTGCAGCGCCATGTTCAACAGATCCATCGTGGTGGTGGCCCGACGGGGGACATCTGGCCGATCGAAGATGCTGGTCATGAAAAGGCTTCCTGGGAATCAAAGGCACTGCGCGCGGGCGTACGCAGGCACCGGGCGCTTCGCGAAACCGTCGAGCAGGATGCGTCCGAGCCGCGTGATCTCGCCGACGGTCGCGGGCGCTTGCCGGTTCGATGGGCCGAGTCCGCCCGGCAGCCGCGCAGCATCGGGAATGGCGGCCTTGATGCAGCCACCCAGCTTCAGGATTCTCAAGGTTTCGATTTCGCGGTGATCTGCGATGCGAATCGGCAGCCTGGCGTTCGCCAGGCGGCGCAGCAGATCGACCGGCGGAGGAAGGGAACCGGGAAGGCATTCGCTCCCCGTCGTTGTGTGTGGCTGGTTCATGCGTTTAAGACCTTGGGTTCGCAGCACGCAGGGTGCCGGATGCATTTGGAGCGCGAATGTAGAGAGGCGATCTGCACTTCGCAATCGACTTGACAATGCCTGAGAATTGCCGAGCCCGACTCGTGCCGCGCTACTGGAACGGCGCACCGCTTGCCGCGCGAAACGGCAGCGAATTGACATTGCTTGACAATCCGCGCCGGCGCGGGCTCCTTCGCCGCCCCTAAACTTCGTCGCTCATCGATGCTTGGCCGCCGACGCCCGGCCATCACTGCAATCACTGGAAAGTCTTGGAAAAACATGCGAATCGCGGCACTGGACGACGACGTCGATCAGCTGGACCTCGTCAAGTGCACGCTGCAGGCGATCGGGCACGACTGTCACGTTTTTGCCGAAGGGGCCGCGTTGCGGCGCGAGCTGCAGCGCGAGACCTTCGACCTCCTTGTCCTCGACTGGCACCTGCCCGACATCACCGGGCCGGAGATCGTGCGCTGGGTTCGCGCCAACCTGCAGGACCGCATCCCCATCCTCTTCGTGACCAACCGCCATGAAGAGCGCGACATCGTCGAAGGCCTGGCCGCAGGGGCGGACGATTTCATGGTCAAGCCGATGCGCGTGGGCGAGCTGGCCGCGCGCGTGCGAGCGCTGTTGCGGCGCGCCTACATGGACGCGCAGCCCGAAGAGCAGGTCTGGGGACGTTACCGCTTCGTGCTCGCGAACCGGCAGCTCGAGATCGACGGCACGCCTGTAGCCCTGACGCACAAGGAGTTCGATCTGGCCCTGTTCCTGTTCCGCAATCCGGGCCGGCTCATCTCGCGCACGCACTTGCTTGAAACCATCTGGGGCCCAAGCAACCCGCCCGGGACCGAATTGATGTCGCGCTCGCTCGACACGCATATCTCGCGGGTGCGCAAGGTACTGGGCCTGCGCCCCGAGAGCGGCTTTCGCCTGGCCTCGATCTACGGGCAGGGGTATCGATTCGAGACGATCAGCACCGATGAGAACAGCGCCGCCTGAAGCTGCGGCGCGGGCCGCACGCCGCGCTGCGCGCCTTCGCCTGTCGCGACGCATCGTCGGCGTCCACCTGGCGCTGCATGCGGCGCTCGCGCTCGCGCAGACTCCGCTGCCGGATGTGGTGCATGCGGTGCAGCCGGGCGAAACGCTCTATGGCCTGGCCGATCGCTACACGGGGCGATCCGATCGCTGGGTCCAGCTGCAGCAGTACAACGCGCTGGGGGATCCGCATCGCCTCGCGCCGGGTACGCAGCTGCGCATTCCGGCGGCGCTCCTGGCGTCCGTCCCCACCTTCGCCACCGTGGCTTACGTGACCGGCAGCGTTCTTCAGTTCCCGGCGCAGACGGGGCACGCCCAACCGCTGCAGGTCGGCGCACAGTTGGGGGAGGGCACGCGCATCGAGGTCGGCGATGACGGTTACCTGCGGCTTCAGCTGCCCGACGGCTCGATCGTCCGCATCCCCGCGAACTCGCAGGTGCGCCTGTGAACGTGCGACGCAAGGACAGGGTGCAAGCCACCGAGACCCTCATCCAGTTGGAAGGCGGACGGGTGGACGCCTCCGCGCGACCTCAACGAAGCAAGGCCAGCCGGTTCGAGATCCGCACGCCGCTGGCGGTGGCCAGTGTGCGCGGCACGGAATTCGGCGTTGCCGTGCAGCCCGATGCCGCGGTCACAGGCGAGGTCACGCAGGGTGCCGTCGATCTGAAGAGCCGCCGCCGCCAGGGCACCGCGCCGCACCGGCTTCGGGCGGGAGAAGGGGCGCGCGTGAGCAGCGCCGGCCTGATGGGGCCGGTGCGCGCGTTGCCGCAAGCGCCGGATCTGTCGGGCGTGCCCGACACCTGGACCGAGGTCGATGCCGTCCGCCTGGCGCTTCCTGCCGTCGCGGGCGTCACGGCCTACCGCGTGCGGGTCGCAAGAGACGAAGCGATGGAGCAGGTCGTGCGCAACGGCCTATCCGCGGGTGCTGAGCTGCAGTTCGCCGGCCTGGAAGACGGCCTCTACATGCTCGGCGCGCGCGCGGTGGATGAATGGGGGCTGTCGGGTCGCGAAAGCATCCGGCCCCTGCGGATCAAGGCGCGTCCGGTGGCGCCGCTCTCGCGGCGGCCCGCGCCAGGCGAACGGATGGTCGGCCACGCGGTGGAGTTCGCCTGTGCGCAACCGGCCGGCGTGCAGCGCTTCAGGCTGCAGGTCGCGAGCGACGAACGGTTCCAGACGATCCTGCTCGACGATGCCGCGCTCGCCGAGTGCCAGCGTTCGGCCGAGCTGCCACCGGGGCGGTATTTTTGGCGCGTGGCGTCCGTCGGGCTCGCGGCCGACGGCACGCCGGACCAGGGGCCCTTCGGCGGCAGCCGGTCCTTTGAGATGGTCGAGCCGCCCCCGGCGGCGCCACCGCCCACGGTGGGCGGCGACGATGGTGCGTTGCAGATCTACTGGTCCGCCGAGCCGGGTTACCGCTATCTCGTACAGGTCTCGCGCGATGGGCGCTTTGCCGATCTCGTGCACGCGGAAACGCGCGCCGAGGCCTCCCTCCGTCTGGCGAACCTGGCGCCGGGCATCTACTACGTACGCCTTCAGGCGATCCCGCCCGAGCGCGAGCCGGGCGCGTTCTCTGCGCCGCAGATCGTGCGCATCGCCACGGTGCTGCGTGACGCCAGCGGCGCCGCGGTGCGCGATGGGCTCGGCAAGCCGGTGGGCCGGCAGTAGCGCCGCGAGCCGCTCTCGTCATGTCCAGCCAGCACTCCATCGCAGCGCGTCTTCGCCTGCCTTCGCGCTGGGTCGAATGGCTTGTGCTGGCGGTCGTCGCAGCTGGCCTCGTCGTCATTTCGGAACGATCGGCCTGGCTGCAGGGCCCGAACCGCCTGATCCAGGATGCGCTGATGGCCCTTCAGCGCCGCGCCGTCGATCGCAGCGACGTGATCATTGTCGCCATCGACGACATGAGCATCGCCGCGCTGGGGCGGTGGCCATGGCGGCGATCCTTGCATGCCGAGCTGATCGATCGCATCGACAAGGATTCGCCGAGGGCGATCGGCCTGGATGTGCTGCTGACCGAAGCGGACCTTCGCTTTCCCGGCGACGATGCCGCGCTGGCCGGCGCCCTGTCGCGCAGCGGGAAGGTGGTGCTGCCGCTCATGATGCAAAGCCTGAACGGAGTGCCATCGGTGGTTGAGCCCATCCCCGCGCTGCAGCGCCATGCACAAGGCCTTGGGCACGTGCATCTCGCGGTCGACGACGACGGCGTGGCACGCAGCGTGTACCTGCGCGAAGGCTTTGCCAGCAACACATGGGCGCATTTCGCGGACGCACTTCGCAGCGGCGCCGGCAGCGGGCCCGCGCCCTTAGAGGCGCCGGAGCTGCCCGGGACCGATGCGCAGACAGACCGTCCGGATGGTGTGGCGACGCCTTGGCATCGCTCACGCAAGATGGTCGTGCCCTTCGCGGGCCCGCCGGGGCATTTCCCGCGCGTGTCGTACGTCGACGTTCTCGACGGCAAGCTGGCGCCCGGAAGCTTCAAGGGCAAGTATGTGCTGGTCGGAGCCACGGCCGCGGGCCTGGGCGACCTCTACGCGACCCCGGTCTCCGCACGGGGCTCGCAATTGATGTCCGGCGTCGAGTTCTCGGCCAATGTGCTCGACAGCCTCGAGCGCCAGCGCAGCATCGCCCCGCTGCCCGGCTGGCTCAACGCAGCCCTCAACCTGGTTCCCGTGCTGCTGGCCCTGCTCGGCATGGCATTCATCGGTCCGCTGCCCGCGCTGCTGCTGACCCTGGGACTGATGGTGGCGCTGCCCATCGGGGCCGCGGTGGCCGCAGCGGGCTTCGGCCTGCAGTTCGCACCGGCGACGGGGCTGCTCGTCCTGGGCGTCAGTCATGCCTTGTGGAGCTGGAGGAAACTCGACGCGGCCACGCGCTACCTCGCGGACGAGCTCCATCGCCTGCACGGCAGCGGCGCCGTGGCGCCCACAGCGCGCAGGGTCGCCGCGTCGGGCGACTTCCTGAATCGCCGCATCCATGCGCTGAGGCAGGCCGCGGAGCAACTGAGCGACCTGCATCGCTTCGTGAGCGACAGCCTGGAAGGCCTGCCCGACGCGACGCTGGTTTGCGACAAGAGAGGGATCGTGCTGCTGGCCAACGCGGCGGCGGCACGGCACTTTGGCTCCGACTCCGGTGAAAAGCTGCGAGGGGCGAAGGCCTCGACGCTGATGAGCGATGTGCTGTCGCAGGCAGATCGCAGACCGGTCGTGATCCCCGCGATCTTTTCGGGGCCGCCCACGGCGCTGAGCGCCGCAGCGCACGACGGCCTGGAGCGCGAGCTGCTGGTCAGGCACGCGCCGACTTTCAGCGGCAACGGCGAGCATGCGGGATGGATTCTCTCGCTCGTCGACCTGACCGATATTCGCCAGGCGCAGCGCCAGCGCGACCACGCCATGCGCTTTCTCAGCCATGACATGCGCGCCCCGCTGGCCTCCGTTCTCACGCTGCTGACGCTGCAGCGGCAGAATCCTTCGGCGATGTCGCAGCCTGAGTTCCAGGAGCGCATCGAGCGCCATGCGAAGAAGGCGCTGGGTCTTGCCGACGATTTCACGCAGCTCGTGCGTGCCCAGTCGTATACCTATCACTTCGAGCGCTACAACCTGGTCGATGTACTGCTCGAATGCGTGGACGACGCATGGGAAGCGGCCCGCCAGCACGGAATCCGGGTGTCGATGGCAGCGTCACCGGAGGAGGCCTACAGCCCGATCAATCGGGAACTCATCGCGCGCGCGATCGGCAACCTGCTGGGCAATGCGCTCAAGTTTTCGCCCACCGGATCGTCGATCACGTGTGCCGTCGAGGCTTTTCCGCGTTCATGGGCCGTGCTGGTGCGCGATCAAGGGCCCGGAATCGCCGAAGAATTCCGGACACAGTTGTTCGATCCGTTCGTTCGCGGCCCCACCACCGGAAACATCGATGGTGCGGGTCTCGGGCTAGCCTTTGTGAAGACCGTCGCCCAGCGGCACGGGGGCAAGGTGTTGCTCGACAGCACACCCGGACGCGGCAGTGTGTTCCGGTTGGTGTTGCCTCGCGCCTAGTACGCCTTTCGCCTTTCGCCTTTCGCCTGCTGCCTGCTGCCTGCTGCCTGCCGCCTGCCGCCTGCCGCCTGCCGCCTGCCGCCTGCCGCCTGCCGCCTGCCGCTTGATGGTTGGGCCGCGCCGGCACGGCCAGAGGCAGCAGGCGCAACCACGGACTTCCAGTGCTGCCTGCCAACTCGCCGCTGGTCTTCAGCGTTTGGGTCGTAGAGCGATGATCATCTGCGTCGGCACCCGGCCTTTCTCGTCGAGCGGTATGTAGGCAGTGCGCTGCACAGCCCGCAGCGCGGCATCGTCCCATTCCTTCACACCGCTGGACTTCGCCAGCACCGTCTTGAGGATCCAGCCGTCCGGGGCATTCGTGGACAGAATGCACGGACCTGGACGCCCGAGGCCTGGCATCGTTCTCGAAGGAGGTGTTGGCGCGGTGCGTCGGCCACTGAAGAGTGATTGGCTCTCCAGACCTATCTCAGTGTGACTTCTGGAAGCCGCCTTCGATCCAGACCGCCGCGCTGTCTGCATTGAGCTTGAAGCCGGGGGCCACGCGCACCTCGCCTAATTGAACGCCGAGCTCGTCATGCGCGCGCAGCAGGGCATGCGGGTTGTCCTCGTCCGGCACGATCAGCGGCAACGCACCCCGCGCCATCTACTTGGCGCTCTGGTTCGAGAGCCGCTGGGGCATGGCCGCCCTGCACGCGCAAGCCTTCAACGAAGCCCAGCACGCCCGCGCCTGGGTCGCCTCGCTGGAGCGGGAGTGCGAGCGCCTGCGCCGTGTCATCCGCTCCTACGAACACGCCCAGGCACAGCCGGCCGCCAACGCACCCACCTACCACTCGGTCTAGTCAGGGTCTCATAGGGGACCTGGGCGTCCAGGTGCGCAGCACGAGGGCACACGGCTTGTCGGCGCTCCACGGGCGCATGGTTGAATGTTGCGATGTCATTCAATTGAATTACAATGGATCCGTTGTTCCCAACTTGGAGGCCGGCCATGGCCGCAAACGCATTGGTACAGACCCGCATCGACGCTGAAGTGAAGGAGCGTGCCACCGCAGTGCTCGACAACATCGGCCTCACCGTCTCGGATGTCATGAGGATTGTTCTGACACGTGTGGCCAAGGAGGGCGCATTGCCGGCGGGTTTTGTTGTTGACGCTGCGGCCCATGACGCCTGGTTCCGAGCCAAGGTGCAGGAAGCCTTGGATGATCCGCGCCCCGCCGTCCCGCATGAGGAAGTTGAAGCGCATTTTTCAAAGCGCCGCGCAGCGGCGCTGCTCAAGGCGGGTGAAGGCAAGGCGTGAGGCTGGAGTGGTCGCCACTGGCGATGGACGACCGGGAACGGATATTCGACTTCATCGAACAGGACGACCCGCGCGCGGCGATTGCAGTGGACGAGCGCATTGCCACGCAAGTGCTGGTGTTGTTGCAGTTTCCAGAGGGTGGGCGTCCAGGGCGCGTCGAAGGAACGCGCGAACTGGTCGTTCGCCGCACGCCGTACATCGTGGCCTATCGGGTCGGCAAGGATTGCGTTCGCATCCTGCGAATTCTTCACAGTGCGCAGTTGTGGCCCGGCGAACTGAAAGACCTGCTGTGAAGAGGGCGGCCGCATTGTCTCAACAGCGGTGGACCGCTTAGGGAATATGCGGCGGCTCGGCGGCGGGCTACGGTCGGCCAGGAGCAGCCGGTCGGCCGCGCCGCAGAATTCGAGGCATAGCAGACGCTCGCAGCGCGCGCACAACAGTGTGATTGGGGTCGGAGCACTTTTCACCTGAAGCGCGTGCACACAAAACGGCGGCCATGAACAATCGGCCAAACCGGACACTCGAACTTGCCCTCCACCAAAATGGCTTGCTGCCCGAATTGTTTGATTGAACTTCCGCCGGACACCGAATCTTGCGGTGCCTGTGGTGCTGAGTTCGGGGTGCATAGTGCGTGGACGCCAGGCTCGCGCCCAAGGCAAGGCCGTGTCGCGAGGCACGTTCAGAGTAGTCCTCCGCTGAGCTTGTTCTCTCGCCTCTGCGGTACTGCGTGGATGTTGATTTGCATCGCGATTGGCGCGACCCAAGGACCGTTCATGGCCGACGGGAGTCATCGGTTCAGGAGGGCCAGTGAAGGAAGGCGTCGGCTGCGCGCCGGAAGGCATGGTTCTCTTCGGGAGTTCGCACCGTCACCCTGATGCCAGGGCCACTTCGGCTGCGACGGTCTGCATGACAGATATTTCGAATGGCGGCACCAGCGCTTGCCCAGCTGCCTCGCGAGTTCATCGGAGGCGAGCGCGTACCCAGACGAACGCCAGCCAGGTCCCATGCTTTCGAGAAGGCTCGCAAGACCACCTCGTTCGGAAAACCTCGGGGCCAAGGCAGTGGAACTCGTGCCCGCGAATTGATGGTAAGCCTCGATGACGTCTATGGTTGTTGAGCACCATGCAATCTCTGGTTCCGGACGACGCAGCCGGCCAAGAACGGGTCGCTCGTCGAAGACCGGCGGTACGAGCGTGCCCTCCAAACAGCGGCAATCCGCCGGCCCCCTCCGCAATGTACAGACTGGGCACGGAACCATGAACCCTGCTTCCGCCATACGCCGAAACGGCTAGCGAACGAAGGCCGTGCCTCTTACGATTCACGGGCTTCACATCGATGTCCTCAGGAAATGCCGCTGGGTGTGAGGCCAAGGCAGCATCGGCTGATTCACCACCGCGCACAGGAAGATAGACATGACAAACTCCATCGCTCGAGGGCTGCGTGGCCTGCTTCGCCTGTGCATGCTCAGCCTCGGATTGCTGGGCTGTGCCCAAGCCCAGACCATTGTGATCGGGCAGTCAGCACCGCTGTCGGGCGTGCTGGCGGAAACCGGCAAGGACATGGTCCTGGGCGGACGCATCTATTTCGAGCACATCAACAGCCAGGGCGGTGTCAACGGCCGCAAGATTGAGCATGTGGTGATCGACGATGGTTACGACGTCGAGCGCACCGTCAGCAACACGAAGGAGTTGCTGGACAAGGATGGCGCGATCGCCTTGTTCGGCTACGCCGGCACCGGCAACATCCAGCGGCTGCTGGCGGACAAGGTGCTCGCCCATGCGGGGGTCGCCATGGTCGGCCCCTACACCGGTGGCGAGTCGCTTCGCACACCCTATAACCCGTACATCTTCCACATTCGCGCCGGCTATGCCGATGAAGCGGCCGTGATCGTGAAGCTGCTGACCGCCGTCGGCATCAATCGCATCGGCGTGATGTACCAGGACGATGCGTTTGGAATGGCTGGGCTGCAAGGCGTCATTGACGCGCTTAAACCCTTGGGGTTGGAACCCACGGTGTCGGCTTCGTACGCGAAGAATACCGACGATGTCCAAACTGCCGTCCAGACTATCGCGGCCAAGCAGCCCCAGGCGGTGATCCTGATCTCGGTGAACAAGTCATCGGCGGCGTTTTTGAGCAAGTACCGCGTGCTGTCCCCGAGTGCGCAGATCTTCAACGTCTCGGTGGTCAACCCAAAGGTGATCGCCAGCATCGCAGGCAATGTGGACACCCGGGGCTTTTCCATCGCCCAAGTGGTGCCCGACCCCATGTCCAACGCTCTGCCGGCGGCGCGCGAATACCGCGCCCTACTGGCACGCTATGGCAATGGTGCCGAGCCGTCTTACACTAGCTTCGAGGAGTTCCTCGCCGCCAAGACGCTCGTGGAAGGCCTGAAGCGCGCCAAGGCCCCAACGCGTGCCGCGCTGATGGCCGCCTTGGAATCCCTCGAGAAACTCGATCTAGGTGGCTACACCGTGAGCTTCGGCCCGAACAACCGGCGCGGCTCGAAACTGGTGGAGATCGTGTCGATCAGCAAGGATGGCAAAGTGATCCGCTGAGACTGGAGCTTCACGCGCGCCGCGTCCCTCAGGCAGCGAGCCGAAGCGGGCGTTCATGACACTAATGGTGCCGCCGATCGACTGACCTCTGCCCTGTGCGGCAACGCGTAGCTCGTCCAGGTTCATTCGATGATCTCGTCGGCGCGCAGCAGAAGTGATTGCGGGATCGTGGGGCCAAGCAACTTCGCGATCTTCATATCGATCACAAGTTCGAACTGCTTCGGTTGCTCGATTGGCAGATCGGCGGGCTGAAACGCCCTTCAGAATCTTGTCGACATACTTCGCGGCCTCGCGGAGCTGCCGTGCGGTGCTCGTTCCAAACGAGGTCAGGATTCCGGCGAGTGCCTGTTCGCGCTGGCTGGCCATCGTCGGCAGGCGGCGGTCGATCGCGAATTGGGCGACGGACTTGTGCAAGTAGGGAATCGAGTTGCTCAAGATGGCAATGCCGAAGGCTGCACGCGTATCGCTGCTGACTTCCGACCTCTGCATCGACATTGAGTGACTGCTGATGGCCCCGGATGATGAGCTTGAGGCGGAGCGGCGAACGGCGGCATCGCACAACATACCTGCCGTAGGTCGATCGGTGGCGACGGACGGCAGCGGGCCCAGAGCCGCCTCACAGCGGACGTCGCGGTCGCCGGGAAGCAGTCATTGGGAGGCCAGCTCTGCCATCGACTGTGCTCCATTGGATGAGCTACTTGAGCTGTCGTCGGCCAAGCCCAGCCGCTGGCCGGCTTGACCAAAGCGTACCAAGCTACCCATCACGGCCCTGGCGTAGACCCGCCTGGAGTCGATCGGTTTCGCCATGGTCATTGCTGTCGTCGCCGCGGGTGTTGCCATCGTTACGCCACGAAATCAGGGGCCGAAGCGAGGAAGGATGCGACATTACAACTTTGCCCCGACATGCGTTGTGGGCGCATCGCCTGTTATGTTCAATGGCCTGATGGCTTGAAAAGCTCGCGGCAGGGGCGGGGAGGGCGCCACGGCATCTCGCGTTCTTGTTGGTCTTGACGAAGGCAGTGACGTACTGGGGGCTGATCAGGCGCACCTCGATGCCCATCGCCTGGAACTGGCGCGCCCAATGATGCGCCGAGCTGCATGCTTCCATCGCGATCTGACGAGGCGTAAGCGGGAGACAGGCTTGCATAGGAGCTACAAAGCGGCGCCGTGAGCCGCCACGCACCAAGGCTGCATCCACTCGATCTTCAGGGTGCGGCTGGTGCTCCCCTGGCGCTTGGGCAGGGTGAGGCGCAGCACGCCGTCCTCCCGCTCGGCCGCGGCAGTGCTTTCTTCCACGTCGCTGCCGAGCGTGAAGCCACGCGAGACACTGCCGTGATAGGTTTCCTTGGTCGGCGAGCGACCGTGCTTTTCTTCCCGCTCCTTCTTGATCTCGGCGGCGATGGAGACGTGGTTGCCAGCAGCGCCTGGGACCGCGCCCCCGGCCGCGCCGAGCCCAGTTCCGACGGGATGCGAACCCGGCTCTCCCGTCAACGGGTCGGGGGTTCGTGTCGGCGGAAGGCTGATCTTCCTTGGTCATGATGCGACTCCTGGATGGCGCCTGGCCGCGAAACTGCTGCAACTTTGCCGTACTGCGTTGTGGTGGCGCGCCAGCATGTCGCGCCAACGCCGATCTCCCACGCGCGCCGCGGTCTCGGTCGCGCCAACCTGCCGTGCATGTTGGGGCGTGCATTGCTGCCAGAACTGCTGCTGGTGAAGTGCTCGTTTCGCGAACGGTGGAAGATCTTGTCTCGGGCTCGGGCATATCGTTGCATGACCGCGGGCAAGAGTCATTGAAGGGCGTTCCGGGAAAGTGGCAAACTGTTCGAAGTCGCGCATTGACTTGGTCATGGCCCCCAGATTCGAGCGTCGCCACAAGGGCGGCATCGCGTACGCGAAGTGCGAATTGAGTTCTGCTTCGAAGAATGGCGAAGCTTAGGGCCAGAAGCTCGTCCGTAGGGTCGGCCCCGACTCGAAAGGACTGGCATGCCCTAGCTTTGACCTGAGGGTTCAGAGCATAGGTGAAGGTACGGCCAAGGACTTTCACGACAAAGAAGGCAATCTGGTGAAGTCGATAACTGCCGGCCGAGGCGCGCAATTGACGTTCACAAATCTGTCTAACTCGGTCAGTCTCACCTTAAAGTCGAACGGCTCCGTAAGTAAGGTAACGGCCAACGCCGACGGTACCTCTACCTGGGTCATCACAGGGCATAACGTGCTCATTCTCTTTCCAACGGACGTGCCTCCCGGCCCCACGACCACGCTTTATGTGGGCCGGGTGGTATTCACGGTTGACTCGACCGGGGTCTTCACATTGCTAGGGACGAGCGGGAAGTCAGCCGATATTTGCGCCATCTTGGCATAGAGCTAAGGAGATGCTGATCAATGAGCAGCGCTGTTGGACCTGAGGACATCACAACGCGGGCAGGTCACGATCCCGGTCGACCTCGCGCCGAGCAGCCTGCCCGCCGGGCGTTTCGCGCCTCTCTTGAGGCCACTTTCGGTGTTCAAGACGCACGTCGGGCCTGAGCGACCAGCAACGACCTCTTAGCGATGACGAGGTTGGCCAGCTGGCCAGCCCGAATAGGCTGAACAGCTGCGCTTCGTTCTTGGCCAGTCGGAGAGCATCTCATTCCTGGGGGTGTGCAGTGCAGCAAAGTAAGCTTCGGGGATGGAAGCTGGGGCATCTTCTGGACAGGAGGTCCTGCAGCTGCGCGCCGTGCTGCGCAGCATCAGCCCGCTGATCTGGCGGCGCCTGCTGGTGCGAGGCGATACAAGCGTCGCCCGGCTTCATCATATCCTGCAGGTCGCGTTCGGCTGGCAGGACATGCATCTTCACCGCTTCGAGATTCGCGGTCGCGAGTACGGAGTCCAGCAAGAGGGCGGCTTGGTGTTCGACACCGACGCACACGAAGCCCTGATCAGCCAACTGAAGCTGCGACGCCTTGAGCGATTCACCTACGAATACGACTGGGTGCACGATCTGCGCATCGAGGCCACCTTGCCTCTGGACCCTAAGCGGGTGTACCCGATGTGTGTATCGCGGGTCGGCGCTACTGGAAAGCGTGGCCCTTAGGGTCAGGGCCGCGTCCTCGATACTCGATACACCCTAGCCACCTCTGCATTTGAGCATTGCTCAATTGCAGCGGGGATGGCGGCCGCCTTGGCGCGTGGAATCGCCCACATCGGTGGTATCGCCGATGGACGCTCGAACATGGCTGAACGGTGGGCACGCGGCATTGCCGCGCGCTCTGCATCAAAGACCAGCACGCTTCGGGCGCGCCAATTAACTGACAGCGCGCCCATCATGCACACGGAGTTTCTGCAGCGTGGTTCTGCGGTACACCAGACCGAACCCAGTTCTGAGCCGCGAAGTAATCTCAATCAACGAAGGCAGCCAGCTCATTCGGAGACCCTGTAGGGAATGATTCTTTCAAGAACTCCAGGAACGTTGACACCCGGCTACTCAGCAATCTGCGAGATGGGTATAGAGCCCACAGTGCGATCTCTGGACCTTCGACATCACCCCAGCGCGCCAGCTTCCCAGCAGCCAGGTCTTGTGTTACGAGAGAGATCGGTAAGCGTGCAGCACCAACGCCTGCACGGACAGCCTCCCGCACCATGAACAACGAGGCAAGACACAGCACCGGTTCCACGCTGATGCGCTTCTTGCCGGATGTCCCTGTGTATTCCCAGGAAGAAGCTCCTGCACCGAAGCCTCCAACTCGCATGACTGCTGGAACCGTTGTCGTGCCCGCCGGACGCTTCAACCGCGGACTGGCAACAACGACGAGGCGGTCCCTCATGAAGATCCGGCCTACCAGCCTTGCATCGGGATCCGGATTGACTCGGATCACCAGGTCGTAGCCATCTTCCACCATATCCACTACCCGGTCCTCCGTCGTCACTTCGAGACGGATCTCTGGATACCTCAGCGCGAACTTGGCTGCCAGCTTCCCCATGGCTGCCTGCGAGAAGAGCAGGGGGGCACTCACCCGCAAGCTGCCTCGTGGCGTTTCACTGCCCGACGCGATGGCGGCAGCCGTTTCGTCTATTTCGGCCAGCAGCACTGATGTCCTCTCGTAAAGGGCGCGCCCCTCCTCGGTGAGCTTCAACAGTCTCGCTCCCCGTTCGAACAAGCGCAGGTTGAGACCGCTTTCGAGGTCGGACACACGTCGGGACAGGGTCGCCTTGGGGCGCCCGGATTCACGGGCCGCACGCCCGAAGCCGCCGTGCTTTGCCACCAGATTGAAGTCGGCGAAAGCAGGCAGATCCATATGTTCCACCGGTGAGACGAAGTGTCCAAATATAACGGCTATCGTGTTTGAAACGGAACAAAGAAGATCTGGGCTCGTTTCACCCAACCGGAGTTCTTCATGACCATCCTCATCGCCGGCGCGTCTGGCGCCATCGGCCGCCAAGTCGTCCAGCAACTCGTCGACCGCGGAGCCGCTGTCCGTGCACTTGTCCGCGAGCCGGCAAAGACCAACTTTCCCGTCGGCGTCGAAGTCGTTCAAGGCGACCTGCTCGACGGCGAGTCGTTGCGCCCAGCCATGGCTGGGGCGACAACATTGTTTCTCCTGAACGGCGTGGTCCCGGACGAGTTCACGCAGGCACTGGTCACGCTCAACCTGGCGCGTGATGCGGGAATCGACCGGATCGTCTACCTCTCGGTGATCCACAGCGACAAGTACCTGAACGTTCCCCACTTCGCCGGCAAGTTCGGCGTGGAGCGGATGCTCGAGCAGATGGGCTTCGGCGCCACCATCCTTCGGCCGGCCTACTTCATGCAGAACGACCTCACCGTCAAGGACGTCATCACGGGGTACAGCGTTTGTCCGATGCCCATCGGCAGCAAGGGCCTCGCCATGATCGACACGCGCGACATCGCGGAGATCGCGGCCCTCGAATTGCTTCGCCGGGAACAGGCATCCGGAGCGCTTGCGCTGAGCCGGATCAATTTGGTGGGCCCAGGTGCCTTGACGGGGGCAGACGCTGCCGGCATCTGGTCGGACGTGTTGGGTCGCCCGATCAACTACGGCGGAGATGACACTGCCGGCTTCGAAAAGAATCTGCTGAACTTCATGCCGAGTTGGATGGCGTACGACATGCGCCTCATGAGCGAACGCTTCCTGACCGATGGCATGAATCCGGACGCGGGTGACGTCGAACGCCTGACGACGCTGCTGGGTCGCCCGCTGCGCTCCTACCGCGAATTCGCTTCCGAAATCTCGGCATCGGCCTGGCAGGCCGATCGGCCAACGTACACAGCAGGAGTTCCCTCCTGATCTATTCGACAGCCACCGTTCCGGTCAATCCCGCAGGAGAAGTTCCACTCACCCACGCCCAGGCGTGGGCAGGCCTGGTTCTCAAAGCGCGCGACGCGCGGGAATTCCTGCCGCCCAACCTATGCACTTTCAGCGCTCCGGGCCATGTATTGCGGCGACCTGCAGTTGAGTGCCATGAGGGGGTCCAGACCATCCTGAATCGGCATCGATGCCACCACGACATGATCGCCATGCCGCGCCAACGAACCCATCTTCACAGAAGTTGCGCAACGTCGTGCCCGGAGAATGGGGGCCGATGTCCAACGAGCCTGAGTCATGGGTTCGCATGCAATCGTGCAGGGCCATCGGCTCTTGCCTGACCGTTGACTGTGAATCGCGTGAGGCGCAGCGCTGGCGAGTCCCCTGCATCCTCAGGCGTACGAGTTGTCATCTTCGGCCGGCGCCCGTGCTCGACGTTTGACGGGGCTTCCTGCGGCGCAGATACTTGCTCGTGCTGTTGCACCTCCGCAGGGGGAGGACCGCCGTTGAACGAACTTGCTGCCAAACACAGGCTATCGGCGATCCTTGCCGCTGACGCAGCCGGCTTTTCACGGCTCATGGCGGTGGACGAAGGCGCAACCGTGGCAGCGCTGGACTCGGCGCGCGCGGTGTTCAGACGGCACATCGAGGCCCATCAAGGCCGTGTCGTGGACATGGCGGGCGACTCGGTGCTTGCCGTGTTTGAATCGGCCACCGGCGCGGTCACCGCGGCATTGGCGATCCAGCAAAGGCTGCGCGTCGCCCGCGATGCCGCAAAGCAAGAGCGCCAAATGCGCTTTCGCATCGGCGTGCACCTCGGCGACGTGGTCGAGAAGCGCGACGGAACCGTGTATGGCGACGGTGTCAACGTCGCGGCCCGGCTCCAGGCGCTGGCCGAACCAGGCGGGATCACGGTGTCGGATGCGGTACGCGGCGTCGTCGCCGGCCGGATCCGTGCCGGGTTCGCCGACCTGGGGCGGCAGCAGCTCAAGAACATCGCCACGCCAGTCCATGCATTCGCCGTCCACCTCGGAGACGCTGCGCCGAGCGTGAGCGTTGCACAGGCGGAGCCGCCGGCGCCTCGGCCGCCTCCACGTCCGCCGAGCCTCTTCGTCGGCCGCCATCGGGAACTGGCGACGCTGGGCAAGGCGCTCGCAAGTGCCCGCCATGGACGCGGGCAGGTCGTATTGCTGGCCGGCTCAGGTGGCATCGGGAAGACGAGCCTGGCGCAAAAGATGGCATCCCAGGCCGAGCAGGAGGGCGTGGCTGTGCTGTGGGGGCGATGCCTCGAAGAGCCCGGCGCACCGCCCTATTGGCCCTGGCGACAGTTGATCCGCGCTTATCTGCGACACAGCGGCGATGCCAATGCGGCCCAGACCTTGGGAGCGGGACTCGCTGACATCGCCAGCATCGTTCCCGAGCTGGCCGGGCAGTTCCCTGCACCGCAGCCTCGCATCGAAAACGGTGACACCGCGCAGTCGCGCTTCCGCCTTTTCGATGCCATCGCCGCATTCTGGCGCCGTGCTGCGCAGCGGGCGCCTCAGGTGCTGATCTTCGAAGACCTCCATTGGGCCGACGCGACCTCGCTGCGCCTGTTCTCCTTCCTGGCCGCGGAGATCGAAGACAGCGCCTTGCTGGTGATTGGCACCTACAGGGATATCGAACTGTCGCGCCAGCATCCGCTGTTCGAGACCTTGGCGGAACTGGCGCGCTCGCCGGCCTTCCATCGGATCGAGCTCGCCGGCCTGAGCAGTCGGGAGACCGGAGAGCTCATGGCGGCTGCCAGCGGCGGCGCCGCAAGCGCCAATTTCGTAAGCGCGATTCATGATCGGACCGAAGGGCATCCGCTGTTTCTTGAGGAGACGCTGCGCTTCATGATGGACACGCGCACGCCGCAGGCGTTCGGATCCATGATGGAGGACCCCAGGCTGCTGATGAAGATTCCCGCCGGCGTGCGCGAGGTGATCGGCAAGCGGCTGAACCGCCTGTCACTATCTGCCGCGAGGCTGCTCTCGATCGCTGCCTGCATCGGCCGGACCTTCGATCTGAATCTCCTGGCCCAGTTGGAAGCCGACAAGTCCGAAGACGAAGTCCTGCTGGCGCTCGAGGAAGCCCTGGCCGTGCATCTGATCGAGCCAATGCCGCAGACGCAGCAGTTTCGCTTCAGCCACGCCTTGATCCGCGAATGCGTGTACGACGAGATGCTGGGCCTGCGCCGCGCGCGGCTGCATCTGCGCATCGGCGAGATGCTGGAGCGGCGCCATGGCACAGACGATTCCACGGTCCTGCCGCAGCTGGCCTACCATTTCAGCGAGGCCGGGCCCGGCGACGCCGCCGTGAAGGCGCTCGCCTATGCCAGGCAATCGGCCAGGCACGCGGTGCAGTTGCTCGCGCTGGAGGAAGCCGTGCGCTTGTACCGACTGGCGCTTCATCTGCAAGAGCAGCATTGCCCCAAGGACACGGCCCTGCGCTGCGAGCTGCTGCTGCACTTGGGCAAGGGCGAGTTGTCGCTCGGGGCCGGGGAACCGGCGCGGGCGGCCCACCAGGAAGCCGCCGAGCTGGCGCGCAGCCAGGCCCTGGTCCCCCTGTTCGCCCAGGCGGCGATCGGTTTCGAGAACAGCTGTGTCGTCGCGGCCCGCTCTGGCGAGCCGGCGACCGTCCTGCTGCTGGAGGCAATCGCGCTGCACCAGGCCCATGACGCCTTGCGTGTGGAACTCCTGGCCCACCTGGGCCGCGCCTATGTCTATTGCGCCCGTGTGGATCAGGCCAAGGAAGCCCATCGCCGCGCCGTGGCGCTGGCGCGGCAGATCGGTGACCAGACCGGCCTTTGCATGGCCTTGGCCTCGATTGCCGCGGCCGGGTACTGGCCCGATCTGCTGCACGAACGCCTCGTGGCCAGCCATGAAGCCTGGGCCATCTCCGAAGAGCTCAACCAGCCGCTGCGCCTCGATGTTCTGCTGTCGTACTACCTCCTCGACCTTATCCGCGTGGGTGACATACCTTCGCTGAACCGTGTCCGGGAGCAGGGCCTGCGCCTATCGAAGCAGTCCGGTTCGCTGCACGACCAGGCCGTCTGCCGATGCATCGAGGCGCTGGTGGCTGTCAACGAAGGCCGGTTTGCCGACGCCGAGGCCTGGGCCGCCCAGGCCCTGGAGCTCGGCCGGCGCGTTGCCGAAGACCTGGCGGTGGGCACCTACGGCATGCAGATGTTCTGCCTGCGCCGCGAGCAAGGGCAGCTGCGCGAGGCACTGCCGCTGCTGCAGCACTTCGTGCGCACCACGCCCAAGAGCCAGATCTGGCAGCCGGGGCTCGCCCTCGTGTACGCAGAATTGGACATGCGATCCGAATGCCAGGCCCAGTTCGAGAGCCTCCCCTGGAGCCGGGTCACGAAGGCGCCCACCGACGCCAGCACGATGACGATCGCCATGTTCGCCGCCGAACTATGCAGCTATCTCGGCGATGCCGCGCGCGCGGCCCTGCTGTATCCGCTGCTGAAGCCCCATGCCGGCACCAACCCGGTGGCGGACACGGCGGGGCCTTGTCTGGGCTCGGCCGACCGGCTGCTGGGCAGTCTGGCCGCGGTGATGGGGCAATGGGACATGGCCGAGCGTCACTTTGAGGTCGCCTTGCAGATGGACCAAAAGACCGGCTGGCGTGTCTGGCTGGCGCACAGCCGGTACGCCTATGCCGCCATGCTGCATCGGCGCGCATCGGCCGGCGACCTCGATCGCGCGCGTGCGCTGCTTGCCGAAGCGTGCGCCGAAAGCACCGCGCTCGGTATGAATGCCCTGACACCGCGCATCACGGCACTCACCGAAGCCATCGCCGCGCCGCTGCCGGCCTTTCCGTGCGGCCTGACCGAACGCGAAGTCGGCGTGCTGCGCCTGATGGCGATGGGCCGCAACAACCGCGAGATCGCCCAGGTGCTGGCGATCAGCCCCAACACCGTGGCCAACCATGTGCGCAGCATCCTGGAGAAGACCTACACCGCCAACCGGACCGAGGCGGCAGCCTTTGCCAACCGTGCAGGCCTGTTGAAGGAGTAGGAGCGCGTGCAGCTCACTGCGGCCGGATATTCTGGTTGACGCGAAACAGATTGTCCGGATCGTACTGGCGCTTGATTTGCACCAGCCGCGGGTAGTTGTCGCGGTAGGACGCGCGGATGCGCTCCTCGCCTTCGTCCATCATCATGTTCACATAAGCGCCGCCGGCCGAGTGCGGGTGCAGCGCATCCCAGTAGCTCTTGGTCCAGGCGGTGATCGCCGGCGCGTCCTGCGCATCGGGGCTGACGCCGACGATGACCTGGGCCCACGACGCGTCGCGGTACGCGAACGGCGTATCCGCCGCCTGCATTCGGTGCGCCGCGCCGTCGATCGGATAGAGGTGCATGGTCGACTGCGCGCTCGGCAGCAGGGCGGCGAAGCGCTCGTGCTCGGCGATGGCGCCGTCGGAGAGCTCGTTGACGAAGTCGGCGCGCCAGTACCACTGGTGGCCCGGCGGATACAGCGCATCGAATGCGCACTGCAGCGCCGGAAACGGCATCGGATGCACCCCGTGCAGCAGTGGCGGGCCAAACGCGCGAACCGGCGCGAAGACAGCATCGGCCTCCGCCTCCGCGCCGGTGTAGCACCACACCACGCCGCACACCGATTGGCCATGCAGCGCCGGCGGAAAAGGATCGACCGGCGGCACCTTCAGGAAAGCGAAAAAGCCGTTCAGGTCTTCCGGCGCCGAGACGATGAAGTCACGGTACCAGCGCATGACCTCGCCCGCGCTCTCCAGGGGCCAGAAGGTCGGGCCGGCGACCACCATGGCCACCGGGTGCAGCCGGAACAGGAACGAGGTCACGACCCCGAAATTGCCGCCGCCGCCGCGCAGCGCCCAGAAAAGCTCCGGGTGCTCGTGGGCGCTGGCGCGGATCAGGCGGCCATCGGCCAGCACCACATCGGCCTCGAGCAGGTTGTCCACCGTGAGGCCGCACTGGCGCGTCAGGTGGCCGAGTCCGCCGCCGAGCGTAAGTCCACCGACGCCGGTGCTGCTGATGATGCCGCTGGGCGTGGCCATGCCGAAGGCATGGGTCGCATGATCCACGTCGCCCCACTTACAGCCGCCTTCGACCCGCACAGTGCGCGCCTGCGGATCGACCCGGATCCCATGGAGCGCCGACAGGTCGATCACCAGCCCGTCGTCGCAGGTGCCCAAGCCGCCCCCGTTGTGCCCGCCGCCGCGCACGGCGAGCAGCATCGACTGCTCGCGCGCGAAGTTGACGCAAAGCATCACATCGGCGACGTCGCGGCAGTACGCAATGAGCCTCGGATAGCGGTCGATCATCGCGTTGTAGACCCGGCGCGACGCGTCGTAGTCGTCGTCGCCGGCCTGCACGAGGCGGCCGCGCAGCACGCTGGAGAACTGGACAAGGGTCTCGGGGCTCAGCATGGCGTTTCTCCGGTTGGTGGCACGTCCGGTTGAACGTGGGCCCACCTCGCGGTTGTACGCACCGCCCGGTCTCGGGGGAATAGTCAGTTCTGACCATCGGCCCGGCCGCGGCCGTCAGGCCGCCGCCGCGAGGATCGATTCGGGACGCTCCTGCGAGACCTCGATGATCACGTCGGCCGGCACGTTCGCCCGCCGTGCCGCCTCCCTGATCGCTTCCGGGTCCTTCGCTTCGTAAAGACAGTAGGACTTGCGCTTGTCCGCACTCAGGAACGAGAACAGCCAGTTCACACCGACCTCGCCATTGATCTTCGTGACCGCGGCGACACCCTCGGCGTTGAGCTCCAGCCTCTCCGCGAAATTGCGCTCAATCAGGAACAGCGACATATGAGCCTCCGTGACCGGTTTCGAAGCGCGCGGACCGATTCACCGGCCGCCGCTTCTTTCAGGATGTAGCCGTCTGCATGCTCGACAGCAGGGCATCTGGCGGCCCTGAACCGCTGGTCCGAAGGCCATCGGCGACCTCCCGGTCCAGCGGCAACTTGGAGTCGGTGCTGGCGGTTGCACCGGCACCGAGACAAGACCGCCCAGCGTCCTGGGCAGCTGCAGGGACAGCATCGACTCGCGGTCTGCGGTCTCAGCCGTTGCTGCGATGGTAGGAGCTTGGTTTTAAGAAAACAATATGCTAATGCCAACACGCGCGCGCAGCCCGCTCCTGCAAGAGCTCAAGGAACGGGTGGGGCCGCCACCACGCTCGCGCCTAGAGTTCCTCGAGCCTCCACCCCTGGCGCTGTCATGCTGGGGGTGAATTCGACAACGTCGAGGCGAGCGCATGCGTTCCGTACAAAAGGATCCTGCGCCAGGATTTTCCCGACCTTTCCACGCAATTTCAAGGCACTCCAGGAGGCGCAATGCCGTCAGCGAGCGTTCAGCTTCTTCGGCCATCAATTGAGCATGAGCAAGAAAACAACCGGCACGCTCACAGATGGTTGCGGCCATGCTGATCTCGGGAACCATCGGCTGGTTCGTCGTCTTCTCCGGGCAGCCGATCATCGAACTGCTGTTCTGGCGCTGCGTCTTCGGGGCGGCGACCCTGCTGATCGTGTGCGCCCTCACCGGATCACTGGTCGGCGCGCTGACGCTCAAGCAGGTCGGCTTGGCGGCCGTCGGCGGCGTGGCGATCGTCCTCAACTGGCTCCTGATCTTCGCCTCCTTCTAGCGGGCGTCGATCTCGGTCGCCATCGCCGTCTACAACACGCAGCCCTTCATGCTGGTCGGCCTCGGTGCGATCTTCTTCTCTGAGCGCATCACGGGCACCAAGCTCGCGTGGCTTGGCATCGCTTTTACGGGTGTGCTCCTCATTGTGTATGCGAGGCCCTCCGCGGCGGCCTATGCAGGCCCTCCAAGTGCGTACATCACCGGTGTCCTGATGGCGCTCGGCGCAGCGTTCTTCTACGCCATCGCGGCTATCGTGACCAAGAAGCTCGGCGACAAGCCGCCTCACCTCATCGCGCTGATCCACGTATGCGTCGGCACGGTCATGATTGCGCCGTTTGCGGACTTGACGGATCTTCCGAACGACTATCGCGCCTGGCGCGATTTCATCGTGATGGGCGCCATCTACACGGGCCTGGTCTTCGCACTGCTATACGGTGCGATCCAGAAGCTGCCGACCCACTCGGTAGGCGCGTTGTCCTTCCTCTATCCGATATTCGCCATGGTGGTGGATTTCGTCGCCTTCGAGCACATGCTCAAGCCGCTGCAGCTCGCCGGTTCGGCCGCCATCCTGATCGCCGCCGCCGGCATGACTCTCGGTTGGAGGCTTCGTGGGTCGAAGGCGCCAATCGCCGAATGAACGCCCAGCCCAGCCATGAAAGTCAAGGGCCGGTTTTCCCCTTCCCCGGTGTATGACTCTGTGGATAACCGACTGCGCATCTCCCCGCAGCCGCAATCTGCTTGGCTCTCATTGCGGTGCTCACGGAACGGGCAGGCCCTGCGCGGGTACAAGTTTTTTTGGGCCCCGAACCCGCTGTGGCTTACCTCCCGGCACGGCCGCCGCCAAACGGGGCCGAGACCGAGGCGCCTGCTGCAACGCGGGCCGCCAGGTCGGACGTGCCGATCCCCTCGCCATCGATGTTCCCCGAGGGCACCTCCAAGCCCTAGCCCCATTCCTCGCGAGCCAATTCGGCAGGATCACGATCCTTGTTCGCAGCGTAAAGCTCGTTCGCGACGTCCGCGGTCTGGAGCAGGTCCGCGCAACCCTCGGACAGCCGCAGCCATTCCTCGACGAAGGCGAACTGCCATTCCTGGAAATGGCTCATGGGGACACCGCGGATCTGGTGCCGCGTTTCAGGCTCCCACATCGCGTCCCTCCTTCTCAGAACGGCACGGCGAGCGCACGACCTCGACGGGACCGATGCCGTGGTACACCTGCTCGCCGGTCTTGAGGCAAACGACGGTCCAGCGATCGTCACCGGGTGTCACCTTGTAGTCGCCAGGCGTGAACGGCAGCTGAACTTCGTCTAGGACATCGCGCCCCAGCCAAGAAGGCATGCGCAGCAGGGTAGGGCAGGCGGTCAGCAGGTCGAGCTGGCTCATGTGATTTCTCCGGGTGGCTCGTGCTGGCCGCCGCGCCTGGTGGGCCGGCGCACGAGCGCGCTGCCAATGTCGCGAGCTTGGCGCTCACGCTCCCGCCGGCGCGACTTCGCAGGGTCTGCGGCGGCTAGCCTTCCCTTCGGACTCAGCTCGCACCACCAGGTCTGCGGGAACATGGGGCCGGTGCCTTTGGCGCCGCGGGTCGGGTAAATCTCGACGCCGGTGAGCAGCACGCCGCGCTCGTTGATCGCGAGCAGCTTCACCTTGTCGAGCAGCGGAATCACGTAGCTCTCCCTGTCCCGGCCCACCAGCACGGCGACACGCTTCATGCCCTTGCGATAGACCTGCAGCTCGCCATGCGCGGGCTCCGCCTCGATGTCATCGCGGAGCAGCGGTTGCCCCTCTCGGCGGCAGCGGTAAACGATCGCGAACACACGCGAAAATAGTGGATGGATGTACAGTCTGGATGAACGTACAGTATATGACATGGACAACGTTCCCGCTGACATCTGGATCGCCGCCTGCGCGCATCGGCTGCAGCAGCAGTGGCGCACCGTGGACCCCCTGCACCTCGAAGAGGTGGCCGCCGACCTCTGGAAGGATGAGCGGCTGCGATCGCTGCCGCCCGACGCGGCGGCGGTGGCCTGGCTCGGGCCCGTGCTTCCGTTGCCGTTCTGAGCCGCTACCTTCCTGACATGTGCAACCGCTACGAATCCCCGGAGATCAAGGAGATCGAGCGCTTCTGGCACGTGGGTGCGCGGCAGGCGCGACCGTGGGTGCGCGACATCTTCCCCCGGTCGCCCGGGCCGTTCATCCGACGCCGGCGCGATGCCGCAGGCTACGAGCGCGAGCTGGCCCTGGGCCACTGGGGCCTGATCCCCTGGTTCGCGACGGAGCCGAAGCTCAAATACCCGACGAACAATGCGCGCAGCGAGGAGTTGGCGGAGAAGGCCAGCTACAAGGATCCCTGGAAGCGGGGCCAGCGCTGCATCGTCCCGGCCGCCAGCTTCGATGAGCCGTACTGGGGACCGCACGACCAGCCGTTCCCAAGGTGCGAGTGGTGGCGCTTCCGACGCGCCGACGGGCGGCCCTGGGGCCTGGCTGGCCTATGGAACGTCTGGGTGGACAAGGCGACGGGGGTGGAGCACGAGAGCTACACGGTCCTGACGCTCAACGCCGATGGGCACCCGCTCATGAGCCGCATGCACAAGCCCGAGATCGACCCGAAGACGAAGTGGGTGTTGCCGCTCGACCTCCAGGACAAGCGTCGGTGATCCCGATCGAGGCGGCGGACTTCGATCAGTGGTTGGAGGGGACCGTGGAACTGGCGCAGCAGCTGCTCAAACTCGCACCCGTTGAGCTCTTCGAAGCCGCCCCGGCGCCACCCGATCCCCCCCGGCAGCCAAAGCCCAAGCCGGAGCGCGCCAGGCCGAAGGAACCCCGCGAGAGGAGCCATCCCTCTTCTAGGCCATCGAGCCGGGTCCACCCACGCTGCCTGGAATCGCACTACTCCAATCGCGCGTTAGTGGTTGCACCTGCTTACGGATCGGCCTAAGGTGGATCGACCTGCCAAGGCGACTCATGGAATAGCGCTCCATCCCGGAGGCTGCGGCTCATGGATCCTCCAGGAGCCGCCATGAACAACCCGGTTCCCCAACGGAGTTTCGACTATCGCGGCTCGGTGATCCGTATCGAGCTCACCGCCGTCGGCGATCAGCTCTCCGTTGGCGCCGACGTGGTTACTGATGGCAAGCTCGTGGCCCGTGTGGCCTTGACCGCAGGCGATGGCAACGGCAACTGCCTCGAGGCCCTTATCGACAAGCTCGCCGACAAGGCGAAGGAACTCGTCGATCGCGCACAAGTCAGTGGCGAACCGGCAGCGTCTGGGCCCGCAGCGGGTCAACTGCTGGAGGCGCCCTGCTGACCCGCTCCTGGTCGACGCAGGCGAATATCTCCCCCCAGTCGTTGAAGATAGCCTCAGGGTTGCAGGTGCACGGCACCGCGGCGCCTGCGCAGGCGCAGCCCCTTCGGTCGTGACCTCTGAGGGGCGATTGGTATGGTTCTCGCACACCCAGCCCGACCAGGCGCAAATTGGGCAGCCCATGGCGGAGGGCGCGACTACTTCTTGCCGAGGTACTCGCGCACCTTGTCGGCTTGGTCGCCAACTTCGGCAACAGCTTTGCGCAGTTCTTCTTCGCTCACGCCCAGGCTCTTGCACCAGTCGCGGACCTCGTAGTCCTCGTTCACGTTGATGCGGGCGCGATCCTGGCCGCCCACTTTCGTCTTGTCGTCTGCCATTCGTCTCTCCGATTTGTGGTCCGACACGGGGCAATCTGCCGCCCCAAACGAGTAGGCGCTGTAGGTTTCTATCCTCCATCTGTTGTCACGTCGGCCGACAATTTCAGCGTGTGTCCATCGCTACCTTAGCCTGCGCACTCGGGAGACCCCCATGAAGCGGAGACAAAACGATCTGGCCGCCGGCCGCGCCTTCAGGCGCATGGCGCTGTTCCTGGCCATCCTGATCATTGGCGGGATCACCGCGCTCTTTATCTGGGTGAAGGAGCCGCCGGGCACCACCAACCCGCCAGACGGCGGGCCAACGGCGGCAGGCGCTTCCTCTTCTGGTGGTCCGACTGCCAGGTAGTCGGTGCAGCCTCGCGCCGTCCGCTCGACGTCTGCCAAGCCGACATCGCCCGGCAGGAAGACCCTGCGGATGCCAGCCGGCGCCGCCGAGGGTGAGATGCCGGCGAGGCTTGCCCCCGTGCTGGCCACCCTCGTCGACAGGCCGCCGCCGCGAGCCGAGGACTGGATTTCGATATCAAACTCGACGGCTACCGCATGCTGGCGCGGGTCGACGCTGCCGGCGCCGCGCGACTGATCAGCCGTAACGGACTGGACTGGAGTTCGAAGATGCCGCACTTGGTGCGAGCGCTGGAGGGCATGAAGCTGCGGCCTGGCTGGCTCGATGGCGAGGTCGTGATGCTCAACGACCCCGGCCTGACCGACTTCAACGCCCTGCAAAACGCCTTCGACAACTCGCACTGTCACCGCCGCTTGAATACTCCCCACTTTGGCCGTTTGAAATTTCCCCAGTTTGAGAGACGTTGAAGCGCTGGCGGGCCGAGGCCCGCCAGCACTTCGTGCACCTGACAGACCATGGCGCGTCCAACGCGTCGGGAGGTCCGGTGGTCAATCTGAGGGAACTGATGATGATTCTTCTGGAATTGCACAGGCAGGGCCTGTCGGTCTCGGCGATCTCCGAGCGCACCGGCCATGACCGCAAGACCGTGCGCAAGTACATCCGCCGGGGTCTGGCCGTGCCCAAGTACAAGCCGCGCGAGCCACGGATGACACGGGTCCAGCCGTTCGAGGGCTATCTGCGCGAACGCGTGGCGGCCTGGCCCGAGCTCACCGGCGCGCGGCTCCTGCGCGAGATCCGCGAACTGGGCTACCGCGGCGGCAAGACCGTCCTGAACGACTTCCTGCGCGAGGTGCGACCGCCGCCGGCACCATCGTTCGAGGTGCGATTCGAGACACCGGCCGGCCGCCAGGCACAGGTCGACTTCGCCGAGTTCAAAGTCCAGTTCGCCGACGACCACGGCGCATGGCGCAAGGTGTGGCTGTTCGCCATGGTGCTGGGCCACAGCCGCTACCTGTGGGCGCAGTACGTCCTGCACCAGGACCTCCCCACGGTGCTCCGCTGTCACATGGAAGCCTTCGAGCACTTCGGCGGCGTGCCGCGCGAGATCTTGTACGACCGGATGAAGACCGCCGTGTTGGGCGAGCCCGACGAGGAAAAGCCGATCGTCTACAACGCCAAGCTGCTGGCTTGCGGTGCGCACTACGGCTTCGTGCCGCGGGCCTGCCAGGCGTATCGGGCCCAGACGAAGGGCAAAGTGGAGCGACCCTATTACATCCGCGCCGACTTCTTCATGGCCCGGCACTTCACCGACATCGAGGACATGAACCGGCAGTTGCGCCACTGGCTCGACACCGTGGCCAACGTGCGTCTGCATGGGACCACCGACCGCATCGTGGCCGAGCACTTCGCCGAGGAGCGCCCCGCCTTGCGGGCCTTGCCGGCAGGCCGCTTCGATGCCGTGCTGCGCGTGCAGCGGCGCCTGAGCCACGAGGGTTGCGTCAGCGTCGGGGGCAACTACTACTCGGTTCCCGACGGCACGCGCGCCCGCGTTCTCGAGGTGGAGAGCACGGCGCACCAAGTGCGCATCCACGAGGACGGCAAGCTGATTGCTGTGCACGCGTTGCTCCACGGGCGCAAGCAGCGCTCGGTGCTGCCCGGCCACCGACAAGGCGGCGGCCGCGGCGGTCAGCGCCATGAGCGGTCCACCTTGCGTGTGCTGCCGGGCCATGCAGTGGCCACCCGATCCCTGGGCGTGTACGAGCAGATCGCGCGTCAGTTGGGAGCGGCAAGATGAGCGGCACCACCACCGATCGCATCCGCCGCCACCTGGTGGGCCTGAAGATGCCGCGTGCGCTGGAAGCCTTGCAGACCACGCTGTCGCGCATCGAGCAGGGCGAGGTGACGGCGCTGGAAGCCATTGAAGCGCTGCTGGGCGAGGAGTACTCCACGCGGGAGAGCCGCCGCATCAAGATGGCGCTGCAGACGGCCCGCCTGACCACCGTCAAGAGCCTGTCGGGCTACGACTTCAGCTTCCAGCCGAGCCTGGATCGCAACCGGGTGCTGGCATTGGCCGAGCTCGAGTTCGTCGAGCGGCGCCAGTGCGTGCACTTCCTCGGGCCGCCCGGCACCGGCAAGAGCCACCTTGCGATCGCGCTGGGCCTCGAGGCAGTGAAGGCCGGCAAGAGCGTGTTCTTCGCGACGCTGGCCGAGTTGGTGGACTCCATGCGCAAGGCCGAGCGCGAGGGCAAGCTGCGCGAACGGGTGAAGTACCTCAGCCGCTACAGCCTCCTGATCGTCGACGAGATCGGCTACCTGCCTGTGTGCTCCGGCGGCGGCAACCTGTTCTTCCAGCTCGTCAACGCGTGCTATGAGCGCTGCGCCATGATCATGACCGGCAACCGAGGCTTCGGGGAGTGGGCCGAGATCTTCGGCGACGCCGTTGTGGCCACCGCGCTGCTGGACCGGCTGCTGCACCACGCGGTGGTCATCCCGATCGAGGGCAACTCGTACCGGCTGCGCGAGCACGCGGCGCTGATCCCGGAGCACCTGCGCGGGCGGCCGCTGCTGGGCGAGCCGTCAGCCATGCCGCCGATCAAGCGACGACCTGGTCGACCACGAAAGGAGGTCCAAGCCTCGATGCCGGGCTGAGCACCCGAGAAACAAGGTGGGGAAATTTACTCCGGCCAAAATGGGGAAAACTAAGCCGGTATTGACACGCACACCCAGCGGATCATCTACTTCCTCTTCGACGTGCCGTTCTATGACGGGTTCGACCTGCGCGGCGTGCCGTTGGTCGAGCGCCGGGCGCTACTGCAGTCCATCCTGCGCAAGCCTCCGGCTCCGATTCGATTCAGCGAGGCCTTCGACGCACCGCCGCAGGACATCATTGCCTCGGCGTGCGAGCTCGGCCTCGAGGGGATCATCGGAAAGCGCAAGGCGAGCCGCTACCCGTCGCGGCGGTCGCCGGACTGGATCAAGCTGGCTGGTGGGCTACTACGACGAAGCCGGCGCCCTGATCTACGTCGGCAAGGTCGGCACCGGCTTCAACGAACAGATGCTGCGCGATTTGGTGAAGCGGATGCAGGCGCTGGGCACCGACAAGCGACCGTTCAAAGAGAAGACGGAGAACGACCGCCGCGCGCACTGGGTCGAGCCGAAGCTCGTGGCCGAGGTAGTTTTCACCGAGTGGACGCCGGACGGGTACATCCGGCACCCGTCATTCAAGGGCCTGCGCACGGACAAGCCACCACGGTCGATCAGAAGAGAAAAGATTTCGGTCGGCGCCGTGTGAATTGCAAGGGTGGGCATCTGGAACTTCACGCGGATACGTGCAAGGGATCTGTGGTGTGGCACATGATCTGACCTTTCGAGATCACCAGAAGCACATCGGTGCCCCCAAAAACATTGTCGGAACGACGACGATCCACGCAAGCGCGGCAGCCAGTCGTGGCGCAACTTCGCTTCGCCTTGCGCGCTCGACAACGGATGGTCGCAAAGCCTGCGATCAACCATTCAAAGACATATGAGACTACCGTCCGAAACAATAGGGCTCCGGACAGCATCGGAATTTGCATTTGGAGGCGTCAAGCTTCTGCGCGCTCATCTCTGACGATGGACGACGAATCGCGACGAGGCGATTCATCACCGCCTGAATCGCCTGGACTCGATCAGTGATCAGTTTCGGCATGGTCACTGTGATCGTCGGCGCGGCCTGCTTCCATCCTTGCGCCACGAAATAGGGGCCGAAGCGAGGAAGGATGCGACATTTCAACTTTGCCCCGACAAATCGCTGCACGCCAGGCGCCGTTATGTTCAACGCCCCGATCCCCCCTGAAAAGCCCGAACGGCAGGGGCGGAAGAGGGCGCCAAGGGCCTGCGACAAGTTGACACTGCCTCCCGGGCCGGCGCCGCCGCCAGCCTGCAGGAGGTCTCCATGCCATTCCTTTCTCCCTCGCCCGCGGGGCTGCCGCCCCTGGCTTATCCAGTCGCCGACCAGACCGAGCCGCGCCAACGCATTGCCAGGCACCTGGGTATCAGCCTGCGCACCCTGCAGCGCTACCTAGCCAGCGGCAACGCCCCGCGCGCAATCAATTTGACGCTGTGGTTCGAGAGCCGCTGGGGAATGTCCGCCCTGCACGCGCAGGCCTTCAACGAAGCGCAGCACGCCCGCGCCTGGGTCGCCTCGCTGGAGCGCGAGTGCGAGCACCTGCGCGGCGTGATCCGGGCGCTCGAAGACGCTCAAGGGCAGGGTGCGGCCAACTCGGCGGTGTTTAACGCGTTCTAAGCCGGGCTGGACGTTGGGGCAGGGGCGCGGGAGCTCGGGAGCTCGGCTGGGAGGTGCGGGTCAGGCCCCGCTGTCACCGCCACCACCGCTCGCGGGCATCGTAAGCATGCCCGCCCATTGCGAGATGACCGGTGGTGCGGGTTGCGGCTCACCAGCGTGATGAGTTGGCAATGCAGTATGGGGGGAGGCCAGTGGCCCGTGAAATGATGGCGCGCGACAGCCTGCTTCGCAGCGTCGGACTAAACCGCTCGCACCGCTCGCGGTAGCCCGCCGCTGAGCCCGCGGCGGATGGCAAACGTTGCGCCCCTGTCT
>NZ_JBDGIO010000028.1:0-49255 GCF_057657375.1 Variovorax sp. Soil_C_12 | reverse complement strand
ATCACCGGGCCCGCGGAATGGCAGAAGCGCATCGCCAGCGGGGAGTTCAAGACCATCATGATGGAAGCGGCTTGAGCCCAGGTTTTCAGCTTCGCGCGATGCACGGTTGCGGCGCGCGCAGCCTCGCCTCTCGTCGATTCAATGGAAGTCCCGGCTCCTGCTGCTCTTCGCGATCCGCCCCAGCAGTGGCGTCAGGTCCCGGAAGCCGGTGGCCACCAGGTGCCGCACCTCGCCGCCGCTGTCCACGTCGCGCTGCCAGGTGCCCTGCACCGCGAGCAGGTGCGACTTCAGCAGCGGCTCGCGCCAGGCCTCGACCACGTGCTTCCAGACGATCACGTTGACGTTGCCGGTCTCGTCCTCGAGCGTGACGAAGATGGTGTCGTTGGCGGTCTGCGGGCGCTGGCGGCCCATGACGATGCCGCAGGCGCGCACGGTCCGGCCACTGGGCAGGTCGCGCAGCTGCTCGGCGCTGCTGAGCTTCATGCGCGCGAGCCGCGGGCGCAGCAGCGCCAGCGGATGGCGGCGCAGCGTGAAGCCCAGCGAGGCGTAGTCGCCGACGATCTCCTCGCCCTCGGGTGCCAGGGGCAGCTGCAGCGCGCGCTCGAGGATGGGCACGCCCTTGAGCAGCGCCGGCGCGCGCCGCTGCGCGGTGGCGTCCCAGACCTGCTGGCGCCGGTGGCCCGAGAGCGCCAGCAGCGCATCGGCGGCAGCCAGTGCGGCCATGTCCTTGGCGTCGAGCTCGGCGCGCAGGGCGAGGTCTTCGGTGCTGGTGAAGGGGGCTTGGGCGCGGGCTTCGAGGATGCGGGTGGCGCCGGCTTCGCTGAGGGTGGCGATGCGGCGCAGGCCGAGGCGTATGGCGGGTTGGTGGGGGTGGCCTCGGCGATGTTCGAAGCGGGGTGGGATGCTTTGCGGACTTCCCCCAGAGGGGGAAGGAGCAACAGCCGGGGGCTCCAGGGTGCAGTCGAGATCGCTCATCGTCACATCGACCGGGCGCACCTCGACGCCATGCCGTCTGGCATCCTGCACCAGCTGCGAGGGCGAATAGAAGCCCATCGGCTGCGAATCGAGCATCGCGGCGAGGAAGCAGGCGGGCTCGTGCAGCTTGAGCCAGCTGCTCACGATCACCAGCAGCGCGAAGCTGGCGGCATGGCTTTCAGGAAAGCCGTATTCGCCGAAGCCCTGGACCTGCTTGAAGATGGACTCGGAAAACCCGCGCTCGTAGCCGTTCTCGACCATGCCTTCGACCAGGGGCTCGCGGAACTTCTCGACGCCGCCCTTGCGCTTCCAGGCCGCCATCGAACGGCGCAGGCGATCCGCCTGATCGGGCGTGAACCGGGCCGCGATCATCGCGATCTGCATCACCTGCTCCTGGAAGATCGGCACGCCGAGGGTGCGGCCCAGCGCCGGGATGAGATCGGGATAGCGGTAGTCGATCTCGCTGCCCTTGCGCACCTTCTCGCGGTTCTTGAGGTACGGATGCACCATGCCGCCCTGGATCGGCCCGGGCCGCACGATGGCGACCTCGATCACCAGGTCGTAGTAGCTGCGCGGCTTGAGGCGCGGCAGCATCGACATCTGCGCGCGGCTCTCGATCTGGAACACGCCGATGGTGTCGGCATCGCAGATCATGTCGAACACGGCCTCGTCGTCGTTCGGGATGTGGTGCATCTCGATCGCCGTGCCGCGCCAGCCGTTGACCAGGGCCAGCGTGCGCCGGATCGCGCTCAGCATGCCCAGGGCCAGGACGTCGACCTTGAGCATGCCCATGGCCTCGAGGTCGTCCTTCTCCCACTGGATGACGGAGCGGTCCTTCATCGAGGCGTTCTCCACCGGCACCAGGCGCGTGAGCTTGCTCTGCGTGAGCACGAAGCCGCCCACATGCTGGCTCAGGTGGCGCGGGAATCCGCGCAGCTGCTGCGTGAGCTCGATCCACTGCAGCAGCCTGGGCATGGCCTCCTGCACGCCCGTGCGCTGCATCGCCTCCTGCAGCCGCTGGTCGAGCACCACGCCATCGAACCAGTAGTGGTCCTTGGCGAATTCGTCGACCAGGCGGGCATCGATGCCCAGCGCCTTGCCCACGTCGCGCAGCGCGCTGCGCGAGCGGTAGCAGATCACGACCGCGGCGATGGCGGCGCGGTCGCGGCCGTACTTCCGGTAGATGTACTGGATCACCTCCTCGCGCCGCTGGTGCTCGAAGTCGACGTCGATGTCGGGCGGCTCGCGGCGCTCGCGGCTCAGGAAGCGCTCGAACAGCAGATGGCCGGTCTCGGGGTCGATGGCGGTGATGCCCAGGCAGTAGCAGACCGCCGAGTTGGCCGAGGAGCCGCGGCCCTGGCACAGGATGCCCTGGGAGCGCGCGAAGCGAACGATGTCTTCCACCGTGAGGAAGAACATCTCGTAGTGCATCTCGATGACCAGGTCGAGCTCGTGCTGGATCTGCCTGCGCACCTTCTCCGGAAGGCCCTGCGGATACTTCTCGCGCGCCCCTTCCCAGGTCTTGCGCACCAGCGTCTGCGCCGGCGTCTCGCCGTTCGCCACGTTCTCGAGCGGGTACTTGTAGTGCTCGCGGATCACGTTCAGGTCGAAGCTGCAGCGCCGCGCGACTTCGAGCGTGTTGGCCAGCAGCTCGGCCGGATAGAGGTTTGCCAGCCGCAGGCGCGAGCGCAGGTGCCGCTCGGCATTGGGCTGCAGGGCGAAGCCGCATTCGGCGACCGGGCTGCCCTCGCGCACGGCCGTGATCACGTCCTGCAGCGGCTTGCGCGAGCGCACGTGCATGTGTACGTCGCCGGCCGCCACCAGCGGCACGCCGGCCTGTGCGCCGGCCTGCAGCAGCGTGACGAGCCAGAGGTCGTCGTCGAGCTCGTTGGGCAGCTCGGCCGCGATCCAGAGGCGGCCCGCGAAGAGGCGCGCGACCTGGGCCACGTCGGCGCAGAGCGCTTCGGCGTCGGGCATGGCGCCGGGCGCGCGCAGGGGCACGAAGAGGATTTCGCAATCGCACAGCGAGACGACGTCGCTGTCGTCCCAGCTCACGTGGTAGCTGCCCTTGGGCGCCGTGGTGCGCGCGGCGGTGATGAACTCGCAGAGGTTGCCCCAGCCTTCCAGATCGTGCGCGATCGCCACCAGCTTGAAGCGCTCGAAGCGGAACTCGCTGCCGAACAGCAGGCGGAAGGGATGCTGCTGCGAAGGATCGAGCGTCTCGAGGAGCTCCCGCAGCGCTTCGTGCGCGCGCACCACGCCGGCCACCGAGCATTCGTCGGTGATCGCGAGCGCCTCGTAGCCGAGCGCGTAGGCGCGCTGCACGAGCTCTTCGGGATGCGAGGCCCCGCGCTGGAAGCTGAAGTTCGTGAGGCAGTGCAGCTCGGCGTAGGCCGGCAGTACCGGCAACCCCTGCGGCATCGGCGGCATCGGCGGCCCGGCTTCCGGCTGTGGCAGCCGCGGCGGCAAGGCATGCACCGTGGCCGAGGCACGCTTGCGCTTCAGGATCTGCTTGTCGCTGAGTTCGGGCATGGCCTCATCCTTCGCTCAGGCGTAGAGCCCTTGCAGGAACCAGCGCGGCGCCTCGTCGGACAGGAAGGCCGAGGGCCGCTCGCGAAAGATCCAGACCAGGCCCGCCTCCGGGCTCTCGGCGATGTAGTAGTCGCGCACGGCCGGGTGGCCGCCCTCTTCCGCGCCCTCCTTCGCGCCCTGCCCCGGGCCGCCCCACCAGCCGGCCTCCAGCCGCTGCGGCCCGACCCGCTTGCGCAGCACGCCGCGGAAGCAGGGATGGCCGTCGCGCACTTCCAGCCGCAAGGGCTCGCGCAGCAGCCAGGACGGGTAGATGGCCCCCTGCTCCCCGACGGGGCCATCGGTCGCCTTGGGGCGGCCCGGCGTCGGCCGAGCCGCCGATTGCGAAGCCGCCGGCGGTGGCGAGGCAGCAGCCTGCGGCTTGTGCAATGCAGGCCGCCACGTCTGCCGGCACTCGGGCCGGTGATCGGCCTGGGCGACCGCGCGCAGCACCTGCTGCGGCCCCAGCCGCGCGCTGAGCCGTTCGACCAGCTCGTGCAGCTTGTCGCCCTTGCGGTTGTCTTCGGGCAGGAAGCTGGTGCTGGCCCCGGCCCAGGGCGCGGTCTCGACCGAGCGCAGACGCAGCCAGCTCGCCGGCGCGGCCAGCGTCGTGAGCGCGAGCCGCTCGGCCAGGAGGCGCCGCAGGTGCGCCATGTCCTGCGTGGGCTCGGCCGTGCGCACCGTGAGCTGCTGGTGCGGCGGCAGCGTGACGCCGTTGAGCCGCTTCAGGTCCAGCGTCCATTGCAGCTCGATCGCCACCGCGCCGCGCTGGCGCGCCCGCAGCCAGATCTGCAGCGCCGCCAGCAGGCGGTTGGCCGACCACATGAGCTCGGGCGCGCCCTCGGCCAGCGCGGGCAGCTCCAGCTTCTGCTCGAACACGTCGGGCAGCTGCAGCCACTCATGGCCGTCGGGCGCCAGGCCGTAGGCCACGTCGAGGGCCGCGCGCAATGCCTTGCCGAAGCGGCGCGTGAGGCCGCCGCGTGGCAGCTTCTCGACATCGCCCCAGCTGCGGCAGCCCAAATGCGCCAGCACTTCCAGGTGATCGCGCGCCGCGCTCAGCGTGTCGAGCGGCAGGCCGGACGGCAGCTCGTACGGCGGCTGCTCGCCGCGCGCGAACATGCGCAGCCGCGCCAGCGCGACCAGGCTGGTCGCGCCCTGCGCGCGCTGCACGGGGATTTCCGGCACCGGGTTGAGCCGCGCGATCTCGCGCATCAAGGCCAGGCGCCCACCCCACAGCCGCTCGCAGGCCGAGACTTCGAGCAGCAGGGCTTCGCCGTCGACCCAGGCAACGTGCGGCGTGAACTGCAGGGCCCACCAGCCGAGCGCCTCGGGAGACGGCAGCGGCACCTCCTGGGCGGCGGCGATCTCAGGCGGCCAGCGCAATGCGATCCAGTGCATGGCCTTGCTCCGCGTGGAGGCCGAGGCGGAGCACGGTCGCGCCTTCGGTCCTGGGTGGCAGCCCGCCCTCCTGCTGCCGGCGCAGCTTGCGCCGGAGCTGGCTGGCCGCAAGCAGCGCCGTCATGCGCTCGCTGCGCGCCGGCAGTTGCAGGGGCGCCGCCAGCGGCGGGCCGCGGCGCTTGAGGATGTGGACGTCGATCTGCGCGGCGTCTGCGGCGCAGGCGGCGAGCCGCAAACGCAACCGCGCCGGCGACGCCGAATGGGCGGCCGCGTCCGGGCGAAACACGAACAGCAGGCGGTCGTGCTGCGCCGCCGCAAGCTGCAGCCGCCGCAGATCGCCCACCCGCGCCTGCGGCAGCCAGGCCAGCACGGCGGCCACCTCGGCGCAGCGCAAGGCTTGTTCGCAGGCCCAGAGCCGCGCGGCCTGTGCTTCGCTGCGCACCCACAGCAGCGCCTCGACCGGCAGGCCCTGCGCCGCAAGCGCGGGGCCGAAGGGTTCCTGCGGCGCGCCGATCAGCGCAACGGGCCCCGCGCCGCCCTGCACGGCCTGCGCCAGCGCCGGCAGCAGCAGTTGCCAGGCATGGGCTTCGGGCGCAGCCTGCAGCAGCTCCGTCATCGCGCCCACCGGCCAGCCGCCGCCGGGCAGTTGCGCATCGAGCGCCGCATGCCCCGTGCCGATGACCTGCCCATCGGCCAGGCCCAGCGTGTCCCCGCGCCAGACCTTGTGGCGGGCGGCGGAGGAAAAGGAGTCGAAGGAAGGCAGGCCCATGATGATCCAGATAACTGTATTTTTATACAGTATTCCTGGGTGCCAAGGTTTTCTTTTTCCGAGTCCAGGACGATCATGTGGAAAAGTCCATGGCGCCCATGACCACCCGCCCCATCCCCTCTACCCGCGAAGCCCTGCCGGTGATCGGCTGCGGCACCTGGCTCGGCTTCGATGTCAGCCCCGGCAGCGCCGAGCACCAGCGCCTGCCGGGCGTGCTCGATGCGCTGTTCGCCGCCGGCGGCTCGCTGATCGACAGCTCGCCGATGTACGGCCGCGCCGAGTCCGTGGTGGGCGCGCTGCTGGCCGCGAGCGGGCAGCGCGAGAAGGCCTTCCTCGCCACCAAGGTCTGGACCTCCGGCCGCGAGGCCGGCATCGCGCAGATGGAGCAGTCCTTCCAGCGCCTGCGCACGCCGCGCATCGACCTGCTGCAGGTACACAACCTGGTCGACTGGCGCACCCACCTGGCGACGCTGCGCGACTGGAAGGCCCAAGGCCGCGTGCGCTATATCGGCATCACGCACTACACCGCCTCGGCCTATGCCGAGGTCGAGGCGGTGCTGCGCGCCGAGCCGCTCGACTTCCTGCAGATCAACTACTCGGTCGACGCGCGCCAGGCCGAGGAGCGACTGCTGCCGCTGGCAGCCGAGCGCGGCATGGCAGTGATCGTCAACATGCCCTTCGGCGGCGGCGGCGGGCTGCTGCGCCGGCTGCGCGCCCAGCCCCTGCCCGGCTGGGCGAACGAGATCGGCTGCGCAAGCTGGGCGCAGCTGCTGCTGAAGTTCGTGCTGAGCCATCCCGCCGTGACCTGCACCATCCCCGGCACCACCTGGCCCGAGCACATGGCGGACAACGCGGCGGCCGCTGCGGGCAGCTTTCCCGATGCGGCCTTCTGGCAGCGCAACGCTGCCTCGCTGCCGCTTTAGGGCCTGTCAGGACGCATCGGCCGCAGGCATCGGCGCTACGCGTCGAACTTCAGGTTGTGCTGTTTCACGGTCGCGCCGAAGGCCTCGTACTGCGTGCGGAAGAAGGCGGCGAATTGCTCCGGACTCATGCCGTAGCCCTCGAAGCCCTGCTGTACGAGCTGCTCGCGCACCTCGGGGCGCGCCAGCGTCTTCTGAAGCTCGGTCGAGAGCCGCTCGGTGATCGCCGCGGGCAGGCCTGGCGGTCCGAAGAAGCCGGCCCAGGGCGTGATGGTGAGCTTGCCCAGACCCAGCTCGGCCGCCGTCGGCACCTCCGGCAACAAGGGGCTGCGCTGCGGCTGCAGTGTGAGCAGGGCCCGGATGCGCCCCTCCTTGACGAAGGCCGGCGCCAACGTGCCGGTGGTGAACATCATGTGGATCTGCCCGCCCAACAGGTCGGTCATGGCCTGCATGTCGCCCTTGTAGCGGGCGTTGACCACCTTGCGCTGCTGGCCGAGCAGCTGGAGCATCGCGAGCTCGGAGGCGCTGTTGCTCGAGGCCGAGTTATAGCCCCCGGGCTTGGCCGCGACCGCCGCAAGCAGCTCGTCGACGCTCTTCGCCGGAAAGCCGGAGGGCACCACGAGGAACATCGAGAACTGGCCGGCCGAGCTGATCGGCGTGAAGGCCTTAAAGGGGTCGTAGGGCGGGTTGGGCCGCAGCGTGGGCGCCGCCACCATGGCGGTGTTGGTGCCCATCAGCAGCGTGTACCCGTCGGGCGGCGCGCTCGCCACCGCCTGCGCCGACAGGATGCCGTCGGCGCCGGGCCGGTTGTCCACGATGACCTGCTGTCCCAGCTGCTTCGCGAGCCCCTGCGCAATGATGCGCGTGAGCGCGTCGGCGCCGCCGCCGGGCGCGAAGCCCACGACCAGGCGCAGCGGCTTCTGGGGGTAGCTGTCCGCCGCCCAGGCGGTGGCGGACAGCGCCGAGGCGGCCCATGTCAGGAAGATTCGGCGTTGCATGGCTGTCTCCTTGTTCTGGTTGGCTTGCATCGAAAGCGCGGCGCCCTTGGATGAGGCTTAGCTTGGCGGCTCGCTGCGCACCAGCACAGCGCCTTGCGACAGCGCGCCCACGTTGCGCCGGTATTGCTGCAGCCAGCCGGTGTCGTGCATGAGCGCAGGGGCGCGCCACCCCGCGCGGCGCGCCTGCAACTGCACGTCGCTGAGGTCGACATCGAGGCGGCGCGCGTCGAGGTCGATGGTGATCGTGTCGCCATCCTGCAGCAGCCCCAGCGGGCCGCCCAACGCCGCTTCCGGCGACACCTCCGCCACCACCAGCCCCTTGCAGACCAGGCCGGAGAGATGGCCGTCGGTCAGCAGCGCGACCTGGTCGCCCAGGCCCGCGCCGTCGATCGCGAACACCACGCGCGAGGCGCCGCCGCCCATCGCCGGCCCACCGCAGGCGCCGGCGCCGCGCATCACCACCACCTGGCCGGGATGGATGCCGCCCTGCTTCAGCGCCGCGATGGCCGCGTCCGCGCTCCAGAAACACACGGCCGGCCCGGTGAAGCGGCGCTGCTTGCGCTCCACGATGCCGGTCTTGATCAGGCCCGACTCGGGCGCGAGATTGCCGCGCAGCAGCACGATGGCCGGCAGTGGCGCGACCGGGCGTGCGATCGGGCGGATCACTTCCGCGTCCGCCACCTCGGCATGCCGCAGGTTGTGCGCGACCGTGTCGCCGGTCACGGTGAGCGCTGCGGTGTCGAGCAGCGGCGCCAGCTGCTTCATCAAGGCGCGGCAGCCGCCGGCGGCCTCGAACTGCTCGATGCTGTGCTCGCCGATGGGCCGCACGCCGGCCAGCACCGGCGTGAGCGGTCCCAGCTTCTCGAACAGGCCATAGACATCCACGCCGCACTGCCCCTCGGTCGCCACGGCCTGCAGATGCTTGGCCGTGTTGAGCGAGCCGCCGATGGCCAGCACCGCGCGCACGGCGTTGGCGAAGGCGCCGGGCCCGAGGATGTCGCGCGGCTTCAAGTCCGCCCACACCATCTGCACGATGCGCGTGCCCGCGGCGCGCACGTCGGCCATCATCTTCGGGCTCAATGCCGCCACCGGCGCGCTGCCTGGCAGCGCCAGGCCGAGCGCCTCGCAGACGATGTGCATCGAGTTCGCGGTGCCCAGGCCCGAGCACACGCCCGGGCCGCGGATGGCTTCGCGGCTCATGCCGACCAGCTCTTCCACCGGCAGGCTGCCGGTGACCGCGTGCATGGCGCCGATGAACACCTCCTCGATGTCCATGTGCCGGCCGCGGTACTCGCCGCTGGGCTGGTAGCCGCAAGGCACCAGCAGCGTCGGGATGTTCAGGCGCGCGGCGGCCATGAGCTGGCCCGGCACGGTCTTGTCGCAGGACGTGAGGCAGACCATGCCGTCGAGCTGCGCGCCCTCGACCGCGACTTCGATGTCGTTGGTCACCAGGTCGCGTGCGGCCAGCATGTAGGCGCCGCGCGCGCCGGCGCCGGTGATGAAGTCGCTGGGCGCGGCGGTGCGGATCTCGAAGGGCACGCCACCTGCGGCGCGGATCGCGGTCTTGACCTCGGCCGCCACCTTGTCCAGATGGCTGAAGCAGGCCGCGAGCTCGGAGGAGCTGTTGACGATCGCGATCTTGGGCTTCTCGCAGTCCTCCTCGGGAATGCCGAGCGCGCGCCAGTGCGCGTTGCGCACCGACCAGAGGTAGGAGCCGCGCGGGAAGTTGCTGCGCAGGGGGCGTGTCATGCGTGGTCTCCCGGTTGTCTTCTTCGTGACTTCGACGATCCCGCGCTCGGCATCCACGCGCACCCAGTCGCCGGTCTCGATGCAGCCGAGCGGGTCGCGATCGAAATCGGTCAGCGCCGGCGCGTGCGTGACCACGGCGCCGAGCGCGATCTTGGTGGTCATCTCGTTGAACAGCATGGCCGCGGGCGCCATGCCCATCAGCCGCGCGACATGGAACATCGCGGACCAGCCCGAGGAGCCCTTGGCGCCCGGAAAGACCAGCACCTTGCCGGCGAAGGACCGGCCGCGCAGCTCGTGCCGCGTTTCGATGATGGTGCCGGTGCGCGGGTCGATGCCGCCCCAGCCCGAGATGCGCTCGCGCGTGACCAGGGCCTCGCCTTCGGCGATGCCGCCCACCACCTTGCGGCCGTGCAGCGTGAACACCGAGGTCTGTTCGGCAACGACGGCGTTCATTGGAGTACCTTCGCCTTCGGCTGCGGTATTCGCCTTGGGAGCGGCCCGGCGGCTCATGCAAGGCTCCCGTTCCAGCGGCCGGTGCAGGCCGCATCAATGCACTGCGCCGTGCTGCCGAACCAGGCCTCGACGCCCAGGATCGCAGGTAGGTAGTGGGCCTGCTTGGCGGAATCGAGCGCCACGGTCTTCGTGCCCTTGGGCACGGCACGGCTCATGGCCGAGCAGCTGTCGGACATGAGGATGCCGCCCGCGTCCTCGATGGTCTTCGTGTAGCCGTTGCGGTCGGCCAGCGACTTGATGGCGCGCGGCGTGAAGATCCAGAGCTCGCAGTTCTCGTGCACCTTGCGGCCTTCCAGCAGCTGTGCGGCTTCCCAGATCTGCTCGATGGTGTAGTGCGGACAGCCCAGCATCACGTACTGGACCTCGGCGTCACGCCCCGTGGCGTTGATCTTCTCGTAGGTGGCGCGGCGCTCGGCCGCGCCGTAGCGCAGCACCTCGCGCGGCGCCTTGCCGCCGAGCGCCTGCTCCAGCGTCAGCGCCTCCGGCGTGACGCCGACGATGTGGTACATCTCGACGCCGCCCGAGGACGAGGCCGCGGCGCCGAAGTGCTTGAGCCGCGGCAGGTTCGGCACCCGGCCGATGCCGTGCCGGGCGTGGACCACGGGCACGCGCTCCTGCACGAGATCGCCGATGTAGTAGCCCAGGAGGCCCCAGTCCTCCACCGACTCGACCTCGATGTCGAGCTCCACCACGTGCGTGGCGCGGCGGTTCTCGTCGAGGTGCAAGCCCCAGTATGGAATGCGCCCGGTCAGCATGGCGGCGCCGGTGCTCTCGCGGCCTTCGGTGTTGGTGCGCGCGCCCAGCACCGAGTTGCAATACACCACCGCCGACGACTCCATCCACGCGCAATGCTCGCCGCGCGTCGGGATGTTGCCGACCTGATAAGGGGTGCAGGTGTTCATGATCTGCGCGCCGAGCCCGGCTGCGTGCCGCTCGCTCTTTGCGTAGAACTCGACGATCGCCTCGCTCACGCCCATGCGCTGGGGCTGACCGGGATCGAAGCCCAGCTGCAGATGACTGGTGAAGGTCTTGAACTTCGGGATCGCCACCACCTCCTGGCTGTCGAGGCTGAACTCGGAGAACACCGCGTCCATGCCTCCGCCTCGTTGCAGCGCGAAGTCGCGCTGGAAGGGCGTGGTCGAGGTGATTGTGGCGCAGACGTTGTGCGTCTCGACCAGGCGTTCGGCGCCGAGCGCTTCGCCGTAGCGCAGCAGCAGGTGCATCGCCTTCTGCAGGGCAGGGCCGCCCTGGCCGTCGCGCATGGCTTTCTCTTCGTCGCTCAGGTGCATGGCCTGTGCCTCTCGATCAAGGCCTGGGCACCGGCACATGGCCGCCGATGTCGCGCGCGATGCTGAGCGCGATGTCGTGCAGGCGCGGCGCCAGCTCGTTGCGAAGCCGCTCCTCGGAGAAGACGAAGGCCGCGCCGCCGCCGTTGAGCGCCATGATCTCGTCGCCGGGCCCGATCAGCGGCACCGAGACCGAGTTGATCTCGCGATGGAACTCGCCCAGCGACAGGCAATAGCCCAGGCGCCGGGCCTCGTCGATGGCGCGCAGCATGTTGGGTGCGAGGGCATCCCATTCGGGGCCGCGCAGCAGGCGCATCGAATCCAGCAGCTGCGTGCGCTGCGCCTCGGGCAGGGCCGACAGGTAGGCCCGGCCCAGCGCGGAGTTGGGCAGCGGCGCGCGCGAGCCCACGTCCAGCCGTGCCGACAGCATCGACGAGCGCGGCCGGCAGGCCTCGATCAGCACCATCTCCATGCCGTCACGCACCGCCAGGTAGACCGATGCGCCCACCTCCTCGGCCAGCGCCTGCATGCTGGGCCGCGCCGCGGCGCGCACGTCCAGGCTGCCGAGGAATACGCGCGCTAGCGACACCACGCCGGGCCCGAGCATGAAGCGGTCGGCCGCCGGCGCGGACTTGAGCATGCCCATCGCGAGCAGCGTCGCGACCAGGCGGTTGACGGTCGGCCGCGGGATGCCGGTCATGCGCGCGACATCGGCGTAGCCGAGCACCGGGCGGTCCTCGCTGAAGCAGCGCAGCACCGAGATGCCGCGCTCGAGGGCGCTGACGGTGTCGGAGCGGTCGGCGCGCGATTCGGCGGGCTCGGCGTTGAGGGCGTTGTCGTTGGGGTCGGCTGGCATGGAAGAACCCTTGGCAAGAGTTCCCAATGTAGATGGGCTCATGCGTTCGCTCCGGCGACGGCTGCCTGCCGATGCGACGGCGCCGATGCGTGCCCGGCCGCCGCGCCGCGCAGATAGACGCCCTGGTCCAGCAAGGCTGCCTGCAGCGCATCGACCGCCACAGCCCGCGGCGCGATGCGGGCGCGCGAGGCCAGCGCGGCCGCCACGCCCGCGGCCTGGCCGGTGATCCAGCACTGCGGGATCTCGCGCATGAAGCCGTGCGAATTGCGGTCGCAGGAGATGTGCCGCCCGCAGGCCAGCAGGCCGTCGAGCTGCTGCGGCACCAGCGCGCCGTAGGGGATCGAGATGTTGGGGAACTTGGGCGAAACGGCCGGCGACACGCCCACCTCGTCGGCCAGCGCGCGGCCCTCGGGCCACTGGCTGCGCAGCACCGCGCCCACGCCGCTCAGGCGCCGCGCATGGCGCACGCCGATCTGCGGCGCGCTCAGCATCAGGTAGGCGTTCTCGAAGCCCGGCGCATGGGCGCGGAAGTAGTCCAGGTGCGCCGCCATCGCACGGTGCGAGCGCACCTCCACGGCGGTCAGGTCGTCGACGTCCAGCGCCGAATAGCCCGACTGGCGCGGCCCCATGAAGAGCGCGATGTCGTTGCGCCAGGAGACGAAGGGCCGCTCGAACAGGCCGAGCGCTTCGCGCCCGCGCGCCATGAAGGCGGAGAACTGCTCGGGCTGGCCGGCCTTGAATTCGATCCAGCGCGCCATGTCGACGCCGCCGAACAGCCAGGAGGTGTTCATGCAGTGATGCACGTCGGCCTCCTCGATGTCGTTGACGTAGGCCGCGCCGGCGCGCGCGAACAGGTCGCCGTCGCCGGTGGCGTCGACCACCACGTCGGCCATGATGGCCATGCGGCCTTCCTTGCTCTCGAACACCACGCCCTTGACCGCGCCGTCCTGCACGATCGGGATGGCCGCCCACGAGTGGTAGATCAGCTTGACCTTGCGCTCCAGCACGATCTCTTGCGACAGCAGCTTCAGGCGCTCCGGGTCGATGGTGGGCGACCAGGTAACGACGCCGTGGTAGGCCGCGGTGCGCTGCGACCAGTGCGCCGCCTTCGCCGCGTCCTGCGAGCCCCAGTCGGCGCGCGGCGGGCCGGCCACGGCATCGGCGGGCAGGCGGTCGAAAAGCTCCTCCGCGAAGCCGCGGATCACGAGACGGCCTTCCCAGTCGCTCATGCGGTCGATCCAGATCACGAGGCCGCCGGTGGACAGCCCGCCCAGGTGGTTGTAGCGCTCGAGCAGGGCGACGTCGGCGCCCTGCCTTGCTGCCGCCGCCGCGGCCGCCGTGCCCGAGGGGCCGCCGCCCACGACCAGCACGCCGCAGCGGTGATAGACCGGGATGTCCCTGCCGGGCTCCGACCAGGTGCCGTGGTCGGGCCGCTGGACGCGGTTGTCGCGATCGAAGATGTCGGAGCTCAGGATGCGCTCGTCGGTACGGACCACAGTTTTCATGGGCTCGGGCTTCGTGTTGGTTGTATTTTGGACAAACTAATCATTTATCAAACAACACAAGCCGAAAACACGGGTATTCCCTGGTATTTAAACATCATTAATGAATAGATAGTCCACAAAAATCACCCAACCAAAATCAGGAGACCTGATGAATCCGCTCTTCCGGGCTCGCCGGGCCGGGATCGTGCTGGCCGGCCTTGCACTGCTCCTGGGCCCGGCGCTGCCGGCCGCGGCGCAGGACTTCCCCGTCAAAGGCAAGCCGATACGCATCGTGGTGGGCTTCACCGCCGGCGGCGGTACCGATGCGCAGGCGCGCATCGTGGCGCAGAAGCTCGGCGAGCTGCTCGGCACCAGCGTCATCGTCGACAACAAGCCCGGCGCCAGCACCATGCTGGCCGCCAGCGAGGTCGCCCGTGCCGCGCCCGACGGCCACACCCTGCTTTACGCGCCCTCCTCCACCATGGCGCAGAACCCGCACACGCTTTCGCAGGTGCCCTACGACCCCTTCAAGGACTTCACGCCGATCACCATGGGCGGGCGCGGGCCGCTGGTGCTGTCGATGAATGCCGGCCTGCCGGTCGCCAACGTGCGCGAGCTGGTGGCCTACGTCAAGGCGCGGCCGGGCACGGTGAGCTATGCCTCCTTCGGGGCCGGCACCTCCTCGCACATCTACGGCGAGGCCTTCGTCCAGAAGACCGGCCTGGATGCGGTGCACATCCCCTACAAGGGCGGCTCGGACGCGGCCAAGGACCTGATCGGCGGCCGCGTCCAGTACATGTTCGACTCGGCTTCCTCGGCCGTCATCGCCGCCGGCACCGGCAAGGTGAAGATCCTCGCCGTCGCGGCGCCGGCGCGCATCGCGGCCCTGCCGGAGGTCCCGACCCTGGCCGAAGAGGGCGTGGCCGGGCTCGACCTGCCGAGCTGGCTCGGCTTCTACGGACCGGCGCGGATGCCGGCGCCGGTGGTCGCGAAGCTCAACGCGGCGCTGGCCCAGGTGCTCGCCCTGCCCGCGGTGCGCGACTTCTACCGCAACGGCGGCTACGAGGCCGGCGCCACCACGCCCGCTGAATTCGCCGACATCACCCGCGCCACCTTCGAGCGCTGGGGCGACATGGTCCGGCAGGTTGGGCTCGCGAAGCAATGAGCGCGGGTACCTCGCGTCGCAGTGTCCTCGCGTGGCTGGCGGGCGGGGGTGCCTTCGCCGCGCTGGCCCAGACATCGGCGTTCCCGGAAAAGGCGAGAACCATCCGCATCGTGCTCGGCCTGGCCGCGGGCGGCGCCTCGGACGCGCAGGCGCGCTTCGTCGCCAACAAGCTCGCCGAGGTGCTGCAGACGCCGGTGATCGTGGAGAACCGGCCGGGCGCCAGCTTCATCCTGGCGACCGAGGAGGTGATCCGCGCGGCCCCCGATGGCTACACGCTGATGTACGCGCCCTCCTCCGTGGTGGCGCAGAACCCGCAGACGCTGGCGCAGGTGCGCTACGACCCCTTCAGGGACCTAACGCCGATCTCGCTCGGCGCCCGCGGCCCGCTGGTGCTGACGGTGCATGCCAGCGTGCCGGCGCACAACGTGCAGGAGCTCGTCGCCTACATCAAGGCCAACCCCGGCAAGCTGGGCTACGCCTCCTTCGGCACCGGCACCTCCTCGCACATCTATGGCGAGGCCTTCGCGCGGCAGGCCGGGCTGGACGTGGTACACGTTCCCTACAAGGGCGGCGCCGATGCGGCGAAGGACTTCCTGGCAGGCCGGGTGCAGTACTACTTCGACGCCGCACCCAACGCGATCCAGAACGCGGCGACCGGCAAGGTCCGCATGCTGGCCGTGGCCGCCCCGCGGCGCAGCCCGATGCTGCCCGACGTGCCCACCATGACCGAGCAGGGCATGCGCGGCCTGGACATGCCGAGCTGGCTGGGCTTTTACGGCCCGGCGCGCATGCCATCGGCGGTGGTCGACAGCCTCAACGCTGCGCTGGTGCAGGTCCTGGCGATGCCGGCCACGCGCGAGTTCTTCCGCCAGGGTGCCTACGAGGCCGAGTCCTCGAGCCCGCAGCAGCTGCGCGAGCTCACGCGCGCGACCTACGACCAGTGGGGCGACATCATCCGCAGGCTGGGCCTGACGAAGCAGTCGCAGTAGCGCTCAGGCCAGGAAGCGCGCGAGCCGCGCGTTCACCTCGTCCGCGCGCTCGTACTGCGCCCAGTGGCCGGCGCCGTCGACCACGACCCCCTCGCGCCGCGGATGGCCCGCGGCCAGCTGCGCCACCAACGGGCGCGCGTCAGCCGTCACGTCGTGCTCGCCCCACAGCAGCAAGGTCGGTCCGGCAAAGGCGTCGAGCGCCGCCTGCAGCCCGCCGGCCATCGAGACGTCCTTGCTGCGGAAGCGCGTGCCGTGGCAGGAGGCATCGTGGATGGCGAAGGCCAGCGCGTCGATCGCGGCCGGGTCGTGCAGCATCAGCGCGCCGAGGTTGTGCAGCAGCGCGGCGCGCTCCTCTTCGCGGTCCTTCGCGGCGCGCCAGTTGATCATCTCCGCCGCCATGCGGCGCTTGGTGCCATGCCCGGCGCTGCCCAGCAGTGCCAGCCGGCGCACGCCGCCGCGCCGCAACGCGAGCTTCGCAGCCACCAGCCCGCCGAAGGAGAAGCCGCCCAGGTCGATGGGCGTGCCGGCGCCGACCAGGCTGTCGAGCGTGGCGGCCAGCGCATCGAGCGACGGGTCCAGCGCGGTCTGGCCGCCCGACGGCGGGGGTGGCGTGTCGGAGTCGTTGAAGCCCGGCATGTCGGGCAGCCACAGGGTGCGCGTGGCCGCCAGCGCCTCGATGTTGCGCAGCCAGTGCATCCAGCTGCCGTGGCCGCCGTGCAGCAGCACCAGGGGCGGCTGCGTGTTGTCGCTCCCGAAGCGGCGCCAGCGCACGCGCCGGCCGGCGTGCAGGGCATCGTGGGAGGTGGAGAGCGCGGCAATGCGCGTGATCAGGCGATGCGCGGCGGCATCGGCTTCGGGGTCGGGATGGGAAAGTAGATCGCTCACCGGACCATTTTGCAGCCCTCGCACGGTCTGCGTGCAGTGCCTGCTCAGGCCGCTTCACCCGCCGCTTCACCCGCCGCTTCACCCGCCGCTTCAGCCACCGCGGCGCCGAAGCGGTAGCTGGACACCACGACCCCGCCCATGAAGGCCTCCTCGTGGTAGATGCGCATGCCCGCATCCTCCCCGGCCGCACCGGCGGCGACCATCAGCGGGATCAGGTGCTCCTCGCGCGGATGCGCGATGCGCGCCGCGGGCGCCTGCGACCAGGCCAGCAGGCGCTCGATGCGTTGCGCCGGCGGCGCATCGACGGTCTGCGCCAGCCAGTCGTCGAAGGCCTTCGACGGCTCGTGCGCCTGCGGGCCCAAGTTGCGCAGGTTGTGGTAGCTCAGGCCGCTGCCGACGATCAGCACGTTCTCGTCGCGCAGCGGCGCCAGCGCGCGGCCCAGCGCCACATGCTCGGCCGGGTCGAGCCCGCGCCGCAGCGACAACTGCACCACCGGCACCTCGGCCTTCGGGTACATCGCGGCCATCGGCGAGAACATGCCGTGGTCGAAGCCGCGCTCGGCATCGAAGGCCGCCGGCAGGCCGGCCGCCTCGACCAGGCCCTGCACGCGGCGCGCCAGCGCGGGCGACCCGGGGGCGTCGTAGTGCACGTGGTAGGTGTGCTCGGGGAAGCCGCCGTAGTCGTAGATCATCGGCGGCTTCGGGTTGCCCATCACGGTGAAGGCCGGCGCCTCCCAGTGCGCCGAGACCATCAGGATGGCGTCGGGCGTGCGGCCGATCTGGCGCGGCATGTCGGCCAGCGCGGCCTCGAGCTGCGCGTAGGCGTTGCCCATCTCCTTCTTCATCCAAGGCCAGGGGCCGCCGCCGTGGGAGATGAAATAGGTGGGAAGGATGTCGCGGGTCGTGCTCATGGAATGCTCCTTGGCTGCCAGTCTAAAGATTTCCCACCGAGAAATCGACAGGCTAGGATGCATCGCTTCCCTTCTTCCCAGGAAATCGACCATGGACCGACTGACCAGCCTGCGCGTCTTCCGCGAGGTCGTGGAGGCGGGCAGCTTCGCCGCCGCCGCGGCCCGCCTGGAGATCTCGGCGCCGATGGCGAGCAAGCATGTGGCGCAGCTCGAGCAATCGCTGGGCGCGCGGCTGCTGCACCGCTCGAGCCGACACCTGAGCCTGACCGAAGCCGGCCGCGCCTGGTACGAGCAGAGCGGGCGCGCGCTCGATCTGCTCGACGCCGCCGAGGCGGCGATCGGTCAGAAGAACGAGGCGCCGCGCGGCCAGCTCAAGGTCAGTGCGCCCGTGTGGTGCGCCACGCCGCGCATCGCGCGGGTGCTGGCCGATTACCGCGAGCGCTTTCCGGAGGTGCTGGTCGACATGCACCTGGAGAACCGCAAGGTGGACCTGGCGGCCGATGGCTACGACCTCGCGCTGCGCGCCACGCAGGAGCCCTCCCCGGCCCTGATCGCGCGGCCGCTCACCCGCCTGCAGTTCCACCTGGTGGCCGCGCCCGACTACCTTGCACGCGCCGGCCGGCCTGCGACGCCGGGCGAGCTGGCGAAGCTCCATGCCATCGTCCCCAGCTACGTGAATATCGAGGGGCTCACGCTCAAGGGGCCGGGCGGGCGGCAGGCGCCGCTGCGGCTGCAGCCGGTGATGAAGTCGGACGACACCACGCTCACGCTGCATGCCGTGCGGGCGGGCATGGGCATGGCCTTCCTGCCCGAGTGGCTGGTGGACGAGGACCTGGGCGCGGAGCGGCTGGTGCGGCTGGTGCCGGACTATGCGGCGCCGCCGGTGACGCTGTTCGCGGTCTACATGAGCCGGCAGTACATGGCGCCGAAGATGCGCAGCTTCATCGATTTCCTGGGGGAGCGGTTGGCGAAACCCTTGCAAGGCGCATCAACATAGGCACCCCGCTACAGTGACGCCTCACCGGAGGCCGCCCCCCCTTGTTCACCTACTTCGAAAAACTCCTCCACCCCTACCCCACCACCGAACCCGCCCTGCCCCCGCGCGGCTTCTTCGCCTTTCTCTGGGCCTGCACCGAGGGCCTGCGCGGCAAGATCCTCGCGATGGCGCTGCTCACGGCCGCCATGTCGGCCTTCGAGGCGCTGCTGTTCGCGATGCTGGGGCGCATCGTCGACTGGCTCGGCGGCCAGGCGCCGGCGCGGCTGTGGGAAGAGCGCGGCGGCACGCTGATGTGGCTGGGCATTGCGCTGGCCGTCAGCATCGCCGTGGTGGCGCTGCAGACCATCGTCAAGCACCAGACGCTGGCGGTGAACCTGCCCATGCGCCTGCGCTGGAACTTCCACCGCCTGATGCTGGGCCAGAGCATGGCCTTCTACCAGGACGAGTTCGCCGGCCGCATCACCGCCAAGGTCATGCAGACCGCGCTGGCCGTGCGCGAAACCCTCTTCGTGCTGGCCGACGTGCTGGTGGCCATGACGGTCTACGTCGCCACCATGATCGTGCTGGCGGCCGTGCTCGACCGCCAGCTGATGCTGCCCTTCGCGGTCTGGCTCGCGCTCTACATCGCCGCGCTGTGCTTCTTCGTGCCGCGGCTGGGCAAGATCGGCAAGGCGCAGGCCGATGCGCGCGCCATGATGACCGGCCGCATCACCGACGCCTACACCAACATCGCCACCGTCAAGCTGTTCTCGCATGCGCACCGCGAGGCCGGCTTCGCGCGCGCGGCGATGCAGGACTTCATGCTCACCGGCTACGGCCAGATGCGGCTGGTGAGCGCCTTCGAGATCACCAACCACGCGCTCAGCATGGGCCTCACGGCCGGCATGGCGGGCATGGGCCTGTGGCTGTGGTCGCAGGGCGCGGTGGGCGTCGGCGCGGTGGCGGCGGCGACCGCGATGGCGCTGCGGCTGCAGGGCATGTCGCACTGGATCATGTGGGAGATGACCAGCCTGTTCGAGAACATCGGCACCGTGCAGGACGGCATGAAGACGCTGTCGCACCGGCGCACCGTGCTCGACGCGCCCGATGCGGCCACGCTCGCCGTGCCGCGCGGCGAGGTGCGCTTCGAGCACGCGAGCTTCCGCTACGGCCTGGACCCGGCCGAAGGCGGCCGCCGCGTGATCGACGACCTCACGCTCACGGTCGCGCCCGGCGAGAAGATCGGCCTGGTCGGCCGCTCCGGCGCCGGCAAGTCCACGCTGGTGAACCTGCTGCTGCGCTTCCACGACCTGGAAAGCGGCCGCATCCTGATCGACGGCCAGGACATCGCGCATGTCACGCAGGACTCGCTGCGCGCGCACATCGGCATGGTGACGCAGGACACCTCGCTGCTGCACCGCTCGGTGGCCGACAACATCGCCTACGGCCGGCCCGACGCGAGCGCGGCGGCGATCCGCGCGGCGGCCGAGCGGGCCGAGGCGCACGACTTCATCGAATCGCTCGGCGACCCGAACGGCCGCCGCGGCTACGAGGCGCACGTGGGCGAGCGCGGCGTCAAGCTCTCCGGCGGCCAGCGCCAGCGCATCGCCATAGCGCGCGTGATGCTGAAGGACGCGCCGATCCTGCTGCTCGACGAGGCCACCAGCGCGCTCGACTCCGAGGTCGAGGCCGCCATCCAGGCCAGCCTGTACCGGTTGATGTAGGGCAAGACCGTGATCGCGATCGCGCACCGGCTCTCCACCATCGCGGCCATGGACCGGCTGATCGTGCTCGACCAGGGCCGCGTGGTCGAACAGGGCGACCACCAGACGCTGCTGGCCCGCGGCGGGCTCTATGCGCGGCTGTGGGCGCACCAGAGCGGCGGCTTCCTGGGGGAGGACGACGGGGATGGCGACGACGAGGGACCCGGAATCCCTGGAGAGTCCTACAGTGCGCGAGGTCGGGCGACTACAGCCCGCCAGCCCGTTGCTGGCACTCTGGAGCCATCTTCAACGCAAGAGGAGCCTGCGCCGTGAATTCCATCATCTACATCGTCGGTCTGGTCGTGGTCGTGGTGGCCGTCCTGTCTTTCTTCGGGCTGCGCTGACACCACCAGCGCCGCACTTCCTGCCCAGCGGGCAGGTATCTCGGGGCCGGTCGCGGCCCCGTTTTTCATGGAGGCCCCGGGCATAATTCCGCGCTCTTCTCGAAGGAAGCCGTTGAATCCCGGAGCGCACCCCTTTTCTTTTCAGGATGCGGCGATCGCCGAGGCCGTGCAACAGGTCGAAGAGGCCGGCCCGCTCGACGATGCGCAAGCGATGCGCCAGGCGATGGCGCTCTACGCCGACGGCGGCGGACGGATCGTCGAGCGGGCCCGCCTGCTCGGGCAGCGCATCGGCCTGCAGGACGAGCTGGCACGCGCCCGCACCTGGGCCCCTTGGATCCTGCTGGCTCTGGTCGCCCTGATCGTGCTCGGCGGCCTCACGCTCGCCGGCAGCGTGGTCGGCGGCAGCGAGCGCAGCATCAACGTGGTGGTGGCGCTGGCCGGCCTGCTGGGCCTGCATCTGCTGACCCTGCTGCTGTGGCTGCTCGGGCTGCTGCTGCCGCTGGGCTCCCTCAACCTCTCCCTCGGCTGGCTCTGGCTCGCGCTCACGGCCCGGGTGGCCGGTGGGCGCCGGGGCCAGGCGCCGCTGCTTTTGCGGGCGGCCACGCGGCTGCTGGTCCGCGCGCGGCTTGCGCCCTGGGCCCTGGGCTTCGTGAGCCATGCGATCTGGTCGCTGTCCTTCACGGTCGTGCTGGCGGTGCTGCTGTTCTCGCTGGCTTTTCGAAGCTACACGCTGAGCTGGGAAACGACCATCCTCGACCCGGGCTTCTTCGTGCAGGCCGTCCAGTGGTTGGGGCGCGCACCGGCGTGGTTGGGCTTCCCGGTGCCGGATGCGCAGACAGTGCTGTCGCCCCGGGCCGCCGCGGCCGGCCAGCGCGCCTGGGCCCTGTGGCTCACGGGCTGCATCCTCGTCTACGGGCTGCTGCCGCGCCTCGTCCTCGCCCTGCTGTGCGCGGGGGTCTGGCGCGCGCGGCGCCGGGCGCTGCAGCCCGACCTGTCGCAGCCCTACCACCGCCGGCTGCTGGCGCGCTTCGACGCGCTGGCGCCGCGGCAGATCGTCGACGCCGATCCCGGCAGCGCGCGGCACGGCGCCCTCGCCGGCCTGGCCGCGGACCAGACCCGCGACACGCTGATGGCGATCGGCTTCGAGCTGCCCGAGGAGCTTCCCTGGCCGCCCGCCGCGCTCGATGCCGCGGGCGCACAGGCGCTGCGCATCGACGGCAGCGCCGGCGCCCGGCGCGAGGCGCTGGACCTGCTGGCGCGGCTGCGGCCGCGGCGCGTGCTGGTCGGCTGCAACGCCGCCGCCAGCCCCGACCGCGGCACCGAGCGCTTCCTGCGCGAAGTGGCCGCGCTCAGCAGCGAATGCCGCCTGTGGCTGCAGGGCAGCGGCGCCACGCCGGAGGCACGCAGCCGCTGGCATGCCTGGCTGGCCGATGCCGGCCTCGAGCGCATCGAGGCCAGCGACGAAGCGCGGGGCGCGCTGCGCGGATGGGCATGAGCGTGACGGAACCCATCCGCATCGCCGTCGTCGGCCACACCAACGCCGGAAAAACCTCGCTGCTGCGCACGCTGACGCGGCGTGTCGACTTCGGCGAGGTGTCGCGCCAGCCCGGCACCACGCGCCACGTCGAGGCCATCGAACTGCAGGTGGACGGCCGCGCCGCCGTACGCTTTCTCGACACGCCGGGCCTGGAAGATGCGGTCGCGCTGCGCGAGCACATCGACGCCCTCGACGAGCGCGGCGATCTCACGCCGCCCGAGCGCATCCGCCGCTTCCTCGCGGGGCCCGAGGCGCACGGCGTGTTCGAACAGGAGGCCAAGGTACTGCGCGCCCTGCTGGAGGTCGATGCCGCCTTCCTGGTGATCGATGCGCGCGAGCCGGTGCTGCCCAAGTTCCGCGCCGAGATCGAGCTGCTCGGCGCCTGCGCCCGGCCGCTGCTGCCGGTGCTGAACTTCCTGCGCGAGGCCGGCACCCGCGAAGGCGCGTGGAAGGAGTTGCTCTCCGCCTACGGGCTGCATGTGGTGGTGCGCTTCGACGCGGCCGCGCCCTTCGTCGGCGCCGAGCGCGAGCTCTACCGCGACCTCGCCACCCTGCTGCGCGAGCGGCGCGCGCAGCTCGACCGCATCGCCGCTTTCCTCGACGAGGAATTCGCCCGCCGCCGCGAGGCGGCCGGCGAGCGCATCGCCGAGCTGCTGGTCGATGCCGCGGCAATGCGGCGCACAGCCTCGGCCGTCGAGTTCGAGATCGAGAGCAGCCGCGCGCGCCTGGTCGCCGCCCTGCAGAAGGCCGTTTTCGACAAGGCGCAGCGCTGCGCCTCCGACCTGCTGGCCCTCTACGGCTTTCGCGAGAACGATGCCGACGAGGCGCCGCTGCCGCTGATCGAAGGCCGCTGGACCATGGACTTCTTCCACCCCGAGGTGCTGAAGGATGCCGGCATCCTGCTCGGCAAGGGCGTGGCGGTGGGCGCCGCCGTCGGCGTGGTGGCCGACCTGGCGCTCGCCGGCTTGTCGCTGGGCGCAGGCGCGGCGCTGGGCGGCGCCATTGGCGGCGCGCTCTCGCAGGGCTTCGGTCCGCTGGGCCGAAAGTTCGTCAACAAGCTGCGCGACGTACACGAGCTCACCGTCGAAGACCGCGTGCTGGTCGTGCTGGCCGCCTGGCAACTGAAGCTGCTGCGCGCGCTCGAACAGCGCGGCCATGCGGCCGTCGATCGCATTGCCGCCCACACGCCGACGGACCCCCTGGAAGCCGCCCGGCGACCGCTCACCGAGCTGGTGCGCGCCGCCCAGCCCGCGCGCAGCCATCCGGACTGGGACAGCGAGGCGCGGCTGCGCTGGCGCGAGGCGCCGCAGCGGCGCGACGTGGTGCTGCGGGTGGCGCAGCAGGTGCCGGCCGCCATTCAGGCCTTCGAGCGTGCGGCATGATCGGGCGCATGGAAGACTCCTCTCCCCGACCGCTGGCGATCATCAAGGCCGGCGATACCTTCGGTCCGCTGCGCGAGGAGCGCGGCGATTTCGAGCACTGGGTGCTGGCCGGCCTGGGCCCGATCGGGCTGCCCGTGGTCGTGCTCGATCCGCGCCGCGGCGACACCCTGCCCCAGCCCGCGCAGATCTCGGGCGCCGTCGTGACCGGCTCGCACGAGATGGTGTCGCACCGCGAGCCCTGGAGCGAGGCCACCGGCGCCTGGCTGGCGCAACTGGTCGCGCACGGCACGCCGCTGCTGGGCATCTGCTTCGGCCACCAGCTGCTCGCGCACGCGCTGGGCGGCGAGGCCGGCAACCATCCCGGCGGCCCCGAGATCGGCACCGTGCCGATCGAGCTGACGCCCGAGGCCGCCGACGACGCGCTGCTGCGTGAGATGCCCGCGCGCTTCGACGTCCAGGTGGTGCATTGGCAAAGCGCGCTGCAGCTGCCCGCGGGCGCCGTGCGCCTGGCCGGCAACGCCTTCGAGCCGCATCAGGCCTTCCGCATCGGGCCACGCGCCTGGGGCCTGCAGTTCCATCCCGAGTTCGATGCCGAGGTGATGCGCGGCTACGTCGACCACCTGGCCGGGGAGCTGCGCGCGCTCGGCACCGACCCGGACGTACTGCGCAGTCGCGTGGCCGGCACCGAGGCCGCGACCGGCCTGCTGCGGCGCTTCGCCTGCATCGCCGAGGCGCACGAAACCGCAGCGGCGCCGGCCTGAACCCCCACGCCGGCATCGACCGGCGACTACACGCGGCCCGCGGCAGTTGCGCTAAGGTGCGTCGCATCCCGTCTCACTGAAGCACAGCCATGTCCACCCCCAATCCGGTCGCGGCGCGGCCCCGCAAGCATTTCTCGATGATCCGCGGCTTCCACCTGGCCGACATCTTCACGCTCGGCAATGCGGCCTGCGGCGTCGGCGTCGTCTTCCTCGCGATGGCCTACATCGCGAGCCAGCAGCTCGCGCATTTCATGTGGGCGGCGGCGCTGGCGCCCGCTGCCTTCGTCTTCGACGTCTTCGACGGCCGCATCGCGCGCTGGCGGCAGACGCAGTCGGCCCTCGGGCGCGAGCTCGATTCGCTGGCCGACGTGATCTCCTTCGGCGTCGCGCCCGCCGCCCTCGGCTTTGCGGGCGGACTGGACGGCGGCTGGGACTGCGCGATCCTTACCTATTTCGTCTGCTGCGGCGTCAGCCGGCTGGCGCGCTACAACGTCACGGCCGAGTCACTCTCGGGCGGCGGCGACAAGGTCAAGTACTTCGAGGGCACGCCGATCCCGACCAGCGTGGTGTTGGTCGGCGTCCTGGCTTGGGCGGCGTGGCAAGGTCGTATCGGCGATGCGGCCTGGGGCGGCGCGTGGATGCTCGGGCCCTGGGTGCTGCATCCGCTGACGCTGCTGTTCGCGCTTTCGGGCACGCTGATGATCAGCAAGACCTTGCGCATTCCGAAGCTGTAGGCGCCTTCCCGCCCCGCATGCCGGTTACCCTCCCGGCATGCGATCCCTGCGCGCCTTCCTTGCACTTTCGCTGGCCTTCCTCCTCGCGGCCTGCGCGACGCTGCCGGCGACGGTCCAGCGCCCGCCCTCGTCCGCCTTCACCAGCACCGACGACACCTTCCTCGGCCGGGCCCTGGCACCCGAGCTGGCCGCGCATCCAGGGTTCACCGGCATCCTGCCGCTGATCGACGCGCGCGAGGCCTTCGCGGCGCGGATGACGCTGACCCAGGCCGCCGAGCGCAGTCTGGACATGCAGTACTACATCTGGCGCGGCGACACCACGGGGCAGCTCCTGTTCGAGGCCGCCTGGGCGGCGGCCGAGCGCGGCGTGCGCGTGCGCCTGCTGGTCGACGACAACAACACCAGCGGACTGGACGACACCCTGGCCGCGCTCGATGCGCATCCGAACCTCGAGGTCCGGCTCTTCAACCCCTTCGCCAACCGCGGCCTCCGGGCCGGCGACTTCGCGCTCGACTTCTCGCGCGTCAACCGGCGCATGCACAACAAGTCCTTCACGGCGGACAACCAGGCCGCCATCGTCGGGGGGCGCAATGTGGGCGACGAATACTACGGGGCCGACCAGCAATTCGGCTTCCAGGACCTCGATGTCGTCACGGTCGGGCCGGTGGTGCGCGAGGTCTCGCGCCAGTTCGACCTGTACTGGAACAGCGAGGCCGCCTACCCCGCCGCCGCCCTGCTCGGCCAGCCGCCGCCCGACGCGGCTGCGCGGCTGCTCGCGCAATGGGCCGGCCTGCGCCAGCAGCCGCAGACGCAGCACTATCTGGAGGCCGTGCGCCAGACGCCGCTGATGCGCGAGGTGGCCGCGCGCCGCCTGCCCTTCGAGTGGGCCGATGCGCACGTGGTGAGCGACCTGCCGTCGAAAGTGCAGGCGTCCGACGGGCGCGAGCAGCAGCAGCTCATGTTCCCCCTGCTCAGGGAAGCGATGGGCGAACCCCGGCGCGAGCTCGACCTGGTGTCGCCCTACTTCGTGCCCGGCGCGGAGGGTGCGCAAGAACTCGCCGCATTGGCCCGGCGCGGCGTGGTGGTGCGCGTGCTGACCAACTCGCTGGCCGCGACCGACGTCGCCGCGGTGCATGCCGGCTATGCCCGCTACCGCAAGGAGCTGCTGGCCGGCGGAGTCGTCCTCTACGAACTCAAGCCAGGCGCAGCGCCGCCGCCACGGCCGGAGGAGGAAAGGCGCCGCAACCCCGGCGGCAGCTCGGCCGCGAGCCTGCATGCCAAGACCTTCGCGGTGGACCGCAGCCGCGTCTTCGTCGGCTCGCTCAACCTCGATCCACGCTCGGTACACCTCAACACCGAGATGGGCGTGGTGATCGACAGCCCCACGCTCGCACGGCGCCTGGGGGTGCAGATCGACCAGGTGGTGCCGACGCTGGCCTACGAGGTGCGCCTGCCCCGGCAAGGCGGCGGCATGGAGTGGATCGAGCGCGGCCCCGAGGGCGAGACGCGCTACCGCAGCGAGCCCGACACCAGCGGGCTGCGGCGCCTGTGGGTCGACTTCTTGTCGCTGCTGCCGATCGAGTGGCTGTTGTAGCTCGGACCGCAACGCGCGCGGAGCCAGGGGCAAAGACGAGGTCCTCGCCCTGCTGTCCGACGGCCAGAGCAACAAGCTGATCGCGCGGGAACTGGACCTGAGCCCGCACACCGTCAAGCGCCATGTCGCGCGAATCCTCGATCGGCTCGACCTGGCCTCGCGCATGCAGGCTGCCGCCTGGTACCGCACGCGCTCAGTCGGCCGCGCGTAGTCCCGGAGACGATCACAAGGAGATGTCGCATGGCACATCGACGCAAGATCGTGCTCGTACTCGTGTTCGGTGTAGCCAGCCTCGCCGGTGCCGCGGGCGCCGACGAGGCGCCCATCCGGCTCATCGTGCCCTTCGCGCCCGGTGGCTCGGCCGACCAGATCGCGCGTCTGGTCGCCGCCGGGCTCGCGCAACGGCTCGGTGCGCCGGTGGTGGTGGAGAACAAGGCCGGCGCGGGCGGCACGCTCGCCGCCGAGTTCGTCGCCAAGGCCGCGCCGGACGGCAAGACCTTGCTCATCGGCTCCAACGGCCCGCTGGTCATCAACCAGGCCGTGTACCCGAAGCTGCGGTACGACCCGCAGCGCCACTTCGTGCCGGTCGTCGCGCTCGCCGAGACGCCGCTGATGCTGGTGGTGCGGCGCGGCACGGGCTTCGGCTCGGTGGCCGAATTGCTGGGCCGCGCGCGCAAGGGCGAGACGCTGACGATGGCCTCGGCCGGGACCGGCGGCATCAACCACCTCGCGGGCCTCTACCTGTCACAACACATCGGCTTTACGCCGCAGCACATTCCGTATAGGGGCAGTGCGCCAGCGATCGCCGCGCTGCTGGGCGGCGACGTGACCATCATGTACGACGCGCTTCCGTCGTCGCTGCAGCACGCCAAGGCGGGCGGACAGTTGCAAGCGCTGGCGATCACCACCGCGCAGCGGCTGCCCTCGCTGCCCGACACGCCGACCTTCAACGAGTTGGGCTTCGACACCGGCAAGGTCACCGCCTGGTTCGGCATCGCGGCGCCGGCGAAGACACCTCTTGCGACGATCATGCGCATCAACACCGCGGCCAACGCGGTGCTTGCCGAAGCAGCGGTGCGCGAGCGGTTGGTCGCGATCGGATTCGACGCGATGGGCGGCAGCCCCGGGGATTTCAAGGCCGTGATCCAGACCGAGACGAAGCGCTGGGTACCGCTCGCGAAGGCGCTCCACGTGAAAGCGGACTAGATTACGGACTGATCAGGGGGTGAACGTTCGATCGGCAACTCCACCTTTGAAGCATTGAACATGAACCCCTTCCGCCTCGCACCGCACGCCCTCGCCCTCGCAACCCTCCTCGGCGCCTGCACGACAGCACCCGAACCCGGCTCGCGCAGCGTCACCATCGAGCGCACCACCTACGGCATCGCCCACATCACCGCCCCCGACTACGAAGGCATCGCCTACGGCGTGGCCTACGCCTACGCGCAGGACAACATCTGCCAGAGCGCCGAGCACCTGCTGACCGTGCGCGGCGAGCGCTCGATGTTCCTCGGCCCGCAGGCCATGGGCGATCTGGGCCTGGCCCGGCTGCCGAACGCGCAGATCGACCTTTTCGTGCGCGCCCACATGGACGATGCCGCGCTGGCGCGTGCAGCCGCCGCGACCAGCGAGGAGGTCAAGGCCTCGCTGCGCGGCTACATCGCCGGCTACAACCGCTACCTGCAGGACACCGGCCCGGCCGGCCTGCCCGAGGCTTGCCGCAACAAGCCCTGGGTGCGGCCGATGACGCCGTCCGATGCCGCCCGCGGCACCGAGCTGTCGATGATCCAGGTCGGCTTCGGCGCGCTGGCCGGCGCGATGCTCGCGACGGTGCCCCCTGCCCCCGGCACGCGAACCGGCGAGGCGCCCGTGCCGCTGGAACAGGCCGTCGCCGAAATCGCGCGCCACAGTCCCACCGCCAACCCCGAAGGCGGCGAGCTCGGCTCCAACGGCTGGGCCTTCGGCCGCAACGCCACGCCGGACGGCCGCGGCCTGGTGCTGGGCAACCCGCATTTCCCGTGGACCGGCACCAACCGCTTCTGGGAAATGCACCTCACCATCCCCGGCAAGCTCGACGTGATGGGCGTCACCATCGGCCCGGGCTCCTTCGTCGTGATCGGCTTCAACAAGGACGTGGCCTGGACGCACACCGTCTCCACCGGCAAGCGCTTCACGCTGTACGAGCTCAAGCTCGACCCGGCCGACCCCACGGTCTACATCGTCGACGGTCAGCGCCGCAAGATGACGGCGAAGACGGTGGTCCTGCCCGCGATGGACGGTGCCGCGCCGGTGCAGAAGACCTTCTACGGCACCGAGTGGGGCCCGGTCGTCGGGATGCCGCGCGCCGGGCTCGGCTGGACCGCCGCCACCGCCTATGCCGTGCGCGACGCCAACACGCAGAACACGCGCTCGGCCCAGAGCTGGATGCAGATGGCCGTGGCGCGCAACGTCGGCGAGCTGCGCGCCGCGATGGGCAACCAGGGCATGCCGTGGGTCAACACCATCGCGGCCGACCGCGACGGCAACGCCCTGTATGCCGACCTTTCGGTGGTCCCCGATGTCTCGGCCGAGATGCTGAAGTCCTGTGCGCCCTCGCCCCGCGTTGCCGCGCTGCTCAACACCGCCGGCCTGGCGGTGCTCGACGGCTCGCGCTCGGCCTGCGCCTGGACCCGGGACGCGGCCGCCGCCATGCCCGGCGTGACGCCGCCACAGCGCATGCCCGTGGTCGTGACGCCGGACTGGGTGCAGAACAGCAACGACAGCTTCTGGCTTGCCAACCCGCGCATCGCGCCGCCCCCCGGCATCTCGCCGCTGGTCGGCTTCGTCGGCACGCCGCAGCGGCTGCGCACGCGCAGCGGCATCCAGGAAATCGAGGCGCGGCTGGCCGGCAGCGATGGCCTGCCGGGCAACCGGATGGGCGCGGCCGAGCTTCGCAGCGTGATCTTCCGCGACCGCAACCAGGCCGGCGTGCTCGTGATGGACGACCTGGCCGCCGCCTGCAGCGCCAACGCCACCGCGCTCACGTCCGACCAGGCGCTGGGCTGCCGCGTGCTCGCAGCCTGGGACCGCACCAGCAACAGCGCCTCGAAGGGCGCGCCGCTGTTCCGCGAGTTCTGGCGCAAGGCGAGGAACGTGCCCACGGTCTGGCGCGTGCCCTTCGACCCGGCCCGCCCGGTCGCCACGCCGGCCGGCCTGGACATGGCCACGCCCGCAACGCGCGACGCGGTCTTCAAGGCGCTGGGCGAGGCCGTCGGCATCGTGCGCACCGCCGGCTTCGCGGCCGACGTGCCGCTCGGCGAGGTCCAGGCCCGCGTGGTGCGGGGGCAGAAGATCGCGATCCACGGCGGCGACGAGTTCGAGGGCGTGCTCAACAAGGTGGAAAGCCAGGGCCAGTCGCTGATCGATCCGAAGGGCTACAACATCAACTTCGGCAGCAGCTACATGCAGGTGGTGGGCTTCGACGAGCGCGGCCCCGTCGCGCAGGCCATCCTGACCTACGGCCAGAGCAGCGATCCTGCCTCGCCCTACGCCTACGACCAGCTGCCGCTGTTCGCCGCCAAGCAGTGGCATCCCCTGCCCTTCCACCGCGCCGACATCGAGGCGCAGCGGGTCGGCGCTCCGCTTCGACTCGCCTACTGAGGACTCGCATGCAAGACGGCCTTGCCCGACTGATCGACCTGGCCGCGGCCGTGCCCCTGGCGCCGGCCTGCGACCACTTCTACTTCTTGCGCCATGGCCAGACCGCGGGCAATGCGCAGCGCATCTTCCAGGCGGTCGACGCGCCGCTGAGCGAGCTCGGCCTGGCGCAGGCGACGCGGGCCGCCGAGCGGCTGGCGGGCGAGCCGATCCGCAGCGTGGTCTGCAGCGACGCCCGGCGCGCCTTCGACACGGCCCATGCGGTCGCCGCCGGCCTGGGCATGGCGCCTTTGCATTTCGAGGGCCTGCGCGAGCGCAACTTCGGCGCGCTGATCGGCACCTCCTCCGCCGAGCTGGACTGGGCTTGCGAGCCCGAAGGCGGCGAAACCCTGCCCCAGTTCGTCGCGCGCAAGCGCGCTGCGCTGGAGGCGGCGCTGGCGCACCCGGCGCCGGTGCTGATCGTCGCCCACGGCGGCTCGCTCTTCGTATTGGCGGCGGCGCTGGGCGTGCCGCTGGATCTTGGCGTGCTCGGCAACGCACAGCCCTTGCGCTTCGAGCGAAGCGGTCCTACATGGGCGGTGAAGCCGCTCCTGCACCATTCGGGGGGTGGAGCGGCCGTGGCCTGACGCCTGCCCTGGGCGGCTCCACGAAGCCACCCCTCACTGAAACATGGACTTCAAGGACTACTACCAGGCACTCGGCGTTGAGCGCAACGCGTCGGACGAGGACATCCGCAAGGCCTACCGCAAGCTCGCGCGCAAGTACCACCCGGACGTCAGCAAGGAGCCTGACGCCGACCAGCGCATGCGCGAGATCAACGAGGCCAACGACGTGCTGCGCGACAAGGAAAAGCGCACCGCCTACGACGCGCTGGCCGACCAGGTCGCGCAGGGCCGCTACGCGGGCGCGCGCCCCGGCGAGGGCTTCCAGCCGCCGCCGGGCTGGGACGAGGGCTTCGAGTTCCACCGCCGGCCGGGCCAGGGGCCGGCGGACCATGCCGAGTTCAGCGAATTCTTCTCCTCGCTCTTCGGCGCCGCCGAGCGCCGCAGCGCCGAGCGCCGCCAGTACCGGGCGCGCGGCGAGGACCACCACGCCGCCATCGAGATCGCGCTGGAAGACGCCTTGAAGGGCGCCGAGCGCGAGATCACCCTGCGCTCGCAGGAGCTCGACGAGCAAGGCCGGCCCCAGTGGAAGACCCGAACGCTCAGCGTGAAGATCCCGCCCGGCGTGCATCCGGGCCAGTACATCCGCCTCGCCGGCCAAGGCATGCCGGGCCACGGCGGCGAGCCGGCGGGCGACCTGTATCTGGAGGTGCGCATCGCGCCGCATAAGCTCTATCGCATCGAGGGCCGCGACCTCTACATGACGCTGCCGGTCACGCCGACCGAAGCGGCGCTGGGCGCGCAGGTGAAGGTGCCCACGCCCAGCGGCGGCGTGGTCGAGGTGACGGTGCCGCGCGGCGCGCGCAGCGGTCTCAAGCTGCGGCTCAAGGAGCGCGGCCTGCCGGGCCAGGCGCCGGGCCACCTCTACCTGCTGCTGGAGATCGCGCTGCCCCCGGCCGATACCGAGGCCGCGCGCAAGGCCTACGAGCAGCTGGCGCAGGCCGCTCCTTATGATCCGCGCCACCATCTGGGAGTGTGAACGACATGGCCAATCCCTCCTTCGACACCACCACGCTGGGCGCCGCCCATCCGCTGCGCGCCGGGGAGCTCGCGCATGCCTGCGGCGCCGAAATCGACTGGGTCGTGCAGCTGGTCGAGGTCGGCATCGTCGAGGTGCGCAGCCCGGCCGAGCGGCCGGACGACTGGTGCTTCCACAGCGCCGACCTGCAGTGCGCGCTCGATGCCCGCCGGCTCGAACGCGACTTCGGCGTCGGGCTCGACGCGGCGGCGCTGATCCTCGACCTCCAGCACGAAGTGCGGCGGCTCAAGGCCCTGCTGATTGCGCGGGGGCTGGCCCGGGAGATCTGACATGCATGTGGTCTGCGACCAGTGCGGGACTGAGAACCGCGAGAGCGCGAAGTTCTGCAGGGGCTGCGCGGCCAAGCTGCCCGCCTTTACCGCCACCGGTCCGTCCGCGCTCCAGAGCATGAAGGCGATGAAGACCGCGCCGCATGCGCCGCCGCCGCCCGATGCTCCGATACCCGGCATGCTGCCGATCGAAACGCGCGCCTTCTGGATCCGCTTCGCGCTGCTGTCATTGCTGATCACCACCGCCTTCGTCAGCTGGTATGCCTATGTGACGCGCAAGGTGCCGCCGAATCCGGCGCCCGGGCCGCCCGCCGTCGTCGCCGCCGCATCGCCACCAGCAGCACGAGTGCGTGCAGCCACGCCTCCCCTGGCGCCCCTCGACCACGAGAAGCTCCCGCCTGCCGACCCCGTGCGCCCCGCGGAGGCGCTGGACCCGACCGAGAGCTTCGTCGTCCCCGGCCCGGCGCAGCAGCGCGAACCGGTGCAGGTGGCACCGCCACCGCGCCGCGACAATGACGCGCGGGCAGTGCGGACGGAAGAGTCGCGCAAGATCGTCGCCCGCCCGAGCGCGAACGACCCGCGCCCCGGCTGCGCGCACCTCAACTTCATCGCGGCGGCGCGTTGCGAAGCGGCGCAATGCGCCAAGGCGCAGTACGCCCGGCACCCGCACTGCAGCGCGGTGCGCGAGCAGACGCGGCGCGACGTGGCGCGGCGCAATCCGCTGCAGCTCGGGTATTAGGCTTACTGCATCGACTTCAGATTGCCGACGCGCACCAGCATCTCGGTGAACATCTGCATGTCGGCATCCAGGTCGGCGACTTCCTTGAACTCCTTGGCGTTGTGCGCGGTGTACTTCTTGCCGGGCATGGCCGGGCCGAAGTTGATGGCGTTGGGCATGAGCTTGGCGGTGGTGCTGCCGGCGGTGGGCACGGGCTTGGCTTCCAGGCCCGTGGTGTCGCCGAAGATGTTGAGCAGCGTGGAGAGCCACGCCCCCTTGGGGTCGCGCGCCATCCAGTCGCCCTGCTGGTAGTCGACTTCGACCTTGGCCTGCTTCGCGGCCGCCCAGGCGTCGACCTTCTCGCTGATGGCGCGGGTCAGCTGCTCGGGCGTGCGGCCGCGCGGCATGCGCACGTTGGCCGTGACTTCGAGCTTGCCGTCCTTCTCGCGGATCAGATTGGGCGACATCGTGAGCGGCCCCATGAAGTCGTCCTTGTAGGCCACGCCCATCTTCTCGCCGAGGTAGTCGGTGCCGTAGAGCGTGACCAGATAGTCGATGGCCTTCGCATAGTGGTTGTCGGCCAGCACCACGCCGGACTCGCGCAGGAACAGCGCCAGGCGCGGCAGCGGATTGACGCCCTCTTCCGGCCGCGAGCCATGGGCCGAGACGCCCGTGACCTTGATGTCCACGCTGTCGGCGCCCTTGGCGATGTCGATGCCGAACTTGCCGCCCTGGCCTTCGTATTTCTGGACGAAAGCGGCCTTGGCGGCTTCCAGCCGGTCCGCCGCCTGGGCCAGGTCGCCGCCCTTGAGCGTGGCGGTCGCGGTCTGCGGCACGGCATTGGCCGCGGCCGAGCCCGCCATCGCGGTGATCGCCGTGCGCTGGCCGTCCGGAGCCTGCACCGGGAACAAGACCTTGAGCCCGCCCGAGCCCTTCTCGGCCACCACCGCGGGGTACTTGCTGTCGAGCACAATGTTGTAGTCGGGCAGCGGGGTCTTTTCGCGGTAGTACTTCATCGCGTCGCCGCCGGTTTCCTCGGTGGTCTCGATCATCAGGCGGATGCTGCGGTCCAGCGGCAGGCCGCTTTCCTTGACCGCTTTCATCGCGTAGAGCACGGCGGCGATGGAGCCCTTGTCGTCGATGGTGCCGCGGCCGTAGAGCTTGTCGTCCACGCGCGTCATCTTGAACGGATCGAGGCGCGTGCCGTCGTCCAGCACCCACTCCTCCAGCACCGCGGGCACCACGTCGGCATGGGTGAGGATGCCGAATTCCTGGCTGCCGCTGCCCGGCAGCTTGACCTCGAAGATGCGGTTGTCGACGTTGCGGTACTGGAGGCCGAAGTCCTTCGCCATCTTCTCGACCAGCTGGCCGAATTCGATGATGGCCTTGTTCTCGTGCGGCGGCACCTTGTCCATGCGCACGGTGGGCATCGCCACCATGGACTCGATGCTCGCGATCACGGCCTTCTGGTTGTGAAGGCGGTTGTAGAGGCCGAGCAGGCGGGCGATGTTGGTGAGTTCATCGCCCTGGAGCGGCAACTTCTTCTCGTAGGCCGCGACGGCGGGCTTGAGGCGCGGATCGGCCTTGGCGGCCTGCGCGAGGAAGGCGCGGAAGCTGGGCGCCGGCCTGGCCTGCTGGGCCGCGGCGAGCCGGTCGAGCTCGGGCTTCTTGAGGGTTTCGGCCGAAGCCGGCAGGCTCAATGCAAGGGCCAGGCCGAGCGAGAGGACGGACAGGGAAAGAGAAGACTTCATGGAGGGCTCCCGGTGGCGGGGATCGATTCGCTGCAAAGGCGACGAGTCTACGCAGACACGCGCACCAGCCGCGCCGCGTGCCCAGGAAAAAGGCCGCCATGACGAGCGGCCTGTCTCTGATCTTCCGAGCTGCTACTCGGCGTGCACGGCCACGCCGAACAGCGTGTCGATCGCGGTCCGCGCGTCCGCGCGCAGCGCCTCCACCGCCTCCTCGTCGCCCGACAGGTGGCGCAGCAGGTACTGCTGGAACAGCCCGTCGAACAAGGCATAGAGCACCGAGGGCGCCAGCGCCAGCGGCGCCTCGGCCAGCTCCGAGAAGCGGTTCATGATCCGCAGGACCATGTTCTCCAGGCTCTTGTCGATGGCCGCGACATCGGCGCGGAAGGCCTCCTCGAACAGCGCCTGCGCGCGCAGGTCGTACCACAGCCGGTGCATGTGGGCCTCGTCGCGCAGGGTGTCGCCCAGGGCGCGCAGGAAGCCTTCCATCATCTCGTCGTAGCTCGCCGCATCGGCCGTGACGCGGTCGTAGCGGGTGACGCAGCGCGCCTTGTACTGGCGCACGCTGCACACGATCAGGTCGACCTTGTCGCTGAAGTAGTAGTGCAGCACGCCATGCGAGAACACCGAGTTCTGCGCGATCTCGCGCAGGCTGGTGCGCGCGTAGCCCAAGGTCGCCAGGGTCTGCAACGCCGCCTCGCCGAGCTCGGCGCGGCGCTCGGCGAACTTGTCGACGCGTGTGCGCGGAACGCGATGCGTCTGCTTTTCCCGCTGTGAAGTCATGACTGACGATGGTGGGACCATTGTCCGGAACCAAAAAGGATAGCACGCTGACCTCTGCGACGGCTGACCAGCGCTGCGCACGGTCTATCGCCGCCTCGAAGCCTTGCTCCGCGGCCGCGTCGCTACGACCGCGCCGCGGTTTCGCTCAGCCGGCATGACGCTGCTGGACTGACTCACTTTCTCAGGATGGCTGCGCCAGCTCCTGCCGCAACAGCTTCGCCGCCGACACCATGTTCACCAGCGCCGCCTCGGTCTCGGCCCATCCGCGGGTCTTCAACCCGCAGTCCGGGTTGACCCACAGCTTCGACGGCGGCACCACCGCCGCAGCCTTGCGCATGAGGCGCACCATCTCCTCGACCGCCGGCACGCGCGGCGAGTGGATGTCGTAGACGCCGGGGCCGATCTCGTTGGGGTACTCGAAGTCGCCGAAGCCGCGCAGCAGCTCCATGTCGGAACGGCTGGTCTCGATGGTGATCACGTCGGCATCCATGGCCGCGATCTCGGGCAGGATGTCGTTGAACTCCGAATAGCACATGTGGGTGTGGATCTGCGTGCGGTCGCCCACGCCCGAGGCGCTGATGCGAAAGGCACGGGTGGCGCCCTCCAGGTAGGCCTTCCAGCCGGCACGGCGCAGCGGCAGGCCCTCGCGGATGGCCGGCTCGTCGATCTGGACGATGCCGATGCCGGCGCGCTCCAGGTCGACCACCTCGTCGCGGATCGCCCACGCGATCTGCTCGGTGGTGACGCTGCGCGGCTGGTCGTCGCGCACGAAGGACCACTGGAGGATGGTGACGGGGCCGGTCAGCATGCCCTTCATCGGCCGCGGCGTGAGGCTTTGCGCATAGGCGCTCCACTCGACCGTCATCGGCGCCGGGCGCGCGACGTCGCCGAAGATGATGGGCGGCTTGACGCAGCGCGAGCCGTAGGACTGCACCCAGCCGTTGGCGGTGAAGGCGAAGCCGTCCAGCTGCTCGCCGAAGTACTCGACCATGTCGTTGCGCTCGGCCTCGCCGTGTACCAGCACATCGATGTCGAGCGCTTCCTGCTTGCGCACCGCCAGCGCGATCTCGGCGCGCATCTTCTCGCGGTAGCCTGCGGCGTCGAGCTCGCCGCGCTTGAAGGCGGCGCGCGCGGCGCGGATCTGCGCCGTCTGCGGGAAGGAGCCGATGGTGGTCGTGGGCAGCGGCGGCAGCGCGAAGCGAACCCGCTGCACGGCCTGGCGCTCGGCGAAGGGCGAGGCGCGGCGATCGTCGCCGGCCACGCGGCGCGCGAGGCGCAAGGCCACCTCCGCGCGATGCACGCGCGGACTGGCGCGGCGCGCTGCAACTGCGGCACGGGCGGATGCGAGCGCCTCTGCGACGCCCTCCTCCTCGCCGTCGAGCACGGCGCGCAGCACGCGCAGCTCGCCCAGCTTCTCGACCGCGAAGGCCAGCCAGGACTTCAGCTCGGCATCGAGCTGCTTCTCCGCCGCCAGGCTGAACGGCACATGCAGCAGCGAGCAAGAAGGCGCGATCCACAGCTCGCCCCGGTGCTTGGCGGCGACCGGCCGCAGGCGCGCGAGCGCGGCGTCGGGGTCGGTGCGCCAGATGTTGCGGCCATCGACGATGCCGACCGACAGCACCTTGTGCGCCGGCAGCCAGTCGGCCACGCCGGTGAGCTCGTCGGGCGCGCGCACCGCATCGACGTGCAGGCCGGCCACCGGCAGCTGGCAGGCCAGGCGCAGGTTGTCCGCGAGCGGCGAGAAATACGTGGACAGCAGCAGCTTCGGCGCGTTGCGTGCAAGCTGCCAGTAGACGCGCTCGAAGGCATGGCGCCAGGGTTCAGGCAGGTCCAGGCCCAGGATGGGCTCGTCGATCTGCACCCATTCGACGCCCTGCGCCTTCAGGCGCGCCAGCACCTGCTCGTAGACTGGCAGCAGGGATTCGAGCAGGCCGAAGCGGTCGAAGCCGGCCTGCTTCTCCTTGCCCAGCCAGAGAAAGCTCAACGGCCCGAGCAGCACGGCCTTGACCGCGTGGCCGGCCTTCTGCGCCTCGGCCACCTCGTCGAAAAGCCGGACCGACGCCAGGCCGAAGTGCGTATGCGGCGAGAACTCCGGCACCAGGTAGTGGTAGTTGGTGTCGAACCACTTGGTCATCTCCAGCGCGAAGCGGCCGTGCTCGCCGTGGGCGCAGCCGGCGTGGTCATGTACCTCGGCCGCGACGCCGCGCGCCATCGTGAAGTAGCGCGAGAGCTCGGGCTCGTCGCCCCTGAAGTCGAAGCGCGCCGGCTCGCAGCCCAGCAGCTGGATGTGGTTGGCCACGTGGTCGTAGAAAGCGAAGTCTCCCACGGTCACGAAGTCCAGGCCGGCGTCGCGCTGGGCCTGCCAGTGGCGTCGGCGCAGCTCGCGGCCGGCCGCTTCGAGGGCCTCGCGGTCGATCTCGCCGCGCCAGTGTTGTTCGAGGGCGAACTTGAGTTCGCGCTGCGCGCCCATGCGCGGGAAGCCGAGGGTGTGGATGCGTGTCATCCCCCGATGGTCGGGCTTACTGCCCTATGATTCAAACGAAAGCTTTTGCCGTTCAACTTGAATTTTGTTCATGTCCCAGTCCATCCTCGAGATCCGCCACCTGCGCACCCTGGTCGCGCTGCGCGACACCGGCAGCCTGGTGCGCGCGGCGCAGCTGCTCAACCTCACGCAGTCGGCGCTGTCGCACCAGATCAAGCTGCTCGAGGAGCGCTACGAGGCGGCCCTGTTCGAGCGCAAGTCCGTACCGCCCCAGTTCAGCGGCGCCGGCCTGCGCCTGCTGCAGCTGGCCGACGCCGCGCTGCCGCTGGTCGAGGAAGCGGAGCGCGACCTGTCGCGGCTGGCGCAAGGCGGCGCCGGCCAGCTGCGCATCGTGGTCGAGTGCCACACCTGCTTCGACTGGCTGATGCCGGCCATGGACGCCTTCCGCACCCGCTGGCCCGAGATCGAGCTGGACATCGTCTCGGGCTTCCACCCGGACCCGATCGCGCTGGTGCTGCAGAAGCGCGCCGAGGTCGCCATCGTCTCCGAGCAGGATGCCGCGGAGACGGTGGACTACCACCCACTGTTCCGCTTCGAGATCATGGCGCTGGTCGCCAACGAGCATCCGCTGGCGTCCAAGCCCTATCTGACGGCGCGCCATTTCGCGGACCAGACGCTGATCACCTACCCCGTGCCAGACGAGATGCTCGACATCGTGCGCCAGGTGCTGGCACCGGCCGGCGTCGAGCCCGCGCAGCGGCGCACCACCGAGCTCACGGTCGCGATGCTGCAGCTGGTCGCCAGCGGCCGCGGCATCGCGGCCCTGCCGCTGTGGGCGGTGCAGAACTACCTGGACCGCGGCTACGTCACGGCCCGGCCGGTGGGCAAGAAGGGACTCACGGGCGAGCTGCACATGGCCTGCACCGCATCGACCTCGGCGCGGCCCTGGCTGGAGGATTTCGTGCGGATCACGCGGGAGAGCTGCTTCAAGAGCCTGCCGGGGATCGAGCTGCTGTAAACGCCCTCAGGCGACCAGCGCCACCGGCGCGCGCTGCCCGACCAGCTCCAGCACCCGCTCGCCCGACACCGTCTCGTGGGCCAGCAGCTCTTCGGTCAGCGCATCCAGCGCACGGCGATGTGCGCGCATGACCTGCTGGCACTGGAGGTTCAGCGCCTCGAGCAGCTCGTTGGCCTGGCGCACCGCCACTGAGATCTGCCGCGAGGCATGCTGGGCCGGGAGCGCGCCGATGCTGAAAAGCGTGCCGTCCTGCCCGAAGCCGTAGCGCCCCACCATGTCGAGCGCCAGCTTGGACGCCTGCTGCAGGTCCTGGCTGGCCCCGCTCGACGCCTCGTCGAAGACGGCCAGCTCGGCGTTGCGCCCGCCCAGCAGCATCTGGATGTGCTTCTCCATGTCGCTCTTGAGCACCAGCGTCTGGTCTTCTTCCTGCGTGACGAGCGTGACGCCCAGCGCGCCGCCGCGCGGCAGGATGGTGACCTTCTCCACCTTGCCGTAGCCCAGCACGGCCGAGACCAGCGCATGGCCGGCCTCGTGGACGGCGATGTAGCGGCGCTCGCGCTCGCCGAGCGCGCGCTGCGCGCCGTTGAGCTCGCCGATGCGCGTGGTCTCGATGGCTTCCATCAGGTGGCCCATCGTGACGGCCAGGCTGCCCGCGCGCGCGGCCACGAGCGCCGCATGATTGACGATGTGGGCGATGGTGGCCGGCGACAGGCCGGTGGTCAGCCGCGCGAGCTGCTCGTGGTCGATCGCGCCTTCGGTGCGCAGCTTGCCCGCGTAGAGCCTGAAGATCGCAGAGCGGTCGCGCACGTCCGGCAGCTTGACGTGGACGCGGCGGTCGAAGCGGCCTTCGCGCAGCAGGGCTTCGTCGATGTGCTCCTCCAGGTTGGTCGCGCCGACCACGATCACGCCCTGGTTGGCCTCGAAACCGTCCATCTCGACCAGCAGCTGGTTGATGATGCGGTTGCTTTCCGACTCGGCCGGCCCCGCGCCCGCCGAGGTGCGCTTGGAGATGCCATCCAGCTCGTCGATGAACAGGATGCAGGGCGCATTCTTGCGTGCGGTCTCGAAGAGCTTCTTGACCTTCTGGACGCCGACGCCGTAGAACTTCGAGGTGAACTCGCTGCCGTTGGTGGCGATGAAGCGCGCGCCGCACTCGCCGGCCAGCGCCTTCGCCAGCAGGGTCTTGCCCACGCCGGGGCCGCCGAGCATGAGCACGCCGCACGGTGCGCGCGCGCCGATCGCGCGGTAGCGGCCGGGGTCCTTCAGGTAGTCGACGATGTCCTGCAGCGCGTGCTTGGCCTCGCCTGCGCCGATGACCTCGTCGAAGCCGACGCCGGTCGGCGCCTCGACCAGCTTCGCGCCGCCGCCGATCGAATCGCGCATCGTGTAGACCACGAACGCAATCAGCAGCAGGGGCAGGAAGATGCCGGCCAGGTCGCGCGCGGTGGTGAGCGTCCGGTTGTCCGCGGCAGGCGCGCCCACGGTGCTGTCCGGCAGCACGACGAGCTGGAACGGGTGCGCGCCGCCTTCCTTGGCCTGGGCGACGGCGACTGCGGCAAAGGAGCCGCGCCCGTCGACCACGAAGTAGCGCTCGCCCGCGGTGGTGGAAACGAGCAGCGCGTTGGGCGCAAGACCCACGGCGCCGACCTGGCCGGTACGCAGGTCGCGCAGCAGGTCGGAACCGTCCTTCTCGACGGCCGTCCAGGCTTCCGGCGCATGGCGCATTTCATGCGCCGGCCCGTCGAGCCGGCGAGTGGGCGAGCTGTCGTTCAGATGGAGAAACACGGCTGCGGCGGCGAGCGCAGCCAGGGCGAGAACGAGTGCGAGGGCCAGGCGGCCCTTCGAGCGAAGGAGTCGATGGAAATGCTTCATGCGGCGGTTGCGCGGGCGGGGATGCCGGATCGTAGGCAATCCCCCGCGTGCAAAGCCGCCTGGGCGCCGCAGCGCGCAGGTAACAGTCAGGGTGCGTGCAATTGTTGGCGCTTTAGCCGGCCTTCTGCACCAGCTTGATCACGCTCGAGAAATCGAGCACCCCGTGCCCCGCCAGGCTGTGCGCCGCATACAGGTTGCGCGCCAGCCCGCCCAGCGGCGTCGAAGCGCGCACGGCCGCGGCGTTCTCCTGCGCCAGGCCGAGGTCCTTGAGCATCAGGTCCGTGCCGAAGCCACCGGCATAGCCCTTGGAAGCCGGCGCGTTCTCCATCACGCCCGGCAGCGGGTTGTACTTTTCGAGCGCCCAGTTGCCGCCCGAGCTGCGGCGCATGATCTCCGACAGCACCTTGGGGTCCAGCCCGTTGGCCACGCCCAGCGCGATGGCTTCCGAGGTGCCGATCATCAGGATGCCGAGCAGCATGTTGTTGCAGATCTTGGCGGTCTGGCCCGCGCCGGCCTCGCCGGCGTGGAAGATGTTGGCGCCCATCTTCTCCAGCACCGGGCGCGCGCGCTCGAGGTCGGCCGCGGCGCCCCCGACCATGAAGGTCAGCGTGCCCGCGATCGCGCCGCCGGTGCCGCCGGAGACGGGCGCGTCGATCACCGCCACGCCCCGCTTCGCGCCGGCCTGCGCCAGCTTGCGCGAGGTCGCCGCGGCGATGGTGCTGCTGTCGATCACCAGCGTGCCGGGCGCGATGCGCTCCAGCAGCCCGGGCTGGCCCTCGCTGCCGAAGTAGAGCGACTCCACATGCTGGCTCGCGGGCAGCATGCTGATCACCACCTCGGCGCCGGCCAGCGTATCGGCCGCGGAAGCGGCGATGGGAACGCCTTCGGCAGCGAGCGTCTTGCAGGCCTCGGCCGAAAGGTCGAAGGCGCTGAGCACATGGCCGGCCTTGTGCAGGTTGAGGGCCATGGGGCCGCCCATGTGGCCCACGCCGATGAATGCGATCTTCATGCTTGTCTCCGTTCTTTCTGGTGAATGCGTATGCGGGGCAGGGTCAGGCCAGCCGGGCCAGCGCTTGCGGCATCTCGCCGCGCGGACGCAGGTGGTCCTCGACGAATTCCGGCGTGATCTCCTCGAGCGTGGCCGGGTTCCATTTCGGATTGCGATCCTTCTCGATCAGCAAAGCGCGGATGCCCTCGGCAAAGTCCTTGTGCGCGCAGAAGCCCAGCGAAGTCCAGTACTCGAGGCGGAACACTTCCGCCAGCGACATGTGCTTGACGCGCTGCCACAGCGCAAAGGACACGGCTGCAGTGCTCGGCGCGCCCTTGGCGAAGGTCTGGGCAGCGGTCTGCAGCCAGGAGTCTTCCGACTTCAGCGCACGCAGGCGCTTCGCGATGTCCAGCAGGTCGTCGCCCGCCATCAGGTCGTTGATGGTGTCGAAATGTTCGCGCACCTTCGACGGCTGCCGCTCTGCGCCCCGGCCCGCCTCGGCCAGCAGGCGCGACAGCGTGGCACGGTCGGCCGCGAGCTCGCCGCTCCAGGCTGCGGCCGCGATTCCCTCCAGCACCTGCGGCTTGCGCTCCTGCGGCACCACGAGGTCTGCCAGGCCGCAGAAGATCGCATCGGCCGCGTTGAGGGGCGCCGCGGTCAGTGCCAGGAACACTCCCACGCGCCCCGGCATGCGCCGCAGGAACCAGCTGCCGCCGACGTCGGGGTACAGGCCGATGTTGATTTCCGGCATCGCCACGCGGCTCTGCAGCGTCACGACCCGGTGCGAGGCGCCCGCCATCAGGCCCACGCCGCCGCCCATCACGATGCCGTGGCCCCAGCACAGCAGGGGTTTGGGGAAGGTGTGGATCAGGTAGTCGAGCTCGTACTCTTCGCGGAAGAAGTCCTCCGCATAGGTATTGCGCGCCGGACCGCAGGCCAGCAGCGTCTGGTAGAGCTGCCGCAGGTCGCCGCCGGCGCAGAAGGCCTTCTCGCCCGCGGCCTGGAGCAGCACGCCGGCCACGGACGGGTGCTGCGCCCATTCGCGCAGCTTCGGCGTAAGCAGGCGCACCATCGCCACCGACAGCGCGTTGAGCGAGGCAGGCGCGTTGAGGGTGGCAACGCCGAAGCGCTTGCCGCCGGCGGTCTTGATTTCTTCGAAGAGAACTACGGGATCGGTCATGGGGTGTCGAGTCAGGGAAGCAGGCTCAGCGGATGTCGCTGTCGCCCTCCAGCAGCTTGCGCGCAACGATCACGCGCATGATTTCGTTGGTGCCTTCGAGGATCTGGTGCACGCGCGCATCGCGCACCAGCCGCTCCAGCGGGAATTCGCTCAGGTAGCCGTAGCCGCCGTGCAGCTGCAGCGCATCGTTGCAGACGTTGAAGCCGGCATCGGTCGCGAAGCGTTTGGCCATCGCGCAATAGGTGCTGGCATCGGCATGGCCCGCATCGAGCTTGCTCGCCGCCAGCCGCACCATCTGGCGCGCGGCCACCAGCTCGGTCGCCATGTCGGCCAGCTTGAACTGCAGGGCCTGGAAGCTTGCGAGCGGCTTGCCGAACTGCTGGCGCTCGTGCAGGTAGCGCCGCGCGGCATCGAGCGCGCCCTGCGCCGCGCCCACCGAGCAGGTCGCGATGTTGATGCGCCCGCCGTCCAGCCCCTTCATCGCGATGCGGAAGCCCTCGCCTTCGCTGCCCAGCAGGTTTTCTGCCGGAATGCGCACGTTGTCGAAATTGATGGTGCGCGTGGGCTGGCTGTTCCAGCCCATCTTGTGCTCCTTCTTGCCGTAGCTGATGCCGGGGGCGTCAGCTGGCAGCGCGAAGGCCGAGATGCCGCCCGCGCCGCCGCCGCCGGTGCGAGCCATCAGCACCAGCACGTCGGTCGAGCCCGCGCCGGAGATGAAGGCCTTGCCGCCGTTGATGAGGTACTCGCCGCCCTTCAGCTCGGCCCGCGTCTTGAGCGAGCCGGCATCCGACCCGGCGCCCGGCTCCGTCAGGCAGTAGGACGCCAGCTTGCGCCCGCTCGTGAGATCCGCTCCCCAGCGCTCGCGCACCGCTGCCCCGCCCCAGGTGCCGAGCATCCAGGTGGCCATGTTGTGGATGGTGATGAAGGCCGTGGTCGACGGGTCGACCGCGGCCATCTCCTCGAACACCAGCGTGGCATCGAGGCGCGGCAGGGCCAGGCCCTCGATGCTCTCGGGCGCATAGAGGCCGCAGAAGCCCAGCTCGCCGGCCTTCGCGATGGCCTCCTTCGGGAAGATGCCTTCCGCATCCCACTGCGCGGCGTGCGGGGCGAATTCCGCGAGCGCGAACTCGCGCGCAGTCTGGGCGAAGGCGCGCTGCTCCTCGGAAAGTTCGAAGTCCATGCAGCCGAGATTACTTGAGGCTGATGGTGGTGTTCAGGCCATGGGCGGTGGCGTCGTCGAACCAGCGCGCCGTCACAGTCTTGGTCTGCGTGTAGAACATGATGACCTGCTTGCCATAGGGGCCGAGGTCGCCCAGCTTGGAGCCGCGCGAGCCGGTGAAGGAGAACATCGGCACCGGCACCGGGATCGGCACGTTGATGCCCACCTGGCCGACGTCGATGTCTTCCTGGAAGCGGCGCGCCGCCGCGCCCGACTGCGTGAAGATCGCGGTGCCGTTGCCGTTCGGGTTGGCGTTGATCATCTCGATCGCCTCGTCGATGCTCTCCGCGCCGGCCACGCACAGCACCGGTCCGAAGATCTCCTGGTCGTAGATGGTCATGCCGGGCTTCACGCCGGAGAAGATGGTCGGGCCGACGAAGTTGCCCTTGTCGTAGCCGGGCACCGTGGGCTTGCGGCCGTCGAGCTCCAGCGTCGCGCCGTCGGCCACGCCGCGCTCGATCAGGCCGGTGACGCGCTCGTAGGCCGCACACGACACCAGCGGGCCGACGTCCACGCCCTTGTCGATGCCGGCGCCGATCTTGAGCGTCTTGGCCTTCTCGACCAGGTCCGGAATCCACTTGCGCGCATCGCCCACCAGCACCGCGACGGACACCGCCATGCAGCGCTGCCCCGCCGCGCCGAAGCTCGCGCCGACCAGCGCGTTGAGCGACTGGTCCTTGTGCGCATCGGGCATCACGATGGCGTGGTTCTTCGCGCCCATCATGCATTGCACGCGCTTGCCGGCCAGCGTGGCGCGGTTGTAGACGTGGGTGCCGACCTTGGTGGAGCCGACGAAGGAGATCGCCTTGATGTCCTTGTGGTCGCAGATCGCGTTGACCACGGCCTCGCCGCCATGCACCACGTTCAGCACGCCCGGCGGGATGCCGGCTTCGAGGGCGAGCTCGCACAGGCGCATGGTCACCATCGGGTCCTGCTCGGAGGGCTTCAGCACGAAGGTGTTGCCGGTGACGATGGCCATCGGGAACATCCACAGCGGAATCATGGCCGGGAAGTTGAAGGGCGTGATGCCCGCGCACACGCCCAGCGGCTGCAGCAGCGTGTAGGTGTCGACGCCGCCGGCCACGTTGTTGGCCAGCTCGCCCAATTGCAGGTTGCCGATGTTCGACGCGTGCTCGACCACCTCGAGGCCGCGGAACACGTCGCCCTCGGCATCGGGCAGGGTCTTGCCCTGCTCGGCGGTGAGGATGGCGGCCAGCTCGCCCATGTGCTCGCGGATCAGCTGCTGGTACTTGAGGAAGATGCGCGCCCGGGCGCCGATGGCGGTCTTGCGCCAGGTCTTGAAGGCATCCTGGGCCGAGGCCACGGCGGCATCGACCTCGGCCTGCGTCGCGAAGGGCACGCGCGCCAGGACCTCCTGCGTGGCGGGGTTGACGATGTCGCGCCATTCGCTGGTCTTCGACTCGACGAACTTGCCGCCGATCAAGAGCTTGACGGTGGCGACCTGGGTCGCGGGCGTGGTGGTGGCATCCATGGATTTGTCTCCTGAGTAAAGGCTTCAGCGACCCATGCTAGCTTTGCACTTTTGCCATGGCAATAGACAAATACGCACCCATGATCTGCATAATTGCAACGCATGGACTGGGACAACCTGCGCTTTTTCCTGGAGCTGGCGCGCTCCGGCACGCTGGTGAGCGCGGCGCGCCGGCTGGCGGTCGATCACACGACGGTGGCGCGCCGCATCCAGGCGCTGGAGAAGGAGATCGGCAGCGCCCTCTTCGCCCGTGAGGCCGGCGGCCATCGCCTGACCGAGGCCGGCCGGCGGCTGCAGCCGCAGGTGGAGGCGATGGAGGGGGCCTTTCTCGCGGTGGAAAGCGCGGCGCCGGCCGCGCAGGCGGGCCTCTCGGGTCTGGTGCGCATCGGCGCCACCGAGGGCTTCGGCACCATGGTGCTGGCGCCCCAGCTGGCGCGCTTTGCGCAGCAGCATCCCAAGCTGGTGATCGACCTGCTGGCGATGCCGCGGCTCGTGCATCTGTCGCGGCGCGAGGCCGACATCGTGATTTCGCTGGAGCGGCCGGCGCGCGGCCCGGTGGTGGTGAGCAAGCTGACCGACTACGTGCTGCGCCTCTACGCCTCGGTCGACTACCTGGACGCCCATCCGCCCATCGCCTCGCGCGAGGACCTGCGCGGCCACACCTTCATCAGCTACGTGGACGACCTGCTCTTCAGCAAGGAATTGCAGTACCTCGACGAGCTGTACCGCCCCGACGCCTTCGCGCTGCGCAGCACCAGCATCCTGGCGCAGCACCAGGCGACTGCGGCCGGCGCCGGCATCGCGGTGCTGCCGGCTTTCCTCGCCGGGCGCGATTCGCGGTTGCGCACCGTGCTGCCCGGCGAGGCGAATTTCACGCGCACCTTCTGGATGTCGATGCCGGCGGAGAACAAGCACCTGGCGCGGATGCAGGCGGTGTGGCAGTTTCTGCGCGAGACGGCGGAGGCGCAGCGGGTGGTGTTGCTGCCAAAGGCGTAGAGCTGTTCAGGCGCTCACTCAACCGCGGCCGGCAAGGTTCTTCGCATACCAGGCCGCGGCTTCGCCTCGCGAGGACAGATCGAGCCTGTCGAGGATGCGAGCCACATGACGTTTGACGGTGTGCGGGCTCAGATCGAGTGCGCGGGCTATCAGCTTGTTGCTCTGACCTTCAGCCACCATCGCCATTACTTCGAATTCGCGCCCACTCAGCCGCGGTGGGTGGACATTGTCGCGATCCGAAGTGTCATGCATGCCATAAAGGCGGCCGAGCTCGGCCCATCTCTGCAGCATTGCAATGCCTTCGGCCGGCGCGGGCTCGCCCCACTCGGCTTTGGACAGTTCCGTCAGCGCATTCACCCCAGGTATCAATACTTGCCCGATTTCGCCGGTCGCCGATATACGCTCCACCATCGTTGCGATGGCTTCCCATGCCGCGCGGGGCGTTCCATATCTGAGCTCCGCCAGTGCGAGCCGGGTGCAAACCGTCGCGTGGAGCGTGAAGATATCCCTTTGGCGCGACGGCTCGTGCAACTTCCGCAGGAGGGTCAATGCTTCGTCGCCTCGCCCCTCGGCCAATGCAAGCTGGGCATCAAAGGTTTCAAAGTAAAGCTCGAGACTCGCTAGACGGCGCACCGGGTGCCCTTCCAGCATGGCCAAAGCTTTTCGCACGGCATCCCAGTCTTCCGCCGCGGCAGACATCCTGATGATGGTAGGAAGGAAAAGCCCGACCAGCCTGCCCCCAGGCGCGAGCGCGTGTGCATGCGCCAGGATCGCCTGGCGACTCGCCTCGAATGCATTGCGATCATCGCGAACCAGGTCGATCTGCGCTTTGTAGATCAGCAAGGGGCCACGCAGGCTATCCGGCTGACCCAGCCATCGGCTGTCTTCGAAGGTCCGCTCCAACGCCGCTTGGGCGGCAGTGACGTTGCCTTGCCACAGCAGTTGCGCCATCTCGATCAGGCTAACGGAGGCCCGCAGCGAAGGATGCTCTTCGCCCGCAACGATCTTGGCTGCCTCGGTCAGCCGACGCAACTGATCGCAAACGCCGGGCCGGCCGAGGAACAGACTCACTCGAGGCATGCAGCGGTACCAAAGGGCGGGGTCAGGGCTGGCCAACAAGCAGTCGACGATCGTGCGCAGATGCTGACCCGGGCCTTCAGCAGGACCATAGTAGCCGCTGTACCAATGTACCAATGGTCAAAAAGCGCGATTGGCAGCCTCCTGCCCTCCAGGTCTGCGGGAGAAGCCCGAATGCGCACTGACAGGTCGAGGGCTTCGTTCACATCGCCCGAAGACATCAGGCCGAGGGCCGCAAGCGCCCTGGCCCACAGCGCCTGCTTCGGTTGGCCGAGCACACCGAACTGAGCGGCAGCAACCTGCATGGCGTCCCGCTGACGATGCTGTCGGCGTCGTGCCAGGCGCACAGGCCGCGCGCGAATGCCAGGTTCGCCGACTGCTCGCGCAGGTGCACCGGAAACTGATCGATCAGGCGCTTCGCCTGCGCAATCCGGCCAAACGCCAGCGCGACGTCAACTGCGTCGACCACAGCGTGCTCGGCCGCAGCCCAGGCGCCGGCTCGCAGCAACAGCGCGACCTTGCGCGCCGGATCGGCCTCGACCTCGGCAGCACGGCGCAGGAGCAACGGCACTTCGTCCGGATAGCGCCTGCGCAATTGCTCCTCCAGAAAATCGCGAAAGAGGTCATGCAGGCGCAGTGTGAGCGTCTCGCCGTCAAGCACTGCAACGAACAACCCCCGCCTTTCGGTCTCCTCGATCAGTTCAGCAGCGCGCGGCTGCGGCTGGGCACTGAGCGCCGCGCAGCGCTCCGCGCTGAGTTCGGGCAGCACCGAGCAACGCAGCAGGAATTCGCGCAACTCATCCGGCATCCGCGTCAGAACCTCTTCGGCCAGGTATTCGAACATGTGACGGCGACTGAGCTTCTGGCTCGCCGGCCTCGACGGGACTTCGGGCTGCCTGCCGACGGCTGTGTTCAGGCTTAGGCTCAGCCCGGCGGGCCATCCTTGGGTACGTTCATGCAGACTGCGGGCGACCGCAGGATCGTCCTGGCCAGTCGCGATGCGCGACAGTTGCTCCACCTCCTGCAACGAGAAACTTAGCTCGGCGTGCCGGAACTCGGCCATTTCGCGCCGGCTGCGCAGGCGCGCCAGGGCCAGCGGCGGCTCGGTTCGGCTTGCGATGGCCAGGGTCCACTTGTCCGGCAGGCTGTGGAGCAACAGCCGGAGGAACTCGAATACCTGCACGTCCGAGATGGCATGCACGTCGTCCAGGGCAATGACGCCGCGCTCGACGGCAGTTGCGGCCAGTGCGGCGCGCAGCACCTCTACGGCTTCGCGCAGCCCTACCTTCTGGGCCGCTTGCTCTACCAGGGCCTCCGGCGCCATGCGCCAGGGCAGATCGTAGGGCTCCAGCGCCTCGACCAGGCACAGCAGCAGGCGCGGCAGGTCGTCGTCGGCATCGGCGGTCACCCACGCGACGGCGTGGTCCGGCGGCAGTGCCTGCAGCGTATGCGGTCAATGAACCGCGTCCTTGAGTCACAGGCGGAGAGCTGACAGCCTACGTTCCCACGTAAACGAACG
>NZ_JBDGIO010000027.1:0-52664 GCF_057657375.1 Variovorax sp. Soil_C_12 | reverse complement strand
TGCCGTGGTCCACGTGACCGATCGTGCCCACGTTCACGTGCGGCTTCGTGCGGGTGAATTTTCCTTTTGCCATTTTCTCGACTCCGAAAAATAACTAGATCAACACACTGACATGGGGCTGCAACCGATCGGCTGCAACCCCAAGACTGGTGCCCATTGCGGGAATCGGACCCGCGACCTCTCCCTTACCAAGGGAGTGCTCTACCACTGAGCCAAATGGGCGAAATACTCAAAAAACCTGCGCCTCGCGTCGAACCGGATTCTTGGAGCGGGAGACGGGAATCGAACCCGCGTCATTAGCTTGGAAGGCTAGGGTTCTACCATTGAACTACTCCCGCATCGCGGCGCAACCCCTCTAGCCAGGGCCGCACCGAAGCACGGTCCGGGTTCTGCGCTTTCGCCTTCCAGCTTTGCACCGAAACCCGTCATTCAAACGCTCTGCAAAATCCGTTCTTCGCTGGTGGAGAGGGCTGGATTCGAACCAGCGTACTCGTAAGAGGGCAGATTTACAGTCTGCTGCCATTAACCACTCGGCCACCTCTCCGGCGAACCTCGAAATATAGCACGGTTGGCGGGTCAGGTCGATGACAGGGATGGGGCTCGGTCGCGGCGGCGCGACGGGCAGCCCATCGAAACGCCTCCGCACCCGCCAGCTACCTGCATGATTTCACCCGGATCAATCAAAGGCCCTGGGCCTCGCGCCACGCCCGCGCTTGGCCGAAATGGCCGCAGCCGATGAAGGGCACCGGCGGGCGCAGGGCCGACAGCGGCGAAGGATGGTTGGCGGTCAGCACCTTGTGGCGGCGACTGTCGATCAGCGCTCGCTTGCTCTGCGCATGCGAGCCCCACAGCATGAACACCACCGGGCGCTCGCCCTGGGCCACGTGCCGGATCACGGCATCGGTCAGCACCTCCCAGCCGCGGCCGGAATGGCTGGCCGGCTGGCCTTCCTCCACCGTGAGGCAGGTGTTGAGCAGCAGCACGCCGTGGGCGGCCCACTTGACCAGGCTGCCACCTGGTTCCGGGAAACGCGGCGGCGGCGTGCCCAGGTCGCGTTCCAGTTCCTTGAAGATGTTGCGCAACGAGGGCGGCAGCGCCACGCCCGGCGCCACCGAGAAGGCGAGCCCCTCGGCCTGGCCGCGGCCGTGGTACGGGTCCTGGCCCAGGATCACCACGCGCACCGCGTCCGGCGGCGTGAGCTCGAGCGCGCGCAGCGGGCGCGGCGGAAAGATGGCCGCACCGGCCTTCAGCCGCTCGTGCAGGAAATCGATCAGCTTCAGCCCGGCCGGCGAGCCGAAGAACTCGTCGACCAGGGACTGCCAACCTGGGGCCACCGGCCAATCGGCCGGATCGCTGCTTTGCAGCTGGGTGGACAGCGCGCTCATCGGAACAGGTCGGCCAGCGCCTCGCCCGGCTCGTCGGCACGCATGAAAGCCTCGCCCACCAGGAAGGCATGGATCCCGGCGGCCCGCAGCGTCGCTACATCCTCACGCGACGTGATGCCGGACTCCGTGACGAGCAGGCGATCCGCAGGAACCTTCGGCAGCAGATCGAGGGTGGTCTGCACCGAGACCTCAAAGGTCCGCAGGTTGCGGTTGTTGACGCCAATGAGCGGCGTGCGCAGCTTCAGCGCCCGCTCGAGCTCGGCCGCGTCATGCACCTCGACCAGCACCGCCATGCCCAGCCCCGCCGCGATCGCCTCGAACTCGCGCATCTGCGCGTCGTCCAGGCAGGCCGCGATCAACAGGATCGCGTCGGCGCCGATGGCGCGCGATTCGTAGACCTGGTAGGCGTCGACGATGAAATCCTTGCGCAGCACCGGCAGCTCGCAAGAGGCGCGCGCCTGCTTGAGGTAGTCAACGCCGCCCTGGAAGAACTGGCGATCGGTCAGCACCGAAAGGCAGGCCGCGCTGACGGTGCCGTCGCCTTCGGCATAACTCTGCGCGATGTCGGCCGGGACGAAGTCGGCCCGCAGCACGCCTTTGCTCGGGCTGGCCTTCTTGACCTCGGCAATGACCGCCGCGTGGCGGCCCGCGATCTTGGCCCGCAGCGCGCCGGTGAAGTCGCGCGTGAGCACCCGGCTCTCGGCATCGAAGCGGATCGCTTCGAGGGAGCGCTTCTTGACCGCCGCGGCCACCTCCTCCCGCTTGACGGCGACGATCTTCTCGAGGATGTCGGACATGCTTCCCGCCTCCTCAACCCGCGTTGGTCGCCTGGACCAGCTCGGCCAGCTTGGCCTTCGCGGCACCCGATTCCAAGGCCGCACGGGCACGCGCGATCCCGCCCGCCATCGAGTCGACCAGGTCGGCCGCATAGAGCGCGGCGCCGGCATTGAGGATCACGATGTCGCGCGCCGGCCCGGGCTGGTTGTCCAACACGCCCAGCAGCATCGCCTTCGATTGCTCGGGCGTCTCGACACGCAGCGTGCGGTTGCTCGACATCGCGAAGCCGAAGTCCTCGGGATGCAGCTCGTACTCGCGCACCTCGCCGTTCTTCAGCTCGCCCACCATGGTGGCGGCGCCGAGCGAGATCTCGTCCATGCCGTCGCGCCCGTAGACCACCAGCGCATGCTCGGCGCCCAGCCGCTGCAGCGCGCGCACCTGGATGCCGACCAGGTCTGGGTGGAACACGCCCATCAGGATGTTCGGCGCGCCGGCCGGGTTGGTGAGCGGCCCCAGGATGTTGAAGATGGTCTTGATGCCCAGCTCCTTGCGCACCGGCGCCACGTTCTTCATCGCCGGGTGGTGGTTGGGCGCGAACATGAAGCCGATGCCCACATCGGCGATGCACTTCGCGATCTGCTCGGGCTTGAGGTGGATGTTGATGCCCAGCGACTCCAGCACGTCGGCGCTGCCGGACTTGCTGCTCACGCTGCGCCCGCCGTGCTTGCTCACCTTGGCGCCCGCCGCGGCGGCCACGAACATCGAGCAGGTCGAGATGTTGAAGGTGTGCGAGCCGTCGCCGCCCGTGCCCACGATGTCGACCAGGTGGCGCGTGTCGGCCACGGGCACCTTGGTCGAGACCTCGCGCATCACCTGCGCGGCGGCGGTGATCTCGCCGATGGTTTCCTTCTTGACGCGCAGGCCGGTGATCAGCGCCGCCATCATCACCGGCGAGCATTCGCCGCTCATGATCAGACGCACGATGTGCAGCATCTCGTCGTGGAACACCTCGCGGTGCTCGATGGTGCGCTGCAGGGCTTCCTGGGGGGTAATGGGCATGGTGAAGTCTCCCTGGGTTAGTGGACGGATGGGGCGGCGCCCGGATTCTCCGCGAGCGCGAGCCGGATGCCAAAGCCGATGAACAGAGCGCCCGCGCCGCGCTCCAGCCAGTGCATGCCGCGCCGTACCGCGCCCACGCGGCGCGCGGTCCATCCTGCGAGCAGCGCCCAGCCGACATTCACGAAGATCGCGTTGACGTTGAACAGCGTGCCCAGCAGAAGGAAGGCCAGCGGCTTGTTGGCCGTCTCGGGCGCGATGAACTGCGGCACGAAGGCCAGGAAGAACAGCGCCACCTTCGGGTTGAGCACATTGGTCCAGAAGCCGCCGAGGAACACGCTCTTGAGGTCTGCCCGCTCCGGCGCGCCCTCGACCGGCAGCAGATCTTCCTTCGGCATGCGCGACGCCAGCATGCGCACGCCGACCCACAGCAGGTAGGCCGCGCCGACCCATTTGAGCGCGGTGAACAGCGCCGTCGAGGTTGCCATCAACGCGCCCACGCCCACCGCGGCGGCCGTGATGTGCACGAAGCAGCCCGCGGTGATGCCCAGGCCGGCCACGATGCCGGCGCGCACGCCCGAGCGCAGCGACCGGGTCACGATGTAGAGCACGTCCGGGCCGGGCGTCAGGTTCAACAGCAGGCCGGCGGCGACGAAGAGCAGCAGGGAATGTGCGTCAGGCATGGAAGAAGCTCCGGATGGCGGCGATGGCGCGGTCGATGCCGGCGGCGTCGACGTCCAGGTGCGTGGCGAAACGCAGGCGGTACAGGCCCGTGGCAAGAACACCCTGGCGCTTCAGGTGCGGCAGCAGTTCGGCCGAGCGCGCCTGCGCCTCGCCAACGAGGTCGACGAAGAGCAGGTTGGTCTGCGGCGCCTCGACGTTCAGGCCCTCGATCCCGGCCAGGCCCTCGGCCAGGCGGCGGGCGAGCGCGTGGTCCTCTGCGAGGCGATCGATGTGATGCTGCAGCGCATGGGACGCAGCTGCCGCCAGCACGCCGGCCTGGCGCATGCCGCCGCCGGCCATCTTGCGGATGCGGTGGGCCCGAGCGATCAACTCGCGCGACCCGCACAGTGCCGACCCCACCGGCGCACCGAGGCCCTTGCTGAAGCAGACCGAGACGCTGTCGAAGCAGCCCGCGATGCGCCGTGCTTCGGCCCGCGCATCGGTGCCGCGCTGCGCCGCCTGAGCGACCGCCGCATTGAAGAGCCGCGCGCCGTCGAGATGGCGGGCCAGGCCCTTGCGCTGCGCCAGCTGCGTGGCCTGCTCGACATAGTCGAAGGGCAGCAGCTTGCCGCCCAGCGTGTTTTCCAGCGCCAGCAGGCGGGTGCGGGCGAAGTGCGCGTCATCGGGCTTGATGGCGGCCTCGATGTCCTTCAGCGCCAGCGTGCCGTCGGGCTGGTGGTCGAGCGGCTGCGGCTGCACGCTGCCGAACACCGCCGCGCCGCCGCCTTCCCAGCGGTAGCAGTGCGCCATTTGGCCCACGATGTACTCGTCGCCGCGCTGGCAGTGGGCGAGGATTCCGCAGAAGTTGCTCTGCGTCCCGGTGGGCACGAAGAGCGCCGCCTCGAAACCCAGCATCTCGGCGATCTGCGCCTGCAGCGCGTTGACGCTCGGGTCATCGCCGAACACGTCGTCGCCCAGCGGGGCCTCGAACATGGCTGCGCGCATCGCCGCAGTGGGCCGGGTGACGGTGTCGCTGCGCAGGTCGACCAGGGGATGGCTCATCGCTTCACTCCAGGAAGTTCTTGAGCATGGCATGGCCGTGCTCGGTGAGGATGGATTCCGGATGGAACTGCACGCCCTCGATGCGCACCGCCTGCGCGAAGCCGGCATGGCGCACGCCCATGATCTCGCCGTCCTCGGTCCAGGCGGTGATCTTGAGATCGCCAGGGCAGGACTCGCGCTCGATGGACAGCGAGTGGTAGCGGTTGACCACGAATTTCTCGGGCAGCCCGGCGAACACGCCCTCGCGCGTGGTCGTGATCTCGCTGGTCTTGCCGTGCATCAGCTGCTGCGCACGGATGATGCGGGCGCCGAAGGCCGCGCCGATCGCCTGGTGGCCCAGGCAGACCCCGAGGATCGGCAGCTTGCCGGCGAATGCCTTGATCGCCGCGACCGAGATGCCGGCTTCGGCCGGCGAGCACGGCCCGGGCGAGATCACCAGCCGGCCGACGCCGGCGGCGATGCGGCCGCCCAGTTCCTCGACCGTGATCTCGTCGTTGCGATGCACCTCCACCTCCGCGCCCAGCTCGCCGAAATACTGGACGAGGTTGTAGGTGAAGCTGTCGTAGTTGTCGATCATCAGCAGCTTCATTCCAGGCCCTCCTCGACCAGTTCAGCGGCGCGCAGCAAGGCTCTTGCCTTCGCCTCCGTTTCCTTCCACTCCAGCTCCGGAACCGAATCGGCGACCACCCCCGCTGCCGCCTGCACGTGCAGCATCTGGTCCTTCACGATGCCGGTTCGGATCGCGATCGCGACGTCCATGTCCCCCGCGTAGCTGATGTAGCCGCAGGCGCCGCCGTAGAGCCCGCGCTTGGTAGGCTCCAGCTGGTCGATCAGCTCCATCGCATGCACCTTGGGCGCGCCGGTCAGGGTGCCGGCCGGGAAGGTGGCCTTGAGCACGTCGATTGCGGTCATGCCGTCTTTCAAGGTGCCCTCGACGTTGCTCACGATGTGCATCACGTGGCTGTAGCGCTCGATGGCGAAGGCCTCGGTCACCTTCACGCTGCCGGTCTTGGCGATGCGGCCGATGTCGTTGCGCGCCAGGTCGATCAGCATCACGTGCTCGGCGCGTTCCTTCGGGTCGTTGATCAACTCCTGCTCGGCCGCCTTGTCCAGCTCGGGCGAGGCGCCGCGCGGGCGGGTGCCGGCCAGCGGTCGGATGGTGATCTTCTGCTCGCCCTCGCCCGTGTGCTCCTGGCGCACCAGGATCTCGGGCGAGGCGCCCACCACGTGGAAATCGCCCAGGTCGTAGTAGTACATGTAGGGCGACGGGTTGAGCGAACGCAGCGCGCGGTAGAGCGAAAGCGGCGATTCGGTGTAGCGCTTGCTGATGCGCTGGCCCACCTGCACCTGCATGAAGTCGCCGGCCGCGATCAGCTCCTTGGCGCGCTCCACCGCCGCGAGGTAGTCGGCCTTGGCGAAGCTGCGCTCGGGCGGGTGCGCCTGGGTCGGCCGCACCTGCGGCGCGCTGACCGAATACTTGAGCTGCTCGCGCAGCCCGCGCAGGCGCCGCTTGGCGTTGGCATAGGCCTCCGGCTGCGCCGGGTCGGCGTAGACGATCAGGTAGAGCTTGCCCGAGAGGTTGTCGATCACCGCCAGTTCCTCGCATTGCAGGAGGAGGATGTCGGGACAGCCCAGCGTGTCGGGCGGGCAGCTGTGCTCCAGCTTCTTCTCGATGTGCCGGACGGTGTCGTAGCCGAAGTAGCCGGCCAAGCCGCCGCAGAAGCGCGGCAGACCGGGCCGCAGCGCCACCTTGAAGCGCTTCTGGTAGGCCGCGACGAAGTCCAGCGGATTGCCGCGGGCTTCCTCGACCACTTTGCCGCCGGTGACGACCTGCGTCAGCGCCTCGGCGCCGAAGCCGCTGGCGCGCAGCAGGGTGCGCGCCGGCAGGCCGATGAAGCTGTAGCGGCCGAAGCGCTCGCCGCCCACCACCGATTCCAGGAGGAAGCTGTGGCGGCCGCCCTCCTTGGCGTGGGCCAGCTTGAGATAGAGGGACAGCGGGGTTTCGAGGTCGGCAAAGGCCTCGACCATCAGCGGGATGCGGTTGTAGCCCTGCGCGCTGAGGCTCTTGAATTCGAGTTCGGTGATCACGGGGTGGGGTCTCCGTCGGCCGGCGACGCCACGTGGTCGCCAGTGTCATTCACATGAGAGGTGGCCGGGTCGGAATGGACCTCGGCCGCGGGCGCACGGCGTGCGCCGTGCAATCAAACAGGCTGCAACGATGGCGTGCGCCAAGGCCAGGCTCCCCGGCCGCCTTGACCTGTCTGAATGACGTGATGAATGAACATGGAACCGTGAGTTTATCCCAGCGACATTGGCAATACAAAAAGATACATTCGGGCACTTATTATTTTTGCCCAGAGGAGACCCGATGAATCGCACCGCCCTGCAGCGCCTGCTGGCGCTCCATGTTTTCGCCTTGGCCGCGCTCACGGCGAGCGCCGCCCCGGTCGACCTGGCCGGCGTCAAGCTCGACGACGCCCTCGAGCTCAAGGGCAGCAAGTTGCAGCTCAATGGCGCCGGGGTGCGCTACAAGGCGGTGTTCAAGGTCTACACGGCCGGCCTCTACCTGGGGCAGAAGGCCTCGACCCCCGACGAGGTGCTGGCGGCGACCGGCGCCAAGCGGATGACCATCACCATGCTGCGCGAGATCGACGCCAACGAACTGGGCAAGCTCTTCACCCGCGGCGTGGAAGACAACTCGCCCAAGGCCGAGATGTCGCAGCTCATTCCCGGCCTGCTGCGCATGAGCCAGATCTTCTCCGACCAGAAGCAGCTGAAGCCCGGCGACAGCTTCACCATCGACTGGCTGCCGGGCACCGGCACCGTGATCTCGGTCAACAAGACAGCCCAGGGCGAGCCGATCAAGGAGCAGGCCTTCTTCAACGCGCTGATGCGCATCTGGCTCGGCCCGGCACCGGCCGACTGGAAACTGAAGGACGCGTTGCTCGGTAAGAGCTAACTCACCAAGTGCACGCGCAGCGCCCCGAGCTGCGCGTACAGCTGCTGCACCGCCTTCTCGTCCAGCCCCGCGAACAGCTCCAGCAGCCATTCCTCGTGCGCCTTGGCCATCGCTTCGAAGCTGCGTCGGCCCTTGGGCGTCAGGCTGACGATCCAGGCCCGGCGGTCTTCCGGGCTGGGCGAGCGCTGCACCACGCCCTCGCGCTCGAGCTCGTCGGTCAGGCCCGTGACGTTGCCGCCGGTCACCATCAGGTAGCGCGAGAGCACGCGCATCTTGAGGCCCTCGCGGTAGCGAAAGAGCTGCGCCATGTAGTCGAAGCGCGCGAGCGAGATGTCGAAGTTCTCGCGCAGCCGCTTGCGGATCTCGGCCTCGATCTGCGTGGTGCTGGCCAGCATGCGCAGCCACAGCTTGAGCACCGCATGGTCGCCGGTGCCGGCGCGCGCCTCGTGGCCCAGCTCCTGGGCATCGCTCAGGAGCGCGTGGGAAACGTCGTTCTGCTTCATGTGACCTCGCCGCCCGAGACCGATATCGACTGCCCCGTGACCGAGGCCGCGCTCTCGCCGCACAGCCAGCGCACCGCATCGGCCACCTCGGCCGGCTGCACGATGCGGCGCTGCGGATTGACGGACGCGAACTCGGCCAGCGCATCGGCCTCGCTGCGGCCGGTCTTGCCGACCACGTTGCTGACGCTGTCGCGCAGGATGTCGGTGTCGGTGTAGCCGGGGCAGACGGCATTCACCGTCACGCCCTTGCGCGCCACCTCCAGCGCCAGCGAGCGGGTGAGGCCGATCACGCCGTGCTTGGCCGCCGTGTAGGCGCTGACATAGGCATAGCCCTTCTGCCCCGCGGTGCTCGCGATGTTGACGATGCGGCCCCAGCCCGCCTCCAGCATGCCGGGCAGCGCCGCCTGGGCGCACAGGAAGCTGCCGGTCAGGTTGACGCTGAGCATGCGCTGCCACAGCGCGACGGAGGTCTTCAGGAAAGGCGCGCTCTCGGCCGCGCCTGCGTTGTTGACGAGGATCGCGACCGGCCCGCGCTCGGCGCGCGCCTGCGCGAAGGCCGCGGGCACGGCCTCGGGGTCGGCCACATCGGCCGTCACCACGCCATGGCCGCTGCCCGGCAGCGAGTCCGCCACGCGCAGCAGCGCCGCGCGGTCGCGCCCCAGCAGGGTCAGCACGGCCCCCTCGGCCGCCAGGGTGCGCGCGATCTCGGCGCCGATGCCGCGCGCGGCGCCCGTCACGAGCGCATGGCGGCCAGTCAATGAAGTTGCTTGCATACCTGAATTGTTTAGTCCTGAATCATTTTAGCGAATGCCCTCAACGCATCAGCCGCCCGCCGTTGAGGTCCAGCGTGGCGCCGGTCATGAAGGCGGCGGCCGGCGAGGCCAGGTAGACGACCGCCGCGGCCACCTCTTCCGGCTCGCCGAAGCGCCCGAGCGGGATGCCGGCGGCCAGTGTGCGCTGCCGCGCCTCGTCCATCGCATCGAGCACCGGGCTGCGCACCGCGGCCGGCGCCAGCGCGTTCACGGTGACGCCGTGCGGCGCGAGCTCTTGCGCGAAGGCGCGGGTCAGCGCGATCACGCCCGCCTTCGAGGCCGCATAGTGAACGCCGGTGGCCGCGCTGGCCTGCTGCCCGGCGATCGAGCCGAGGTTGACGATGCGGCCCGCGCTGCGCTCGCGCATGTGGCGCCCGGCGATGCGGCAGCCGAAGAAGCTGCCGCGCAAGTTGACGGCCAGGACCTCGTCCCATTCCCCGGCGCCGATGTCCCAGAGCGAAGTCGACGGCGTGCGGGCGGCGTTGTTGACCATCACGTCGACGCCGCCAAAGCGCTGCACGGCGGTGTCGAAGCACAGTTGGAAAGCTGCCTCGTCGCGCACGTCGAGCGGCATGGCGAGGGCTTCGTGGCCCGCGTCGCGCAGGCCGGCTGCGGCCGCCTCGACCGCCGCTGCGTCGATATCGGCCAGCGCCACGCGCGCCCCCGCCTCAGCCAAGCCGCGCGCAATGGCAATGCCCAGTCCTCGGCCCGCGCCGGTCACGAAGGCCGAGCACCCGGCCAGCGAGAACAGCGCCGCAGCCGTCGCCATGGCTTCAGCCTTTGGCCGGCGGCCGCCCGCCAGGCCCGCGGTCCCAGGTGATCGACGTCACGCCGCGCTCGCGCAGCTTGTACTTCTGCACCTTGCCGTTCTCGGTGCGCGGCAGCTCGGGCAGCAGGTCCACGTAGCGCGGCAGCGCGAAGTACGGCAGCCGGCTTTCGCAGAAGGCGAGCAACTCGGCCGGTTCGATGCACTGCCCCTCGCGCGCGACCAGCGCGGCCATCACCTCGTCCTCGGCCAGCTCGGAGCGCACGGGATAGACCGCGCAGGCGGCGACGCCGGGATGGCTCAGGAGCACCTGCTCGACTTCGAAGGAAGAGATGTTCTCGCCGCGCCGCCGGATCGCATCCTTGATGCGATCGACGAAGCGGAAGGCCCCGTCCGCCTCGCGCACCACGCGGTCGCCGGTGTGAAACCACAGGTTGCGCCAAGCCTCCACCGTCTTCTCGGGCATGTTGAAGTAGCCGCTCGCGAAGGCATGAGGCTCGTCGGCGCGCAGCAGCAGCTCGCCGGCCTCGCCGTCGGGCAGCGCGACATCGTCCTCGTCCGCCACGCGCGCCTGGAAGCCGGGCCTGAGCCAGCCCATCACGCCACCGCGCGGCGAATCGGGTGCGGTGGCGATGGCGAAGTTGGTCTCGGTGGAACCGTAGCCTTCCAGCAGCCGCACGCCCGTGCGTTCCAGAAAGGCCCGGCCCGCCGATTCCGGCACCCCGGGCCCGAGCCCGACGCGCACGCGGTGGTCGCGCTCGCCGGGGCCCTCGGGCTGCGCCAGCAGGATAGGCACCATCGCGCCCAGCAGGTAGACCACCGTGGCGCCCGAGGCCCGCATCGAGGCCCAGAAGCCGGAAGCCGAGAAGCGCGACTCGAAGACCACTTCGCAGCCGGTGATCGCCGCCTGCGCGAAGGTGTTGAGCGCGTTGATGTGGAACAGCGGCAGCGTGGTGCACAGCACATCCTCGGCGCCCACGCCGAGCACGTCCGCGCTGTTGACGCCCCACCAGTAGTACTGCGCGTGCGGGCACATCACGCCCTTGGCCGGCCCGGTGGTGCCGGAGGTGTAGAGGATGGCCAGCGGATCTCCCGGCTGCATCGCGGCCGGCGGCAGGGCTTCGCGCGCCACGGGATAGGGCAGCGTGCGCACGCCCGGTCCCGCGCCGTCCCCGGCGGCCGCGTCCAGCACCCAGATCTCCCGCAGGGAGCTGCGCGCCAGATCCGCCGCCAGCAAGCGCTCGACGAAGGCCACCTCGATGACCAGCAGCTTCGCATCGCTGTTCTGCAGGAAGTAGTCGATCTGCGGCCCCATCGAGGCGGTGTTGATCGGCACCATCGCGGCGCCCAGCCAGCCGCAACCGAGGAAGACCTCGAGGAACTCGATGCGGTTGCTGCTCATCACGGCCACGCGGTCGCCGCGCTGCACGCCGGCCTGCGCCAGTGCCGCGGCGCGGCCGCCTGCGGCACGCAGTGCATCCCCGTGCGTCCACGACCGCCCGGCGATGCGCAGCAGCGGCCGCTCGCCGAAGCGCGCCGCCTGGCGCTCCAGCATTGCGGGCAGCGTGCGCTGCGCCGGAGGCAGTGGGCTGACAGGCAGCTCAGTCCTCATCGTTCGTGCCCCCGCCCAGGTAGGTGGCCTGCACGCGCGGATCGTTGGCCAGCTCCTGCGAGGCGCCGGTCAGCGCGATCTCGCCGGTCTCCAGCACATAGCCGTGGTCCGAGCTCTCCAGCGCGGCGCGCGCGTTCTGCTCCACCAGCAGGATGGAAACGCCGTCCTCGCGCAGCTTGCGCACGATGGCGAGGATGTCGCGCACGATCAGCGGCGCGAGGCCCAGGCTGGGCTCGTCGAGCATCAGCAGGCGCGGCGCCGACATCAGCGCGCGGCCCACCGCCAGCATCTGCCGCTCGCCGCCCGAGAGCGTGTCGGCACGCTGGGCGCGGCGCTCGGCCAGGCGCGGGAAGCGGTCGTAGACGCCGTGCAGCCGCTTCTTCAGCGCATCGCTGCGCAGCTTGCTGCCGAAGGCGCCCAGCTGCAGGTTGTCGAGCACGCTGAGCTCGCCGAACAGTTCGCGCTTCTCCGGCACCAGGCACAGGCCGCGCTCCACGCGCGCCTCGACGTCGAGCCCGTGCAGGTCCTCGCCCTCGAAGCGCAGCACGCCCTTGCAGGGCAGCAGGCCCATGGCCGCGGCCAGCAGCGTGGTCTTGCCGGCACCGTTGGGGCCGATCACCGAGATGATCTGGCCGTGCTCCAGGTTGAGCGAGACGCCGCGCACCGCATCGACTTGGCCATACGAAACGTGCAGGTCGCCAATCTCGAGCATCGCGGTCATACGACGCTCCCCAGATAAGCCGCCTGCACCCGCTCGTCTGCCCGCACCGCCGAGGGCACGCCCTCGACCAGCTTGGAGCCGAAGTTCATCACCACCAGCCGGTCCACCAGTTTCATCACGAAGTCCATGTCGTGCTCGACGATCAGGATCGTCACGCCCTCCTCGCGCAGCTTGCGCAGCAGGTCCCCCAAGGCCATCTTTTCCTTGCGCCGCAGGCCGGCGGCCGGCTCGTCGAGCACCAGCAGCACCGGGTCGGCCGCCAGCGCGCGGGCGATCTCCAGGATGCGCTGCGTGCCCAGCGGCAGGCTGCCCGCGAGTTCGTGCGCGCGGTCGCCGAGGCCGATGCGGTCCAGCTGGCGCTGCGCCTCCTGCAGGATCTGGCGCTCCTCGGCGCGGTCCAGCCTGAGGCCTGCCTTGAGCACGCCCGCGCTCGTGCGCGCATGCGCACCCAGCGCGACGTTGTCCAGCAACGTCATGTGCGGGCGCAGCTTGACGTGCTGGAAGGTCCGCGCCAGCCCCAGCCGCGCGACCTTGCGCTGCGGCATGCCGGCGATGTCATGGCCGAGGAAGCGCACCTGCCCGGCCGTCATCGGCGCAGTGCAGGTCAGCAGGTTGAACATGGTCGACTTGCCGGCGCCGTTGGGGCCGATCAACCCCATGATCTCGCCGGCCTTGACTTCGAAGCTCACATCGTTGACCGCCACCAGCCCGCCGAAGCGCTTGACCGCGCCGGTGACCGAGAGGATCGGCGAGCCGCGCTCGGGCAGCGTGCGGTGCGGCAGCGGTGCGACCGCGGCCATCGGCTCGCGCGGCGCGTGCGAGCGCGCATGCTTGTGCGTCCAGCGCCGCACGAAGCCCATCAGCCCGCCGCGCGCAAAGTGCAGCAGCAGGATGAAGAGCGTCGCGAAGGCCACCGCCTCCAGCTGGCCGGCGCGCTGCGTCAGGAGCGGCAGCACGTCCTGCAGCCCGTTCTTGAGGATCAGCACCAGTGCCGAGCCGACCAGCGCGCCGGCCAGGTGGCCGAGTCCGCCGGCCACCGCCATCAGCAGGTACTCGATGCTGGCGCGCACGTCGAAGGGCGAAGGGCTCACGAAGCGGTTCATGTGCGCGTAGAGCCAGCCGGCGAGGCCCGCGAACAGCGCCGCCGTCACGAACAGCGTGAGCCGCACGCGGTAGGCATCCGCGCCCACGCTGGCCAGCAGGATGGCGCCGCCGCGCAGGCTGCGGATCGCGCGGCCCGGCCGCGACTGCAGCAGGTTGTGGCTGAACAGCATCGCCAGGCCGACCAGGACCCAGATCAGGTAGTAGATGGCGCGCGGATCGGCCAGCGAGAACGTGCCGATGGTGAGCGCCGGAATGTTCGACAGCCCCGTGTGGCGCCCCAACGCATCCACGTTGCCGAACAGCATCGCGATCGACAGCCCCCAGGCGATGGTCGACAGCGGCAGGAAGTGTCCGCCCAGCCGCAGCGTCAGCAGGCCGATGGCCAGCGCCGAGAGGCCGGTCAGGCCCAGCGCGAACACCAACCCGATCCAGGGCGACAGCCCCTGCGTGGTGCTGAGCCAGGCCGTCGCATAGGCCGCGATGCCGACGAAGGCCGCCTGCCCGAAGGAGGTCGCGCCGCCGATGCCGGTCAAGAGCACCAGGCCCAACGCCACCAGCGCGCCGATGCCGATGTCGTTGAGAAGCGAGACGGTGAAGTTGCCCGCCAGCAGCGGCACCAGCGCCAAGACCACGACGACGAGGCCGATCCACAGCAGGCGCCGGGAGACGCGCTTCGCCGGCGTTCCTGCCACCGCGCCGCGCTCCACCGCGACGGCGCCTTCGCTCGTTTGTGCTGCACTCATTGGTCCACCTCCTCTTCTTCCTCTTCCGCATGCACGCTCAGGAAGGAGCGAAGCATCAGCACCGGGATCAGCAGGCTGAAGACGATCACGTCCTTCAGCGCGCCGCTCCAGAAGGAAGCGAAGCTCTCGACCACGCCCACCGCCAGTGCGCCGATGGCGGTCATCGGGTAGCTCACCAGCCCGCCGATGATCGCGGCCACGAAGGCCTTGAGCCCGATGATGAAGCCCGAGTCGTAATACATGGTGGTGACCGGCGCGATCAGCACGCCGATCAGCCCGGCGAGCAGCGAGGCGCAGCCGTAGGCCAGCAGCGCCGTGCGCGCCGGCCGGATGCCGACCAGCCGCGCACCCACGCGGTTGACCGCCGTGGCGCGCAGTGCCTTGCCGGCGATCGTGCGCTCGAACACCAGGAAGAACAGGCCGCTGAGCACGATGGCCGAGGCCACCATCAGGATCACCTGCCCGCTCACCGTGAAGCCGTCGCCCAGCGGCAGCGAGCCGCTCGCCAGGGGCTGCGTGCGCGAGCCCTCGGGGCCGAAGAAGAGCAGGCCCAGGCCCGACAGCAGGAAGTGCAGCGCCAGCGAGACGATCAGCAGCACCAGCACCGAGGCATCGGCAATGGGCTGGAACACCACGCGCGAGAGCAGCGGCGCGATCGGCACCACCAGCAGCACCGCACACGCGATGTGAACCGGCGCCGGCACGCCCGGCCGGCTCGCCAGCCAGGCCAGCAGGCAGGGGACGAGCGGCAGCACGCCCCAGCCCAGCAACGCCTTGGGAATGCGCGCGGTCTCGCCGCGCCGCAGCAGGCTGCCGACCTCGGTCGCCAGCGCGAGCGCCGTGAGCACCAGCACCAGGCCGATGGTGGGCGGCACGCGCCCGGTTTCGAAGGCGGCCAGCGTGAGCGCGGCAAAGGCCGCGACGTCGCCGAAGGGCACGAAGACCACGCGCGTGACCGAGAAGATCAGCACCAGCCCCAGCCCGGCCAGAAGGTAAACGGCGCCGTTCGCCAGGCCGTCGATGCCCAGGATCAGTGCCACGTCGGGTGTCATTGAGAAGTCCTCCGCTTGGTTCCGCTGCTGCGCACTGGTTTCAGTTCGCCAGCTTCCACTGGCCGTTCTCGAGCTTCACGATCACGCGTGCGCGCTGGTCCACGCCGTAGAGATCGCCCGGCTTGAAGTTGTAGACGCCGTGCGTACCCACCACTTCCTTGGTGCTGGCGATCGCATCGCGCAGCGACAGCCTGAACTCCGGCGTGCCCGGCTCGCCCTTGGCGCGCGCCGCCGCGTTGGTGAACACCAGCCAGCCGTCGAAGGAGTAGGCCGAGAAGGCATCGCTGGTGGGCGCGTTGTTGACCTTCTGGAAGGCGGCACGGAAGTCCATCGCGATCTTCTTGGTCGGGTAGTCGTTCGGCAGCTGCTCGGCCACGATCACCGGGCCGGTGGGCATCAGTGCGCCCTGCCCTGCTCCGCCGACCACGCGCACGAAGTCGGGATTGATCAGGCCGTGCTGGCCGTACATCGGGCCCTTGAAGCCGCGCTCGCTCAGCGCCAGGAAGGGCAGCGCACCCGGCGTGCCGGCGCCGCCGGTCATCACCGCGTCGGGCTTCATCGCCAGCAGCTTGAGCACCTGGCCGGTGACGGAGGCGTCGGCGCGCGCATAGCGCTCGTTGCCCAGCACCTTGATGCCGGCCGCGGGCGCCGCCTTCATCAGCGCGTTGTAGACCAGGTCGCCCCAGGCGTCGGAGAAGCCGATGTAGCCCACGGTCTTGATGCCGTCCTTCTTCATGCGCTCGACCACCGCGTCGATCATCAGCTGCGTGGGCTGCGCCACGGTGAAGACCCAGCCGTTCTCCGCCGGGTCGAGCTGGATCGGCGTCAGGCCGATCATCGGCACCTTCGCATCGCGGCCCACCTGCGCCATCGCGATCGCGGCCGGCACGCCGGAGGTGCCCATCAGCACGTCCACCTTCTCCTCGTCCACCAGCTTGCGCGCGTTGCGGCCGGCGTTGGTCGGGTCGGAGCCGTCGTCGAGCACGATCAGCTGGATCTTGCGGCCGTTGACCTCGCCCTTGTAGGCCAGCGCGGCCTGCATGCCCTTGGCGTAAGGCACGCCCAGCGAGGAGTTCGGGCCGGAGAGCGAGACGCTCAGGCCCACCTTGAGATCGGCCGCGAGCGCGGGGGTCGCGAATCCGGCGGCCAGGGCCGTGGCCAGCGCGCTGCGCGCCAGGGTCTTCAGCATCGGGCTCTTCGTCATGTCGTGGCTCCTCGAAAGTGGGTGGAATGGGTCAGATGAACAACTGGATGGCGGGCAGCGCGCGGCCGGCGTTGAGCAGGTCGATGCGCTTCTGGCGGATCAGGAAGCCTTCGGCGTGGCGCACCAGCAGGTGGCGGACGGTACCGGCCAGCAGCACCTGGTCTTCACCGCGCGCTTCCACGTAGATGAAGGGCGTGGAGAGCGCGAGTCCGCGGGCGTCGTCGTGCTCGATCACGGAGCGCTGCAGCACATGCTGGCAATGGCTCTTCGGGTGCTGCGAATGGGCGCGCGGGTTCTTGAGGCGCTCGATGCGCAGCTGCAGCAGCAGCCGGTCTTCGTAGGCGATGGAGTTGTGCGACAGCGGATCGGCCTGCGCGGCGCCCTGCAGCGGCACCCAGTAGTGGCCGTCCTCGGCGAAGAGCGCCAGCCAGTCGTCGAAGCGGCCGGCATCGAGCAGGGCAGTCTCGTGGGCGACGAAGTCCTGTGCCTGCTTCATGCCGAAGGCTCCGTCATGTACTTGGCCCAGGCGCGGAACTGGTTGCGCATCAGCAGCTCGTTGGTGCCGTTGGTGCTGATCGTGGCCTGCGCGAGCTCGGCGGGGTCGAAGTTGCGGTGCAGGCTCACCCATTCGTTGCCTTCGCCCCTGAGTCCCAACTGCATGCTCTCGAACAGGTGCACGTCGTCGTGCGCCACCACCGACATGGGCGAGAACACCAGCCGGTTGTAGGTCATCGCACGCTCGAAGAGAAGTTGGGGCGCGCCGGCGGCGCGGAAGCTCCAGGCCTCGATCAGCGTGCGGTTCGCGGCCAGCGGGCGGATCACGCGAATGGCCTGCGGCGAACCCTTGACCGAGAGGCTGGGGAACAGCACCGAGTTCTGCGGCGAGCGCTGCAGGATCTCGATCGCCCGTTCGGCGCCGTGCGCCTCGCGCATCGCGGCCTCGTAGTCGGGCAGCTGGGCGTAGTTCGAGTGGATGCTGAAGTTGATGCCCAGCACGCTGTGCCCGTTGGCGAACACGCGCCCGCCCATCTTGTCGAAGAAATCGTAGCCCGAGCCGAAGGGCAGGATCTGCTCCATCGCCATCGGCTTGGGCTCCTCGGGCGCGCGACCCTGCCACAGCGCATCGGCCGCCTGCGTGGCCGACTCGTGCGTGGACATCGGATGCACCGTGTCGTTGATGTTCTCGAGGTACATCTTCCAGTTGCAATGGATGATGTTGCGCAGCACGCCGCCGCCCACCGTGAGCCGGCCCTCGGGCGAGCGCGCGACCATGTTGTCGATGGCGCCCAGCACCTCGCCGAAGTAGTCCTCGAAGCCGGGGCCGTGGTCGGACAGGCGCACGAACACGAAGTCGCGGTAGACGGCCGTGTTCTTCAGCTCGACCAGGCCCTGGCCCGATTCGCATTCCTTCAGGCGCGTGCCCTCGTAGCCGGACTTGAGCGGAATCGCGAGCGGCGCGCCGTCGAGCTTGTAGGTCCAGGCGTGGTACGGGCAGCGGAAGAACTTGCCGGCGTTGCCGCTCTCGTCCGTCACCAAGCGGCTGCCCTTGTGCGCGCAGCGGTTGTAGAAGACGCGCACCGCGCCGTCGGCCTGGCGCACCATCATCACCGGCCTGCCCGCCAGTTCCAGCGCCCAGTAGTCGCCGGTGTTCGGCACCTGGCTCGCATGGCCCACGTAGAGCCAGGTGTTGGCGAAGAAGCGCTCCTGCTCCAGCGCGAACAGCTCCTCGCTGAGGTAGAGGTCGCGGTGCACGCGGTCTTCCTGGACCAGCGCGCGGATGGCATCCGGTCGGTCGCGGTAGCTGTTCATGGCAGGGGCGCCTTGCGTCGTATCAGGGCGTCAGGGGACCAGCTTCCACTGGCCCTTTTCCATGCGCACCACCACCACGGCACGCTGGTCGGAGCCGTAGCGGTTGTCCGGCTTGAAGTTGTAGACGCCGTGCGTGCCCACCAGCTCCTTGGTGCTCATGATGGCGTCGCGCAGCGCCGTGCGGTACTGCGCCGTGCCCGGCTCGCCCTTGGTGCGCGAGGCGGCGTCGGCCAGCAGCAGGTAGGCGTCGTAGGTGTATGAGGAGAAGGCGTCCGTCGGCACCGCGCCGTGCGCCTTCTGGTAGGCGGCGCGGAAGTTCATCGACACCTTCTTGATCGGGTTGTCGGCCGGCAGCTGGTCGGCCACCAGCACCGGGCCGCTGGGCACCTGCAGGCCCTCGATCGAGGCGCCGCCCACGCGCACGAAGTCGGCGTTGATCAGGCCGTGCGTGCCGTAGAGCTGGCCCTTGTAGCCGCGTTCGGCCAGGCCCAGGTAGGGCAAGGCGCCAGGTGTGCCGGAGTTGCCGGCGAAGACCGCATCGGGACGCGCGGCAACGATCTTGAGCACCTGGCCCGCGACCGAGGAATCGGCACGTGCATAGCGCTCGTTGGCCACCACCTTGATGCCGGCCGCGTCAGCGCTCTTCACGAGCGAGTCGTAGGCCAGGTCGCCCAACGCGTCGGAGAAGCCGATGAAGGCCACCGTCTTCACGCCCGATTTCTTCATGCGCTCGACCACGCCTGCGACCATCAGCGGGAAAGGCTGCGAGACCGTCACGGTCCATGCACCCTCGGGGCCGGGGAGGGTGACCGGCGTGGGCGAGATCAGCGGCGTGTTGAGCTCGCGCGCCACGGCCGCGATGGCCATTGCATTGGGAACGCCCGAGCTGCCGATGAGCAAGTCGACCTTGTCCTCGGTCACGAGCTTGCGCGCATTGCGGCCGGCGGTGGTGGGATCGGAGGCGTCGTCGAGCACGATCAGCTCGACCTTGCGGCCGGCCAGCATCGGATGCTCGGCGATGGCGGCGCGGATGCCCTTCTCGTAAGGAATGCCGAGTGCCGAGATAGGCCCCGACAGCGAGCTGATGAAGCCGATCTTGAGATCGGCCGCCGTGGCCTGTGCAGCCGCCAGGGCGATGGCCGCGAGACCGATGAAACGTGCGATGTTTTTCATGTTCAGGGGACCAGCTTCCATTGACCTTTTTCGAGCTTGACCACGACGCGCGAGCGCTCGTCCGAGCCATAGCGGTTGTCCGGCTTGAAGTTGTAGACGCTGTGCGTGCCCACCAGCTCCTTGGTGCTGACGATCGCGTCGCGCAGCGCCACGCGGTAGGCCGGCGTGCCGGGCTCGCCCTTGGCGCGCTGCGCGGCGTCGAGGAACAGCAGCCAGGCGTCGAAGGTGTAGGCAGAGAAGGCATCGGTGGGCGCCGCGCCGTTGGCCTTCTGGTAGGCCGCGCGGAAGTCCATCGAGGTCTTGCGGATCGGGTTGGAGTCGGGCAGCTGCTCGGCCACGATCACCGGGCCGGTCGGCGCCAGCAGGCCCTCGACCGCATTGCCGCCCACGCGCACGAAGTCGGGGTTGATCAGCGCATGCATGCCGTAGATCTGGCCCTTGTAGCCACGCTCCGAGAGCGCCAGGTAGGGCAGCGCGCCCGGCGTGCCCGAAGTGCCGGTGATCACCGCGTCGGGACGCAGCGCGACGATCTTCAGCACCTGGCCGGTGACCGAGGCGTCGGCGCGCGCATAGCGCTCGTTGCTCACCACCTTGATGCCGGCGGCCGGCGCGCTTTTGGTGAGCGCGTCGTAGACCAGGTCGCCCCAGGCATCGGAAAAGCCGATGTAGCCCACGGTCTTCACGCCGGACTTCTTCATCTGGTCGACGACGGCGTTCAGCATCAGCGGCGCAGGCTGCGGCAGCGTGACCATCCACGCGCCTTCCTCGCCGGGCAGGTTGGCGTTGGCGATGGAGATCAGCGGCGTCTTGGTCTCGCGCGCCACCGCGGCGATGGCCAGCGCGCCGGGCGAGCCGGCCGTGCCGATGATGACGTCGACCTTGTCCTCGTCGATCATCTTGCGCGCGTTGCGCGCGGCGGTCGACGGATCAGAGGCGTCGTCGAGCTGCACCAGCTGGATCTTGCGGCCGTTGAGCTCGGCCTTGTAGGCCAGCGCGGCCTTCATGCCCTTGTCGTAGGGAATGCCCAGCGAGGACACCGGCCCCGACAGCGAGGTGATGAAGCCGACCTTGTAGTCGGCTGCCCAGGCACTCGCGGCGCTCAGCGCGCCGATGCCCAGGACGATGCCCGCCAGGGCGCGGATGGGGCTTGCAACTCTCATGACGATCCTCCAGAAAGGTTGGGACAAGGCCTGAAGATGATTTCTGAAATGTTTAGACCTAAACAATACTAGCGAGACGACGGTGCGATGACAAGGGAGGCAACGAGGGGTTTCGAGTAAAAGGCGCGCGATGCACCGCTACAGCGCGAGACTTCCCACGCTGGTGCCGCCGCACACGTAGAGCACCTGGCCGGTGATGAAGCCGTTGGCCGGGTCGACGAAGAAGCGCACGGCCCGTGCCACGTCGGCCGCCTCGCCCAGGCGCTGCACCGGCACCGAAGCGGCGAGCTGGCGTTCCTTCTCGCTGCCGGCTTCCACCACGTCGTAGAACATGTCGGTGCGGATCGGCCCCGGCGCCACCACGTTGACCGTGATGCCCTCGGCCGCCAGCTCCAGCGCCCAGGTGCGCGCCATGCCCAGCATGCCGGCCTTGGTGGCCGAGTAGTTCGTGCGCGTGGCCAGGCCCACCGCGGCGCGCGAGGACAGGAGTACCACCCGGCCGAAGCGCTCGGCCCGCATCGCGGGGAGCGCGGCCTGCACCAGCTGGATCGCGCAGCCCAGGTGCAGCTGGGCCAGGGCGTCGAGGTCCTCGAGCTTGGCCTCGGACAGCAGCGCCGGACGGATCACGCCGGCGTTGTGCACCACGGTCCTCACCTCGAAGCGGCTGGCCATCTCCCGCGCGGCCTGCGCGGTCGCGGCGCGGTCCATCAGATCGACCTCGATGTTGTAGAGCTTGGGGTGGTTGATCTCGCATCGGCGCCGCGCCAGCGACACCACCTCCCAGCCTTGCGCGAGCAGGTCCGCGCAGATCGCCTTGCCGATGCCGGCACTGCCGCCGGTGACGGCGGCGACGGGATGCGTCAGGTTCATGGTGATCTCCTCTTCTTGCTCAAGCGCCGCCCACCAGCGCCAGCACCCGCAACGGGCTGCCGCTGCCCTTCTCGATCTTGAGCGGCGGGCAGATCAGCACCGCGCCGGTGGGTGGCAGCAGGTCGAGGTTGCTCAGGCACTGCAGGCCATAGCGGCCGGCGCCGTGCATGAAGTAGTGGCAGGGATAGGGCGGGCGCAGGTGGTAGCCCTGGCCGGCGTCGGTGCCGATGGCCTCGGAGCCGAAGCCCAGCACGTCGCGCTGCTCGACCAGAAAGCGCACCGCCTCGGCGCTCGGGCCCGGCGTGTGCTGGCCGGTCTCGTCGAAGTTCTGGTAGGCCTCCGGGTCCTGCCGCTGGGACCAGTCGGTGCGCATCAGCACCCAGGCGCCCTTCGGAATGCGCCCGTGCTTCGCCTCGAAGCGCTCGATGTCCTCGACCGTCATCAGGTAGTCGGCATCGGCCTTCACCTGCTCCGAGCAATCGATCACGCAGGCGGCCGCCACGAAGTGCTGCACGGGGATGGTGTCGACGGAATTGTTCGGCAGGTCGCGGCCCGAGATCCAGTGGATGGGCGCGTCGAAGTGCGTGCCCGTGTGCTCGCCGCAGGAAAAATTGTTCCAGTACCAGCCGGGCCCGCGCTCGTCGTACTTCGACACCTCCTCGATGCGGAAGGGCCAGCACTGGCCCATCTCGGGCGGCAGCGCAATCTGCGGGAATTCGGGCGTCAGCGTCTGCGTGAGGTCGACCACGCGGATGCGGCCGGTGGCCATGGCGCCCACGAGGCTGCCGAGGATCTCGGCGGTGGACATCAGTTCGGTTGTCGTCGTCATTTCAGCCTCCAGCTGCGAGCTCGCGTTCGAGCACCTTGGGGTTGTCGCGCCAGCGCTCCAGCCATTCCTGCGCCACATCGCCGGGGTAGACGTCCTCGACGCCGTCGCGCAGCGCCTTCACGATCGCGTTGGCCAGCGCGCCCGGCGCCACCTTGGGCGGCGGCATGTGCTGGTTCCATTCGTCGTCGATCGGCCCCGGGAACACATTGATCACGCGGATGCCTGCCGGCCGCATCTCGGCGCGCAGGCACTGCGCCAGCGAATAGGCCGCCGCCTTGGAGGCGCTGAAGGTGCCGTGCGGCGGGAAGTTCGCGAGTGCGTAGATCGACAGCAGGTTGACCCAGGCCGTGGCGCCGGTCACGCCATCGGCCGAGCGCCCCTTGAGCGCCGGTCCGAACTCCTGCGCCAGGCGCAGCAGGCCGAAGTAGTTGACGTCCATCTCGGCCTTGGCCACGTCGGTGCCGCGGCGCGCGCCGATGCCGAAGGTGCGGTGCACCTCGGCGTTGTTGATCACGATGTCGACCTTGCCGCCGATCTCGCCGGCCAGCTCGCTGACCGAGCGGCCGTTGGTGAGGTCCAGCGGCACCAGCGTCACCTGCGGCAGGGCCGTGATGTCTTCCAGGCCGCCCAGCTTCTTCCAGGGCTCGGCATGGCCGACCCAGACGATGTCGGCACCGGCCTTCACCAGGGCGCGCACGATGGCCTGGCCCACCTCGGTCTTGCCGTCGGTCACCAGCGCCTTGCGGAACTTCGGGTCGCTGGTCATCTCGCGCAGCATCTTGTCGTCGGCCATATGGGCACTCCCTTCGTTCGGAAATCCAATGAGTACGGCTTGTCCCGCGCGGTCGAGCCGCGCGCCCACGCGCACGCGGGCCGGCGCGTCGCCGACCTCGCCGTGCATGTGCACCATCAGCGTCGGTCCGCTGTCGAGGTGCACCAGGCCCAGGCGCCAGGGCAGGCGCTCGCGGAAGAACAGGTCGTTGCTGTGGTGCAGCGTGGTGGTGGCGAGCAGCTCGCCCTCGCCGCTTTGCTCGCGCCAGTGCAGGCGCGGCGACAGGCACTTGTGGCAGGCCTCGCGCGGCGGGTACTGCACCGTGCCGCAGTCCTCGCAGGTCTGCAGCTCGAAGCGGCCCTCGGCAGCCGCGGCCGTCATGCCGAGCGCAATGCGGCCGCGCGAACCGGGCGGCAGGTTCATCTGCCGCGTGCGCAGGACGGGGTTCTTGCGCTTGGGGCGCATCAGGGGCATGGTCATCGCGCCTCCGCCGGGCCGCCCCAAGGCAGGCGCGCGGCCCCCTCGGGGGGCAGTGCAGCCGCGCAGCGGCAAACGTGGGGGTTGTTCATTCTGGTCTCCCCAGAATCACCGCACCCGTGCACAGGCAGCGGTCGTAGGTGACCATGCCGAAGCCCGCGACCAGGCCCAGCTCGGCATCGGGCACGGTGCGCGGACCGGCCTGGTCCGTGAGCTGGCGGATCGACTCCACCATGCCGAGAAAGCCGCCCGCCGCGCCGGCCTGCCCGGCCGAGAGCTGGCCGCCGCTGGTGTTGTTGGGAAAGCTGCCGTCGAAGGTCATGGTGTGCTCGCGAACGAAGGCCGGGCCTTCGCCCTTCTCGCAGAAGCCCAGGTCCTCGAAATGCATCATCACGATCACCGGGTAGTCGTCGTAGGTCTGGACGAAGTCGAGCTCGGCGGGCTTCACACCGGCCTGCGCATAGAGGTCATCGCGGTCCTTGCGCCAGCCGCCCTGCACCATCACCGGATCTTCGGCATAGGCGTTGTGGCGTTCGATCGCGCCGCGGATCACCACATGGGGCAGGCCCAGGTCGCGGGCTCGGGCCTCGCTCATCACCAGGAAGGCCTCGGCGCCGGCGCAGGGCATCACGCAATCGAACAGATGGATGGGCTCGGAGATCGGCCGCGCGCTCATGTACTCTTCCAGCGTGAGCGGCTTCTTGAACATCGCGTTCGGATTGCCCAGCGCATTGGTGCGCTGGTCCACCGCGATGCGGCCGAAGTCCTCGCGCTTCGCGCCGTAGGTGCGCATGTAGTTGGCGGTGATCATCGCGAAGATCGAGTTGGGCCCGCCCGAGCCGTAGGGGTAGCTCGCATCGCGCGCGAAGTTGCTGAAGCTGCCCAGCGTCAGGCGGAAGGAATCGACATGGTTGGTGTCCGCGCCCACGCAGGCCACGACCTCGGCATCGCCCGCCTGCACCGCACGCGCCGCGCGGCGCAGGCACATCACGCCCGAGGCGCCGCCGGTGGGCACATGGTCCAGCCAGCGCGGCGAGAGGCCCAGGTGCTGCGTCACGCCGACAGCCGTGTCGGGCGCCAGCGAGAAGCTGCTGAGACACAGGCCGTCGATGTCTTCCTTGGCCACGCCGCTGGCCTTGACCAGCGCTTCGAGCGCCTGCCCGATGAACCAGTGCGCACTGCGCGTGGAGTAGCGCACGTAGGGCACGGTCACCGGCACCGCCACCGCGACGCCTTCGTAGGAAAGCCGCTTGTGCGCCATCTCAGGCCTGCCTCTTCTTCATCGCGCGGGTGTCGATGCAGTGCGCCTGGCCGGGCAGGCCGTGCGCCAGCTCGCGCAGCTGCCCGCGCTGGATCTTCTGCGATGCCGTCAGCGGCAATGCATCGACGAAGGCGACATAGCCGGGCGCCTTGTAGTAGGCCAGTTGCGCCAGCGCATGCTCGACGATGCTCTGCGCGATCTCGGCGCGCTGCGAGGCATCGAGCTCCTCGCGCACCACGATGCAGGCCAGCACCTCGTCGCCGCGCACGGCGTCGGGCGTGGCGGCGACGGCGGAGGTCTTCACCGAAGGGTGCTGGTTCAGCACGCTCTCGACCTCCACCGCCGAGATGTTCTCGCCGCTGCGGCGGATCACGTTCTTCTTGCGGTCGACGAAGAAGAAGTTGCCATCGGCATCGCGCCGCACCAGGTCGCCGGTATGGAACCAGCCGCCGGCCCAGGCCTCGCGCGTGGCGTCCTCGTCCTTCAGATAGCCGGAGAAGAAATAGCGCCGCGGGTCCTCGCCGGCGGAGCGCACCAGCAGCTCGCCCGGCGCACCGGCGGGCACGTCCCGGCCTTCGTCGTCCACCAGCCGGAGCTCGACGTAGTCCTGCTGCCGGCCGAAGCAGCTCGTGCCCACCAGCCGCGGCTCGCGGTTGGCCATGATGCAGGCGCCGGCGCCGGTCTCGGTCATGGCCCAGGCCTCGACCAGCGGGAAGCCGAAACGCGATTCGAAAGGCGCATGGTTCTTTCGGTCCACGCCGGCACCGAAACCCCAGCGGATCGCATGGTCCTTGTCGGCCGCCGACTCCGGCGCAGCCAGCAGCATCGCCGGCATCACGCCCAGGTAGTGGACGATGGTGGCGCGGCTCTCGCGTGCGCTCGCGAGCCAGGTCTTCGGGTGGAAGCGGTCCAGCTGCACCAGGCAGCCGCCGGCCACCAGCACCACCATGGTCGAGAACGCCATCGCGTTCATGTGATTGAGCGGCAGCGGCGTGATCACGCGCTCGGCATCGGGGCGGATGCCGCACACGCCGTCGAGCGCGGCATACCACTCGCCCGCTCGCAGGAAGTAGGCATTGCCCAGGATGCAGCCCTTGGGCCGGCCGGTGGTGCCGGAGGTGTAGAGCAGGGCGCATTCGGTGTCGAGGCCGATCGCTTCGGCCGCACGCGGCGGCCTGGTCTTCGCCGCGGGCACCGCGTCGTCAGGCCCCATGGTCTCGAAGGCAATGCCGGCCTGGGCCGCGGCGGCGCGCAGGTCGGCGACGCGCTCGGGCAGGGTCACGGCCAGGGCGATCTCGCTGTGGCCGATCAGGTAGACCAGCTCGGCCGAGCGCATCTCGGCGTTGATGGGCACCACGCTCACGCCCAGCGCATTGAGCGCGAACCAGTGGAGCAGGAAGGCGGGCCGGTTCTCCAGCAGCAGACCGACGCGGTGGCCGTGGCCGTAGCCCGCTGCCGAGTAGGCACGGCGCAGGCGCTCGACCTCGGCCGCGGCCTCGCCCCAGCGGACGGCGCCGGGAGCAATGCCGTAGGCCTTCGCCGTCACCGACTCCGTGAAAAGGAACTCCGCCTGCGGCGTGCGCGCCGCGGTGGCTGCGAAGCATTGATGGACAGTGGTGTGCATCTCGTCCCTAGATGAAGAGCTGCACGGCCGGCAGCGCGGCGTCGCAGTTGAGCAGGTTCACGCGCTTGAGCGTCATGCGCAGCTGCCCATCCACCTGCGTCAGGTGGTGGAAGAAGGTGCCCACATAGAACTGCAGCTCGTCGCCCTGCGACTCGGTGTAGTGGAACTCGGTGCGCACCACGAAGGCATTGCCCGCCTCGTCGAACACCTCCACGGTGGGCGTCTGCAGCAGGTGGTGGCAGCGGCTGGGCGGCTGCTGCGAGAAGGCGCGCGGGCTCTTCAGGCGCTCGATGCGCAGGTCGCGCAGGAGCTTGTCTTCGTAGAGATGCGAGCAGTGGTTGAGGCCATCTTCCTGGTCCGGCACCGCGGGCACCCAGTAGTAGGCGTCGTCGGCGAAGAGCGAGTTCCACTCCTCGAAGCGCTTGCCGTCGAGCAGGCGCGACTCCTGCACCACGAAGTCGATCAGGTCCTGGCGCGTGACGGTGTTGCTCATCACATGGTCTCCGTCATGTAGCGGGCCCAGCTGCGGTACTGGTTGCGCATCGGCAATTCGTTGGTGCCGCCGGTGGTGATCTCGCCGCCCTTCAACTCCTCGGGGTCGTAGTTGCGGTGCAGGCTCACCCACTCGTTGCCCGTGGCGTGCAGCCCGGCCTGCATGCCGCGATAGGCCTGCAGGTCGTCGTGGCCGACCACCGAGAAGGGCGAGTTGATCAGCCGGTTGTACATGGCGGTGCGCTGCAGCAGCTCGGGCGGCGCGCCCTTCAGGCGGAAGGTCCAGCTCTCGATCAGCGTCTTGTCGGCCGCGATCGGCTTCACCACGCGGATCGCCTGGATCGCGCCCTTGATCGTGAGGTTGGGGTAGTACACCGTGTTGTGGCGCGCCATGCCCAGGATCTGCGCGGTGCGCTCCTCGCCGTACTTCGACTTCATCGCGTCGTCGTACTCGGGGATCGCCTTGTACTTGCTGTGGATGCTGAAGTGCACGCCGGTGAAGCTGTGGCCGTTGTCGTAGGTCCGGATGCCCATGTCGTCGAAGAACTTGTAGTCCGACATGAAGGGCACGAACTGCTCGATGGCCATGGGCTTCGGCTCGTCGGCCGGCTTGTCGGACCACATGCGCTTGGCGGTGCCGGCCGACGACTCGTGCGCCACCATGGGGTGCATGGTGTCGTTGAGGTTCTCGACGAACATCTTCCAGTTGCACTGGTGCATGAAGCGCAGGCAGCCGCCGGCGATCTCCAGCTCGCCTTCGGGCGAGCGGTCGGCCATGTTGTCGATGGAGCTCAGCGAGTCGCCGAAGTACGCCTCGAAGTCCGGGCCGACGTCGTTGATCTTGACGAAGATGAATCCGCGGTGGCTGCGCACGTTGCGGATGGTGGTCAGGCCCTTGGCCGACTCGCATTCGTGCAGCTGCGTGCCCTCGTAGCCGTTCTTCAGCGGGATCGCGAGCAGCGAGCCGTCGGTCTTGAAGGTCCAGGCGTGATAGGGGCAGCGGAAGAACTTGCCGGTGTTGCCGCAGGGCGCGCTCACCAGGCGCGAGCCCTTGTGGGCGCAGCGGTTCATCATCGCGCGCAGCGACCCGTCGCTGTGGCGCACCACGATCAGGGGGCGGCCGGCGATCTCGTTGCTGATGTAGTCGCCAGGCTTGGGCAGCTGGCTCTCGTGGCCGACGTAGTTCCAGGTGTTGGCGAAGAAATGCTCCTGTTCCAGCTCGAACAGGTCCTGGCTGATGTAGAGGTCGCGGTGCACGCGGTCGTTCTGCACCAGGGCGCGCACGGCCTCTGGGTTGCCTCGATAGGAAGTCATCGTGTCGCTCTCCTTCAGATGTCCAGCACGAGCTTCGCCCCCTTGGCGCGCGAGATGCAGATCTGCATCACGTTGCCCTCGGCCTTTTCGCGCGCGCTCAGCACGTAGTCGCGGTGGTCGATCTCGCCTTCCAGCACCGGCGTCGTGCACACGCCGCATTCGCCGCGCTTGCAGTCGTACATCGGGTCGCAGCCATGCTCGATCAGGCAGTCGAGGATGCTCTGATCCGCGGGCACCGTAAAGCGTTGGCCGGATTGGGCGAGCTCCACTTCGAAAGGCTGGTCGCCTTCCTCGGCGACCGTGGTGGTGAAGAGCTCGAAGTGCACGCGGTCGTGTTCCCAGCCGCGCGCCTGGGTGCGGGCCAGCACGGCGTCGAGCATGACCTTGGGGCCACAGACGTAGAGGCGGTCGCCGGCGGGCACGTCGTCGAGCACCGCGTCGATGTCGAGCGGCGTGCCGGCGTCGGCGTCGGCATGCACGCGCAGGTCCTTGCCCAGCAGCGCCTGCAGTTCTGGCAGGAAGGCCATCAGCTCGCGGCTGCGGCCGGCATAGTGCAGGCGCACGGGCTCGCCCTCGGCGCGCCGGCGCGCGGCCATGCTGGCCAGCGGCGTGATGCCGATGCCGCCCGCGACCAGCACCGTGCCCCCGGGGCCGGTGTGCAGCGGGAAGTCGTTCTTCGGCGGCTCGATGGTGACGAGCTCGCCCTCTTTCAGCCGCTCGTGCATGAAGCGCGAGCCGCCGCGGCCCTCGTCCTCCTTGCGCACGGCGATGACGTACTGCGTGGGCGCGTTCGTCGCATTGCGCTCGGTGGCGAAGTTGATCAGCGAGTAATGGCGCCAGTCCTTCGCGCCATCGGGCAGCTCGACCTGGATGCGGAGATGGGCGCCGGCGCTGTAGCCCGGCAGCGCGCGGCCATCGTCGGCGCGCAGCACGAACCTGCGGATCAGCGGGTTGAGCTCGCACGCCTCGGCGACGCGCAGTTGAAGTGTGGCGGTCATGCGTGTCTCTCTTGTCTTTTCACAGCGACTCAGGCCAGCGCATGCCGCGCCAGCATGGCGCTCAGCTGGTGGCCCTGTTCATCGGCCAACGCCGCATCGCGCAACTCGCGCAGCGTGGCCGGCGCCATGCGAGTGCCCGCCCGCTGGAAGGCGGCCATCAGCGTGTCGTAGTTGCGCAGGCCACGTTCGTGGGTGTCGCTGTAGCCCTTGACCAGGCGCTGGCATTGGGCGAGTTCCACCGCCAGCTCGGGATGCTGCGCGGCCGTGGCGGCGATGCGCCCCAGCCATTCCTCGATGCGGCCGTTTTCCTCGGCATAGCGGGTGGTGCTGCGGCGCCAGCGCTTCATGGCGGCGACCGTGGAAAGCATCAGGTAGCCGCCCAGCGAGCTGGTGCGGATCACGCGGCCCTTGCAGGTCATGCGCTCCACCAGGCGGCGCGGCCAGCCCGAGCCCAACAGCCAGCGGCCGAGGCCGCCGGGCAGGGTCTCGCAGATCTCCTGCAGGCGCGGGTGCATGTATTCGTTGATCGCGAGCAGCTGGCCCTCTTGCACGCCGGCCTCGCCGCGCACGCGCTCGAAACGCGAGGCGCGGGTCTTGAGCGCAGCAACGCGGGCCGTGTCCTCGTAGGACATCCACAGCGCCAGGTGGCGGGCGGTCTCGCGCTGCAGGCGATGGTCCTCGCCCGCGGGCAGCGTGGCGATCGCAGCCATGCGGTCGAGGTAGAGGCCAGCGTAGTCGGTGTCCTGGTAGTCGATGAGGCGGCGCACGGCTTCGAACAGCACGGGGTGCAGCGCCGGCGCGAAGTCGCGCTGCACGCGTTCGACCAGCGCATGCACCGCAGGGTGGCGAGGTTGCGGCGCGGCTGCGGGGGCCGGCACCGGCTTCTCGTCATCGCCCGCACCTTGGGCCCGCGCAAAGGCTGCGCCGAAGGCCTTCAGGCTGGGCTTGACGCCGACGCCGCCGCGCTCGATGGTGGCCTCGAACTGCGCACGGCTGAAAGGCAGCACGCCGGCGCCGGCCAGCGCGCCGAAGAGCACGGCGCTGATCACGCTGCCGGCCTCTTCCGCGGCCTTCGCCATGTCGAAGCGGATGAAGCGCTTGGCGGCCTTGTCCGCATGCGCCAGCAGTTGGGCGCTGTCGACGCGACCGTCACCCATCGCGCTCTTCTCGGCGATCGAATAGACGCGGTGGGTGGAGGCGACAAGCGTCGTGCGGTCCTTCGTGACCAGCCCGCGCTGCACCGCGCGGCCGGCTTCCATCAGCTCCGAGGCCAGCACCACGTCGACGTCGCCCGGCAGCGGCATCAGCGCCAGCACGGGCCGGCCGCCGTCGGCCTCGGCCTGCGCTTCGGGATAGAGCTCGACGTAGTAGATGGTCGCGCCGGTACGCTGGGCCACGCCCGGCACCGAGGTGGTCTGCGCGATGTAGCCGTTGGCCTCGCCCATGTCGACGATCCAGTCGGCCAGCACGCCGCCGCCCTCGCCGCCCATGGCGAGAATTGCGATCTTGATCGGTTGAGCGGTGGTCATCTTTTCAGAACGCATAGGCCGCCCGGCGCTTCGCCTCGCCGCGCTGGAGCCAGCCGATCACGCCCGCGCGCACGCGCTGGCGGAAACGATCCCAGCCCGTCGGGTTGCTGACGATCTGCGCCTTGTAGAAAGAGGGGCACAGCACGGCGGCATGCGACACATCGCCGCAGTTGCCGCAGCCCACGCAGCTGTCGAGCACGGTGGCGACGGGATCGACGCGCAGCGGATCGGGGTTGGACTTGATCGACAGCGACGGGCAGCCTGACAGCCGGATGCACGAATGGTCGCCGGTGCAGGTGTCCTCGTCGACGCCGAACTTGTCGCGCACCATGCGCTTGCCGTCTGCGATGGCCTTGCGCACCAGCGGCTTCTCACGGCGCTGCTTGTTGAGCATGCACTCGGACTGCGCGATCAGGACCTTGGGGCCCTTCTGCTTGGTCGTCAGCGCTTCCTTGATCACGTCGCGCATGCCGGCGACGTCGTAGGTGCGGCGCATCGTGCGCACCCATTGCACGCCGACGCCGCGCACCGCGCGCTCGATCGCATGGCCGGTGCTGCGGGTCGCGTTGTGCGCGTTCGACGAGAGGACGTCCTGCCCGCCGGTGGCGGAGGTGTAGTTGTTGTCGACCACGATGGTCAGGTTGTCGCTCTTGTTGAAGACCGCGTTGGCCACGCCGCTGGTGAGGCCGTTGTGCCAGAAGCCGCCGTCGCCCATCATCGAGATCGCGCGCTTGCCCGCCGGCGCGTTGAGCGCGGACGCGCCGGCGCCGCCCAGGCCGTAGCCCATGGTGGTGTTGCCGATGTTGAAGGGCGGCAGGATGGAGAACAGGTGGCAGCCGATGTCGGCGCTCACGTGGTGCGGGCCCAGTTCAAGCTCGACCAGCTTCATCGCGCTGAAGATCGGCCGCTCGGGGCAGCCGGTGCAAAAGCCCGGCGGGCGCGCATGCACGCTGTCGCCCAGCGGCAGGGCGGGCTCGGGTGCGGCGTCGACGCCGATCTCGGCGACTTCCTTGAGCGGGATCACCTTGCGCACCGCCGCCGGAACCGGCAACGGCTGCAGGCGGCCGTAGCGCTCGCCGAAGGCGCGCGCGCCCTTGAGCAGCTCGGCCGCCGTGTATTCGCCCGCGACGGGCAGCATGTCCTTGCCGTGCAGCGCGGTGGTGGAGCCGGCCTGGCGCAGGATGCTCGCGAGGTTCTGTTCGACGAAGTTGGGCTGGCCCTCTTCCACCACCAGCACCGCGCGCTTGCCCATGCAGAAGCGCAGCACCTCGTTGTCGACCAGCGGGTAGGCCACGTTCATCACGTAGAGCGGCACCTGCGTGTGGCCGTAGACATCGGCCAGGCCCAGGCGTTCCAGCGCCCGCAGCAGGGTGTTGTAGCTCCCGCCCTGGACGATGATGCCGATGTCGTCGGCGTCTTCCGAGAAGAACTCGTTGAGCTTGTGCTCCTCGATGAAGCGCACCGCCGCGGGCCAGCGCTCCTTCACCTTTTCCTGCTCGTGCACGAAGCTGGCCGGTGGCAGCACGATGCGGCTGACGTCGCGCTGCGGGTTCTCCAGCGCGTCCTTCAGCGTGAAGTCGGCCCGGCGGTTGGCGCCGGCCACGAACTGGCCGTGCACGTGGCAGGCGCGGATGCGCAGCTGCAGCATCACCGGCGTATGGCTGGCCTCGGAAAGTTCGAAGCCCTTCTTCACCGCATCGACGATGGACGGCAGGTTGGGCCGCGGATCGAGCAGCCAGATCTGCGACTTCATCGCGAAGGCGTGGCTGCGCTCCTGCATGATCGAGGAGCCCTCGCCGTAGTCCTCGCCCACGATGACGAGCGCACCGCCGGTCACGCCGCCCGAGGCCAGGTTGGCCAGCGCGTCGGACGCCACGTTGGTGCCCACCGTCGCCTTGAAGGTGACGGCGCCGCGCAGCGGGTAGTTGACCGAGGCGGCCAGCGTGGCGGCCGCCGTCGCCTCGCTGGCGCTGTTTTCGAAGCGGATGCCCTGCTCGGCCAGGATGTCCTGGGCGTCGGCCAGCACGTCCATCAGGTGCGAGATGGGTGCTCCCTGGTAGCCGGCGACATAGGAAACACCCGATTCGAGCAGTGCCTTGGTGACTGCCAGAATGCCCTCACCCCGGAACACTTCGCCTTCGGCGAGCCGGAGTTTCTTCACTTCCTCGACGAACGATCTCTCAGCCATGGTTCTGTTTCTTTCCGTGACGGCGTGGGTGCCGCCTCATCGCATGGTTCCTATAATGTTCAGAAGTGAATGTATCCACAATCATGAATAACCCTAGACATGCAAGCTGCGTGCCTACTTCAGCCGAGGGGACGCTTCATGGCCACTGCCGCTTCTAAAAAGAAGGCCTTGCGCTTCGTCGACGACTACCTGCCGGCGCTGCTGGCGCAGGCCAGCCAGTTGATTTCGTCGGAGTTCCACGTGGTGGCGCGCCAGCACGGTTTCTCGGTATCGGAGTGGCGGGTGATGGCCTCGCTGGCCGGGGGCGAGGCGGTCAGCATCGGCCAGCTGGCGCAGGTCACGGTGACCAAGCAGCCGACGGTCACGCGCCTGCTGGACCGCATGGAGTCCAAGGGCCAGGTCGAGCGCCTGCCCCACGACAGTGACCGGCGCATCACGCTGGTGCGCATCACGCGCAAGGGCGCGAAGACGGTGGAGCAGCTGATGGATCTGGCGCGCGAGCACGAGCGGCGCGTGCTGGAGCCCTTTGGCCTGCTGCGGGCGGAGGAGTTGAAGACGACGCTGCGGCAGATGATCGAACTGCACGCCGGTGCGGCGGGGGAGGTGGATGAGGCGGAAGAGGACTCGCAGGCGTAGCGGCTTCGCCGCGCACGACCGCGACTGAAAGCCACATCCTGAATCCGTTGCCTCGAGGGGCAACACCGCCGGCGCCAGATCCCTTAGATGGGGACGCCGATACCGCGAACGTGCGCAACTGCGCCTGCAGTCATCCCGTCAAGTCTATTCGTCATCTGAGTCCCACTGGGTTTGGGCAGCCCAGCCGTTATCACCTCGCGCGTCACTGCCTCGATAGGTGGCGTGACCGACTCCAGCTTCTCAATGACGTGTGCGTGCAGGCTTCGCCCCGCATCAGACGCTTCACGCTCAAGTGCTTTGTGCAGCTTGCTTGGAAGTTCGAGATCCGTATCTAGTCTTGTCGATGAGTTGTCGGAAGGCGATGACCTTAGTCAGATTCGAGCCCGCAGAAGCAAGTTGGCGAGAAAGAGAGAGAAAGGGAAACCCTGATAGATAAAAGCATTTGTCTCCAGCACAGAGACGAATGTCAGGAGTCCTGGCAGGCAAGGCGCTTATACGCACGCCAACGCCAGGGCCAGCCGCGCGCCCACCTCGGCGTTGTGCTTCACGAGCGCGATATTGGTCGCCAGGCTGCGCCCGCCCGTCAGCGCCTTGATGCGCGACAGCAAAAAAGGCGTCACGGCCTTGCCGGCGATGCCCTGCGCCGCGGCCTCGGCCAGGGCCTGGTCGGTGATCGCATCGATCTCCTCGCGCGACATGGCCGCGGCTTCCGGCACCGGCGTGCTCAGCACCACGCCGCCCGCGAGGCCCAGGCTCCACTTGGTGCGGATGAAGCGGGCCTGCGCATCCGCATCGTCCAGGCGATAGTCAGCGCGCAAGCCGCTGTCACGCGTGTAGAAGGCCGCGAAGTTGTCCTGCCCGCAGCTGAGCACCGGCACGCCATGCGTCTCCAGGTATTCCAGCGTGAGCCCGAGGTCCAGGATCGACTTGGCGCCGGCGCACACCACCGCCACCGAAGTCTTCGCCAGTTCCTGCAGGTCGGCCGAGATGTCGAAGCTCTGCGCCGCACCGCGATGCACGCCGCCGATGCCGCCGGTGACGAAGACCTCGATGCCCGCCAGCGCCGCGCAGATCATGGTGCCGGCCACGGTGGTGGCGCCGAGCTCGCCGCTGGCGAGCACCGCCGGCAGGTCGCGCCGGCTGACCTTGTGCGCCTGGCCGGAACGGCCGAGCAGTTCCAGCTCCTCGTCCGATAGGCCGACGCGGATGCGCCCGCCCATCAGCGCGATGGTCGCGGGCTCGGCGCCCAGGCTGCGGATCGCCGCCTCCACCTCGCGCGCCGTGCGCACGTTCTCCGGGTAGGGCATGCCGTGCGCGATGATGGTCGACTCCAGCGCCACGAGGGGACGCCCGGCGGCGCGCGCAGCCGCCACGGGCGCACTCAGGGCGAGCCAGGATTGGGCAAGCGGGGTGTCCATGTCGATGCGTACTCCTCGGCGATGCGGGCGCAACAATCTTAGATCCTGGCCCCACGCACCCTCTTCAGGGCACCAGCACCGCCCGGCCCCGATGCCCGCGCTGCGTGATCCATTCGAGCGCGCTCGCCGCCTCGCCGAGCGCGAAGCGCTTCACCTCGAGCGTGAGCCTTCCGTCCGCCAGCCGCGCCAGCAAGGCCGGCACGGCGGCGCGGCCGGCAGCTTCGCGCCGGAACATGTTGAGCGGCAACAGCGCCACGTCGCGCTGCAGGAAATGGGCGATGTTCAAGGGCAGCGTGTTGCCCGCCGTGTAGCCCACCAGCACCGCGCGGCCGCCGGGCGCGACGCAGGGCAAGGCAGCCTCCAGCACCGGGCCGCCGACGGTGTCGACCAGCAGGTCGACGGGTTGCTGCTGCGCTTCCTCCAGGCGGGCGAGCACGATGGCGCCTGCCTCGCGCGCGAGCTGCACCGTCATCGATCCCACCGCGCCGGTGGCGCCGGTCACCAGCACGCGCTCGCCGGCCTGCAGCTTCGCGATCTCGTGCAACGCGACCCAGGCCGAGGTGCAGGGCGAGAAGAAGGCGGCGCCGAGCGCCATGTCGAGCCCGTCGGGCAAGAGGCCCAGTGCCTCGTCGGGCGCGTCGATCAGCTCGCACCAGGTGCCGTCCTCCGTCGTGCCCAGGCCGCTGCCGCGCACCCGCACGCGCTGGCCGGGCGCATGGCGTTCGCTCGCGACCACGGTGCCCGCGGCCTCGACGCCGGGGATGTAGGGCAGCGGCGGATGCTGGAGGAAGGCGCCGCTCCACACCGTGCGATCGATATGGCCCACGGTGGCCGCGGCCATGCGCACGATCGTGCGGCCGGGGCGCGGCTGCGGCTCGGGCAGTTCTTCCAGCACCGGGGCGGCGCCGAAGCCGGGGATGCGCACCGCCTTCACGACAGCGACTCCAGGAACGACAGCACCGCATCGGCGAAGGCCTCGGGCATCTGGTCGGGCAGCGGCACCATGCCGCCTTCGATGTCGACGATGCGGGCCTGCGGAATGTGTGCCTTCAGCTCCTGCGCATGCGGGGCCGCGAAGGGATCGTCGGTGGCGCGCACGATCAGCGTGGGCTGCCTCACCTTCGCGATGCGCTCTTCCATGCGATAGGACGCGACGGCGCTGTGCCCCTCTTCCATCCGGCCGCTCACCTTCAGCGCGTCCAGCACGAAGGCCTCCAGCAGCTCGGGCCGGCCAGCCGGGTAGAAGCCGAGACGCTTCTGCCACAAGGCCGCAAGATGACTGCCGTCGCCGCTCATCGCCACCTCGTCGATGGGCGGGCGCTCGGCCCGCGCACGGCGGAAAGCGGCGTCGGTGTACGGCGTCGACGACAGCACCAGCCCATGCACGCGCGCCGCGAAGGCGCTCGCCAGCTCGACCGCGATCACGCCGCCCGTGTGGTGGCCCACCACATGGGCGCGGGCGATGCGCAGCGCATCGAGCAGCTCGACCGCCACGCGCGCCCATTGCTCGATGCTCGCGGGCACGCCGCCGTCATTGGAATCGCCGAAGCCAGCGGTGTCCATCGCCACCGCGCGGAAACGGCGCCCGATCAAGGGCAGCACATGGCGGTACTCGGCCCAGCTGCGGGGCGACTGGTGCAGCAGCAGCACCGTCTCGGCACGCGGATCGCCGCAGCTGGCGTAGTGGACCTGTCCGACGGACAAATCGGCGAAGGCGCGGCGGATCTTCGTCATGGCTGCGTCCGGTCGGCCGGCGGCCGCCACAATCCGGCGTGCTTCAGCATCCCGAGCGTGCGCGCCAGCACATCGCGCCGGTAGGCGCCCACGTCGCGGCCCGCGTACTCGTAAAAGCCGCTGCCGCTCTTCAGGCCCAGCCGGCCCTCTTCCATCATGCGATCGAGGATGGCCGGCGCGGCATAGCGCGCGGGATCGATCGAGCCCGACATCTCGCGGCTCGCGTGGTGCAGGATGTCGGCGCCGCCGAAGTCGATGAACTCCACCACGCCCAGCGCGGCGAAGCGCAGGCCGAGGCCGTAGCGCGTGGCCTTGTCGATTTCCTCCGCGGTCGCGGCGCCCTCTTCCACCATGCGTGCGGCCTCGTTCATGACCAGCGCCTGCAGCCGCGGCACGATGTAGCCAGGCGTCGGGCCGCACACCACCGGCAGCTTGCCGATCGCTTCCATCAGTGCCTTGGTGCGCGCCAGCACCGCCGCATCGGTACCCGGGTGGCAGCTCAACTCCACCACCGGGATCACGTAGGCCGGGTTGAGCCAGTGCATGTTGAGGAAGCGCTCCGGCCTCTTCACCAGCGCGGCGATCTGCGTGACCAGGATGCTGCTCGTGGTGGAGGTGAGGATCGCGTCCTCGCGGCAGTGGCGGTTGATCTGCTCGAAGGCCTCGCGCTTGGCCTCCAGCGTTTCGGGCACGCCTTCGAACACCAGCTCGGCGGCGGCGAGCGCGCGCGGCGCGTCGGCGGCGGGCACGAGCTCGACGCGCTCGGCAATCGCCGGCACTTGCGCTGCATCGAGCACGCCCAGTTGCGCCAGGCCGGAGAGGCTGCTCTCGATCTCGGCCCGGGCTTCGGCGCGCAGCTTCTGCCAGGCTTCGTCGCTGCGCACGCGCAGGTCGACCAGCGCGATGCGGTGGCCCGCGTAGGCGAAGGCAATCGCGATGCCGCGCCCCATGCGGCCCGCGCCGACAGCAGCGAAGCGCGGCGTTGCGGCGGCCTCATTCGCCATCGTGCAGCCTCTTCGTCAGCGCGGCCCGGTCCAGCCCGGCCAGGCCCAGCGCCTCGAAGGTGCGCGGGCCCTGGCGCAGGTCACGGCCGAGGAAGCCGCCGACGATGGCCAGCAGGCCATGCGCGATCGGCGCATCCACGCCCGCATGGCGCGCTGCCGAAGCCAGGAAGGCCAGGCCCAGCTCCGTGTCCTCGGTGATGTAGCGGTGCGCGTAGAGGTCGATGTTCTCGCGCCAGTCGCCCGACTTCACCAGCTGCTTGTGGGCATCGCCGTACATCCACTGGTCGTTGTTGTAGTGGTCGGCCAGCGGATAGTGCGGCGCGCCCTGGCCGAAGGCCTCGCGCACCGCGATGCGCTCCTGGTCCAGCCGGTCGGTCACATCGCGCACCGCGCGCTGCGTGCCCTCGTTGTGGATGTCCCAGCGCTCGAAGTGCTGCAGCGGCGCGGCGTTCATCACCATCAGCGGGGGATGGATGATCGGCCCGGCATTCATCAGCGCACCCGAGAGCGCATCGCCGCAGCCATGCACGCTCGGGTAGGCCGCGCGAATCACCTCCAGCGCCTCGCGCTCCTTGCGCGCCGGATAGACGCCGGTCGGCAGACGGATCGCGCGAATGGTGACGTTGACCTCGCGCTCGCCATGCTTGCGCGCCAGGTAGGGCAGCGTCCCGGTCTCGGCCCAGGCCACGTCGGCGCGGTTGCCGGCCTGCTTCACGATGCGGGCCATCACGAAGCTGCCGAAAGTGCCGGGCGGCAGGAACACCACCTGCCCATCGACCAGGTGCGGCGCCATGGCGCGTGCGATGTCTTCCTGCGCAATGGCGGGCGTGGGGATCACGATCAGCGAGGCGCCGCGCAAGGCCTCGCCGATGTCGGCGGTCGCGAGTGCGATGGGCACGTCGCGTGCGCCGCGCGCATCCTTCAGGCAAATGGAGCCGGCCTGGCGCACGGCCGCCAGTGCATCCGCATCACGGCGCCACAGGCGCACCGAATGGCCGGCTTCGGACAGGTCGGCAGCGGCGGCATAACAGCCATGGCCGCCGCCCAGGATCGCGATGTTCATAGAGCAAAAAGTGTTGTGGGCCACGGGCCGCCGATACGGAGACCGGCGGGCAGGTAGATACATTACTTTTCATCAATTTGACTGTCAACTATCGTCAACCCGACCCGAGCAGGCCATCGAGCTCGGCCAGCGAATCGACGAAGCCGTCGGCGTCCACCTCGCGCACCGGCTGGCCGTGGTTGTAGCCATAGCTCACCAGCACCACCGGGCAGCCGGCGGCGCGCGCGGCCTGCGCGTCGTTGCTCGAATCGCCGACCATCAACGTGCGGGCGGGCGCACTGCCCAGCGCCTCGCAGGTCTTCAGGAGCGGCAGCGGGTCGGGCTTCTTGCGCTCGAAGGCCTCGCCGCCGAACAGATGCTCGAAGTAGCCGTCGAGGCCCTTGGCCGCCAGCAGCGGGCGCGCGAAGGCGATGGGCTTGTTCGTCAGGCAGGCGAGGCGCAGGCCCCGCGCACGCAACGCGGCCAGCCCTTCGACGACGCCGGCGTAGATCGGCGCATGCTGGCCGTTGATGGCGAGGTAGTGGTGCACATAGCGCCCCCAGGCCTGGTCGAACAATGCGCCGTCCGCATCGCGCCCCTCGCGCACGCGATGCAGCACTGAGCGGATGAGGTGCTCCGAGCCCTTGCCCACCATCGTGCCGATGACATCGCGCGTGATCGCGGGCAGGGCCAGTTCTCCCAGCATGTGGTTGAGCGCGACCTCGAAGTCGCCGAGCGTGTCGACCATCGTGCCATCGAGATCGACGATGGCTGCCTCGAGCCGTGGACGGCGTAGGGCCGCAAGGTTGGGGGAATGCAAACTAGATCTCCAAAATGGTGATTAATTCTGCCCCGGGAGCATTGACGAACGACGCTGACTGGCAAACTCTTTGCGTCCGGAGGTCGTCGCGAGGCGCATTATGAAAAACTGGCAAGAAGATTTGCTGCGCATCGTCGCTGTCGCGCCCAGCGAGCAGGAGATCTTTGACGAAATCATTGCTGCCGCGCGCGGGCTGGGCTTCGAATACTGCGCCTATGGAATCCGGTTCCCGTTCCCACTGTCGAACCCCCGAGTTCTGACCCTGTTCGACTACCCCAGCGCATGGGCCGAGCGCTACCATGAAGCTGGCTACGTCGCCACCGATCCGACGGTCCAGCATGGCCGACGCAGCCAGACGCCCGTGGTCTGGAGCGATGAGCTGTTCGCGTCCACACCGCAGCTATGGGCAGAGGCGCAAGCCTGCGGAATACGCGTCGGCTGAGCGCGATCTGCGAGGCGCAGGCGCCGGTCATGTCGCCGACGCGATCGTCAGGGGGCACTACAACCTGATGAATTGTCGCGTCGGGTCAGCCGCGCCCCGCCTGGAGGCCTAATCTGCCAGCCGCAAACGAAACAAGGGGCTCCTCCACCGGCCCGCAGCTTTCAGCGGCGAACGAGGTGGCTTCTTTCTGATTGTGGTTCCATGTCACTGTCCACGATGATCGGGGCACCGCACTCCCCCTCGCTTCCTCCGGCGCGCGAATTCGGCGCCTCTCTCGATGCGGCGGCGCCGCCCGCGCCCCCGGAACGTTCCGAATCAGGCCGGGTGCTCACGGTCGCCGCGCTCCCTTTTCACAATCGCACGGGCCGGGATGCACTGGTATGGGTCGAGTTCGGCCTGGCGGCGCTCCTGAACCGAGAGCTCGGCACGCAGCCAGGGCTTTCCGTGCAGCCCCTCGTCGACGTGGTCACCGCGCTCAAGGCAGGCGGCGACAGGCCTGCGGGCAACCGCGCCATCGAGCAGGTGCGCGCCATCGGCGCCCGGACCGTGATCGCGGTTCAGGTTCATTCTTGCGAAAACGGCTTCGAGCTGCGCTGGCAGTTGCATGGCGAGATGCGGCTCGACGACGCCACCCCGCTGCTCGGCAACGACCTGACGGAGCTGACCATCGCACTCGGCCGGAGGCTGTCTTCCGCACGCGCCAGCAAGGCGCCGGCGCGCATCCCCATCGACGGCTTCGCGAAAGAGGCATTCACCCGCGCCATGCACGCAGCCCGGGAGCAGCGCTATCAGATGGCGCAGGACTACCTGCAGGTATGCGTCGCTTCAGAGCCGCATGCGTTCGAAATGGACGTGGAGCACGTCGAAAGCCTGGCCGCGATCGAACACCCGGAAACCCCGTCGAAGGCACAGCACCTGCTGGGGCGCGCCGCCGCGTCGGCCGACGTCGCCACGCAGGCGCGCGTATTGCGCGCACTCGCCGCCTACTACCGCGCGCTCGAAAAAAACGAGCTCGCCCGGACCCTCATCCACCAGGCCCTGACGCTGCTCGAATCGAACGGCGACGATGCCCTCAAGGCGGCGGTGCTGCTGGAGCGCTGCGAGCTGGCGATCGCGGAACGCGAGTTCGAACTCGCGCAAAGCATCGGCAGGCGCGTGCTCGCCGTGGCGCAAGGTGGCAACCATGATCGCCTCACGGCGCAATGCCTGCGGCAGGAAGGCGTCATCGCACACCTGCGCGGCCAGGCAGCACCCGCGCTCGAGAGCTTGCACCGCGCAGCGCAGCTCAGCCGCAACCCGCTCCCGCAGCATGCAGACCTCGCGCGCACCCTGCACCGGATCGCGATCATCTACCGCGATGCCGGGCGCATGCACGATGCGACTGTGGCCATCGACGAAGCCGTGGACTGCGCGAGGCTGGCCGGCACACCGGTGCGACATGCGCTCACGCTCGCGTTGCAGCTGATGGTGCATAGCCACGCGGGCAAGCAGGCGGCCGCGAAAAGGGCGCAGGCCACGCTCGCATCGCCGTCGATGCAGCAGTCCCGGGCCGGCCGGTTCCTGTCGCAGCTGACCGACGCCTGGCTGTACTGGCGCAGCGCCCGGATCGGCGAAGCGCCGCAGCGCATGGAGCGGGTGCGCGAGCTCGGGCGTGAGGCGCGGCATCTCTGGCTCAGTGTTGCGATCCCCCTGAACACGGGCCTCGCCATCGCCGGCGCCCACTACGACCTGGCGCGCGAGCTGATCGCCGAGATCGCAGCCAACCGGCGCTTCTACGAAGGCACTTGCCTGTACGGCTTCGCCGAGTTCTTCAGCGCCGCGCTGGCCCATGCGCGCGTTGACCGGCAGCAGGCCTGGCGGATGCTTCGCGAAACGATGGCGGTCTCTTCGGTCGGCATCGTTCGCTCCAACGCCTGCCTGGCGGCTGCCTGGCTCGCCTGCGAAGATCGCGCGCTTCACGAGGTGCAGGGTTGGCTCGACCAAGTGCCCGCGTGGGCAGCCGAACATCCGAACGGCATCATGGCGCTGGCGCGCTATCGTTTCGAGCAAGGGGACTGGGCCGCGGCGGTGGAGCTTCAGGCGCGCTACGTGGACGGCTGGCCGGCCGACGAGGTCACCTTGTTCCAGCGGCATCTTCTGCACGTCTATCGCGAGGCCCTGTGCACGGGCCGGGCCGTCGCGATTCCCCGCTTGCCGCACCTGCTGACCTTGCGCTTCTGATACAGCGCCCGCCGGCAACGGCAGTGCAGTGGCCGCCGCAAAAAAGCGAGGCTCAGGCCTCGGTCAGCGACTGCGCCGCGACCACCGCCTCCGTGCGGTTGCGCACGTTGAGCGCACGGAAGATGGCGGCCAGATGGATCTTGACGGTGCCCTCGCTGATGCCGAGCGCGCGCCCGATCAGCTTGTTGGGCTTGCCTTGCGACAGCAGTTGCAGCACCTCGACCTGGCGCTCGGTGAGCACCGTGCGCAGGTGATCGAGGGTTTGCGCCGTGGCAGCGGAAGACGCACGCTGCGCGGCCTCGCCGGCACCGGGCGGCACGCCTGCCACCACGCCCGGCGGCACCGCCGACAGCAGCATCGGCGGCACGTAGACGCCGCCCGCCAGCACCAGCCGCACGGCCGACAGCATGACCTCGGGCGAGTAGGCCTTGGGAATGAAGCCCAGCACACCGCGCTCCAGCGCGCTGCGCATGATGGCCGGGTCCTCGTAGCCCGAGAGCACGATGACCGGCACGGCCGGATGGCGGCGCCGGATCTCGTCCACATGGGCCTGGCCCTCGGCACCGGGCATGTTGAGATCGATCACGGCCAAATCGATGTCGTCGGAGGCGCCGGCGAGCAGTTCGTCGACGCTCATCGCCAGAACGAACTCGATGCCCGGCTCGATCTCCGACAGCTTGGCCTTGACCGCCTCGATGACGAGCCTGTGGTCATCGGCGATCAGGATTTTCATGGCAGGCCTTAAAAGATTAAGCGTGGTACACGCAGTCAACTCGACAAGTAACACGAAAGATAAAACGGATCGCCAGACACGGCAAGGCTCGCCGGCTCCACGAACGACATAGTCCCCAAGCGGTATGGCCGCCCCCCAGGGGCGTTGAAAGAATGAATCCAAGATCCACCGCTTCAACAGGGACATAGGCATGTGCCATCGAGACAGGCGCAAACCCAGGGCTCCCGTTGCCACCGAAGAATAGCGCGAGCGCTTCATGGCTCGCCTGTTCGACTGCTTCAGCACGCTGTTCACCTTCGGCCTCGAGCTCGATGCCGCCATCGCGGCCGGCCGGGCCGCCCCCGCGCCCGAAGCCGCGCAGCAACGCGCGCTCCAGCTGCTCGACCAGGCCCGTGACGCGGCCCGGGCGGCAGGCAGCTCGGCGGCGCACATCGAATCGGCGTCCTTCGCGGTCGTCGCCTGGCTCGACGAGGTGATCGCGCGCCACCCGGCAAGGCCCACCGGTGCAACGCCGCTGCAGGTGCGGCTCTTCAATTCCAACAACGCGCACAGCGAGTTCTTCCATCACCTGTCGGCCCTGCAGCCGGACGACGGCGAGGTGCGCGAGATCTACTGGCACGCGCTGGCCCACGGCTTCAAGGGCCAGTACTACTTCGAGCGCGGCGACGACGGCGAGCTCGGCAAGCTCAAGGAGCTGCACGGGCGGCAGCTGCCCGTGCGCCCGCTGGCGCTCAATGCGCTGGCCGAGGAGCGCATCACGCCGCAGCCCTACAGCATGGCCGATCCGCCGGGCCCGCGCGTGCCGGAGCGGCGCGAGCGCGCGCTGCTGCGCACCGCCGGCGCGATGGCGCTGCTCATTCCGCTGGCCTACCTGCTGTGGTCCATGCTGGGCGCGCGCGCGCCGTCGCCCACGCTGGCCCAGCGCGTCGAACAGCGGCTGCAGGCTTTCGCCTGCGCAGACCTGGCTGTCGCGGCGAGCGATGACGGCACGGCACGCGTCAGCGGCTTCGTCCCGACCGCGGAGGACATGGCCCGCGTCGAGCGCGAGGTGCGCGCCGTGCCTGGCGTGGAAGCGGCGAACTTCGCGCTGCGGCTGCGCATCTGGCCCCATTGCGAGGTGGTGGCCATCCTCAAGCCCTACCAGGCGCGCAACCAGGAGAAGCGGTATCAACTGAAGGTCGCCGCGTTCACCGCGCGCGAGGGCCGGCTGCGCGAAGGCGACACGGTGGTGGTGCGCGTCACCAATGCGGACCACGAAGGCTACCTGCGGGTCGACTACTACACGGCCGACGGCGCCGTCATGCACCTGCATGCGAACCGCGGCCCGCAGCCGATGCGCCCGGGCGAGGCCCTCGAACTGGGCCGCGACATTCCCTCGAGCTGGCTGGTGAGCCCGCCCTTCGGCACGGTACTGATCACCGCCCTGTCGTCGACCACGCCGCTGGCCGACGCCGGCGACACCCCGCCTTTCGAGCTGGCCTCGGCCTATCTGCAGCGCCTGCGCGAATCGCTGGCCACCAGCGAGGCGGCGGGCCGGCCGATCGCCGACTTCGTGTTCCTCGAAACCGTCTCGCGCTGAGCCGCGCACGCCGGAACCGCATGAACGTCCTGTACCCGCTGCCCGCCCACTACGGCGCCTTGCTGGCACTGTGCCTCGCCGGGCTGCTCGCGTTGTGGTGGTTCATGCTGGGTTCGCGCTACTTCGCGCGGCGGCGCTTGCTGCGCCGGCGCATCGAGGCGCTGGCCACGCCCTCGGAACACGGGGAGCCCGCGCAGCCCGCCCCCTTCGCCGAGCCCCGCGCCGCGGTCGCGCGTGCGCGCGAGCGGCTGCTGCGCTCGCCGTCGCTGCGCGCGCTGCATCAGCCGCTCTACGACCTGCCCTGGCTGCTGTTCATCGGCGACGAGGACGCCGGCGTGCCTGCGCTGATGGCCGCGGCGGCGCACGAAGACGTGGAGGAAGCCGAGGGCGAGGACTTCTGGCGCTGGCGCTTCCTGCCGTCGATGGTCGCCATCGAGGCCCGTCCTGCCGCGGTGCATGAGCCCGCCACGCCGCGCGAGCGCAGCCTCTGGTACCAGGCCCTGCTGGCGCTGGCCGATCAGCGCGAGCGCCTGCCGCTCAACGGCATCGTGGTCTGCGTGAGCGCGGCCCGCCTGCTGGGCGATGCGCAGGCGCTCGCCGCCGATGCGGCACGCCTGCGCCGGCGCGTCGACGAGGCGGCGGAGCTCCTGCGGCTGCAGCTGCCGGTCTATCTGCTCGTGACCGGCCTGGAGCGGCTGGCGGGCTACGAGGTGCTGCGCGAGGCCCTGCCCCCTGCGGCGCGCGCCCAAGTTTTGGGCCATCGCCTGCCCGACACCTCGGCCGCCGCCGCCCGCCCCGATGCGTTATTCGAGCCCCTGGCGCTGCGGCTGCATGCCCTGCGCATGGGCCTGCTGCGCGGCCAGCCGGAGGCGGCGCACCGCCTGGCGATCCATGCTTTCGTCGAACAGGTGCGCGCCCTGCAGCCCGGCCTGCGCGCCTTCGCGCAGCAGCTTTTCGAGCCCACGCGCGGTGGCCACGCGGTCGCGCGCTGGCGCGGCCTCTATCTCGTGGCGGCCCCTGAGGAGAGCGCCCAGTCCGCCTTCGTCACCGACCTGTTCCAGCGCTTTCTGCCAACCGACCAGCCGCTGGCCCGATGACCGAGGGGACGCGCTACTTGGTTTCGATGCGAATTTGACGCGCGCCGAAGGTGGTGGTCAGCACCAGCGCCTTGCCGGGCTCGACCACCTTCACCTCGCGCCAGCGCGCGCGATCCAGGTCGCGGTAGGCTGCCATCACGCCGATGGCCTTGATGTCGGCGGCCAGCGTCATCTCGAGCTTCTTGCTGTCGCCGGGGCGCAGCAGCATCTCCTCGCGCTGCACCATCTCCGCGCCCAGCGTGGCCTGGTCCTTCTCGAAGAGCGAGAAGAAGTCGGCCGACTCGAAGGCGCCGCTGGTCTTGAGCGCATAGACGCGCACCGTGAGCGGCGAGGCCCGGCCGCGCGCATCGGGATTGGCATCGGCGCCGGCGACCAGCGTCATTGCCACGGGCGTGGTGATCGGCTTGGGCGGCGGTGGCGGGCTCGAACACCCGGCGACCCCGACGAGCCACAGCAGGATGCCGAGCCTGGCAAACCGCTGCCGATCCCCCGCATTCGAGAGTCGTCCATAGGGCGAACGGCGTGTACCGGGCTCATTCATGCTATTTCCTTCGTTGCATTGACCCGTGCAAGGGCATCTTTGATTATCGACAGTCAATTCGAACAGGCAACATGCTGACACCTGAACTCGTCGATGCCCTGCAGGCTCCCGTCAGCGAAGCCTCGCCCTGCGGCGACGATCTGGAGTACGACCCGGCCTTCACCGCGCTGGAGGCGGCTGCGCAGGGCAAGCCCGAGCAGCAGTTCGGCGACACGGTGATCCCCGCCGTCGAGCCGGAGTGGCGCGCCGTGGCCCAGGAGGCCCAAGCCGTGCTCGGACGCACCAAAGACGCCCGGGCAGCCGTGCTGCTGCTGCGCGCCGCCACGCGCACCCAGGGCGTGGCCGGTTTCGCCATGGGCCTGCGCCTGCTCACGGCCCTGCTCGACCGCTACTGGGAAGGCATACATCCAAAGCTGGATGCCGAAGACGACAACGACCCCACCATGCGCCTCAACGCGCTGGCCCCGCTGACCGACGAAGGCATGGTGCTGCGCGACCTGTACGACGCCAGCATCGGCACGGCGCGCGGCATCGGTGCGATCCGCGTGCGCGACATCGCGATCGCGCACAACGCGCTGGCCCCGACCGGCGCCGAGGCCGGTTACACCGCGGCGCAGGTCCAGGGCGGGCTGGAGAGCATCCATGCCGAGGCGCCCGAGCTGTTGCAGACGCTGGTGGAAGCGCCCGCGCTGGTCGCGAAGCTGCAGTCGCTGATCGTGGAACGCACCGGCCGCGCCGATTCGATCGACCTGGCACCGCTGCGTGCGATCGCCAACGTGCTCGGCAAGGCCGCCGCCGCGGTGGCGCCGCCGCCGCAGTCGGACGAGGCCGGCGCCGAAGCAGCGGATGGCGCGGAACCGGGCACCACCGGCAGCGCACGCGCCGCCGCGCCGGGTGAGATCCGCACCCGGCAGGACGCGCTGCAGACCCTCGACCGCGTCATCCACTACCTCCAGCAGGCCGAGCCGGGCAATCCCGCGCCCCTGCTGATCGCCCGCGCGAAGAAGCTCATCGGCGTGAGCTTCTTCGAAATCATGGCCGATCTGGCGCCCAATGCGCTGGACACCATCGAGACCGTGACCGGCAAGCAGCAGGTCACCGAATAGGGCCTGCGTCGCGCGGCCCCTCCATTTACCCCTCGCAAGGAGCACGTCCATGTCCAAGAGCAGCCAGAAATTCATCGCCCGCAACCGGGCGCCACGGGTCCAGATCGAGTACGACGTGGAGCTGTACGGCGCGGAGAAGAAGGTCCAGCTGCCTTTCGTGATGGGCGTGCTGGCCGACCTGTCGGGCAAGCCGGCCGATCCGCTGGCGCCGGTGGGCGACCGCAAGTTCCTGGAGTTCGACGTCGACAACTTCGACACCCGCATGAAGGCCATGAAGCCGCGCGCCGCCTTCTCGGTGCCCAACACGCTGACCGGCGAGGGCGAGCTCAAGGTCGACATCACCTTCGAGAACATGGACGACTTCTCGCCCGCCGCGGTGGCCCGCAAGGTCGATGCGCTCAACAAGCTGCTCGAGGCGCGCAACCAGCTGTCGAACCTGGTGACCTACATGGACGGCAAGGGCGGGGCCGAGGAGCTGCTGGCCAAGGTGCTGGACAACCCCGAGCTGCTCAAGACGCTGGCCGCCAGCAAGAAGCCGGAGGAAGGCACCGGCACCCCGGCCGCCTGAAGCCCACCCCATTCGAACACGAGGAGAAAGCACCATGGCCACCGAAGCACTCGACCAGCAGAGCGCACTGAAGGACGTCGCATACGAAGGGAGCGACTTCGCGTCGCTGCTGCAGAAGGAATTCAAGCCCCGCAGCGACGAAGCCAAGAGCGCGGTCGAAGCCGCCGTCCTCACGCTGGCGCAACAGGCGCTGGCCAACACGCAGATCATCGGCAAGGACGTGACGAAGTCCATCCAGGCCATGATCGCCGCGATCGACAGCAAGCTGACCGAGCAGGTCAACAAGATCCTGCACAACGAGGAGTTCCAGCAGCTCGAGAGCGCATGGCGCGGCCTGCACTACATGGTGAACAACACCGAGACCGACGAGCAGCTCAAGATCCGGGTGATGGACATCTCGAAGAAGGAGCTGCACAAGACCCTGAAGAAGTTCAAGGGCGCGGCCTGGGACCAGAGCCCCATGTTCAAGAAGGTCTACGAACAGGAGTACGGCCAGTTCGGCGGCGAGCCCTTCGGCGCGATCGTCGGCGACTACCACTTCGACCAGAGCCCGCCCGACGTGGAGCTCCTGGGCGAGATGGCCAAGATCGCGGCCTCGGCGCATGCGCCCTTCATCACCGGCGCCAGCTCGAACCTGATGCAGATGGAGTCGTGGCAGGAACTCGCGAACCCGCGCGACCTGACCAAGATCTTCTCCACGCCCGAGTACGCCGGCTGGCGCAGCCTGCGCGAATCCGACGACTCCAAGTACATCGGCCTGTGCATGCCGCGCTTCCTCGCGCGCACGCCCTACGGCGCCAAGACCAATCCGGTGGAGGAGTTCGACTTCGAAGAAGACGTCTCCGGCGCCGACCACAGCAAGTACAGCTGGGCCAACGCGGCCTATGCGATGGCCACCAACATCAACCGCTCGTACAAGCTCTACGGCTGGGGCTCGCGCATCCGCGGCATCGAGTCCGGCGGCGCCGTGGAGAACCTGCCCCTGCACACCTTCCCGAGCGACGACGGCGGCGTCGACCAGAAGTGCCCGACCGAGATCGCCATCAGCGACCGGCGCGAGGCCGAGCTGTCGAAGGCCGGGCTGCTGTCGCTGATCCACCGCAAGAACTCCGACTTCGCCGCCTTCATCGGCGCCCAGTCGCTGCACAAGCCGGCCGAGTACGACGACCCGGACGCCACCGCCAACGCCAACCTCGCGGCGCGCCTGCCTTACCTCTTCGCCTGCAACCGCTTCGCGCACTACCTGAAGTGCATCGTGCGCGACAAGGTCGGCAGCTTCAAGGAGAAGGCCGACATGGAGCGCTGGCTCAACAAGTGGATCACCAACTACGTCGACGGCGACCCGTCCACCTCGTCGGAGGAAACCAAGGCCCGCAAGCCGCTGGCCGCGGCCGAGGTGGTGGTCGAGGAGGTGGAAGGCAATCCGGGCTACTACAGCTCCAAGTTCTTCCTGCGCCCGCACTACCAGCTCGAAGGGCTCACCGTGTCGCTCCGGCTGGTGTCGAGGCTGCCGTCCGCCAAGGGCGGGAAATAAGTCCGCAAGGTCTTTGAAAAAAGGCGCATCGAAGTCGTTCTCCAGGCAGCCCCCCTCCCGGCCCGCCGGTCACGGCAGCCGAAGGGGAGCCCGGATTCCCCAACCACTCACCCACGTCCCAACTGAAAGGCGCACATCATGGCTGTAGACATGTTCATCAAGATCGGTCCCGTCGACGGCGAGTCGGTCGATGCCAAGCACAAGAAAGACATCGACGTCCTGGCCTGGAGCTGGGGTGCGTCGCAAAGCGGCACCACGCATGTCGGCTCCGGCGGCGGCGCCGGCAAGGTGAGCGTCCAGGACCTGTCCTTCACCAAGTACGTCGACGCGGCCTCCCACGCGCTGCTGCTGGCCTGCTGCAAGGGCACGCACTACGACAAGGCCGTGCTGGTGGTGCGCAAGGCCGGTGACGACCCGTTGGAGTACATCAAGATCACGATGGAAGACCTGATCGTCACCAGCATCAGCACCGGCGGCAGCGGCGGCGAGGACCGCCTGACCGAGAACGTCACCCTCAACTTCGCCAAGGTGAAGTTCGAGTACGACCCGCAGACCAAGAAGGGCGGCGGTGAAGGTGTGAAGACCGCGGCCTGGAACATCTCCGAAAACGTCGCCTACGGCTGACCCTCCGAGGCGGGCCGGTTGGCCGGGACATCCGGACGCAGAACACGTCCGGATGTCCGCGTTCAGCAACCTCAACTCTCGGGCATCGGCCGCGTCGTCTCGTCGTCCGCATGCGCCCAGAGGGCCAGGGCGGTGTAGTTGTCCTGGCCCGGCTTGGCCAACGCCCTGATGTGCGCGTCCAGCTGCTCGACCCACTGGGTCGGCGTCGGCGAGGCCTGCAGCGTCTCCCGCAGGACCTCGTCGCCCAGCGGCTCCCAGACGCCGTCGCTGCACAGCAGCAGCACATCGCCCTCGGCCAGCGGCATGGGCGCGGACACGGTGATCTCCGGCGGCTCCTCCATCGAGCCCAGCGCCGACAGCAGCATGTTGCGCTGCGGATGAAGGCGCGCGCCTTCCTCGTCGATCATGCCGCCGGCCACCATCTGCTGCACCAGGCTGTGATCGGTGGTGCGCGCCACCAGCGCACCGCCCCGAAACAGGTAGGCGCGGCTGTCGCCGCTGTGGGCCCAGGCGATCAGGTGCTCGTGCAGGTCGATGGCGGCCAGCACCACGGTCGAGCGCATGTCGGCCAGCTTGCCGCCCTCGGCCTGGCGCGCCACGATGTCGAAGTTGGCACGCGCGACCAGGCCACGCAGCAAGTCCGCATCGAGCCCGGGACAGGCCGCGAAACCGTCCAGCACGCTGCCGCGGGCGATGGCGGCCGCAACGTCGCCACCGCCATGGCCGCCCGCGCCGTCGGCCACCAGGCAGGCAACGAAACGGCCGTCGTTCCATTGCCCGAAGACATCCTCGTTGTAGCGCCGGCTGCCTTGCCTCGACAGGGTGATGATCTCGATTTCCACGGGCCCTCCTCTTCTTGCTTCTTTTCCTGATCAATTGCGGCCGGACTTCAGGCGCGCCATCTGCGCCTCGTAGGCCTCGAGAAAGGCCTTGCCGAACAGGGCGTGGAAATCGTCCTCCGCCTCGCTCGCGATGCCGCCGTAGAGCGCGATGAACTGATCCCACAGCTTGGCCTTGCGGTTGGCGGCGAACAGGCTGTCGAGCGCCGACCTGGCGGCGATCTTCTTCTCCAGCTCCGCGGGCGCGAAGCGCTCGATGACCTGTGCCAGGGCCGCGCGCATGCCGACCATGACGCCGAACTGGTGCGAGCGCAGGTCGTCGAAGGCATCGCGCATCGCGGCCTCGGCCGGCATGAAGCCGCGCATGCCAGGGCCGAGCAGGTGCGCCAGCGCGACTTCGGCCGTGGGCGAGAACTTGAGCGGGTTGTTGGCCTGGGCCGCGATCATCGTGACTTCGGCGCGCAGCTCGCGCTTGAACTCCTGGCGCGTGAGCAGCAGCTGCAGCGTGCCCTCGGTGGCCGAGCGCAGCAGCACGCCGATGCGTTCCATGAGCTCCGGCGTCAGCTGCTGCGGTGCCTGGTGCGTGCTGCCGAGGCCGCGCAGAAAAGCAGCCAGCAACGCATCGGGCGGGGCCGTCGGCGTTGCGGCGGGAGGCGCCGCTTGCGCCACGGGCGTCGCGGCGGGCGTCACAGCGGAAGGTGCGGCTTGCGCCGCGGGCGCGGCCCGGATCGCCTCGCCGGTCATGTCGTCGAAGCGCGGGGCGACTGGAGGCGGAGGCGCCACCTCGCGCGGCGGCGTGTACGCGAACTGGCCGACCGGAAGATGGTCGCTGCGCGGCTTCGCCGCCGGCGCCGCCGTGCCCTGCAGCGCGGCCAGCGGATCGGCCGCCGAGGCAGTGTTGGGCTGGCGCAGGGGGTCGCCGAGCGGCGAGCTGGCCAGCGGATCGCCGCCGCCGGCACCACCGATGCCGAAGAGCTCGTCGATCCCCGAGCCCTTGGGGGAGGACGACAGGCCGAGGTCCGAGAAGTCGTCCAGCGGCAGGCCGCGCGCAGGTGCGGCCGCCCCGCCCGATGCGGGCGCGGAGGGCGCGAGCAGGTCCGCGAAGGGATCGTCCGCCGACGCGGCGGGCGCCCGCCCGGCGCCGAGCGGATCGGGGAAAGGACCGGCCGGTGCCGGCGCCTGCATCGCCGCCGGTGCGGCCGCGGGCGCCACAGGCCCGAGCCCGGCCAGCAGGTCGGCGAAGGGATCGTCGTCGGTGGGCAGCACAGCCTGCGCTGGGGCATGCGCATGCGCCGGTGAAGGTGCCGCTGCAGCCGGCGCATGCTGCGAGGACAGCATCTCCACCACGAGCTCGAAGCCGCCGATCACCAGCCGGTCGCCCTGCGACAGCGCGGCCTCGTGGCCCGCGCCCAGCGGGTGCCCGTTGCACAACATCGGGTTGCTGCCGCGGTCCACGATGAAGAAGCGGCCATCGCGGCACAGCACCTGCGCATGCACGCGCGAGACGGTGCGGTCCGGGTCGTCGAGCACCAATGCGTTGGTGGGCGCGCGCCCGATGGTCCCGCCATCGGCGCCGAACTGCGCGGCCAGCTTGCGCGGCGCGGGCGCGCCCTGATGGGAAATGACGGCAATGCGAATCACGAAACGACTCCCTCTAGGGCCTGTTGACACATGAATCACCCCCGCGCCGGGGCGGCAAGGGGCGCAGGGCTAGGCGCGGGCCGCAGCCCAGGCTTGGCCGCCTGGGCAAGGACCGCAACGACGCCCTGCGCCCCTTGCCGCCCCGGCCCTTCGGGTGGGGCCCCAGAGAGG
>NZ_JBDGIO010000026.1:0-58171 GCF_057657375.1 Variovorax sp. Soil_C_12 | reverse complement strand
TGGTCGACCTCACGGTAGAGCTGGTGAAGGAGGCCACGTACAAGGAGATCTGCGCCGAGATGAAGGCACAGAGCGAAAAGGACGTGGCCGACGGCGGGCTCAAGGGCGTGCTGGGCTACACCGAAGACAAGGCGGTTGCCACCGACTTCCGCGGCGACCCGCGCACCTCCATCTTTGACGCCGAGGCCGGCATCGCGCTCGACGGCACCTTCGTCAAGCTGGTGAGCTGGTACGACAACGAGTGGGGCTACTCGAACAAGCTGCTCGAAATGGCCCGCGTGGTCGGAGCACGGCCATGAAGGTGCTTCGACTGCAAGAGCTCGCAGCCGACGGACGGCTGGCCGACCAGCGCGTGTTCATCCGCGCCGACCTCAACGTGCCGCAGGACGACGCCGGCCGTATCACCGAGGACACCCGCATCCGCGCATCGGTACCCGGTATCGAGACGGCACTGAAGGCCGGCGCTGCGGTGATGGTGACCTCGCACCTGGGCCGCCCGACCGAAGGCGAGTTCAAGTCCGAGGACACGCTCATGCCCGTCGCCAGGCGGTTGAGCGAACTGATCGGCCGCGAGGTGCCGCTCGTCTCCGACTGGGTCGACGGCGTCGACGTGAAGCCCGGCCAGCTCGTGATGCTCGAGAACTGCCGGCTCAACCCGGGCGAGAAGAAGAACGAGGAAGCGCTCGCGAAGAAGCTCGCCGCGCTGTGCGACATCTTCGTGCACGACGCCTTCGGCACCGCGCATCGCGCCGAGGCCTCGACCTATGGCATCGCGCAGTTCGCGAAGACGGCCTGCGCCGGGCCTCTGCTCGCGGCCGAGATCGACGCGATAGCCCAGGCGCTCGCGCACCCGAAGTGGCCACTGGTGGCGATCGTCGCGGGCAGCAAGGTGTCGACGAAGCTGTCCATCCTGCAGAGCCTCGCGAAGAAGGTCGACCATCTCATCGTCGGCGGCGGCATCGCGAACACCTTCATGCTCGCGGCCGGCCTGCCGATCGGCAGGAGCTTGGCCGAACCCGCGCTCGTCGACGAAGCGAAGGCGGTGATCGCTGCGATGAAGGCGCGCGGCGCGGAAGTGCCGATCCCGAGCGACGTGGTGGTCGCGAAGGCGTTCAGGGCCGATGCACCCGCCACCGTGAAGGCAGCCAGCGAGGTCGCGGCCGACGACATGATCCTCGACATCGGCCCGCAGACCGCCGCGAAGCTCGCGACGCAGTTGAAATCCGCCGGCACGATTGTCTGGAACGGCCCGGTCGGCGTGTTCGAGTTCGATGCGTTTGCGAACGGTACCGAGACGATCGCACAGGCGATCGCGGTTTCGGACGCATTCAGCATCGCCGGCGGCGGCGACACGCTCGCCGCGATCGCGAAGTACGGCATCGCGAAGGACGTGGGCTACATCTCCACCGGAGGCGGCGCCTTCCTCGAAGTGCTCGAAGGCAAGACCCTGCCCGCCTTCGAGATCCTCGCGCGGCGCGCGGACCGCTAGGAGGCCACCATGCTTGCCGCGCTGCTCTGGGACGTGGACGGTACCCTGGCCGAAACCGAGCGCGACGGCCACCGCGTCGCCTTCAACAGGGCCTTCGCCGAGATGGGCCTGCCCTGGCACTGGGACACGGAGCGCTACGGCCGGCTGCTGCGGGTCACCGGAGGCCGCGAGCGCCTGCTCGCCGCGATGGCCGGCGAGGCCGATGCGCCGGTGCTGACCGGCGAGCGCGAAGCGCTGGCGCGCGAGCTGCACCGGCTGAAGAACCTCTGCTACGCCGAGAGCGTTCGCGTCGGCACGATCCAGCTGCGCCCCGGCGTGGCAGCCCTGATCGACGAGGCATCCGAACGCGGCGTGCGCCAGGCCATCGTCACGACGACCAGCCGCGCCAACGTGGAAGCGCTCCTCGGCCGCCACCTCGGCCCCGCCTGGGCGCGGCGCTTCGACACCGTGGTATGCGGCGAAGACGTGAGGACGAAGAAGCCCGACCCCGAAGCGCACCGGCGCGCGCTGGCCGCGCTGCGCCTGCGCGCGGTGAGCGCGCTGGCGCTCGAGGATTCGTGCGCCGGCGCCACCGCGGCCCGGGCGGCCGATGTGCCGGTGCTCGTGACCCGCAGCGCCTACTTCGCCGACGACCCCATCCACGCGGCGGTCGCCATCGGTCCGGGGCTGCATGTACGTCATGGCTGGTGTCCCGCGCCGCCCGTCCGCCCCGCCGACCGCATCACGCTGGACGACCTTGTCGACTGGCACGAGCGCATGGAGCTCGTGTCCGCCACCCGTTAGCCCACTTCTCTAGAAAGGAAACTGCCCATGGCCTTCATCTCATTGCGCCAGCTGCTGGACCATGCCGCCGAGCACGGCTACGGCGTGCCGGCCTTCAACGTCAACAACCTGGAGCAGATCCAGGCGATCATGGAAGCAGCAGAGGCCACGCAGAGTCCCGTGATCCTGCAGGCCAGCGCCGGCGCGCGGCAGTACGCCGGCGAGGCCTACCTGCGCCACATGGTGCTGGCCGCGGTGGAAAGCCATCCGCAGATCCCGCTGGTCCTGCACCAGGACCACGGCGCCTCGGCGGCGGTGTGCCTGCAGGCGATCCAGAGCGGCTTCACCAGCGTGATGATGGACGGGTCGCTGCGCGAGGATGCGAAGACGCCGGCGAGCTACGAGTACAACGTCGCCGTGACGGCCGGCGTCTGCCGGCTCGCGCATGCAGTCGGCGTCAGCGTCGAGGGCGAACTGGGTTGCCTGGGCTCCCTGGAAAGCGGCCAGGCCGGCGAGGAGGACGGCGTCGGCGCCGAGGGCACGCTCAGCCGCGACCAATTGCTGACGGACCCGGCGCAGGCGCGCGACTTCGTCGCCGCCACCGGTGTCGACGCGCTCGCGATCGCCATCGGCACCAGCCACGGCGCCTACAAGTTCAGCCGCCAGCCCACCGGCGACATCCTGGCGATCGACCGCATCGCCCAGATCCACGCCGCGGTACCCGACACGCACCTGGTGATGCACGGATCGTCGAGCGTGCCGCAGGAGTGGCTGGAGATCCTGCGGCGCCACGGCGGCGTGATCCCCGAGACCTACGGCGTGCCGGTGGAGGAGATCCAGCGCGGCATCGCGAACGGAGTGCGCAAGATCAACATCGACACCGACATCCGCCTGGCCATGACCGGCGCGATGCGGCAACTGTTCGCCGAGCAGCCCTCCGAGTTCGATCCGCGCAAGGCGCTGGCAGCGGCACGCCGCGCCGCACGCGGCATCTGCGAGGCGCGCTTCGAAGCCTTCGGCTGTGCCGGCCACGCGGGGCGCATCCGGCCGCTGACGCTCAGCGCGATGGTGCAACGCTACCGTTGACGACGACACCGCGCTTCGCCGGCACCGCACGGCCGCGCAAGCCGAGGCCTTGACGAGGCCGTTCCTTCGCGCAGTCGATGGAGTTATTGCGGCATGGACGGACCGTCGCCCAGTCGGCCACTGGAGAACCTGGACCATGAATCTGTTCACCTCCTTCAAGTACCTCGTCGCGCTGGACGACCACCGGCATTTCGGCCGTGCCGCATTGGCGTCCCATGTCACCCAACCGGCTTTGTCCAACGCGATCCGATCGCTTGAAGAAAGCTACGGAACGGCGATCGTCAAGCGCGGCCGGAACTTTGGTGGTTTCACCGCCGAAGGCGAACGCATCCTTCTCAGTGCGCGCTGCATATTGCGCGAGCAGGAGCTGCTCGAGCAGGACCTGAACAGCCGCGAGAACGATCCGGCGGGCAATCTGCTCATCGGGGCCGTTCCGACCGCCATGCCGATCGCGGCGCGGTTCACCGGCATGCTGCAGGATCGCCATCCTCGCATCGTGCCGACGCTGCGTTCGATGAGTTCGATCGAGCTCGAAACGCAACTGGAGAGCATGGGCATCGACATGGGCCTGGGATACGCGGAGCGCATGGACTGCAGCCGCTCGCTGCTACGGTCCCTGCCGCAATACACGGAGCACTACTTCCTGCTGCGCAAGGCGTCCGTCGCCGGACCCGAGTCCCTGCGCATCGGCGGCCCCATGAGGTGGGCCGAGGCTGCCGCGTTTCCGCTGTGCTTGCTCAGTTCGGAGATGCACAACCGCACCATCGTCAATCGTGCTTTCGCATCCGCCGGAGCGCATGTCAGCGCATCCATTGAGACCAATTCGATACTGGCGCTGGCATGGAGCGTGGTGGCCGGGCGCGTATGCAGCGTCATGCCAGGGACGCTGGTGGGCACCGTGCTTGGCTATCGCGAACTTGAGGCGCTGCCGTTGATCAGCCCGCAGGTCAAGACTCCCATCGCGTTCATGGTGCACGACTCCAATCGTCCGTCGCGGGCATTGGAGGCTGCCCTCGCCTTCGCGCAGGACGCGATGTGGCTGCACGAAGCCGCGCAGCACTCCGGTTTGATTCGCGAGTTGAGTCCAACGCCTGCGGCTCGCGCAAATGGCGCGGCGGCGTGATGACACCCGGCCCATGCAGACCCTGATTCTGCAACCGCATCGATTCATTCTCCGAATAAATTGGACCGGCCTTTGCGCCTTGTCGACACTGGCGCCTCGCACCGCTCGGGTGCTGCAACACACAGGAGACACACATGTCAGCCGTATTGGATGGATCAGATAGACCAGCAGTCGGAGTCGCGAGTTGGTTGGACAAAGAGCGCACCATTGCCGGCCCGGGTTTCAACCGCTGGTTGGTGCCGCCGGCGGCGCTGGCCATCCACCTGTGTATCGGCATGGCCTACGGCTTCTCGGTGTTCTGGTTGCCGTTGTCAAAGTCCATCGGCTTGACCGCCGCGCAGGCCTGTCCTCAGGACATGAGCCTGCTGGTCGAGCTGTTCGCATCGAACTGCGACTGGCGTATCTCCAGCATGGGTTGGATGTACACGCTGTTCTTCGTGCTGCTGGGGTCGTCGGCGGCGCTTTGGGGCGGCTGGCTCGAACACGCCGGGCCGCGCAAGGCGGGTGTGGTGTCGGCGCTGTGCTGGTGCGGGGGCCTGGTGATCTCGGCGCTCGGCATCTACACCCATCAGCTTTGGCTGATGTGGCTGGGCTCTGGCGTCATCGGCGGCATCGGGCTGGGACTGGGCTATATCTCGCCGGTGTCGACCCTCATCAAGTGGTTTCCGGACAGGCGCGGAATGGCCACGGGCATGGCCATCATGGGGTTCGGGGGCGGCGCGATGATCGGCTCGCCGCTGGCAACCGAATTCATGAAGATCTTCGCGTCGTCGACCAGCGTCGGCGTGCTTCAGACTTTCCTCGTGATGGCGGCGATCTACGCGGTCTTCATGATGGGCGGCGCGCTGGGCTACCGCATTCCGCCCAGCGGCTGGAAGCCCGCGGGCTGGACCCAGCCGCCGGCGTCCAGCAACGCCATGATCACGCAGCACCACGTGCACGTGAAGAAGGTCTGGGGCATCCCTCAGTTCTGGCTTGTCTGGATGGTGCTCTGCATGAACGTGAGCGCCGGCATCGGCGTCATCGGCATGTCCAGCCCGATGCTGCAGGAGGTGTTCGGCGGCAACCTGATCGGCGTGTCCCGCAAGTTCGGAGACCTCGACAAGGACCAACTCGCCGCCATCGCGAGCGTGGCCGCAGGCTTCACGGCGCTGTTGAGCCTGTTCAACATCGGCGGTCGTTTTGTGTGGGCCAGCCTGTCGGACAGGCTCAGCCGCAAGCTCACCTACATGGTCTTCTTCCTGCTCGGTGGCCTGCTGTATGCCAGTATTCCGTTCAGCGCCGCAGCCGGTTCCAAGCTGCTGTTCGTGGCTTCGTTGTGCATCATCATCAGCATGTACGGCGGCGGCTTCGCCACGGTGCCGGCCTACCTGGCCGACCTGTTCGGCACGCAGATGGTCGGCGCTATCCATGGCCGGCTGCTCACCGCCTGGGCCACGGCCGGGATCATCGGGCCGGTAGCCGTGAACTACATGCGCGAATACCAGATCGGTCTGGGCATCCCGCGTGAGCAGGTCTACAACCAGACCATGTACATCCTGGCGGGCTTCCTGGTCATCGGGTTGATTTGCAACCTCATGATTCGTCCGATTGCCGACAAGTGGTTCATGACGCCAGCGGAACTTGCCGAGGAAAAGCGTCTGGCCCATGACCGTGCCATGGCGAACGACGTGGGTAGCGGTCCGGGTTCGGGTGGCAAGACGCCTCTGGCACTGGTGGTCCTGGCCTGGGCGGCGGTCAGCATCCCGTTGGCCTGGGGCATCTATCGCACCCTGCTGAGCGTGCTGAAGTTCTTTAATTGACATTTCAACGCATCGCGGGCGACCAGCCGCGTGCCGCACCCGCCTGCGCCCATTCTGAAAGGAACTCCCAATAAGGATGGTGGGCTTTTTCTGGAGCGCAGCGCTCAGATCGCGAGACGATCGCCGCGCGCGGCTGCGCGGGCCTGGATGCGCACGCCTGCGCGGTCGACACGCGATTCGACGCGCGTCACGCCTTGGCCGTAGCCTTCCGCGTACGGGTTCGCGCTGCGAGCGGCAACGATTCCTTGCGAGCGAACCGAAGCGCGCTCGACCGAACTGGCGATGCTGGCGACGCCCTGCCCGGCCACATCGCTGAATTGGTCGCCGTTGCGTGCGGCCACGACGCCTTCGGCGCGGACCGCGGCACGGGTCTGGGTCGATGTGACCTTGGCGACGCCGTGATAGGTTTCTGCTTGGACGCCTGCGGCAGCGAGGATGGCGAGCGCAAAACCGGAGAGGAGCTTGGAAGCGGTGTTCACTGCGGATTCCTTCAAGTGGTTGAATGGGTTGGGGTGGAACGAAGTTTGCGCCGGCAAGGGGCCTCGCGTATGTGCGTTTTCGCACCTCGGCGTTCATGTCGTGGAAACAATCCGGCCCATCAAACACTTGTCGCAAACGGATCGCGCGCGGTCGCACTCCGGTTTCACGCCGCGGCTCGCGCGACGAAGCGCTGAGCGAGCGGACTCGCTGGTCGCATCGCGGCCCGCTCGGCCGCCAGCGCTGCCGCGAGTGGCCGATCGCCGCTGCGCAGCGCCGCCTCGATCAGCGTCAGGTCGAGCAGGTCGCGCTGAGCGTGGCTGCCGCCGAAGCGATGCGCGCTCGAGCGGATCGGCCGCAGCAGTGCGACGACCGTCGCGTGGTCGCCCGCCACGAAGGTCTGCACGGCGCGCGTCGCTGCCTCGCCAACCTCGGCGGTGAAGGCGCGGGTGTCGCCGTCGCCCGCGAGCGCGGCGCGCTGTGTCTCGCGCAGCTGCGCGGCGAGATCGCTGCGACCGGCGCTCGCGAAGGCCATCATCGCGTGCAGGTCGTTGAAGGCATAGTTGCCCGCGGTGGCATGCGGCGCCCAGCGCTCGGCCAGCGGCTGCCAGCGGTCGCCCACGTCCACGCCGCGCAGTGCGAGGCGCCACAGCAGTGCGCTTTGGTCGATCATGTCGAGCACGACCCCTGAGCCCGGGCCGCCGATCGAGGCGTCGTACATTGCGAGCACCTCGTCGTGCCGGTCCTGCTCGAGCTTGAACAGCGCCAGGTGCCACCAGTTGTGCACCGCGAAGAAGCTGTCACGCGACCAGTGCGCCGCATTCGGCTCGAGCCAGGCGATGCCGTCCTTCGGCGCATTGCGCATCTCGTGCACATGCGCCACCGCATGCCAGGCCCAGGTGTCGCGCGGCTGCAGCTCGATCGCGCGGCGTCCGGTGCGCTCGGCCTGCGCATAGTCGCCGGTCTCCTCGAGCCCGAAGGCGTGCATGCCGAGCACCGCATGGTGGCCGGGCATGGCGTCGTTCCAATGCGGCCGCGCGCGCGCGATGCGGTCGCGCAGCATGCGCGAATCGCCGGTGAAGAAGTCCACTTGGTGGCCGGCCTGCAGCGCGAGCAGGTCGCGCGGGTGCTGCGCCGACAGGTCCTCCAGCGCGCGCGCGCCGTCGCGCCAGCGGCCGGCGGCAACGAGGGCGGCGGAGCGCGCATGCATCCGCTCGCGATCGGTTCCGGCGTGGCGCGCCGCGGCCTCGGCCGCCCCGCGCGCGGTCGCGAGCGCCGGCGCCTCCGTGCCGAGCAGGTGCAGCCAGGCCCGCAGCGTGTGCGCGATCGACATGGCTGGCGCCTCGGCGAGCGCACGGTCGATGGTCGCGAGCGGGTCGCCGATCAGGCAGCGCATCTCGTGCGCGGCCTGATCGTAGTGGTCGATCGCGGCGGCGGTGGCACCGCTCACCGGATGTCCCAGGGTGTCGATCAGAACGGTCATCGTCGGGTCCTCCGAAGTTCAGGCGATCGCCGCGCCGGCGGCGGCCGAGGCGACAAAGCGGCTCAGGTCCAGGGCGAAGCGTTGCGGTTCCTCCCAGTGCATCGCATGCCCGGCGTCGGCGTATTCGACGAGCCGGGCGGTCCGGATCAGGCCCAGCATCGCCTCCTGGTCGGTGGCCGAGCAGAACGCATCGTGCCGGCCCCAGACGATCAGCGTGGGCACCTCGATCTCGCGCAGGCGCGGCGAGAAGTCGTCGCCGATGAAGCCGGCGAAAGCGGCGCGCCAGACATGCGCTGGGACTTTCAGGCTCTCGGCGACGAAGCGGTCGAGCATCGAAGCGGCGATCGGCCGGGCCAGCGTGCTCTGCTGGAAGTCGCGGGCGACGGCGTCGGGCACCGGATCGGCGAGCGGCACGACCTGCTCGCGGTGGTATGCCATCAGCTCGGGGGGCCGGCCGAACCACGGCATCGTGCCGGCCAGCAGCAGGCCGGCGACCCGGGACGGGTGGTCGATCGCGAAGCGCATCGCGTTGACGCTTCCCATCGAGTGGCCGACGAGCACCGCGCGCTCGATCTCCATCACGTCCATGAAGGCCGCCATGTCGGCGGCGAAGTCGGCGGGCCGGTATCCTACGGCCGGCTTGTCGCTGTCGCCGTGGCCGCGTTGGGTGAGCGCCATCACGCGCAGTTCGGATGGCAGGTGGGGCAGCACCGGCTCGAAGGAGCGCCACGAGTCGGTGACGCCGTGCAGCGCGATGACCGGCGTGCCGGAACGGCCGCCCTGTTCGGCGAACTCGAGCCGCACGCGGCCGGGGAGTTGGATCTGGCGAAGGGTGGGTTTCATCGAGGGTTCCTCAGGAGAGTGCCCTTCGGCGGCGTTGAGATTCATGACGTCTCCAGTGCGCCGGTCAAAACCGGCGAGGTGTTGTGAATGAAAGAGTCATACGTTGAAGGCTTAGCCAGCTACGGCGGCCCCGAGTCATGCGTACACATTCGTGAGGGTGTGGGCGAAGCGTTGACAGGGGTACGCGCGGGCCGGGTATCGAGCCGCGTAATACATGCCCCGCGGCGAGAGCTGCGGGTGGTCCGGGGTGCCGAGGTTGTTGGAGAAAGCCGAAGGCCACACCGATGCTGCCGCTTTGGCGAGGCGGCATCGGACCCCGCGCGGTCAGAGACCCCGCGCACGCGCGGAAACACCTCGCACGGGAACCGGGAGATCCCGCGTCCTTCTGCGCAGCGCTGGGAAGCGGCTGGCGCAGAGCGCATCGTGAAGCCCAAGGGCGTACGACGATGAGCAAGGGAGGCGGGAAGTCGGACTGCTGCGTAGTACCGAAGAAGCTGCCGAACAAGGCTGCGGGGGGAGCTCCTGCGGCGGCGGAGGCGGTGGAGGGAAGGCGGCAGGCCAAGGGCAATGCCATCGCGGCGCGCATGTCCCGCAGATCGGTGCGGGTCTATGACATGGGAACCGCGCTCGATGGCATACGACAGACGGCAAAGGGCCGTCGTGGTGCGAGGTTCACGGGACTGCTGCATCACATCTACGCGGTCGAACGCCTGCGGGCGGCCTACCTTGCGCTCAAGCGCGATGCGGCCGCCGGGGTGGACGGCCAGACCTGGCAGACGTACGGGCAGGACCTGGAGGGCAACCTCCTGGAGCTGTCCGAGCGGCTGGCCCGAGGGGGCTACCGGCCCCAGCCTGTCAAGAGGGTGTACATCGACAAGGCCGACGGCAGCAAGCGCCCGCTGGGCGTGCCGGCGCTGGAGGACAAGCTCGTCCAGCGCGCCACGGTCGAAGTGTTGAACGCCATCTACGAGCAGGACTTCCTCGGGTTCAGCTACGGCTTCAGGCCCGGCAAGAGTGCGCACAACGCGCTGGATGCCGTGGCGGTAGGTGTGCACAGCAGACGAGTGAGCTGGATTCTCGATGCGGACATAGCCAAGTTCTTCGACACGATCGACAGGGACTGGCTGGTGAAGTTCATCGACCACCGCGTGGCTGACGCGCGCGTGGTGCGGCTGATCAAGAAATGGCTGCACGCGGGCGTGCTGGAAGAAGGCAGGCTGACGCAAAGTGAGTTGGGTACGGTTCAGGGTGGGAGCATCAGTCCGCTGCTGGCCAACATCTACCTGCACTATGCGTTCGACCTGTGGGTGAAGCAGTGGAGGGGACGCCATGCCCGAGGCGACGTGATCGTCGTGCGTTACGCCGACGATTGGGTAGCCGGGTTCCAGTTCCGCGACGATGCCGAGCGCTTCCAGCGCGCGGTGGCCGAGCGGCTGGGCCAATTCGGGCTGAAGCTGAACCCCGAGAAGACGCGGCTGATCGAGTTCGGGCGCTTCGCCCGCGAGAACCGACGCCGCAAGGGACAAGGCAAGCCGCAGACCTTCGACTTCCTGGGGTTCACGCATTGCTGCGGGACGACCAGGAAGGGCAAGTTCATGGTCCTGCGACTCACCAGTGCAAAACGCCTGCGCGCCAAGCTGCAGGTGATCAAGCTCGAACTCAGACGGCGCATGCACCAACCCATCCCGGCGCAGGGCCAGTACCTGCGGGCGGTGGTGACTGGGCATGCGCGCTACTTCGGCGTGCCGTGCAACGGCGCGCGGCTGAGGACATTCCGCCATCAGGTCGTCGGGCTGTGGCATCGCACGCTGTGCCGCCGCAGCCAGAGCCACGACCTGCCTTGGCGACGCATGTATCGCTTGATGGCGCATTGGCTGCCTGTTCCGAACATCTGCCACCCGTACCCGAACCAGCGTCTGATCGTCATGACCCAAGGCAGGAGCCGTATGCGGTAGCTCCGCACGTACGGATCTGTGGAGGGGGTGCTGGGTGACTGGCATTCCTACTCCTACTCTCGATAAAGTTGGATCACCACATGCGGCGACATTCGTATTCCTCGACCACTTGGATTCGATGCTCCAGATCGGCGAAGTCCACCGCTTCGCTCAAATAATGTTCGACGCGTGTTGGGCGGCGCTGGGTCGGTCGGACGATCGCAGCGGTGAAACGGCTCCATAACAGGCCAAAGTGGCGCTGCACGATGAGCGTGCGCATGTCGGCTCCTCTTGCAGCACGGGTGAGTCCAGAACTGCCAGCGTGGCTGCGGCACTGTCAGTTGCGGGCGAGGCTTCGGCGGTGGCGATCAGGCAGCCAGCAGGCCCGCGAAAAGCCACGGGGCAGTGCTGACATGGAACAACGGCAATTTCATGGTGACGCCCGGCAGGAGTAGTCCATGCCGGAAGTCTCGTCCGCGGCTGTATCGCGTATGTTTCGGGGCGGCCGGACTTTGTTCTCTGTTTGTTATCCGCGTGTAGGGGGCAACCACCAGACACGTCCCTGACGCTCGTTTTCAGTTTGCTGGAACGAACATATGGCCGGCGGTTCGTAGAGAAGCGACAGCCCTTCGGCGGCCGCAGCCGGGAGCACACCTGCTGTCCTTCGAGAAAAGGCCGTAGATCTTGCACTCTGGCGCGATGACGCCGACCGGCACGATCTGCTGCGACTCCGCGATGACCAGGTCCGCCGCCATTGCCATTAGCGGGTTGAAATTGCGCGCCGTCATCGCGGACGCGAGGTTACCGATGTGATCCGCACGTCGGGCATTGATGAGCGAGAAGTTTGCCCGCAACGGCAACTCCAGGAGGACAAGCGCCCGTCGATCTCCAACGTGCGCTTGCCTTGCTCCACCAGCGTGCCGACGCCTGTGGGCGTCAACACACCACCCAGCCCATAGCCCCTGGCGCGAATCCGTTCGGCGAGCGTCCCTTGCGGCGCCAGCTCGACATCGAGCGGTCCGTCCAGCATCTGCCGCTGCGTCTCGGGATTGGTACCGATGTGGCTCGTCACGATGCGCCGAACCAGCCGCGCCGAAATGAGCTTGCCGATCCCAAACCCGGGACGTGCGGTGTCGTTGGCGATTACCGTCAGACCCTTCTTTCCTTGCCGCACCGGAATCACGACGTTCTCGCCGACCCGACCGTCGATAGCGTGACTCGCCGCTGGTCCACCGAGATCTCGGTGACGGTGACCGTCGCGTGTACCGTCTCGCCGAGCCGCACCGGCGCGCTGAATCGCAGGTTCTGTCCCAGGTAGATCGTCCCGGGACCAGGCATCTTGGCGGCAATGGCCGCCGAGATCACGCTCGCGGTGAGCATGCCATGGACGATCCGTCCGCCAAAGGGAGTGGCTGCGGCAAACTCTTCGTTGACATGGATTGCGTTGTTGTCGCCGGTTACGCCGGCAAATAGCACGAGGTCGGCCTCCGTGATCGTCTTGGAGTAGGAGGCGCTCATGCCGACGCGAAGGTCCTCCACGTCGTACCCATTTGGTTGGTTCATGACGCCATCCCGAAGCCGGCGGCGTCCTTGCCCTTCAGCCCGAGCATGGCGCGCGCTTCGGCGGGGGTGGCCACTTCCAGAGACAGTTCCTCCAGGATCCGCTTGATCTTGCGGACCTGCTCGGCACTCGACCTGGCCATCTGGCCTTTGCCGAGGTAGAGGCTGTCCTCGAGCCCGACGCGGACATTGCCGCCCATCACGGCGCCCATCGTCAGCAGCGACATCTGGTGCCGGCCGGCGCCGAGCACCGAGAACCGATAGTTCTCGCGCCCGAAGAGACGATCCGCGGTGGTGCGCATCATCACCAAGTTCTCGGGGTCCGGGCCCATGCCGCCCAGGACGCCGTAGATGCTCTGGATGAACAGTGGCCCTTGAACCAGACCTTCGTCAAGGAAGTGGGCAAGGTTGTAGAGATGCCCGACGTCGTAGCACTCGAACTCGAAGCGCGTGCCGCATCCTTCGCCAAGCGTTTGCAGGATGTGCTTGATGTCCTTGAACGTGTTGCGAAAGATGAGGTCTTCCATTCCCTCGACGTAGGGCTTTTCCCAGTCGTAGCGCCAGTCCTTGATCTTGCGCGCCGCCAGGTGGATCGAGAAGTTCATCGACCCCATGTTCAGCGAGCACATCTCCGGCTTGGCCTGCCGCGGATAGGCCAGGCGCTCTTCCATCGTCATCCGGGTGCTTCCGCCGGTCGTGATGTTGATCACCGCATCGGTCCCCGCGGCAATGCGCGGCACGAACTGGTCGAAGATCGCCGGGTCCGGCGTCGGCTGCCCGTCCGACGGGTTGCGTGCATGCAGGTGCAGGATGGCTGCGCCGGCTTGGGCGGCCTCGATCGACTGCTCGGCGATCTGATCGGGTGTCAGCGGCAGGAACGACGACATGGTCGGCGTGTGCATGGCGCCCGTCACGGCGCAGGTGATGATGACTTTGTCCTGTCTCTTGGCCATGGTTGCCTCTCGGTATGAAGGAAGATCAGCGTCTGGCGCTCGACCGCCAGCCACTCGGAAAGCAGCTTTCCGTCGGCTGCCAATTGCTGAGGGGATGCCGTCGAACACACGCAGCTGTGCCCCAGAACACATACCCGGCTGCACACGTTCAGTGCGACGGCTGGTGTGGTGCGCCCCCCTCCGGTTTGCGCCATACCCGCGAAGGCAAAGTGCGTTTGGCCTCAGCCAGTTTTCCTCGGTCACTTCCAATGCAGCAGAAGGGCGATGCTGGGACATGAAGCGGTTCCTTTGGAAATGGGCCGTGCCCCCGCCCGCCTGCTGCAATACTCAGATCTGGGCCTTGCCGCCGTCGACGAACAGTTCGATACCGTTGACAAAGCTTGAATCGTCGGAGGCAAGAAAGACTGCCGCCTGGGCAATTTCGTCCGGATCGCCGACGCGGCCCATTGGGATCCGCGAGGCCAGGGCATCGAGCATTCCCTGCTGCCGTGCGGCGTCGGGGCCGACCAAGCCAAAGAAGCCTGGTGTCTTGGTGGGTCCGGGGCTGAGCGTATTGACCCGGATGCCGCGACCCTTGAGATCGAGAATCCAGTTGCGGGCGAATGAGCGTACGGCGGCCTTTGAAGCGGCATAGACACTGAATGCTTCGGTGCCGCCGCTGGCGGCGGTGGAGCCAATCAAGATCACTGATGCGCCGTCCGCAAGCAATGGCAAAGCCTTCTGCACAGTAAACAGTACGCCCTTGACGTTACTGCCAAACGTGTCGTCATACTGCTTCTCGGTAATCTTCCCGAGCGGGAGCAGCGAGCCGCCGCCGGCGTTGACGAACAATACGTCGATCCGACCGGTTTCCGATCTCACCCGATCAAACAGCGTGTCCAGTTCAGCCATATTCGATGAGTCGACCCGGATGCTGGTGGCGTTACCAATCGCGGGCACCGCGGCGTCGAGTTCGGACTGTCGGCGGCCGGTGACGATGACATGCGCTCCTTCGCTAGCGAACCGCTTAGCCGTAGCGAGCCCGATTCCGGTAGATCCACCGGTAACAACTGCGATCTTGCCTTCAAGTTTGCGTGACATGAAAGTCTCCGTGGTTGGTTGTCAGATGAAACCCGATTCATCAGCGCCGGCCCGCTGCCGCACCGCTTCCCAGCGGGCAGAGCAGCGAGTAGGTCTCGAGCATCAAGGCTGCTGCCCGACCACGCTCGCGTCGTGGCTGTGCGAAGAGGCCGACGACTTGTGCTTGATCAGAGCAACCGCGACACCGCCGATCACCGCGGCCATTGCAATGCCGAGAAAGTTCTGCACCAGCGGCAACTTCATCGAGACCAGCAACCCGATCACGATCGGCGCCGCGATCGCGCCGATGCGCCCGACTCCCGAGGCAAAGCCGAGTCCCGTCGAACGGATCGATGTCGGATAGAACTGCCCGGCATACGCATACAGCAGGATCTGCGTGCCCAGGGTCGACGCTCCGACGACGGCAACGACCAGGAACAGCGGCTGTGCGCCGTAGCCGAGCAGCGTCAGCGAGACCGCAGCGACCGCGAAAAATGCACTCGTCACCCACTTGATGTTCAGCTTGTCGGCGAGCCATCCTCCACCGACGGCGCCGACGATCGCACCGGCGTTGTAGGCGAGCAGGAAGTCCAGCGCGGAACCGAGGCTGTAGCCGGCCATGCCCATCAGCTTGACCAGCCACGAACTGAGCGCATAGAGCATGAACAGGCAGGTCATGAAGGCGACCCAGAACATCACCGAGCTGAAGCCGCGGCCGTCCAGGAACAGCCTGCTTACGGTCGGACCTTCGGCCTTGTCCTCGGCCGGAACGAGGAATTCCTGCTGCGGCTCGAGCCGCAGGTCCGGCCGGATCTTCCGGACCACTTCGCGCAGATGCGCGTCGTCGTGCTGCTTCATGAGGAACGGCAGCGACTCAGGCATGTACTTCAGGATGAACGGGATCAGCACCACCGGGGCGCCCGCGGCGATGAACACCGATTGCCAGCCGTAGGTCTCGATGAGCTGTTTGCCGAGCAGAGCGGCGAGGATGCTGCCGATGGCGTAGCCGCAGCACATCAGCGTGACCATCACGCTGCGCACCTTCTTTGGCGAGTATTCGGTCATCTGCGCGGCCGCATTCGGGATCGCGCCGCCGATGCCGAGCCCGGCGAGGAAGCGCATCACGCTGAAGGTGATCGGGTCGTTGGTGAACCCGGCGGCCGCGGTGAAGACGCTGAACATGAACACGCAGATCGAGATCGCCCAGCGGCGGCCGATCTTGTCGGCCAGCGCGCCGAGCGCAATCGCACCGAACATCATGCCGAACAGCGCCGAACTGGCCATGAAGCCCGCGGTCGCTGCATCGACGTTCATCGCCTTCATGATCGACGGAAGCGCGGTGCCGGCGACCGCCAGGTCGTAGCCGTCGAGCACCAGGATCACGAAACACCAGATCAGCACTGACCCGTGAAAGCTGTTGAACTTGGCTTCGTCGGCCAGTTTGTGAACGTCTATCCGGTGCATGCTTGAATGGGCTGTTGCCAGCTCAGGGCGGGTTGACTTCATTGACTTGTCTCCTTTTATCTTTCGGTGAGGTTCAGCATGCGGCGCAGGTAACCACATTCGGGGCCGAGACCTCACGGCCACCGACCGCCCTTGCATAGACAAGGGCGCTCCCCTTCGTCCGAGCAGGCCGCACCACCTTCACACGCGAGGGGCCTCGGGCAGGCGTTCACCGCCGCGCACGACGTATTTGGCGGGGTACAGTGCGACGAGTACCTCGACTTCGTCCTCCGGTGCCCCGGTGCACGCGCTCCAGATCGAGCTCACCTTTTTGGCCAGCGATAGCACGGCGCCATCGCTGCGCCCATCACGTATGTGGCAGAAGATCAGCGTTTCCGAAGTTCGCTCTCCCGAACGGTAGGTGTTCTCGGGTGTCGATTCATGGAATACGACGCTAATCAGATCGAGCGGCGAGAGGATGATCTCCCTGATCGCATTCGTGAACTCGCCGGCCATCTTGGCCTTGACGCTCGCTTCGATTCCGACCTTGCATTCGCAAACAATGACAGGCATGTTGGGTCTCCGTGAAGATGGTTACTGAGGCCCTCAGTCTCTCGGAACGTCGCCGTTGTTGATTGCAACGCGGTGCCACCCTTGCTTGAAAGTGCCATGACATGGGTTTCTGGCCGAGACGGCTTGCGTGCGCGCCAAAAACTGTTCCGAAGGAGTTGATCCGGTCGATACCGAAGGTGACGGCGTTGCTGCTTCGTCCGATATCGCCGAGGCATGGCAGCTTGCTCTTCTGCGGGTCGCATCCTCATGCAAAAGGTGTACGATGCGAGGAGGCAAAGCGACGCGGTTGACGTCCATGCGTCGGCGACCCCTCCCGATTCAGGGGTATTCACCCGCCACGGTTTCGGTTGCGTGGTCAGGGGGGTGCCGCGCGCACTATGAACGGCCCGAAGCAAGGTCGCAGCGAGGTAAGCATGCCTGGTCACCTAGACTCACAAGCTGAATATCGCGAGGTTGGGGGTGAACTCGTCTCCGGCACCGTTGTTGACTCGCGCACCACACATCTTGAAGTCCTCGTGCGTCGAGCGACTGGGCCCATCTCTTGGCGTTTTCGTCAGCCGAAGCTCGCGCTGTTCTGGTTTCGGAACGGCCTTAAAGAGCTGCATCTGGAGCTCGACGGCCGCCGCATCCACTCGGGCATAAGACAAGGAACAAGCCTTGCGCTGTTCCCAGCCTCGACTTCAGTCCAAGGCGAGTTCGACGTGGCCCCGTCCTTCGACTACACGGTGGTCTTCCTCGACCCGACCGTTGCGTCCGACGCCGGCTGCCATTTCGATCGGCCGCTGATTGCCTTCGGCAACGAAGATCTGCAACGTGGCCTTTCAGTGCTTTGCCGAGAGGCGCGCAATGCAGACAGTCTTTACGAGTTGTTCGCCGAGGGCTGGGCCATGCAAGCACTCGCCCTACTGGCGCGGGTCGACGGCAGCCAGGCAGCCACCGTTCGCCCCTGCGGTGGCCTTGCACCTGCCAGCTTGCGGCGCGTTGTCGATTACATCGAGGCCGACTTGTCGAGGCCGTTCACGATCGAGGGCCTGGCGCAAGTTGCCGGTGTCAGTCCCCGGCATTTCATGCGGGCTTTTCGGGAAAGTGCCGGGCAGACACCCCTTCGCTTTATGTACGGTCTGCGTCTCGAGCGGGCCAAGGAATTCCTCTTGGATCCCCGCCGCACCGCAACCGAAGTCGCACTGGATTGCGGCTTCAGCCACGCTCAGCACTTCAGCACCGCATTCAAGAAGGCGACCGGCGTGACGCCGTCAGATTTCCGCAGGGCTGCGACGCGCTGATGCGTCGCACGGCCCCAGTCTTCCAAATCTTCGATTCTTAGCGGCGAGGGGGCTGGAGAACTCACGCTCGAAATTCGTACAGGTTGTCGGTCAACCATTCTGTCAACGAACGGGGGCGTTTCCGGTCAATTCCTCGACCGTCGACGTCGTTTCGGCGATCGTAGACTCGCGAAACATTTGGTCGAGTCCAACCAAAAGATCAGCCACGAGCGGGGAAAATCCTGCGCTGAGCAGAGCCTCTCTCTGCTCAGCAGGCGAACGGTCAACGTAGGTGACCGGATGTCCGAGTAGGCGGGCCAACTTCTCTGCCACTTGCTTCATGGTCCACGCACGTAGACCAGACAGGTGGTACGCACGTTGGGACGCCGGCTCGATCTCCTCGAGCAATGCGATGCGGGCTACGTCAGCAACATCGCGGGTGTCGGATCGGGTGCTACGCAGGATGAAGTCAACCGAGGGCGACAGTGCGCGCGCGGCTCGAAGCGCTGCTGCGGGGGCTGCTGCCGGTGGGGTCTTCCCGTCGCCCACCTGGTTGCCTGCTCGCAAGAAGTTGTGCCGAGTTAGTCGATCTACCGGCAGCGGGGCAGAAGGCGGCGCTCTCGGGAATGCGGCAGCAGCGCGCTCTGCTCGAAGATTCGCTTCGGGAAGGAATAGGAGTTGGCGAACTGCCGACTGGTGCAGATGTCGCTGCACTAGCTTGGTATTTTCTCGGGGTGATGCAATCGATTCTAGATTTGCCGCAGGCGGGTGCGACCAGCGGCGAATTGGACCGGATCATCGCCGTTGTGATGTTGGCGTGGCCGGCGGCCGGTATCGCACAAACGGGATCTTGAGCATATACGGGCGCGTGGCCACCAAATCCGACTTCCACTTCCATCATCATGGCGCCACCAGGCTTGCGTCGTGGGGGAAGATGCCCACCAACTGCGCGCGCCGTTTGATGTCCGCGTTCAGGCGCTCCAATTCGCCAGGGCGTTGCGCATGAAGTGCGCGCGGAAACGCTGGCGTGGCTTGAGCCCCCCGTAGCGGCCGCCTTCGTGCCCGCTAGCGTTCTTCGTTGGCAGAGCATCTTGCTACTCGGAGTCGGACTTGCCGGCTTCCAATCTCCAGCCGCCTCGCGCCACCAAGGCCTCACCGACGCCCTGTCCCTTTATCTCCCCTTATCTCCGATGGGGCAGACTGCCTAGCATCGCCAACCTGTTGGCAAGACATGCGCGGCCGATCTGGCCTTTTGTGCAGATAGCTTTTCCAGCGAGCACCGACTGAGCCTGAGCCTGCGCCTTGTCCTCGGAATCGCGAACACCGATGCCCCGGGAAGTGCAGCGAATCACACATCGAAGAATGAATCGAGGAAACCCTTGTTGACAGAATGCTGGGGCTAACATAGCCTTCGTTGACTAAACGTGCGTTCACCTACGGTAGACGCTGCCACTTCAACCCAGCTCGATCGCAAATGCTTACCGGAACTTGCATCAGCACTCCCGCGATGCCTGGACGCATGAGATGGAGCTGCGACCCTGGATTTAAACGTTCTGAGGCTCTGACATGCCGAATGACATCGCCGCTGTGAAAGCCAACGCCGGTTCCGTACGGTGGCGTGCCGTCGCATCCGTCGACGGTCCTCGTAGCCGCCACGGTGATCACTCGTGATGAAACCTTTACACCGGGGCGCAGGGAGCGCGCACGCTCGGCGCCTTCACTTCGATGGACCTGGAGGCGGTGATGCTCATCGCCTCCATGACCAAGCCCCTCACCAGCGTCGCAGCGACGCAGTTGGTCGAACAAGGCAAGCTGCGCCTGGACGGTCCGGCGGCCGAGGTGATCCCCGCGTTGGGTGTTCTCAAGGGTCTGGAGGGCTGGGACACGAATGGCGCGCCCCAGCTGCGCGATGCCAATGGCCAACTCTCCCTCCGGCATCTGCTCACCCACACGTCCAGCGTCACGGACGATATCTGGAACGCGGACCTAGAACGCTTCTCCCGAACGCAGAACGTCCCCGGCATGCTGATGGGGCAGAAAGCGGCGCTGCGCGTGCCTCTGTGCTTCGACCCCGGCGCGCGCTGGGAATATGGCATTGGCACCGATTCGGTGGGCCAGCTGGGCGAAGCCTGGGTGACTACTTCCATCGCAACGTCACCGGACCGCTGGGCGTGGACAGCACGGCGTTCAAGATCAGTACGGCCATGCGCACCCGCCTTGCCGGCATGCACTTGCACGGCGACGGCGCAAAGTTGTCCGTGATCCCTCTCAAAACAGTGCGGGATCCGGAGTTCGAGTCGGGCGGCGGAGGCCTGTACGCCAGCGACTACCTGAAGTTCATGTGCATGATCCTCAACGCGGGGCGGGGCAACGGCAACCAGGTCCTCAAGCCCGGATACGGTGACCCTGATGTCGCGCAATGCCGTGGGCGCGCTTCGCGTGGGCAAGCTGCACACGCAGACTCCCTTTCTCGCGCGCAAGTCGAAATCTTCCTCGGCATGCCCAAGACCTGGGGCCTGGGCTTCACGATCAACGACAGCGCCGCGCCCAACAGCCGCAGCGCCGGCAGCCTGGCCTGCGCGGGATTGGCGTACTTCTGGGTCGACCCCACCCTGAACATCGCAGGCCTTGCCATGATGCAGGCGCTGCCGTTCGGGGGAACCGAGAACCGTGGACGTGTTCTACGGTTTCGAAAAGGGCGTTTACGCCTCGCTGAGCTGATGCCGTGTAGGCGGATCACCACCTCGACATGACTCTTTCATTCACAACACCTCGCCGGTTTTGACCGGCGCACCGGAGACAAACATGAAAACACTGATTCGCAGACTCTTTGATGCCGCTGTTGTTGTGGTCGCGCTTAGTGGCGCCGCCGCCACCGCGCAGCCCTATCCGAACAAACCCATCCTGATCAAGATCGGTTACCCGGCCGGGGCCGGGGTCGACGCTGCAGTACGGCCATCCGTACCCGTGTTGCAGCGCGCCCTTGGACAAAACCTGGTAGTCGACAACATGCCCGGTGCGAGCGGCTCCATCGCGGCGATGAACGTGCTGAACGCGGCGCCCGACGGATACACGCTGCTCGCCACTAACGGTACGGATTTGGCGGTGGCGCCGCTCACGGTCGCTTCGGCCAAGTACACGTCCGACAGCTTCAAGCTCATCGGTTCGTTCGGCAGCGCGGACATGGTCCTCGTCAGTCATCCCGACCGCCCTTTCAACAACCTCAGCGCGCTCGTCGAACAGATGCAAAAGCCTGGCGCGAAGGAGTTGTCCATTGCCCACTGGGGCCAGGCCTCGCTCGCTCATCTTGCGGCCGATGAGTTGCAGAAGCGGGTCGGCGTCAAGTTGCTGGAGGTGCCGTACAAAGGCATCGCTCCCATTGCCACGGCCGTCGGCGGCGGCGACGTGGACCTCGCGTTTGTACCTCTTGGGGGGCCGATCCTGGGAATGATTCAGACCGGGCGGATCAAGGCCATCGCCATCGCGAGCACCAAGCGACATCCGCTCCTGCCGGAGCTCGCGACGCTCGGCGAGCACGCGCGATTCAAGAGCTTCGAGTTCGGCATCTGGGCGGGCTTGCTCGCGCCCGCGCGTACACCCGATAGCGTTGTCGCGCGCCTGAACAAGGCCTTCCACGAGTGGAACGACAGTCCGGAATTTCTCGCGCTCGTGAACGCGCAGGGCTTGCGCAAGCTGGACTCCATGACGCCGCAGCAGGCAGCGGCCTTCTTGCGTGCAGAGAACGAAAAGTTCATCAACATCGCCAAGACCCTTAACCTGGTGGCGCAATAACGCCACCGCAGGAAAGGCCCATGCGATGACCGTTCGAGACTTTCACTACTACGAGCCCGCCAATGGCCACGGGCTGAGCCACAACCCGCTCAATGCGCTGGTCGCGCCGCGGCCTATCGGCTGGATCTCTTCACGCGACGCGCAGGGGCGGGTCAATCTCGCGCCCTACAGCTTCTTCAACGCGTTCAACTACGACCCACCGATCATCGGATTCTCTTCGATCGCGTGGAAAGATAGCGTTCAAAACGCATCAGAAACGCGCGAGTTCACCTGGAACCTGGTCACCCGTGAACTGGGGGACCAGATGAACCAGACCTCAGCACCGCTTCCGCACGGGGAAGACGAGTTCCCGTTTGCCGGCCTTACGGCCGTGGCCGGGCGCAAGGTCAACGTCCCGCGGGTGGGCGAAAGCCGCGCAGCCATGGAATGCAAGGTCATCGACATCGTGCAGTTCCGAAACACCGAAGGCGAAAAGGTAAGTGGCTGGCTCGTGTTGGGCGAGGTGGTGGCCGTGTACATCGACAAGACACTCCTGAAAGACGGCGTTTATCAGACAGCCGACGCATATCCGATCATGCGGTCCGGCGGGCTGAATGATTATGTTCAGGTTTCGCCCGAGAATGTTTTTCAGATCGCCCGGCTCGTGGGCGCCAGCAGTCCGACGTCGCACGGCAAGGGATAGCAACATCTGCAAGGCGGCGACGTTGCGCTTGCTTTGGACTGCGCCCAGGGGGGCGCTTGCGTCCTGGCTCATTCCGCCGCCGGTACTGCTCCTCCACGCTCGGCGCCAAGTAGCTCACGCACGCGCTGCCGGCGCCGCAGACCATCCGCATCGCCCGCCCGGAACTCGTGACGCGGACACTGCGCGTCCGCCGGTCCGCTCCGGCCGTCACTGCGACCACGTTGCAATCAACAGCTTGAGCTTACCTGTGGGCGTGGAAGGCCCCAGCGCCATGGCTCCAGCCGGGTCGCAGGGACGTGCGGGACCGGGTTCCCGAACCTCCGTAAGCAGTCAGAACTGGGTCGTTCCGCAGGCCCGCCTTCCCGAGTTCGGCCTCGTAGTGGCGGCCCATCGGACGAGGCAGTTGATGCAACTTCGTGTCGGTAGAGGCGAAGTGGCTGGGAATGAAGGATCGTTCAGTAATATGCCGGCAAGCGGCCCCACGGCTCGATGTCAAGCCGCGACGGTCAGGGTGGTTTCCTCGGGCGCGCTTGCTTGTCGTCCAGCGCACGTGTCTGGTCGATAAATCGGCGGCTGGAGGCGAGGATCTCCTTGCGCGTCCGCTCGGACTCCCACGATCAGTGTGGGCTGCGTCGGCCTGGATGGCGACGTCCTGAACGCCTCCGCCGGCAAGGGATCAGAAGCGGCGAGCGTGCAGCGATTGGTCGAGCGCATGGAACGCAATGAGTTCGACCTGGTTGCCGTCGGCCGGGTATTGCTCGGCGATCCGCACTGGGTTTCGAAGATTCAATCGGGCGGTCACACGAACCTGAAGGGCTTTGACGCCGCCGCACTGGGTTCACTCGTCTGATCGAACTGCGACGCTGATGGCTGATCGCTAGTCGGCCGCTTTCGAATAGTGGCCGAAGCCTTCTTCAGTGCCTAAATCGAGCACACCCTCGACACATCCCCTTCTCCCCACGTCGCGAATCCGGGACATGGCTTGATGTCATTCATTCCACTGCTGAAATGCGCATCAAGCACTCCCCGATGAGCGCATGCAATGCGCTGACATTTCGGCTCCCAATCAACTGGTGCACTTTGGCTTGGGCCACGCTCCATTGAGGCATGCCCTCGGCACACTTGCCACGGCCCGCAGCGGTGATACGCACGCTCCGAGTGCGCCCGTCAGTACCCGGTCCAAGATCCACCCAACCTGTCGAGATGAGGGGCTTGAGAGTGCGTGTCAGCGTTGACGGAGAGAGCGTCATCTTCTCGGCCAGATCGCAGGGGCGCACCGGCCCGTGTGCCAGGACTTCCATCAACAGCCGGTACTGCGTGATTCTGAGACCGACCTTGCTGAGTTCCGCGTCATAGTGCTGCCTGATCAGGCGGGCGAGCTGGTGCGCCTTGGTGTCGGTACAGGCTGACCGCTGAAGGCCCGCGGCAGCGAGCGCGTGCGTCTGCGGCGCAGAGAGCGTTTGCATTGGCACACGTGCGGGAGTGGCGCGCCGAGACAACATCGGCTTCGGCTGTCAGGACACCTTGGACGGCTTTGCGGGAGCCTCATCCAGTGCATGCGTCTGGTCGATGAAGCGTCGGCTGGAGGCCAGGATGTCCTTGCGGGTGCGCTCGGATTCGACCGCGCGCGACAGGACCAGTGCACCGACGCACTGGGCAATCAGCGCCCACGCCGCATCCGGGTCGCCGATGCGCGAGCTCCAGCTCTTCTGCAGGCGCTTCAGGCCCTCCTCTACCGCAGTCCGCACCTCGGGCCCCGCCCTTGCGATCTCGGGTCCCAGTGCCGGCAGGACGCAACCAGTTTCCGGGTGCAGGGCGTGATACGAACTCAGGTAGCTGCGCAACCGCTTGGCGACGTGGTCGGGCGGCGACTCGCGGTCCCCGGCGAGCATCTCGGTGCTGTTCGAGACTTCGAGCTCGACGAGCTCGGCGAATAGCGCTTCCTTGGACGGGAAATGGCCGTAGAACGCCCCCCCGCTCAGGCCGATGCTCGCCATCAGTTCATCGACGCCGGTTGTACCGAAGCCGTCCTTCTTGGCGATCGCACGGGCATTCGCGAGCAGCTTCTTGCGGGTTTCCTCTTTGTGGTTTGCCGGATAGCGCATGAATGAGCCTCTACAGATCGTGGGAGTACCCATCATAGCATGCAAGTCGTTTGCTAAACGGACGTAATTCCATCAGCTCATCGACCTTCCGGGCGAGGGTTTCTCCCTGCTGCAGACCCACTCCAGCGTGTTGACGCAGCCGTGATTGCAAACCTATAGTTCACCACCGTTTACCAAACGATCGTTATTTAAAGCCAAGCCGATGACCCAACTGACCCAGCTGATCGTTCAAGGCATCTCCAGTGGTGCCATCTACGGTCTCGTCGCACTCGGCCTCGTGCTCAGCTACAAGGCGACCGAGGTCCTCAACTTCGCGCAGGGCGACGTGGTGATGCTCTCCGCGTTCCTCGGCTGGGGCCTGGTCGTCGCGGCGGGCCTTCCGTTCTGGCTCAGCTTTTTTATCGTGCTGGGCATTTCGGCGGCGCTTTGCTTCCTGCTGGAAGCGAAGATCATGCGCAGGATCGTCGGCCGCCCGCAGTTCTCGGGCGTCATGCTCACCATCGGTATCGGCTTCATGATCCGCGGCGGCGTCAGCATGTTCTTCGGGCCCGAGTCGCGCAGCTATCCCACCCCGTGGACGGGCCAATCCATGCAGCTCGGCGGCAGCGTGGTGGCCGAACTCAACCTGGTGATCGTCGGCGCCGCCATGGGCGTGACGGCGCTCCTGTATTACTTCCTGCGCCGCACCACGCTCGGCATCGCCGTCCACGCGACGTCGCAGAACCAGCTGGCGGCCTATCTCTGCGGCGTGCGCGTGAAGCGGCTCAACTCGCTGGTGTGGGCCATCTCCGGTGCCATTGCCGCACTGTGCGGGCTGCTGCTCGCGCCCATCACGCTGGTCGACCTGGGCCTGTGGTTCGTCATGCTCAAGGCGCTGGCGGCGCTGGTTCTCGGCGGCTTCGGGAGCGCGCCGGGCGCCGTCATCGGCGGGCTCCTCATCGGCCTCATCGAACAGTTTGCGGGCGTCTACCTGCCCGACGGCGTCAAGGACGTGGCGCCCTACCTCGTGCTCATTGCGGTTCTCGTCCTGTATCCGCGCGGGATCCTGGGCCAAAGCCACGGCCGGAGGGTCTGACACCATGGCACGTTACGAAACGGGATTCGAAGACGGCCGGCGGCTGCTGCGCGGCAAGCACGAGCGGCTCGCGTACGGCCTGCTCGCCGTGGCCTTGGTGGCTGCGCCATGGGTGCTGCCGGCCTACCACATCGGCGAGGCGACCTTCATCCTCATCATGTGCGTCGCGAGCCTCGGCCTCATGATGCTGACCGGCTTCACCGGCCAGGTGTCGCTCGGCCAGTCCGCATTCGTCGGCATCGGCGCCTACATCCACACCATCCTGTTGACCCAGGGCGTGCCGCTGCCGGTGTCGCTGCTCCTGACCACCGCGGGCGCGGCGCTCGGCGGGCTGCTCGTCGGCATGCCGGCCATCCGCGTGTCGGGGCTGCACCTGGCGATGGTGACCATGGCGTTCGCCATCGTGTGCGAGCATGTGCTCGGCCGGTGGAAGAGCGTCACCGCGGGGCACAGCGGCATGGCCGTGCCGGACCCGACGCTGTTCGGTCTCAGCCTCGGCGGTCCCCGCGCCTTCTACTTCCTTTGCCTGGTGGTGCTGGCGGTGGTGTTGATCCTGCTGGTCAACCTGATGCGCTCCGCCACCGGCCGCGCCTTCATCGGCATCCGCGACTCGGAGGCGGCGGCGCAGGGCCTGGGCATCGACGTCGCGCGCACCAAGGTGCTGGCCTTCAGCCTTTCGGCGGCGTGCTCCGGGCTTGCCGGTGCACTGCTCGCGCACCAGATGCAGCACATCACCCCGGAAGCCTTCGGCCTCGCGCTCTCATTGCAACTCGTGCTGATGGTGTTCATCGGCGGACTGGGAAGCCTGCGCGGTGCCATCCTCGGCGCGATCCTGATCGGCCTCCTGCCGTCGTTCATCTCCTCGCTGAAGGAGGCGCTGCCCGCGAGGCTCGGTGCGCAGTTCGGGCTGGAGCTCTTCGTCTACGGCGCCGTGCTGACCTTCTTCGTCCTCCTGGAGCCGGGCGGCCTGAACTCACGCTGGGTTCGCATCCGCAAGGTCCTGGCCGAGTTCCCCTGGGTGCGCAAGAGCAGCGCCCACAAGACCAAGGTCTACATGAAATCGGAGCGCTACCGATGAGCCCCGCATTCTTCGAAGTCGAGCGATTGAGCCTGTCGTTCGGCGGCGTCAAGGCCGTGCGCGACGTGAGCTTCTCGATTCGCGCGGGAGAGATCCTCGCGGTGATCGGACCGAACGGCGCGGGCAAGACATCGCTCCTGAACCTCATCACGCGCGTGTTCGACGCCAGCAGCGGCAGCATCCGCTTCAACGGACAGGAGATCTCGCGCTTGGCGCGGCACGACGTGGTACGCCAGGGCATCGCGCGCACGTTCCAGAATATCGAGCTGTTCGAAGGCGCCACGGTGCTGGAGAACCTGCTGCTCGGCCGCCACCGCGCGAACCACGGCAACTTCTTCTCGCAGATGTTCAATCTGCCCTCCGTGCAGCGTGCGGAATCCCACACACGTGAGCGCGTCGAAGACGTCGTGCGCCTGCTGGATCTCGCCGCATTCCGGCATCGACCGGTGGCGGAACTGCCCTACGGCGTGCGCAAGGTCGTCGAGCTTGGTCGCGCGCTCGCCGCCGAGCCCCGGTTGCTGCTGCTGGACGAGCCCGCCTCCGGGCTGAACCCCGAGGAGACGCGCAGGCTCGCCTACTGGCTCGAAGACATCCAGGCCGAACTGGGCGTCACCGTGGTCATGGTGGAGCACGACATGTCGCTGGTCGCCGCGGTCGCCAGTCGCGTGGTCGTGATGGACCAGGGACAGGTCCTGACCGATGGCACGCCGGCGCAGGTGCAAGCCGACCCGCGCGTGATTGCGGCTTACTTGGGGACCTGATCTCATGACTTCTCTGCTCTGCGTCCGCAATCTCGAGACCTGGTATGGCCCCGTGCGCGCGCTTCACGGCGTGAACCTCGAAGTGCAAGCCGCGCAGATCGTCACGGTGCTGGGCGCCAATGGCGCCGGCAAGACGACCTTGCTCAACACCATTGCGGGCGTGCTCGCGCCCTCCAACGGAACGGTCGAGTTCGAGGGCCGGCCGATCGGCGGCAAGGACGCCGATGAGGTCGCTCGCGGCGGCGTGGTGCTAGTTCCCGAGGGCCGCCAGATATTCCCGTTCCTCACCATCGCGGAAAACCTGCGCATGGGCGCATTCGCCCGGAAGGACTCGGACATCGCGCACGACATCGAGCAGCTGTACGACTGGTTCCCGCGCCTGCGCGAACGCCAGCGCCAGCAGGCGGGCCTGCTTTCCGGCGGCGAGCAGCAGATGCTGGCGATCAGCCGCGCGCTGATGGGACGGCCGCGCCTGCTGCTGCTGGACGAGCCATCGCTGGGCCTCTCGCCTCTGTTCACCAAGGACATCTTCGCCATCATCCGGCGCATCCGCGAGCAGACCAGGACCGCCGTGCTCGTGGTGGAGCAGAACGCAGCCATCGCGCTGGCCACCGCCGACCACGGCTATGTCATCGAACTGGGGCGCGTGGCTGCCGCCGGAAGCTGCGAGGCCCTCTCGCAGCGCGAAGACATCAAGGAGTTTTACCTGGGTGGCGCATCGCACCACCTGCCGCAAGGTGTCGCTGGCGGGATCCGGCCGGCACGGCGACGCCCTTCCTGGAACTGAGAAAAGGACCCTGCCATGACACTCGATCGCCGAACCCTTCTGAAGACAAGCCTGGCCGCCGTCGCGCCAGGCGCCCTGTGGACGACATCCGCGCGCGCAGCCACGGCGGGTGTCGGCGACAAGGAGCTCGTCCTGGGCACGCACCTGGATCTTTCCGGGCCCGTGGCGATCGCCATGCCCGTGATCCGCAACGGCATCCAGATGCGTATCGACGAGGCCAACGAGGCCGGCGGCATCAACGGCCGCAAGCTCCGGCTCGTGATCGAGGACAACGCGAGCCAGCCCTCGCAAGCGGTGCGCGCCGTGGACAAGCTGATCCGCAAGGACGAAGTCTTCGCCCTGCTCTGCCCGTTCGGTTCCGGACCGAACGTGGCCACGGTCAAGAAGGCGGTGGACGCCGGCGTGGTCTGCTTTGCGCCCTATGCGGCCTCGGGCCTCGTGCGCCAGGCGGCCGGCCAGACGCCGCTGCTCTTCACGACCAACCTGAACTACGACAGCACGACCTCGGCGGCCGTGAAGTGGGCCACCGGCAACCTGGGCAGCAAGAAGGTCGGGTTCATCTACCAGGAGGGCCCGTTCGGCGACCTGGTCGGCAAGGGCGTGAAGGCGGCGCTCGCCGCCAAGGGCGCGCCGCTTGCGGCCGAAGCCAGCTACAAGGTCGGCGATCTCGATTTCTCCTCGCACGTGGCTCGCATGCAGGCCGCGGGCGTGGACCTGATCGTCTGCGCGACCACCACGCGCGAGACCATCGCGGTGGCGGCCGAAGTGAAGAAGCTCGGCCTGGCCGGCGTCAACGTGCTGACCGCCAGTCCCGGCCGCGCCGGCCTCACCATCGCACTCGGCAAGGACGCGATGGAGGGCGTGTATGGCGTCGGCACCTGGCGCATCGCTACGCCCGACCAGGCCACCGCCGACGAGAAGGCTTGGGCCGAGAACTACCGCAAGCGTTTCAAGGCCGAGCCGGACGACGTGGCCGCTGCCTTCTACGACTACACCAGCTGGTTCCTGCAGGAAGTGCGCAACGCGGGCCGCGACCTGACGACCGACAAGCTGGTGAAGGCGCTGCAGGCATCCACTTTCAAGGGCGTGTCGTCCTACGACACGCAGCGCTTCGCCAACAACCACATCGACCCCGAATGGACGCGGGTCGAACAGGTCGTGCAGGGCAGATGGACTGCACGGTCGAGCGTGGTCGACCCGGCCAAGGGCGCCCTGTGATCCACGTGTCGGCATCCCTGGCCGCGGACGAGGCGCGCCTCGCGACGCTGCCGCAGTTGTGGCGGCGCCGATGCACCCAATGGGGCGATCGGCCCGCACTCCGCCACAAGGAGCGCGGCATCTGGCAGGGGCTGTCCTGGCGCGGCTATTTCAGCGAGGCGCGGGCCATCGGGCTGGCCCTGGCCGAGGCCGGGCTGCAGGCCGGCGAGGTGGTCTCCATCCTTTCGGACAACCGGCCCCGGTGGCTGGTTGTCGACATGGCCGCGCAGGCCATGGGCTTTGTGTCCCACGGCATGTACCCGTGCAGCACGGCCGCGCAGATCGGGCACGCGCTCGTGGAGGCCGGGACGCGGGTGATCTTCGTGGAGAACGCCGACCAGCTGGTGAAGGTGCTCGCAGTGCGCGACGCGTGTCCCGAACTGCGCCACATCGTCGTGCTCGAGACCCGTGGCCTGCTGCGGTTCACGGACCCGCAGGTCAGCGCCTACGACGAATGGCATGCGCGCGGAACGCAAGCCGCGGCCAGGGAACCGGCGCTGTTCGACAACCGCATCGACGCAGGCACCGGCGAGCAGGTCGCATACCTGGCGAGCACGGCCGGCAGCACCGGCCCGGCGCGGCTGGTGGCCCAGCGGCAGCACGACGTCCTGCGGGAAGTGCGCACCATGAGCCACTGGCTCCAGCTGCGCCCGGGGGACCGCGCGCTGTCGATCATGTCGCTGGCGCAGTACGGCGAACGCATGCTGGCGCAGAAGGCCATGCTCATGCACGAAACCTTGCTTCACCTGCCGGAGAACGGGGCCACCGTGTTCAACGACATGCTGGAGGTCGAGCCGCACTTCCTGTTTGCAGCCCCGCGCTTCTTCGAAAAACTGCAAGGCATGACGGAGCTGTTCATGCAGGAAGCCGTGCCTTCTGCCCGCAACGCGTACGCCGCCTGCCTTGCACCGCGCCGGCCGGGCTGGCTGCAGCGCACGACGCGCGGGCGCATACGTTCGGCCCTGGGCTTTCGCAACGTGCGCGTCGCGCTCGCGAGCGGTGCTTCCAGTCCCGCGCAGGTCGCCGACTGGTTCGACGCCATCGGAGTTCCGATGCTCGACTGCTACGGCATGGCCGAGGCCGGCTTCTGCAGGATCGTTCCCGCCAGCAGATCGCAGGAGGCTGCGTCCACCCCCATCGAAACAGGCACGCAGCTGAAGCTGGCACCCGACGGCGAGGTGCTGGTGCGCGGCCCGGTCTCGCGTCCGGCCTATTGGGCGCGCGGAAAACCGGGCGCTGCCGCATCCCTTGCGGACGGCTGGCTGCGCACCGGCGACCTCGGGCGTGTCGACGAACACGGCCGCTTGCACCTGCTGGGCCGCGTGCGCGCGCGGGCCATCGGCGCGGGAGGCGAGCACATCAGCCCGGAGATTGCGGAGGACGCGTTCCGGCTCAGTGCCTACATCGCGGATGCGATCGTCGTTCCGGCGGAAGACGGGCGTTCGGCCGCGCTGCTCGCTCTTGACGAAGAGCGGATCAGGAAGCATGCACAGCAGCACCGCCTGCCCTTCACAGACTATGCCAGCCTGCTCGGCCTGCCAGAGATCACCGCGCTCATCGCTGCGCAGGTGGACATCGCGAACGGGCGATTGCCCGAAAACCATCGCGTGCGAACGATCCGCGTCATTCCGCGCTCGCTGCACCAGGGCGACGAAGAACTCACCCCCGCGCTGCGCCTGAACCGCTCGGTCGTGGCGAGCCGCTACGCCAATCTTTTTACCGAACCCCTTGGAGTCTGACCATGAGAGAAGCCGTCATCGTTTCCACCGCTCGCACGGGCATCGGCCGCGCCTTTCGCGGCGCATTGAACAACATCAAGTCGCCGACCCTGATGGGCCATGCCATCCAGCATGCGGTGCAGCGCGCGGGCATCAACCCCGAGGAAGTGGAGGACGTGGTGATCGGCAGCGCCATGGCCGCCGGCACCGCGGGCATGAACATCGGACGCCTCGCGGCGCTTGCGGCGGGACTGCCGCAGTCGGTGCCGGGCCAGACGATGGACCGGCAATGCGCGTCGGGCCTGATGGCCATCGCGACGGCGGCCAAGCAGATCATCGTCGACGGCATGGACGTGACCGTGGGCGGGGGGCAAGAGAACATCTCTGCCGTCCAGAACCCCTTCGTCAAGTGGGTGGGCGAAGAGGCCGACCCGCTGCTCGTTGCGCGCGTGCAGCACGCCTACATCCCGATGCTGAACACGGCCGAGATCGTGGCGAAGAAGTACGGCATCTCGCGCGAGGCGCAGGACGCATATTCGACTGAAGCACAGCGCCGCACCGCCCTGGCGCAGGAGCGCCACCTGTTCGACGACGAGATCGTGCCGATCAAGGCGCGCATGGCCGTGGCCGACAAGCAGACAGGTGCGATCAGCTACCGCGACGTCACGCTCGACCGCGACGAAGGCAACCGCCCCGACACCACGCTCGAAGGCCTTTCCCAGCTCAAGCCGGTCATCGAAGGCGGTGTCATCACCGCGGGCAACTCGAGCCAGCTGTCGGATGGCGCATCGGCCTGCGTGCTCGTGGAGCGGTCCGTCGCGGAGCGCCGCGGGCTCAAGGCGCTGGGCACGTACCGCGGCATCGCGGTGGCCGGCCTCGCGCCCGAGGAGATGGGCATCGGCCCGGTCCTGGCCGTGCCCAAGCTGCTGAAGACCCACGGGCTCACGGTGAACGACATCGGCCTGTGGGAATTGAACGAGGCTTTCGCCTGCCAGGTGCTGTATTCGCGCGACCGGCTGGGCATCGATCCCGAGAAGCTGAACGTCAACGGCGGCGGCATCACGATCGGCCATCCTTACGGCATGACCGGCTCGCGGCTGGTGGGGCATGCGCTCATCGAGGGCAAGCGGCGCGGCGCGCGCTTCGTCGTCGTGACGATGTGCGTCGGCGGCGGCATGGGTGCCGCGGGCCTGTTCGAGGTGGCCTGACGCAAGGAGCAGCACCATGACCTACCAGATCCCGCTGCGTGACATTCAATTCGTCCTGCACGAACTGCTCCAGGTGCCGGCCATGCTGGAGGCCTGCGGCCAGCCGGAGCTCGACACCGAAACCATCGACCAGGTGCTCACAGCTGCCGGCCAGTTCGCGTCCGAGGTGATCGCGCCGCTCAATGGGCCGGGCGACGAGCACGGTTGCAGCATGCCCTCGCCCGGCGTGGTGCAGACGCCGCCGGGCTTCAAGAAAGCCTACGACGAGTTCACGAAGAACGGCTGGGCCGGCCTCGCGTGCAGCCCCGAGTTCGGCGGCCAGGGCTTTCCTTCGGTCGTGGCCAACGCGGTCTACGAAGTCTTCGGTGGCGCGAACATGGCGTGGGCCTCCTACCCCGGCATGTCGCATGCCACCTACGTCAACGTGGCGGCCAACGGGTCGGAGGAACAGAAGGCGCTGTACCTGCCGAAGATCGCCTCGGGCGAGTGGGCCGGCACCATGTGCCTGACCGAGCCCAATGCGGGCACCGACCTGGGCCTGATGCGCACCCGTGCCGTGGCGCAGCCCGATGGCAGCTACCGCATCACCGGCAGCAAGATCTTCATCTCGGGCGGCGAGCAGGACCTGACCGAGAACATCATGCACCTGGTGCTCGCACGCATCACCGATGCACCGCCCGGCGTGAAGGGCATCTCTCTTTTCATCGTGCCGAAATTCATCCCCGATGCAAGCGGCGCGGCCGGTGCGCGCAACGGGGTGGTCTGCGGCTCCATCGAGCACAAGCTGGGCATCCACGGCAACTCGACCTGCACCATCAACTTCGACGGCGCGACCGGCTGGCTGCTGGGCGCGCCCAACAAGGGGTTGGCGGGCATGTTCGTGCAGATGAACCACATGCGCGTGCTGGTCGGCATGATCGCCGTCGGCCTGATGGAAGCGGCCTACCAGAAGGCCCTGGCCTACTCGAAGGATCGCCTGCAGGGACGCACCAGCGGTGCAAGATCGTCCGGCGAAGCGGCCGACCCGATCATCGGACATGCCGACGTGCGCCGCATGCTGCTCACGCAGAAAGCGAACATCGAGGGAGCGCGCGCACTGGCGCTGTGGACGGCGCAGCTGAGCGATCTTCAGCGTCTTCATCCAGACCCCGCCAGACGCAACGAGACGGCCGAACTGCTCGGCCTTCTGACCCCGCTCGTGAAGGCGCTGTCGAGCGACCTCGCGGTGGAAGGCACGCTGCTCGCCATGCAGGTGTTCGGCGGGCACGGCTACGTTCGCGAGAACGGCGTCGAGCAGCACCTGCGGGACGTGCGCATCGTCGGGCTCTACGAGGGCACGAACGGCGTGCAGGCCATGGATCTGCTCGGGCGCAAGGTGCTGGCCGATCAGGGCCGGCAGATGGGCGCCTTCCTGGACATGGCCGGCGCATTCGCCGAGACCTGCGGCCCGCGCGAGGCGATGCGAGAATTTTCGGAGCCGCTCGCCGCACTGGCCGCCGACATCAGGCAGCTCACCGGCGAGCTCGTGGCCACGTCGGCGCACGACCCGCATGCGGCAGGCGCCGCGGCTGCGCCCTACCTGCGGCTGGTCGGGCACCTGGCCCTCGCCTGGACCTGGGCGCGGATGGCCGAGGTGGCGTTCAGGAATGCGGAGTCCACCGACCCGATCTATGCATCGAAGATCGCCACGGCCCGCTTCTACTTCCAGCGGCTGCTGCCGCAGACTGCGGCGCTCTGCGGCGAGATCCGGGCCGGCTCATCGGCATTGATGGAGCCGGCCGTCGATCTGTTCTGACCGGGGCGGCATGTACCACCTGAGCCGCTTCGCACGGGCCACACCCGACAAGGTGGCCGTGCGGTTTCTCGAATCCGGCGAGGCGTTCAGCTTTTCGCGGCTGGAGCGCGAGGCGAACCGCGCGGCCAACGCCTTGTTGAGGCTCGGCCTGGCGCGCGACGACTGCATAGTCCTGTGCATCGAGAACTCGCCCGACCTGCTCTTTCTTGCGCTCGGCGCGCAGCGCATCGGGCTGTACTACGTGCTCGCCTCGACGCGACTGTCGGCCGCGGATCTGGAGTACATCGTCAAGGACTCGGGGGCATCGGTCGCCATCGTGTCCTCGGCCTGCACGAGCGCCGAAACCGCTTCGTCGCTGGACCTCGGCGGCGCACGGCGCGTTGGCATCGGTTTTCCGGACACGGCCATGGAACGCTGGGAGACGCACTTTCTCGCTGCGCCGGACGGCCTGCCGCCCACGCCCGCGCCGGGCCGCGAAATGCTGTATTCATCGGGCACGACCGGCCGGCCCAAGGGTGTGCGCAAGCCGCCCTTCGAGGGTGCCTTCGACGCCGTGGACAACCGCAACGCCGCGGTGGCGCGATCGTTCGCGCTCGACGCCTCTTCGGTCTATCTGTCGACATCGCCGCTGTATCACAGCGCACCCAACCGGTTCCTGTCGGCGGCCATCCATGCCGGCGCGACCAGCATCGTGATGGCGAAGTTCGATGCCGAACGTTCACTCGCCGCCATCGCGCATTTCGGATGCACCCATTCGCTCTGGGTGCCGACCATGTTCCACCGCCTGCTGCGTCTGGAAACGGAGGTACGCAGCCGCTACAGCACGGCCTCCATGGTCCACGGCGCAGCGCCCTGTCCGGTCCACGTCAAGCAGGCGATGATCGACTGGTGGGGCCGGTCCTGCATGAGTACTACTCGGGCACCGAAGGCATCGGCGCCACGGCCATCAGCTCGCGCGAATGGCTCCAGCACAAGGGCTCGGTCGGGCGCGCGACCGACGGCATCCTGCACATCCTGGACGACGCAGGCCGTGGGCTGCCGCCGGGCGAAACCGGGAACGTCCATTTCGAATGCGATGCGCACTTCGAGTACTGGAACGACCCCGCCAAGACCCGCGCGGCGACGAGTCCGCAAGGCTGGCGCTCCTTCGGCGACATCGGTCATCTCGACAGTGAAGGCTATCTCTACCTGACGGACCGCAAGGACTTCGTCATCGTCTCGGGCGGCGTCAACATCTACCCGCAAGAGATCGAGGACGTGCTGCTGCAGGACCCCCGTGTCGCCGATGCCGCGGTCTTCGGGGTGCCGAACGACGAGTACGGCGAAGAGATCAAGGCGGTCATCCAGCCGGCGCATTCGGATTTCACGGGCCCCGCCATGGTCCAGGCGCTGAAGGCCCGCTGCCGCGAGCTGCTCGGTCCGCTCAAGGTGCCCAGGAGCATCGATTTCGAGTCTGACTTTCCCCGGCACGCAACCGGCAAGCTCTACAAGAAGATGCTGCGCGATCGCTATCTGGCCTAGAGGGTGCAAGTCGCCGGCCCGCTTCGCAGCGAGCCGGCGGATGTCCAAGGCTAGGCCAGTGCAGGCTCCAGGAACCCGGCGAGCCGCTGCGCGATCAGCTGCTCGGCCTCGTCCATGATGCGATCGATCAGCTCCTGCACGGTCGGAATGTCGTTGATCAGGCCGACCACCATGCCGCAGCTCCAGGCGCCGGCATCCATCTCGCCTTGCAACATCACGCGCGGGTAGACGCCCGCCACCTGGTCGATGATGTCTTCGAACTTGAGGTCGGCGCCCTTTTCCTTCTCGATCCTGATGAGCTGCTCGACGGATGAATTGGTCAGCACGCGCTCGGTGTTGCGCAGCCCTCGCATCACGAGCCGCGTGTCGAGCTCGGTGGCCGCCACGATGGCGTCCTTCACGTTCTGGTGGATCGGCGCTTCCTGGGTCGCGACGAAGCGGGTGCCCATGTTCATTCCCTCCGCGCCCAGCGCCAGCGCCGCCACCAGGCTGCGCGCGTCGGCCATGCCGCCGGAGGCCACGAACGGGATCTTCAGCTCCTCGGCGGCGCGGGGCAGCAGGATCATGTTCGGCAGGTCGTCCTCGCCCGGGTGGCCGCCGCACTCGAATCCGTCCACGCTCACGGCGTCGCATCCGATCGCTTCGGCCTTGAGTGCGTGGCGCACGGATGTGCACTTGTGGATCACCTTGATGCCGGCCTTCTTGAGCGCGGGCATGTAGGCCTCGGGGCTGCGTCCCGCCGTCTCGACGATGCGAACGCCGCCTTCGGCAATGGCTGCGATGTACTCCGGGTATGGCGGCGAGGACAGGGTCGGCAGGAACGTGAGGTTCACGCCGAAGGGCTGGTCCGTCATCTCGCGGCAGCGGCGGATTTCCTTGGCCAGGAGCTCGGGCGTCCGTTGCGTGAGGCCCGTGATGAGCCCGAGCCCGCCGGCGTTGGACACGGCGGCGGCCAGCTCGGCAAAGCCGACATAGTGCATGCCGCCCTGGATGATCGGGTGGCGGATGCCGAAGAGTTCTGTGATGCGTGTTTTCATGTGTCGTTCACCAGGTTTCCATGTAGGGACGAAGGTCCATCTCGAAGGTCCAGGCGTCTCGAGGCTGGGTGTGCAGGTACCAGTAGTTCTCCGCGATGTGCTCGGGGTTCAGGATGCCGCCCTGCTCTTTCAGCGCGTAGCGTTCGGGGAAGTTGCTGCGGATGAACTCTGTGTCGATCGCGCCGTCGACCACGATGTGGGCCACGTGAATGCCGCGCGGGCCGAGTTCGCGCGCCATGCTCTGAGCGAGTGCGCGCAGCGCGTGCTTGGCGCCCGCAAAGGCCGCAAAATTGGCGGAGCCCCGGATGCCGGCCGTTGCGCCGGTGAAGAGAATCGTGCCGCGCCCTCTCGCGACCATCCTGCGGGCGACCTCGCGCGCATTCAGGAACGCGCTGAAGGTGGCCATCTCCCAGATCTTCATGTACTTGCGCCCTGTCTCCTCCAGGATGCTGCTGGGCACGTTGGCGCCGATGTTGAACACCATCACCTCGATGGGGCCGCGCTCCTTCTCGATCTGGTCGATGAGGGCGACCACATCTTCCTCCTTGCGCGCATCGCTGCCGTAGCCGAACGCCTGGCCGCCGGCCGCACGGATGCGCTCGATGGCCGGTTCGAGCTTGTCGGCCGAGCGCCGCGTCAGGCACGCGGCGTAACCCTCGCGGGCAAAGCGCGCGCCAATGGCGCTGCCTGTGGCGTCACCGGCGCCGACGACGAGAGCCACACCGCGGTGGTTGGCTGGTTTGTCCATGCGTTCTCCTTTAAACAACGACCGTTAAGTCATCGAACGTTAATCACTGAACGCTCGTTTGTCAATAAGGAAAGAAGTCCAGTGAAACCCCGTTGACGCGCCTCCATTAATCACATAGCTTCCGTTCATCAAACGTTCGTTTACTTAAAGGAGCCCTGAATGCGCAAGTCGGTTGATTTTTTCTTCGATGTCGGCAGCCCGTCTTCCTACCTCGCGTGGACGCAGCTACCCGCCCTGTGCGCCAGCCACGGCGCCGACCTCGTGTACCGGCCGATGCTGCTCGGCGGCGTCTACCAGGCCACCGGGAACGCCTCGCCGGCCACCATCCCCGTCAAGGGCCGCTATACGCAGATGGACTACGAGCGCCATGCGCGCCGCTATGGCGTTCCCTTTCAAGGCAATCCGCACTTCCCGGTCATCACGCTGTTCCTCATGCGCGCGGTCACCGGGATCCAGCTGCGCCGCCCGGAGCTGCTGCAGCAGCTGCTGGGCTGCGTGTTCAAGGCGCTGTGGATCGACGCGTTGAACCTGAACGATGCGCAGCTCACGGCCCGCATCCTGGCCGAGGGCGGATTCGATCCCGCCGACATCGAGCGCCTGGCGCAGGACGCCGAGACCAAGGCCGCGCTGAAGGCCACGACGCAGGAAGCGGTCGAGCGCGGCGTGTTCGGTGCACCCACGCTCTTCGTCGGCGACCAGATGTTCTTCGGGCAGGACCGCATGGACTTCGTTCGCGAAGCCCTGTCCTGAGCCGCCGCCAACCGCACGAGGAAAACTCATGGAACACCGACCCTGGCATGCCTCCTACCCCGCAGGCCTTCCCCGCGAGATCGTCCTGGACGACAGTGAAACCCTCGTCACCTTGCTAGAACGCGCGCTCACGAAGCACAGTGCCAGGACGGCCGTCACCTGCTCCGGAGAATCCCTGACCTTCGCGCAGGTCGAGCATGCGTCGGCGCTGCTCGCGCGATCGATGCAGGCGGCCGGCCTCAAGCGGGGCGACAGGGTGGCCCTGCTGCTACACAACAATCTCGTCTACCCGGTGGCGCTGGCGGCCATCCTGCGCGCTGGCATGGTGGGCGTGACCATGAATCCGCTCTACACGGCGCGGGAACTGCAATACCAGCTGGCTGATTCGGGGGCGTCCGCGCTGGTGGCTGCCGAGCCGTTCATGGGCCTGGTCGACGAAGTGATGGGCCAGACGCAGCTTCGGTACGTCATGACGGTTCCGATGAAAGACGTGAAGCCGGCGCTCTTCGCAACGGGCGGCCCGCCGGACGCAAGGGTTGCGGACGGCGCCACGCGGATCGTCAGCTTGCGCGACGCCACCTCCGCGCTCCCGGACGCCGACTTTGCGAGCGAGCAGGTCCTTCCCTCCGACCTGGCCTTCCTGCAGTACACCGGCGGCACCACGGGCGTTTCGAAGGGCGCGTGCCTGACGCACCGCAGCGTGCTGGCCAGCTCGCTGCAGATGCGTTCATGGCTGTCATTGGCGCTCGACATCGACAACTTCGAGATCGTAACGCCGCTGCCGCTCTATCACATCTTTCCGCTCGGCACGACATTGATGGCGCTTGCCAGCGGCGCCCACAACCGCCTGGTGGTCAACCCGCGCGACGTCCAGGCGCTTTGCGCCGAACTCCACAGCGCGCCGTTCGACATGCTGATAGGCGTCAACACGATGTTCAACGGCATGGTGACCCAGCCCGAGATCTCGACCATCGACTTCTCCCGCTGCAACGTGGTCATCGGCGCCGGCGCCTCGATCCAGGCGGCCGTCGCCGCCAAGTGGGCGGCAGTGGGAGGCCCGTCCATCACCGAGGCCTATGGGCTCACTGAAACATCGCCCAGCGTCACCTTCAATGCGCCGGGGCGCAATGGCTCGATCGGCGCACCCGTGCCCTCCACCGACGTCCTGATCGTCGACGACGCGGGCGAGCCGGTGCCGCTCGGCACGCCAGGTGAACTGCTGATCAAGGGCCCGCAGGTCTTCGCGGGCTACTGGAACCGTGAGGAGGAAACGCGAAGGTCTTTCACGCCGGAGGGCTGGTTCAAGACCGGCGACATCGTCACCATGGATGCGCAAGGCCTGATGTACATCGTCGACCGCAAGAAGGACATGATCCTGGTCTCCGGCTTCAACGTCTATCCGAACGAGATCGAGGGCGTGGCGGCCATGCATGCGGACGTGATCGAATGCGCGTGCATCGGGGTGCCGGACGAGCGATCGGCGGAGGTGCCCCACCTCTTCGTCGTGCGCCGCGCACCGGGGCTCCAGGCGGAAGAACTCGAAGCGCATTGCCGCAAACTGCTTGCGCCATACAAGGTGCCGCGCCACATCACGTTCGTCGAGGCGTTGCCGAAATCCGCCGTGGGCAAGATCCTGCGCAAGGAGCTACGGCCGCAGAGTGCTGCCGTCGGCTGAACGGGTCGGCAAGGAGGCCGCCGACGGAGCGCGCGATGGGCTGGGCGGCCTCGAATCTGAAGTGCAACACCGCATCCCGTGTAAGGTGCTGCATTGCCTCCGCAGATTACCGCTACGCTCAGGCGCGTGTACCCCGACGAAGCTCGCGCGCGACCGCTGATCGGCAGCCGGGAGTTCGACAGCGGGGCGGGCACCGGGCGCGGTTCGGGGCAATTGCTGGGCGACCTCGCCGCTCTGGACAGCGACTCGACGCTGCGTCGGCGGCTGCGCCACTACGCCGCGCCGGACACCTTGCTCATCGACGAGGTGGGATACCTCTCGTCCTCCAACCGCCATGCCGATCTGCTGTTCGAACTCGTCAGCCGCCGCTACCAGCACAAGAGCACGGTGGTGACGACCAACAAGGCATTCGTCGACTGGGGTGAGGTGTTCCCCAATGCCGCATGCCTCGTCTCGCTCGTGGACCGCCTCATGCACCGCGCCGAGGTCGTATGCATCGAGGGCGAGTCCTACCGCGCCAGGGAAGCGCAGGAGCGGCTGGCCGCGCACGCCACGCAGCGCTCGGCCAAGAGCGGCAGGAGCAAGCGGTGACATCCCCCCACGACGAACCGGCGCCGCTGCCGGCGCACTGGACGCCCGAACAAGCGCTGGCGGTCTTCGAGTGCCTGCACGCGCTGCGCGAGCAGCTGTGGTCGGTGTATGGGTCCGCCGTTCAGCAGGCCTCGCGTGACCAACTCGCGCCGCAATTGCCGTTGCCCGAGTTCGACCCGAACGCCCCCTTCTGAACAACGCCCGCTCCAATGCAAGAGGGCCCCACGCGCGGCCCTCGTGCATTGGTGTTCACTCTGCTGCCAGCAAACCCGCGTCCTCGCCACCGAATAGAGGCGGCTCTACACCGCCGCCAACAAGGCCATGTAGACGAAGCCCTGCCAGGTCGAGACAGAGGTGAAGTCCGCCAGCCACAACTGGTTCGGCCGAACTGCCGGTTCATACGGTCCAGTGGGCATGCCGCCTTGGCATCGGGCACGGTGGTGCGCACAGCTTTGCCGCGGCGCGCGCCGCTCAGTCCGAGCCGGCGCATCAACCGCTCCACGGTGCAGCGCGCGACGCCCGTGCCCTCGCGCCTGAGTTGGCGCCAGACCTTTCGGCGCCGTAGACCCGCAGGTTGGTCGTACACGCGCTGCACCTGCGCCAGCAACTGACCATCACGCAAGACTCGCGCAGGCAGCAGTGCCGTGCAACCGATCTTGGGGGCGATCGACTCGATCGCCGCCCACTGCGACGGCGGTCCGGCGTCAACCGCGCGCCTTCAGGCTCGGCATCTTGAAGTGTTCGTAATGCCCCACGCCATTCCTCACGATCGGGTCCTGGGAGGTGAGAGCCGCGATGTCCTGCGCGTCGTCGATCTGGAAAAGCGAAACGCCGTAGCCACCCGCCGGGTCCATCACCGGCCCGTGGGCAACCACCACGCCCTGGGCCAGCAGGTCGTTCAGGTACTGGCCGTGCTCGCCCATCCACCTCTTTTCGTCGGCGGACATCGTGGCCAGGAAATCCGTGCGCGGCGGGATGAATTTGCAGAGGTAGTACTTCATGGTTCGGAATGTCTTTTGTGTGGAAGAGGCGAGTGTCGATGTGTCAGTGTCTTGAAGCCCGCGCTTAGGCCCTCCTCACGCTCTTGGGAATCGAGCCCTCGAAGACATTGGGCAGGGAACTCTCCAGGAAAAGAATCATGCCGGTCATCTTGCCGACTGGGTTGCTGAACTTCGGCTCGGGCGTGTGGATGGGCCTGGACTTGATCTGGGTGCGGGATTGCGTCGACGCGGGCGGCGTCCTCACGGCCGTGGCTAGACGAACCGCGGATCGCTGGTTAGTATCGAATGAGTACCAAGTCAATATCAAAACGATATGAACACCGACAAAGATGCCGCGCCCACCTGCCCGATCGAGCGCAGCCTGGCCGTGCTGGGCGACGCGTGGACGATCCTCATCCTGCGGGATGCCAACGTGGGCGTGACGCGCTTCGACCAGTTCAAGAAAAGGCTGGGCATCGCGCCGACAATGCTGACCAAACGCTTGGCCACGCTCACGCAGGAGGGATTGCTCGATAGGAAGGTCTACTCCGAACGGCCTCCGCGCGACGAGTACGTTCTGACCGATGCGGGCAGGGATTCCCTGCCGGTATTGCTCATGATCGCCGCCTGGGGCAAGAAGCATCGCGGTGGCGGCCCGATGACGCAGTTCCTGGACGCCGAGACCGACACCGAGATCCAGCCGACAGCCATCGACGCGGTGACTGGCGCCGCACTCGGGACGCGCGCCCTGCGCCTACGGGTGCCCCAATGAACGCAGCCACCACCACTGCCGAACTGCCTGGGGCAGGTCGGGGGCAGCCCACGCGCGGCATCGTGTCGCTGTTGGCCGCCCTCGCGGCCATCGGCGCGCTGTCGACCAACATCATCCTGCCGTCGTTCCCGGCCATCCGGGCGAGCCTCGGCGTGTCCGATGCGCAGCTCGGGCTCACGCTGAGCGTCTTCTTCATCGTGTTCGCGGTCGGCCAGCTGATCGTCGGCCCGATGTCGGACCGGTTCGGCCGACGCAAGCTGGTCATCGGGGGCCTGCTGCTGTTCGCGGCGGGCGGGGTGATGTGCGCGCTGGCGCCCAACTTCGGCACCCTCGTGCTGGGCCGGGGGGTCCAGGCAGCGGGCGTGTGTGCCGCCTCGGTGCTCGCGCGCGCTATCGCACGAGACCTGTTCGATGGCGAGACGCTTTCGCGGGTGCTGGCCATGGTGATCGTGGCGATGGCCGCGGCGCCCGGCTTTTCGCCGTTGCTGGGCAGCGTGACGGAGCAGATCATCGGCTGGCGCCTGACCTTCGTGACTGTGGGCGTGGTCGGCGTGCTGCTTGCCGTCTGGTATGCGTGGCGGCTGCCGGAAACCCACGCCGTGTCCCAGCGCGCGAGCCTGTCGCTCGGACCGATCTTCTCGGCCTACACCAGCCTGGCGTGCGACGCGCGTTTTATCCGGCCGGCGATCGTGGTGGGCTGCGCCACGGGCGCCCTCTATGGCTTTTTTGCTGCCGCGCCGGCGGTGCTGATCGGCGCGCTGGGCCTGAGCTCGCTGCAACTGGGTCTGTTCTTCGCGGCGACCGTTCCTGTCGTGTTTGCGGCCGGGCTGCTCGTGCCCCGGCTGTCCGGGCGCTGGGGACCGCAGCGGACTTTGCAGTTCGGCCTGGCGCTCGCGCTGGCCGGCGGCGCGCTGGTATGGGTCGCTGCGGGTCGGGCTCCGGGCAGCCTCGTCGCATTCACCACGGCGCTATGCGTTTTCCTCTTCGGGATGGGCATCGCCAACCCGCTGGGAACCGCCCTCGCGCTCTCGCCCTTCGCCGCCAAGGCAGGCGCCGCATCGGCCATGCTGGGCTTCGTGCAGATGGTGGGTGCCGCGCTGGGCGCGATGGTAGTCACCAAGCTCGGCGGGCTTTCACCCATGACCGCGCTTGGCCTGGTGATCGTCGCCGCACATGTCTTGTCCATCGCCGTGTTTGCCCTGCGGAGCCGACAAAGGCTTGGTGCGACTGCCTAGAGTGCGAAGCGGCGCCCAGGCGACCGCGCTCCAGGAGGGATAGCGGCTGTTGAGGAGCGCCTATTCCGCTAGCAGGATCGTTTATTGCGCTAGACGCGGCGGTTACGCCTTCTGTCTTGAGTCAGGACGCTAAGTGCTGATTCGGATACGGGTGAAGCACCCGAACCAACTGGCCCTGCGCGCTTACGCCTCAGAGATTGCCGCGCTTCCAGGGTCCATTGATTGCGAACGTGATGCCCGGCCGAAGGATGCCAACGAACAGCGCCAACCCCCTCCGGTCGAAGCACGCCCCAGCGAACTCGATGCCACGATAGTCGCCAGGAGCCACGATCTTGCCGGCAGCGGCAATCTGATCTGCACTTAACTGCACATTGTTGCGGCAAAAGACGTAGGCCTCGCCAGCTCCATTGAGACCAAGCAGGCGCGAGCCGCTGTCACCGAAGCCACCGTCTTCGCACAACATCAGACCGCCGCGCGGGCTGACGGTGGTGTTGTCGGGATTGTTTCCCGCAGTCTGACTGCCACTGACGAACACCGCACGAAGGTGCATCGTGCGAAGGTGCAGTTCCCATACGGCGCCCTCGCCGCGGCCCGGCTGGCCGTTAGCGTCAAGGCCCGCCGACGTATCGACGATGAAAATCCGATCGTCCGAATACGCGACCCCTTCGCAGCGGCTCATCCGCGCACAGCCGTTCGACAGAGCCTGATATGTCGGCCCGGCACTCAGGCCGAACGGCCCGATGCCAGGTTGGCCGACAACGACGACAGGGTCCGCGTCGGGATCCGCGATCTTGACCCACTCGACGACGTACTCATCACCGATGTCGGGGTTCAGCAGCGCGGTGTCGTTGGCTTGGGCCAGCGTGCTTGGACGCGCCTGTCGCACGATAGAGGCAATGCGCGCCGCCTGCAGGGTGCCGCCCCGCTGCAGGTCGCCAACTTGACGGCCCGTGTTGAGCGGCCTGAATCTATACAGCGCCGACAGATTGCGATTGTCCTCGGTCTCGTAAACATCGCCTGTTGCCGGGTCGAGAGCGACCGCCTCGTGAACGAAACGACCCATATCAACGATTGGCGTTGCGATTGATCTCTCTGGGTCGGCCGCCGCCTCGAACACGTAGCCGTGCTTTTTGCCATTGATCAATGAAAAGTCGAAGATCGTCTCCTCGCAGCTGAGCCAACTGCCCCAGGTGGTGGCCCCCCCGGCGCAGTTGCCCAGCGTGCCACCGAGCGACGAGGTCGACGAGACCCAGTTGTTACCAAGAAAGCGCAGGTTCGTGGTGCCGCCGCCCGCATAGCCGACGAATCGTGGCGGGTCGGGGAGAGAAGGGTCCAGGACGAATGTCGGGCCCGCACCGATGCGGATCGGCGTTGTCCCATAGAAGACGGTGATGATGCCGTCGACAAGGGTTGTGGAGTACATGGATATGGCGCGGATCATGTCCGCCTCGGTCGCAACCAGACCCCGTTCGTGGTTGCGCACAATCAACGACCCGAGATCGTGTCGCCCACCCTGGGTCAACGACTCGATAGCATCTCGCATCGTCCTGACGACGCCCATGCCGTCGTGGCTGTCGGGTGTTGGGTGAAGATCGGCCATCGGGTCGCCAGCCCAGCCATACGACTTGTATTCGAAGCCTTCTGGCAATGCCAGCAGCGGCAGGCCCGTGCTGTCATCGAGCACGGGGGCGATCGGGCCATACGGTGATGGCGCGGACGCCGTCTGCTTGCCGATGGCGGCCATCGCATTACGGTTCGCCAGGGCGCCGAGGGCGCAAAGAAGACCATTGGCCGCCATGACGCCCGCCGAACGTTGCAAAAGGCGGCGCCTTGACATCGGGGAAAGCAGTGAGTTCATGCGACAGCTCCCTCAGTCGTCTCCAGTTTGGGCGGTGAGGTGTGATTTGTCAAAGAATCAAACTCGTGCAGCCGCAGTCGACGCCAGGCATCACCTGATCGTGGCGCACGAGGTCGCCAACGAGAGTAACGACCGCGCGTAGCTGAGCACCATGGCAACGGCCGGGTGCGAGGCGATGGTCAAGACCAAGCTGCAGGCCCTCGCCGACCGCAGCGGAGGCCCGGCCATGAGGCGACGATGAGTGCCGATGCTGTAGGCGAACTGCCGACGCCACTCCTCGACTCAGCGCAGTCATTGCATCGACCGCGCACCGCCGATGTTAGTTTCAACTTTAGACGGCGCAAGCGCCCGCCGCGGGTCCGCGGGGAGAAACGCAGCATGAAGGGACTCTACGCTGTGGCCGCAATCGCGCTTGGGTTGATCCCGACTACTCAACGATACGGTCTGCGCGGGCCAACACAGCGGGCGGAATTTTCAGTCCGAGAGCCTTGGCCGTATTGAGGTTCACCACCAGCTCGAATTTCGTCGGCTGCTCGATAGGCAGGTCTTCGGGTTTGGCGCCGCGGAGGATCCTGTCGACGTGACGGGCTGAACTGCGAATCAGCTCGACGATGTCGGCGCCGAACTGCAGCAATCCTCCCGCCTCCGCAAACCCTGGTGACTGGGCGATGCTTGGCAAGCGGAATTTGAGTGCCAGCGCCGTCACTTCCGGCGCAGCTTGGGCCAGCATCGGCCCGTCCATCATGAACAGGGCATCAGCCCCCTGCTTCTTCAGCGTGGCAATTGCCCCCGAAATTTCGCTGGGCGCTGCGACCCTCACGACTTGAAGCTGAAGGCCCAGCGTGCGCGTGGTTGCGACGAAGGCTTCGTCAAACGCCGTTGTCGTTGCAAATTCATTCACCGCCCCGACGCGCCGGGTCGAGGGCAGCGCATCCCTCATGACTTCGAGTCGCTTGGCGTTCGCCTCCGCAGACATCAGCGTCATGCCCGTCACATTGCCACCAGGTCGCGCCAAACTTCTCGCAAGCCCCGCCCCCACCAATTCGCCGGTCACGCCGACAACGACCGGAATCGTCGCCGTGGCCTCGGCGACGATACGAACCATGGCGATTGAACCGTAAGTGAAGATGAGGTCCGGTTTGAGCCCGATCACCTCGCGGGCCAAGCCCGCCATGAGATCGGAGCGATGGTCGGCGTAGCGCACCTCAAACGCGACGGTGCGTCCCTCGGTCCAACCCAGCCCGGCCAGCGCTTGCTTGAAGGCAGGTATCCAAGGATTCGTGGAATGGGCGGGGCCTGGGTTCAGGATACCGATCAGCGGCAGTTTTGAAGGGGCCTGAGCAGCAGCGTCCGAGATGCCGATGTTCACGCCAATCAGAACGCCCGAGACGCAGCGCAGTGTCTGTCGTTTGTCCGCGTCTTCAACCGCATTCATCGGGTGAGTCTACTGGCTTAGCCCAGCCAGCGCTTGCTAAAGCAGGCATCCAGGACTAACCGTGACTCCACGAAGACAATGGGAACACGCTTTCACCGACTTCTACAACTGTGCACCGTTCAAGGGGCTGATCGCGATGCGCCAAGGCGCTTCCCGCGGCAGCGTGCTCGCGACTTTTTTTGGTCTCGGTGATCCGGCCGCGCCCGCGGCCCAAGCCCCTTTCAAGCCAGAAGCACCGATGGTGCCAGCTCTGAATCAGGGGTCTGCGGCACGGTCCGGAGAGAATGATTGCGCTGAAGCGCTTGCGGGCACTGGCTTTGTGCGAGAAGGAGAGTTCGTTGATGAGCGCCTGGATGATCGACGTCACGCAACATTTCGCGGCTGTGCGTCTTCCACTGGCCTACCTAGGACGGCCGGGTCGTCGACGCCGGTCGGATGAAGTTTCACCTTCCTGGGGACCCCAAGCGGCCATACGATCTTGGAATCGTTCCAGCAGGTGCGGGTTGGAATCGTCGACTGCTCGGGTGGGACGACTGCTTCGCCGTCACAGCGGCTGAGAGCGACATGTTCGGCATGGCAATTGTTGAACAACACCATCGACAAGGACATGATTCCGGGTACTCATCGGCCCGCCGCTGCGCATGGCGGGTGTGGCCTTGGTCGACTACTTTGCCGCCCATCCTGTAGCCACCTCACTACCTCACGGTACATCGCTGCATCAACCAACGCATGCCCACGTCGGGCGGGCTTTACGTCTGGGACTTTGCGCCCAGCAGCAAACATGCGAATGCCCGGCTTCAAATGACCGAGCGTGAGATCTTCCGATAACCCGTGAGGTGGCGTCGATCCAGTCGTCGATAAAGGCTCGCGCTTCTTCGCCCAGGACCTCGATCGCATTGGCGCCATCACGTAGGGGACTCACCAGGGCGACCCGACATTTACGCACCCCGCCCTGGCTGAAATCCGCATGCGGCGACGCGACAATCTGGATCAACCTCATCGCATTCCGCTTCCACATCCCGTCCCGTGAACTCGAATTTGTTCGCTCTAACGTGTTCCTGATCATGGTGAAGCTCTGAAGGCCTCTGCGGGTGCAGCTCCAGGCTTGGAGCGAGTAATTCCTTTGTACTGCGTTTCAAAAGAGCGTTCCAGTGGCCGGCAAGAGAGCACGGTGATCCCGCGGCGTTTGCGCCGACTCCTTCTGGCAATTGATTGCCGCTGCACAAGACCGTAGCGCCGTGCGCGGGGTGACGTGGCCGCGCAGGCGCATCGCGGTGCCTCTTCACCTCGCTCGTGCTGCAGTGCCGAGCCAGGCCGAAGCAGTGGTGAGCGAGCAGTTCCATGCGTCCCCGACCAATTCGTGCCTTAAGCGCGTCAGCAGACGATGGCCTGGCCCCTGCGGTATCGCTTGCCGCGGTTCAAATGGGCAACTTTCTCGCCAGCCGAACGCAATGGCTTAGGAACGCGGCCGACAGCATGATCCTGCGGCTCGAACCCACAGAAAGAGCACCGCTTATCCACAGCCTTATCCCACAAGCTGGGGGCGGCCCCGCCAGCGCGTACGGCGCTTCGGTCCTTGGCTGACCGTGCCGGACACGCTGGTTGAATTCGCGACCCGGGCACCCCGGCAAAATATCATCCCAGCACCATCCACATGGATGGTGTTAAGATGGCGCATGCCTTCAAAGCTCACTCTTGTCCCCACCAAGCCGGTTCCCGAATCCGAAAAGATCACCATCAACCTCGGCTTCGTCGACCTCGGCCACATCGACTTGCTCGTCGCCGAGCGCTTCTATGCGAACCGCACCGACTTCATTCGCACGGCGATCCGCAACCAGTTGGCCACGCACGGCGAGGCGCTCAAGCAAGTGGTCGCCCGCAAGATGCTGGTATTGGGACTGCAGCAATTCACGGCGGCCGATCTCCAAGCCGTCAAGGCGGCTGGCCAGAAATTGCAGATTCGCGTGCTCGGACTGGCCAGCATCAGCCCGGACGTCACCCCTGAACTCGCGCTTGCCGCCATCGAATCGATCACGGTACTCGGTGCCCTGCACGCAAGCAGCGCCGTCAAAACTGCCCTTGCCGGGCGCATTCACTAAACAAACCCAAGAAAGCCCCAATGACCGATCTTTTCCAACGCCTGATGACCGAGGCCACCCAGCTCACACACGCCGGGCAACTCCAGGCAGCCACGCTCGCCATCCAGCGCGCTCTGCGGGGCGACGCCCCTGAGGTGTTCGGCACCAAGGACACGGCCACCGCGCCTGTTGCTTCGCCCGCCGCGCCTACTCCGAAGAGCGGTCGCGCCGGCGCGTTCCTGGAACGACTCAAGGGCTTCATGGGACGCAAGTTCAAGCCAGCGGGTTCGAACCCTGCCTTTCTGTCGCCTGAAGTGGGGGTTGAAGGGGACATCCACTACGTCGGGCCGTCGCCAGCCGTTCCAGGACTGGACGGGGAGCAGTGGATCGATGGCAGCTTCACTCATCAGGGTCGCACGCTTGCCTACAAGCTCTACGTGCCGCCACCGGTGGCTGGCGCAACCCCGGCCCCGGCACGACCGCTGGTGTTAATGCTGCATGGATGCACGCAGGGTGCCGCCGACTTTGCCGCCGGCACGCAGATGAATACGCTAGCCCGTGAACTCGGCGTGCTGGTGCTCTATCCCGAACAAACCCAACATGCGAACGCCCAGAAATGCTGGAACTGGTTCAAGCCGCAGCACCAGCATCGGGGGCGTGGGGAACCGGCCGTCCTTGCCGCGCTGACCCAGTCGGTCACGGCCAAATTCAACGTCGACGCCGCGCGCGTCTACGTGGCAGGACTGTCGGCAGGGGGCGCAATGGCAGACATCGTCGGGCGTTGCTATCCCGACATCTTCGCCGCTGTCGGAGTGCATTCCGGGCTGCCCAGCGGCGCCGCCAGCGATGTGATGTCGGCACTGTCTGTGATGCGCAGCGGCGGCGCTGCTTCGCAGCGCGTTGACGCCGAAGTGCCTCCTGTGATCGTGTTTCATGGCGATGCCGACCACACGGTCCACGCCAGCAATGGCGATGCCATCGTGGAGGCCGCACGCAGGGGCGCAGGAGGAAGCGCGGCGCGCGATGTGCCTGCGCCGTGCATTGTCCAAGGTCGCTCGGCGAAGGGCCAGCGCTACACGCGCACAGTTCATGAAGCCGAGCCCGGCCGCAGCAGTGCCGAATACTGGCAGCTCCACGGGGCCGGCCATGCGTGGTCGGGCGGCAGTGCGACGGGAAGCTATACCAACCCGGCAGGCGCGGATGCGAGCGCCGAGATGCTGCGGTTCTTTCTCGCCCACCCGAATGCGCGGGTCGCAGACCTCGATTGCGCACGCCGCGCGTAGTGATTGCGCGTGCGCTGGCTCAAGTCATGGATCCCTACAAGCCGCCCCTTGCGCAGGTCGAGTGCCGGTTCAACAATGGTGCTGCGGCAGCGCATTGGTCCAGCCGTCTAAGCGGGCAACGCCGCTCGTGACGAGACGGTGGGCTGTGAAGCCCCAGGATCGGCAAGCCAACCCGCCGCCGGCACAAGGCCCGGGATTCGTGGTCGAGTGCCAGTGCGTGGGATGCCGCACCGGGGCATACAACGAAGCTGATCGGCTCGCCATCGCAATGAGCTTCACCGAGCCACAGGAGCGCGCTGCCCCTCCGTTGGATTGCCGTCTCTCCTCAGGAAGAGGCCACCTGGGTCACTTCGCCGGCTTCTTCGGCGACCTGCGCGCGGCGTCCAGCGCCGCTGCCTTCTCCGCGTGCTTCTCGGCGCGCGTTCTGCGCGGCTTGGGTTTCTGGGTTTCATTGACGTCCTGCGTTTCCTTCCTGACCTTCTTGTCCTTGGCCTGGGGATGATGCGTTCGCATCAGCCGGTCGAGGGCGCTCGGCCTGGGTTGCAGCGCCTGCGCCTTGCGCCTGTCCCGCTCCTCCTTGAGCAGCCGGCGCTCCTCGATCAGGACGGACTCGGCTTCGGACGGCTCTTTGTCCGCCCCACCAGCTTCCATCCGGCGCATCATCGCGCGATGCAGCGCTTGGCCGTTGGCCGAGATCTTCTTGGTCAATGACGCAGTACGGATCGGCATTTGGCAGTTCCTCGTGGTGCTGAAAGGCCACTGTAGGCCAGCCCGGCGCGCGACGCCAGTCTGCTTGTGCCATTGCGGCGCAGCAGGCGCATACATGAGCACGTGCATGTGCTGAATCTTCCGGCAGGCTCTACGCGCAGTCCACTGGACACAACTCTCGGGAAGCGATGTCCGCTCCCGGGAGGCCAGCCCCTGCGAGCAGACGCCGACGATCGCAACTTGGAGAGGGAGGGTGCGATAGGTCGCCGGCGCCAAGGTCCGGGGATCAGTTCAGCAACTGATGCTTCAGCGCGTAGTACGTCAAGTCACTCGTGGATGACAGGCAGAGCTTTGTCATCACGCGCGCTCGATACGTGCTCACGGTCTTGATGGAAAGCGAAAGCTCCGACGCAATGGTGCAGGGTCTCTTGCCATTGGCAAGCCTGAGAAACACCTGGAGCTCCCGCTCCGACAGGAAGTTGTGGGGGGCGCGGGGCTTGCCGGCCAAGTGGTCCACGAACAGTTCCGCCACAGCCGGGGTGAGGTAGTGACGGCCGAGGGCAAGTTCGCGGCTGGCCCATATCACTTCCATCGGGTCGCCATCCTTGTTCAGGAACCCTCTTGCGCCGAACTGGACCAGCAATGCTGCATACTGCTCCTGCGGATAAGCCGAGTAGATCAAAACCGCGACTTTCGGCGCGCAGACGCGGATCTTGGCCAAGGCGTCGACACCACTGCGACCTGGCATGTTCACATCCATGATCAAGACGTCCACCTTCGTGTGACGCAACAGCTCGACTGCTTCGCTTCCATCGCGGGCCTCCCAGGCCACAGTGAAGTCTTCACGGTCGAGCAACAAGTCGCGCAGGCCGCGCCGAACCATGGGATGATCGTCCGCGATTCCAATGCTGATCATGGCACGCTCGACGGCAGTGCTGCTTGAAGGTTGGGGCACATGATGAAATGCATCAGATGCTTCATGGCGTGCGGCAGTCGTAGGACGACAAAGGCTTCCATCGACGTCGCTGGCTCACTTCATGTCTTAAGACATACCTCGCGTTGATGGGCATTGCGTCAATGGCGGTGGCCAGACTGGAGGGCGAGCGAGGCTCGGGAAACGCAAGCAGCTTCACCGCCAGCAGCACGCGATGACATCCTACGAAGGCGGAACAACGCGCGCCGCACTCTGCAAATCCCCCAACCCGTCACCCGGAGCCCACGATGCCCACTACCGCCACGAAGCGCGCAGAGCCAGACGCATGCAGCCTGCTCGATGCCGACCACCGCAACGTCAAGAAGATGTTCAAGGCCTTCGAGGAGCTCACGAAGTCCAAGGCGGCAGGCGCCTCGCAGAAGAAGCGCGACCTCGCCAATCTGATCTGCACGGAGCTGAGCGTCCACGCGCAGATCGAGGAAGAGATCTTCTATCCGGCGCTGCGCGAAGCCATCAAGGAGACCGACCTGCTCGATGAAGCCGAGGTCGAGCACGCGAGCGCCAAGGACCTGATTGCTCAAATCGAGGAAGCAGCCGATGTGGACGACATGTTCGACGCCAAGGTCATCGTGCTCGGCGAATACATTGACCATCACGTCAAGGAAGAGCGCAACGAGATCTTCGTCAAGGCGCGCGCTGCACGCGGCCTCGACCTGGCCGGCATGCGCGAGCAGCTCGCGGCGCGGAAGGAAGAGCTGATGGCGGAGCTGACGGGCGCAACGGCGTAACGATCTCTTGCGTGGGTCTGATCGCGCTCAACTTCACCGGCGGCGAGAAGAAGCTCGAGGAGCAGGTCCGGCACGAATATGGGCTCCATGACGCCCAGTACCAGCGTGCACTCGGCGTCCTTCTCGGCCCACCAACCGAGGATGTCGAACTCTCGCATCCTCCGCACGGTCCTCTCGCGCTTCGTGTGAGGCTCCATCGGCTGTTCGGCTGCCGAAATGTCGTGTCGAACAGGTTGCCCGGGCTCGTGAACTCTTTGCCGCGCGCAGGGCGGCCGCCCACCTCGCTCGGTGCCCATCACTGCTGCCCGTGACATAGTTGATTCCGTCTTCCAAGCTTGTTGGCGGCGCGCTGGAGGTGGGGATTGATGGTACCAGCTCATCCAAAACGCGGCCGACCCGCCTGGAACTGCGCGCCCCTTACCCGTCGTCAATGACCCCACTCGCCATTGCCCACCGCCCGCCACTGCTCATCGTGCTGAACGCCGGTTCTGGCAAGGGCGCGGCTGCTGATGCACGAGGGAGCATCGAGGCCGGCTGCGCCGCGGCTGGCCGCGAACATCGCATCTACCAGGTCGACCGGCCCGGCCGCCTGCAGGCCTGCGCACGCGACGCGGTCGAGAGCGCCCGCGCGTTGCAAGGCATCGTGGTAGCCGCCGGCGGCGACGGCACGATCAACGCGGTCGCGCAGGCGACGCTGGGCAGCGGCTGCGCATTCGGCGTGCTGCCGCAAGGCACCTTCAACTATTTCAGCCGCACGCACGGCATTCCGGCCGACACCGGCGAGGCGCTGCAGGTGTTGCTGAACGAGTCGCCGCGCGCCGTGCAGGTCGGCCTGGTCAACGACCGGGTGTTCCTGGTCAACGCGAGCCTCGGCCTCTATGCCAAGCTGCTGGAGGACCGCGAGGCCTTCAAGGCGCAGTACGGGCGGCGTCGCTGGGTGGCCATCTGGTCGGGCCTGCTCACCGCCTTGAGCGGTCATCGGCCGTGGTACCTGCACATGGCATGGCACGGACAGGAGCGCGACATCCGCGCCCAGACGCTGTTCGTTGCCAACAATGCGCTGCAACTGCACCAAGTTGGCCTGCCCGAAGCCGACGCTCCGGAGCGCGGGCAGTTGGCCGCCGTGGCCCTCAAGCCCGTGGGCGTGTTCGCGATGCTGGGACTCTTGGCGCGCGGTGCGCAGGGCCGTCTCGGCGAGGCCGACGGCGTGCTGAGCTTCAGCTTCGAGTCGATGAGGGTGCGGCCGATGCGCAGCCGCCGCCGCGTGAAGGTGGCGACGGACGGCGAAATCGGCTGGCTCGAGATGCCGCTCCATTTCCGCGTCTCCCCCGAGCCACTGTGGCTGGTGCGCCCGGCGGTGGCGCCGGAGTTGGAGGCCATGCGCCAATGAGCGTGCTGCTGCAGATCTCCGATCCCCACTTCGGTACCGAGCAGGCACCGGTGATGCAGGCCCTCGAGCAGCTGGTGCTCGCGCAGCGGCCCGACCTGGTGGTGCTGTCAGGCGATATCACCCAGCGCGCCACGCGGGTCCAGTTCCGTGCCGCGCGGGCCTTCGTCGATCGACTCGGCGCGCCGGCCGTGCTGGCGATCCCGGGCAACCACGACATTCCGCTGTTCGCACTCGGCACGCGTCTCCTGGACCCTTACTGCCGCTACCGCGAAGCCTTCGGGCCGGAGCTGGAGCCGGTGTTCGAGTCCGCGCACTGCCTGGTGATAGCGGTCAATACCACGCGCTGGTACCGCCACGAGGACGGCGAGGTCTCGGCGGCGCAGATGGAGCGCGTGGCCGCGCGCCTGGCGGCTGCAACGGCGCAACAGCTGCGCGTGGTCGTCGTGCACCAGCCGCTGGCGGTGACGCTGCCCGAGGATGCGTCGAACCGCCTGCATGGGCGCGATGCTGCGGTGCGGCGCTGGGCCACGGCAGGGGCGGACCTGGTGCTCGGCGGGCACATCCACCTGCCTTTCGTGCGGCCGCTGCACGAGGCCTTTCCCGGTTGCGCGCGTCCGCTGTGGGCGGTGCAGGCCGGCACGGCGGTCTCGACGCGGGTGCGCCGCGGGGCGCCGAACTCGGTCAACCTGATCCGGTGCGCGGACCGCCTCTCGCGCCATTGCGTGGTCGAGCGCTGGGATTGCACAGCAGACGCGGCGCGCTTCCGCATCGCGACCACCCACACGCTCACGCTGGCCGAGGCGCCGGCGTCCAACCATGCCGGTTGAGACGTCGCCGCTGATCGGCTTCGCGCAGCTTCTGGGTCAGCATGCGCTGGCCGCCTTCTTGGCCGGACTGCTGGTGGCCATGCTGGCAGCCGGCCTGGTCGCCGTGCTGGTGCGCAGGCGCGATGCGCGGCGCACACGGCCCGAGACTGCCAGCGTCCCCACCTTGGCGCGCCTGCTCGTCGCCCTCGCGGCCGGCTTTGCACTGGTCCTCTGCACCGCGAGCCTGTTCGCGTCCATCGCCGCTCAGCTCGGCCCGGGCCGCACGATGGGCCATGCCGACCAGGTACTCGCCGATGCAATCGCCCAGCACACGCCCGCAGGCGCGCTCCGTGCTTTCGGCCTGCTCACGCATTTCGGCGAACCGCTGGTGCTGGCCTTACTCGGTGCGATAGTGGCGTCGTGGCTCTGGCGCAAGAGGGAGCGCCTGCTCGCGCTCGGTTGGCTGGTCGCGCTGGCGGGCAATGCCGTGCTGAATCCGCTGCTCAAGCAAGTGTTCGAGCGCGCGCGGCCGCTGCACGACTCTGCACTGGCTCAGGCCACAGGCCTGAGCTTTCCGAGCGGGCACAGCTCGGGTGCGATGGTGGCCTACGGTATGCTGCTCTACGTCCTGCTGCGCGTGCTGCCCGCCCGCTGGCATCCGGCTGCGGCGATGCTCGCGGTGGCCCTGGTCGTGACCACCGCCTGCAGCCGCGTGTTCCTGCGAGTGCATTTTGCGAGCGACGTGGCGGCCGGCCTGCTCTCGGGACTGTCATGGCTCGGTGTCTGTGTAGTGAGCCTGGAGTTCGCGAGACAACGGCGGCTTGCAAGGCCCTGAACGCATTGCAGCGCCTTGACTGCTGCTTGCCGCGCTGCGCACCGCGCAGCCCAGGTGCCGCAATGCCGTCTTGGCCCTCGGCGCTGCTTCAAGTTGTGATTCCCCTACTCGCGAATCAAGCGACTCAAACTTCCTCGCCCTGGGCTTCGATCAGTCTCTGAAGGATTCGGGTGCGCCGCTCAATGCTCGCCGGCAGCTGTCCACAAGAACTTTCAGCTTGGCGTTCGTGGCCTGAGGAGAGATCTTCTTGAGCGCACGCGCCATCTGGTCGTTCGCCGACCAGAGATCCCTCAGCTCGTCGACGTAGAGCTCGCGTGTTGATCTGAGACATGTTCGTTCTCGCCTTCTAGTTGGGGCGCCTACATCGTGCGGCGCGCCAGGCGCAGCGCGAGTGCGATGCCGTAGAGGCCGGCCAATCCGACCAGCCCATATACGATGCGCCTGAGGATCGACCCCTGGCCGAAGATGGCCGCGACGAGGTCGAAGTTCGCGACGCTGACCAAGCCCCAGTTGAGAGAGCCGACGATCATCAGGACCAGCGACAGCCAGGCAACTGGACCGAGGCTGCTGATGTTGTCGGAGCGGGAGGAGAGAGAAGCGGTAGATGAGGTTGTGACAGACATGACGGAAGACTCGTTGAGAACAGGATGTGATAACACCGTACGGGCTGGTGTCGGCATCGGGACACGGGGGTCTACAACAACAGACCCCTCTGCTTGCATCCCGGTTGGGCGTCGGGGGCCGTTTACTTGGGCAGCACCACGCTATCGATCACGTGGATGACGCCGTTGTCGGCAACGATGTCCGCCTTGGTGACATTAGCGCCGTCCACCTTGACGCCTCCGCTGGTGGAGACGGTCAGATCGCTGCCCTGTACGGTCTTGACCTTGCCCGCCTGTACGTCCTTGGCCATAACGCTGCCGGGAACGACGTGGTAGGTCAGGACGGCGGCAAGTTTGGACTTGTCGGCGAGGAGAGCCTCCAGATCCTTTTTTGGCACCTTGGCGAACGCCGCGTCCGTCGGCGCGAACACGGTGAATGGGCCTTTGCCCTTCAGCGTGTCGACCAGACCGGCTTTTTCAAGCGCGGCGGCGAGAGTCTTGAAGTCGCCGGCGGCAACGGCGGTGTCGACGATGTCCTTGGCCTGGACAGCGACTGCACTCAAGGCAAGGGTGCTGATGACGATGAAGCTTTTCATGAGATTCCTTCGGAGGTCGGTGGTAGGGTGAGACATCACAAAGTTGTCCTAGACAACCTTGTGATTGCGTAGAATACGGCGAGATCGCAAAGGTGTCAAGCAATTGTCCAAGACAAAAACGGAACCTGAGTTCACCATCGCTGCCGTTGAGCGCGACGTTGGCCTGTCCAAGGACGTCTTGCGGGTGTGGGAGCGGCGCTATGGCTTTCCGGTGCCGGACCGGGATGCCAACGGTGAAAGGCTCTACCCCGCTGGGCAGGTGCTTCGGCTGCGGCTCATCAAGCGGATGATGGACCAAGGCCACCGGCCGGGCAGGCTGCTGAGCGCGTCTGTCAGCGAACTGGAAGCGTTGGCGGCCAGTTGCCAGGACAGCAGGGCCGCCGAGGCCAGTGCCGGCTCGGACGGGTTGGACAAGCTGCTCGTGTTCATCCGCCAACACCAGGCCGCCGCCTTTCTGCAGGCCATGCAGCAGCGACTGGCCCGCCAAGGTCTACGCCTTTTTGTCCAGGACACAGTCGCACCGTTGACCGTGCAAGTCGGCTTGGCCTGGGAGCAGGGAAGGCTGCAGGTGTTCGAGGAACATCTGTTCACCGAACTCACTGCGCGCGTTCTTCGGCAAGCCATCGCGGCGGTGCCGGGCGGGAGCGAGCCCAAGGTGCTGCTCACGACCCTGCCGAAGGAATCGCACGGGATGGGGCTTCTGATGCTCGAGGCCGTGCTTTCGCTGGAGGGCGCGCAGTGCATTCCGCTCGGCACGCAAATGCCGCTGCTCGAGATCGTCGACGCCGTGGCTGCGCACCAGGTCGATGTCGTCGCGCTCTCGTTTTCGGCTGCCTTTCCCGTGCGGCAGGTTCCCGCGCTTCTGGAGCAATTGCGGGCGGCGCTGTCCAACAAAACCGAGCTGTGGGCTGGTGGCGCGGGTGTGCACAGGCTGGCCGCGCCAAAAGGGGTGGTGTGCATGACTTCGCTGGACAACGCGATCGCAGCCGTGCAACGCTGGAGGATGCCGGCAACTTGAAAGCAGCGTCCGAGCACGGCGCCACGCGGCCAAGCCAACGCGATGTCAACCCAAGCGTTCTGCAAGCCTGCGCGCTATCCGCCGTCCAGCGCTCTGCCAATCGCAGCTTTGCGGCTGGATCGAGATCAGTGGAGGTCCGCAACGAGTCGGAGGACTGATATGGTCGCTCTCGTCAAGTTGATGTTCATTGGCAAACGGCTGGGGTGATGCGGCACAAGTCTGCTGCTGCGACGATGGATCAGACTGATATTCGTGGGTTGGCTACCACCGTGCATCGATCCGTCATGGAAGCTGCCTCGCTCTAAACGGGGTAATCGAATGAAAGGGGCCTCCCCCTCGGATTAAGCGTATGCGGTCAATGAACCGCGTCCTTGAGTCACAGGCGGAGAGCTGACAGCCTACGTTCCCACGTAAACGAACGCGG
>NZ_JBDGIO010000025.1:0-65338 GCF_057657375.1 Variovorax sp. Soil_C_12 | reverse complement strand
CACCCACCACAACCACAGCCATCAAAACCCCTGAGAGCCTCAACAACCCGCCGTCTTGAGCGGAGCCCTCGATTATGACACGGTTTTTAGCACCCGCCACGTTCGAGGCCTGCTTTTCTTCCGACTCTCTTAGCGCTTCCTTGAAGCGCTAAGTGCATGTCGCTTTCAGCAGAGCCTGCAAGTATATGCCAAGTTTTCGCCTAGCAACATCGGCGTCAAGAACCAGAACGGCACATGCCGGCCCTCCTGTCTTCAGGTCGCCCCCCGCCGGGGCTTACGCCAAGGCCATCGACAAGCCGCTCCGATAATCCGCGCCACATGGCACTCATCACACTCCTCGACGCACAGCTGGCGTTCGGACACGTCCCGCTGCTCGATCATGCGGACTTCTCGCTTCTCGAATCCGAGCGCATCGGCTTGATCGGCCGTAACGGCGCAGGCAAGTCTTCCCTTCTGAAGATCCTGGGCGGACTGGAGAAGCCCGACGACGGCACGCTCCAGGCCCAGCAGGGCTTGCGCGTCGCGTACGTGGCCCAGGATCCCCAACTGGACCAGGACTCCGACGTGTTCACGGCCGCCAGCACCGGCCTTGCCGATGCCATCGCTCTTCGTGAGCAATATCTCTCCGGAGCCCCGGACCTCGACCTCGACTCGCTGCAATCGCAGATCGAAGCCTTCGACGCCTGGAACTGGGAGCAGCGGGTCGAGGAGACCTTGCACCGCCTTCACCTCGACGGCAGCGCGCGCGTGGGCGCGCTTTCGGGCGGGACCCGCAAGCGCGTGGCCCTCGCGCAGGCGCTGGTGGCCGCGCCCAACGTGCTGCTGCTCGACGAGCCAACCAACCACCTCGACCTGGACTCGATCGAATGGCTCGAGCAGTTGCTGATCGACTTCAAGGGCAGCGTCGTCACCATCACGCACGACCGCAGCTTCCTGAACCGCGTGGCGACCCGCATCGTGGAGCTGGATCGCGGCAAGCTCAGCTCCTATCCAGGCAACTTCGAGCAGTACCTGGCGCAAAAGGAGGAGCAACTCGCCCAGGAAGCGATCATCAGTGCCAAGGCGGACAAGCTCCTTGCCCAAGAGGAAGTCTGGATCCGCAAGGGCGTGGAGGCCCGCCGCACGCGCAGCCAGAGCCGCATCAACCGTCTCGAGGCGCTGCGCGCCCGGCGCACCGCCCGGCGCGAAGTGCTCGGCAGCGTCAACATGGACGTGGCTTCCGGCCAGTCCAGCGGGAAGATCGTCGCGGAACTGACGGGCGCGACCAAGGCCTTTGGGGCCAAGACCGTGATCCGGAACTTCAGCGGCACCATCCTGCGCGGCGACAAGGTCGGCCTGCTGGGACCGAACGGCGCCGGCAAGACCACGCTGTTGAAGCTCATCCTCGGCGAGCTCGAGCCGGACAGCGGCAAGATCCGCCGCGGCACCAACCTGCAGGTCGCCTATTTCGACCAGATGCGCGACGCGCTGCAGCTCGATGCAACGCTGGAGGACTTCATCAGCCCGGGCAGCGAATGGATCGAAATCGGCAACCAGCGCAAGCACGTCAAGAGCTACCTCGCCGACTTCCTGTTTTCGCCGGCCCGCGCACACTCGCCGGTACGCTCGCTGAGCGGCGGCGAGCGCAACCGCCTGCTGCTCGCGCGCCTGTTCGCACGCCCGGCCAATGTGCTGGTGCTCGACGAACCGACGAACGATCTCGACATCGACACGCTCGAGCTGCTCGAGGACCTGCTGCAGAACTACGACGGCACGGTCTTCCTGGTGAGCCACGACCGCACCTTCCTCGACAACGTGGTCACCAGCATCGTCGCCTTCGAAGGCGACGGCCTCTGGCGCGAATACGAGGGCAGCGTGGAAGACTGGATGACCCAGTCCAAGCGCGCTCGCGAGATCGCCGCCCAGAGCGCCGCGGATTCGCCCACGCCCGCTCCCGTGGCGGCGCCCCCGGCGCCGGCAGCGGCAGCGGCAGCGGCTCCGCGCCCGGGAACGCGCAGAAAGCTCAGCTACAAGGAGCAGCGCGAGCTCGAGACCCTGCCCGCACGGATCGCCGAGCTCGAGGAGGAGCAGAAGCGCATCACCGAAGTCCTGGAACTCGACGGCGGCGCGATCTACGCCAGCGAGGCCTCGCGCGCCGCCGAGCTCGCGCAACGCCACGCGCAGATCGACGAGGAATTGCTGGCAGCGATGGAGCGCTGGGAAGAGCTCGATTCGGCACGACAGGGGTAGCCGACGGCGCCTTCGTCCGACGCACAACGGGCCGCGGCTGCGCTATACAGAGCCGGTCTTGGCTCCGATCGGGCTGCATGATTTCATTCAAGGCCTTCCACCTCTCCGCGACCGCATGGCGACGCTGCGGCGCGGCCCTGTTCTCGGCCTTCCTCTTTCTCTCGGCCTGCGCTGAACTCCCGCAGAACGTGCACAGGCCGGTATCCACCGCGCTCGCCTCCCCGGCCAGCACGCCGCTGGCGGCCCTGGTCCAGCAGCGCCGCCAGGCGGCCTCGGCGCGCAACGAGTCCGGCTTCATGCTGCTCGACGGACCGCCGGCCGCCTACGGCAGCCGCCTCGCGCTGGCCGAGGGTGCGCAGAAGACGCTCGATCTGCAGTACTACGCGATCCATGCCGACGCCAGCACCGCACGCCTGCTCGCCGCAGTTCGCGACGCGGCCCGGCGCGGGGTGCGCGTGCGGGTCCTGCTGGACGACTTCCACAGCACCGGCCGCAATGCACAGGTGATGCGCCTGGCTTTCGTGCCCAACATCGAGATGCGGATGTTCAATCCGGTGCCCGGCTCGCGCGGTTCGACCTTCGCCAGGATGTTCAACGCCATCGAGGATGCCTCGCGCATCCAGCAGCGCATGCACAACAAGCTCTTCATCGCCGACAACGTGCTCGGGGTGACGGGCGGACGCAACCTGGGCGACGCCTATTTCGGCAATGCCGAGGCGGGCAACTTCGTGGACATGGACGTTCTGGCGGCCGGCCCGATCGTGCAGGACCTGTCACGCAGCTTCGATGCCTACTGGAACAACGAGCGCGCCTATCCCGTTCAATCGCTGGTGACGCGCAGGGAACTCGACGCGCTGCGCGACGAGGCGCGCAGCGAGCGCGAGAAGGAAACGAACACTGGCGCGCCCCGGCCGCCCGACGGCGAACCACGGCCGAGCAATGCCGCGCCGACGGCCGAGCAACAGAACCGCGCCTGGGACGAAAAGCCGATGGACCTGCGCACGGCCAGCTTCGTCTGGGCGCCCGCCGCGGTGCTGGTCGACAAGCCGGCCAAGATCCCGGCGGACACGCCGCGCGGCGTCGCCGGCCCCGCCAAGGCACCGGGCCTCGTGGTGGCGCAACAGGGCCAGCGCCGGACAGCCGCGGCACCCCGAGGCTCGCTCGACAGCGCGGCCGATGCTGCCGCCAATGGCGACACGGTGGTCGAAGGACTCCTCCAGCTGATCGGCCAGGCCCAGCGCGATCTCCTGATCATCTCGCCCTACTTCGTGCCGGGCCCGGACATGAAGAAGGCGTTCGCCTCGGCACTGGCCCGAGGCGTCAAGATTCGCGTGCTGACCAATTCCCTCGCCTCCAACGACGCGCCCGTGGCCCATGTCGGCTACGCGCGGCATCGCGAAGAACTGCTGGCGATGGGCATCGGCTTGTACGAGCTGCGCAGCGAACAGGCCGGCCTGGGCAGCGCCTTCGGCTCCAACGGCAGCGGCAGCACGCCGGGCGAATCGCGCTCGATGCTGCATTCCAAGGTGCTGGTAATGGACGGGCGGCTGCTGGTGGTCGGATCAATGAACCTCGATCTGCGCTCGCAACTGCAGAACACCGAGATCGCATTGCTGATCCGCAGCAACGAGCTTTGCCGCGTCGCCGCCGCCCAGATCGAGACCGCGATGAACACTGCCTCCTGGCGCGTCGAGCAGAGCGACGGCCGCCTGGTCTGGCGAGCACCGCAGAACAGCGGCCTGGAGGACAGCACGAGCGAGCCGGACGCAAGCGCCGGCCTGCGCCTGCTCCTCAGGCTGTTCGGCCCCTTCGCACCCGACAGGCTGCTCTGAGGCGCACCCTCAAAGCTGCGCCCGTACTCGCGCGAACACCTTCCAGAAAGTGGCGTCCTGCGCGGTGGCGAAGTTGATGCGCATCAAGGTGCTCGGCGGCCGCCGGGCGTGGAACAGCGAGCCGGGCGCGAGCAGATAGCCCTCGTCGAGCATGCGCTGCGTGAGCGCATCGGTGTCGACGCCGGTGTCCACCCAGCCGAACAGCCCCGCCGGCTCGGCAGCCAGCGTGCAGCCGGCCGCCAGCGCCAGCTTCACCGTGCGGCCGCGCGCGCCGTCCAGGCGCAGGCGCACGCGCTCGGCGTGGCGCCGCAGCTGCCCCTGGTCGATGCACCAGGCGAGCGCCCGCTCGAAGAGCGACGGCGTGGTGAGCGTGGCCAGCAGCTTGGTCTCGAGCATTCGGCCCACGAGCTCCGGCGAGGCCGCGAGGAAGCCGATGCGCCAGGCGGGCGCGAGGATCTTCGCAAAGCCGCTCACGTACACGGTGCGCTGAAGCCCGTCCAGTGCGCACAGGCGTGTGGCGTGCTCGGGCGCCAGGTGGCTGTAGGTGTCGTCCTCGACGATGTGGAAGCCGTGCTGGTTGGCCAGCTGCAGCACCCGGTGCGCGCTGCCCGGCGTCAGGCTGTACCCGGTCGGGTTGTGCAGCACGCTTACGCTCACGAAGAGCTTGGGCTTGTGGCCGTCCCCTGCATTGCAGTAACGCTCCATCACCTCCAGGTCGGGTCCGTCGGCCTTGCGCGGCACCGGCAGGATGCGCATGCCCAGCATCTCGAGGCGCGCGAACTCCAGCGCCCAGCCCGGCTCCTCGACCATCACCGGATCGCCGGGGCGCAGCAGCGTGCGGCTGACGATGTCGAGCGCATGCGTGGCGCCGACCGTGGTCACGATTTGGTCCGCGCCGGCCGGCACGTTGATGCTGGCGAGCTTGGTTGCCAGGCTGCGCCGCAGGCCGCTGTCGCCCGCGGGCTCGCCGTATTGCAGCGAGAAGTCCTGCAGCGCACGGGTGCTGGTCATGCGCCGCACGGCGGCGACAGTAAAGGGCGACTCCAGCCACTCCGCGGGAAACACGCCCATGCCCGGCTGCGGCTTGTCGCTGGGACGGTGGAACATGCCGCGGATCAGCGTGCTCGCGTCGGCCGGTACAGGCTGCGACGCGAGCGGCTCGGCCAGCGGACCCAGGGTCGCCAGCGCCGGCCCTGCTTGGGCCGCGATCGCGTCACGCACGAAAAAGCCGCGCTGGCGGCGTGCCTCGACGAGCCCCTGCGCCAGCAGCTGGTCATAGGCCGCGACCACCGTGTGCGGGCTCACGCCCTGCTGCCGCGCGCATTCGCGCACCGACGGCAGGCGCGCCCCGGGCGCCAGCAGGCGCGTGCGGATCCGCTCGGCAAAGCGGCCGGCCAGCTGCTCCGTCAGCGATTGGGTGGAGGTTCGTGTCAGCATGCGCGTGTGTGCTCTGTGTCGCCGATCTGACCGATACAGGCTTGACCCATGTTCGGCAATCTGTATCGGTACTGTAATGGTCATCAGTTTAGAGTGTGTGCCATGACCTGGCAAGATTTCACCGCGCTGCTGGCGCTGGCCACGGCGATGAGCTTCTCGCCAGGACCCAACACCACGCTGTCGACCGCGCTCGCGGCCAACGGCGGCCTCCCGCGGGCGATGCGCTTCGTCGTCGCCGTGCCGGTGGGCTGGACGCTACTGCTGGGCCTGTGCGCCGCCGGCATCGGCGCGCTGGTGATGGCGGCGCCTTCGCTGCGCTGGGCCATCAAGGCCTTCGGCATCGCCTACCTGCTGTGGCTGGCCTGGAAGCTCAGCGGCAGTGCCACGATGCGTCAGGCCGACGGCAAGCAGCTGCACGTCAGCTTCCGCCAGGGCGTGATGCTGCAGTTCGTCAATATCAAGGCCTGGCTGCTGGCGCTGACGTTGGTTGGCACCTGGATCGCGGGGCAGCCCGACGCGCTGAAACGCTTCGCCATCGTGGCACCCGTGATGCTGGTCTACGCCTTCACCAGCAACTTCGCCTACGCGCTCGCAGGCTCGCTGCTGCGCAAGTGGCTCGCGCACGGGCAGCGCCTGCTCTGGTTCAACCGCGCCATGGCCGCCGTGCTCGTGCTCACCGCCTGGTGGATGGCCAGCGTATGAAGATCAAGGACGAAACCCTCGGCATGTGGCTGGGCGTGCTCGGCGTGGCCTTCTTCGCGGTCACGCTGCCGATGACGCGGCTGGCCACCGGCACGCAGGAATCGCCGCAGCTCTCGCCCTGGTTCCTGACCCTGGGCCGGGCGGCGCTGGCGGGCCTGCTGTCGGTGATCTTCCTGCTCGCCACCCGCTCGCCGCGGCCGCAACGCCACCAGTGGAAGCCCCTCGGCATGGCCATGCTGGGCAACGCGATCGGCTTTCCGCTGCTGCTCGCCTTCGCCCTGCGCATCGTCAGCGCCAGCCATGCGGCGGTGATCACCGCCTTGCTGCCGCTGGTGACCGCGGCCTGTGCGGCCTGGGTGCTGCACCAGCGCGCACGGCTCGGCTTCTGGCTGTGCGCGCTGGCGGGCAGCGCGCTGGTGATCGTGTTCTCGGTGCTGCGTGCCGGCGAGCAGCATCTCGGCTTCGCCTGGGGCGATCTTCTGCTCGTGGGCGCCGTGTTCGCCGCCTCGCTGGGCTACATCTACGGCGCGCAGGTCACGCCGGCGCTGGGCGCAGAGCGCGTGATCTGCTGGGTCTGCGTGATGGCGCTGCCGATCACGCTGCCGGGCGCGCTGTGGCTGTGGCCCGAGCAGCCGATCGCGACCTCTTCCTGGCTCGGCTTCGTCTACGTCGGCGTCTTCTCGATGTGGGTGGGCTTCTTCGCCTGGTACCGCGGCCTCGCCATGGGCGGGGCGCTGCGCGTGAGCCAGACCCAGCTGCTACAGCCCTTCCTCTCGATCCTCGCCGCCGTGCCGCTCCTGGGCGAGCCGCTCGATCTCGTCACGCTCGGCTTCGCGGCGGCGGTGGTCGCCACCGTGGTCGCCGGCAAGAAGCTTTCGCAGGCGCGCCCCGCCGCCGCATCATCACAACGACTCGTCCATCCAAAGGAAACAACATGAACTGGAAACTCGCCGCCCGCGCCGAAAAGATGAACCCCTCGGTGATCCGCGAAATCCTCAAGGTCACCGAGCGCCCCGGCATCATCAGCCTGGCCGGCGGCCTGCCCTCGCCCAAGACCTTCCCGATCAGCGCCTTCGCCGAAGCCTGCGCCGAAGTGCTGCACAAGGACGGCCAGGCCGCGCTGCAGTACGCGGCCAGCGAAGGCTACGGCCCGCTGCGCGAAGCGGTCGCGGCCATGCTGCCCTGGCCGGTCGATCCGGCTCAGATCCTGATCACCACTGGCTCGCAGCAGGGCCTGGACCTGATCGCCAAGGTGCTGCTCGACCCCGGCAGCCGCGTGCTGGTGGAGACGCCCACCTACCTGGGCGCGCTGCAGGCCTTCTCGCCGATGGAGCCCGAGGCCGTGAGCGTCGCCAGCGACGACGAGGGCGTCCTGGTCGACGACCTGAAGGCCAAGGCGAAGGATGCGCGATTCGTCTACCTGCTGCCCAATTTCCAGAACCCCACCGGCCGCACGATGAGCGAGGCGCGCCGCGCTGCGGTCTCCGCCGCCGCGGCGGAGGCCGGCCTGCCGATCGTCGAGGACAACCCCTACGGCGACCTCTGGTTCGACGAGGCGCCGCCGCTGCCGCTCACTGCCCGCAACCCCGAGGGTGGCATCTACCTCGGCTCCTTCTCGAAGATCCTGGCGCCGGGCCTGCGGCTGGGCTTCCTGGTGGCACCCAAGGCCATCTTCCCCAAGCTGCTGCAGGCCAAGCAGGCGGCCGACCTGCACAGCCCCAGCTTCAACCAGCGCATGGTGGCGGAAGTGATGAAAGACGGCTTCCTCGACCGCCATGTGCCGACCATCCGCGCCCTCTACAAGCGCCAGCGCGACGCGATGCTCACCGCGCTCGAGCGCGAAATGCAGGGCCTGGGCGTGAGCTTCAACAAACCGGCCGGCGGCATGTTCCTGTGGCTGCGCCTGCCCGAGGGTCTGGACGCCGTGGCGCTGCTGCCGCAGGCAGTTGAACGCGGCGTGGCCTTCGTGCCGGGCATGCCCTTCTACGCGGGGGCCGGCGATGCGCGCACGCTGCGCCTGTCCTTCGTGACCGCCAGCGCAGAGGAGATCGACACCGCGATCGCCGCCCTGGCCGACGCGGTGCGCGAGCAGCTGGCGCACAAGGCTGCGGCCGAGGTCCAGCGCCAGCTGGCCGGCAGCGCGGCATGATCGAGCCCGGCACGCTTTCGCTGTTCCTGGTGGCGGTGCTGGCGCTGTTCCTCTCGCCCGGGCCCAACATGGCCTTCGTGCTCTCGCACGGGATCGCGCTCGGGCCGCGGGCCGGTTTTGCGGCGGGCCTGGGCATTGCCGCGGCGGACCTGGTCCATACCCTTTGCGCCGCGACCGGCGTCACCGCGCTGGTGGCGGCCTGGCCGCCCTCCTTCGACCTGCTGCGCTATGCGGGCGCGCTCTACCTGCTGTGGCTGGCCTGGCAGGCGCTGCGATCGGGCGGCACGCACCTGTCGACGCAGGCCGGACGCGCCGGCTTCGCGCAGGTGCTGCGCCGCGCCTGGCTCAACAACCTGGTGAATCCGAAGGCGCTGCTGTTCTTCATGGTGTTCCTCCCGCAGTTCGTCGATCCGGCGCGCGGCAGCGTGCCGGCGCAGCTGGCGTTGCTGGGCGTCACGCTCTCCCTGGCCGGACTGCTGTTCAATACGGTGCTGGGCGCCTGCAGCGGCATCATCGGCCGCTGGCTGCAGCGTCGCCGCGGCGGTGCCGGCTTCCAGCGTGGCGTGCTGGCCGCGGTGATGGCCGGCCTCGCGCTTCGTCTTCTGCTCATCGACCGCCCCACGAAGGGATTCTGAACATGCTCAACATCTGGGGGCGCATCAGCTCCATCAACGTGCGCAAGGTGGTGTGGTGCGCGCAGGAACTCGGCCTCGACTTCCAGCGCACCGAGGCCGGCGGCAGGTTCGGCATCGTGCAGACGCCGGAATACCTCGCGCTCAATCCGAATGCGCTGGTGCCCGCCATCGACGACGGCGAGGGCGAAGGCCGGGTCACGCTCTGGGAATCGAACGTCATCGTGCGCTACCTCTGTGCCAAACATTCGCCGGGCAAGCTCTACCCCGAGCCGCTGCCCGCGCGCTTCGACGCCGAGCGCTGGATGGACTGGCAGCAGACCACGCTCAACCCGGTCAGCGCCGGCGCCTTCAGGCAATGGATCCGCACACCCGCCGACCAGCGCGACCCGGCCGTGATCGCGCACTCGGTGCGCGCCACCGAGCCGCTGTTCGCGCTGCTCGATGCGCACCTCGCCACCCGCCCCTACATGCTCGGCGAGCACTTCACGATGGCCGACATCCCGGTCGGCTGCGAAGCGCATCGCTGGTTCGGCCTGCCGCAGACCGAATACACGCGGCCCAGCTGGCCGCACGTCGAACGCTGGTTCGCCGACCTGCGCAGCCGCGCCGGCGCGCGCGGCGTGCTCGACCTCGCCCTGGAATGAAAGCCATGAAAACCCGCCCCTTCAAGCAAGTCGATGTCTTCACGGCGAAGCCCTACGCCGGCAACCCGCTCGCGGTGGTGCTCGACGGCACCGGCCTGGACGACGCCGAAATGCAGGAATTCGCCAGGTGGACCAACCTCTCGGAAACCACCTTCCTGCTGCCGCCCAGTGAGCCCTCGGCCGACTACCGCGTGCGCATCTTCACGCCCGGCGGCGAGCTGCCCTTCGCCGGCCATCCGACGCTGGGCAGCTGCCACGCCTGGCTGGAGGCCGGCGGCCGGCCCAAGACCAGCGGCCGCATCGTGCAGCAATGCGCCCAGGGCCTGGTGCCGATCCGGCACGAGGGCGAGCGTCTGGTCTTTGCGGCGCCGCCCTCCCGGCGCAGCGCACCCAGCCCCTCGCTGCTGGCCAAGGTGGCCGGCGCGCTCGGCCTGCGGGCGCAGCAGATCGTGGCCGCGCAGCTGCTGGACAACGGCCCCGTGTGGCTGGGCCTGCTGCTCACCGACGCCGACACGGTCCTCGCGCTCAAGCCCGACCACCGCCTGCTCAAGGAGCTCGGCCAGAAGGTGGGCGTGGCCGGCATTCCCGCGCGGGACGATGACCCGGACACCCCGCTGATCTCGCGCTCCAACCGCGAGGCGCGTGCCTTCGCGCGTGCGGATGCCGATGACGTCGGCCTCGAGGTGCGCGCCTTCGCCGCACCGGTCGGCATCGAGGAAGACCCGGTGACGGGCAGCCTCAACGCCAGCCTTGCGCAATGGCTCATCTCCGAAGGCCACCTGCCCGACCGCTACCTGGCGGCGCAGGGTCAGTGCCTGGGCCGTGCGGGCCGCGTTCACGTCACGCGCGATGCCGAGGGCCAGGTCTGGGTCGGCGGCGATTCCGTCACCTGCATCGACGGCAAGCTCACCCTCTAGGAAAAACCATGTCCGCGCGCATCGACCACCTCGTGATCGCGGCCCGCAGCCTCGACGATGGCGTGGCCTGGTGCGAAGCGACCTTCGGCGTCGCGCCCGGCCCGGGTGGCGTGCACCCGCTGATGGGGACGCACAACCGGCTGGTGAAGATCGCGACGAAGGCCTTCCCGCGCGCCTACCTGGAGATCATCGCGATCGATCCCCAGCAGAAGCCGACCCGGCCCGCGACCTTCCACCGCTGGTTCGACCTCGACGATGCCGAGCTCCAGGCCACGCTGGCGCGCCGGGGACCGCGGCTGGTGCATTTCGTGGTCGAGGTGCCCGACGCCGACGCCGCCGTCCAGGCGCTGGCACGCCAGCGCATCGACCGCGGCCGCCTGCTCGAGGCCTCGCGCGACACACCGGCCGGGCGCCTCGACTGGCGCATCACGGTGCGCGACGACGGCCAGCGGCTCTTCTACGGCACGCTGCCCACGCTGATCGCCTGGGGTGCGGCGCATCCCAGCGACAGCATGGCCGATTCCGGCATCCGGCTGCGCTCGCTGGCGCTGTCGCATCCGCGCGCCGTCGACCTGACGCAGGCCCTGCAAGCCATCGGGCTCACCGACACGCCGCTGGGTGCCGGCCCCCCCAGCCTGCGCGCGGTGTTCGACACGCCGCGCGGCACCGTCACGCTCGATTCCAAGGGGATCTGATGAACCCGCCGCTCCAGCTCTCCGAACTCGCCCTGTTCGCGCTCGCCGCGCTGGTGCTGGTGCTGACGCCCGGCCCCAACATGATCTATTGCGTCTCGCGCACCTTGTGCCAGGGCCGCGGCGCGGGGCTCATGTCGCTGGCCGGCGTGCTGCTGGGCTTCGTGGTGCACCTGATGGCTGCGGCGCTGGGCCTCACGGCGCTGCTGATCGCGGTGCCCTTCGCCTTCGACGCCATCCGCCTGGCCGGCGCGGCCTACCTGCTGTGGCTCGCGTGGCAGGCCGTCAAACCCGGCGGCACCGCCCCCTTCGAGGCGCGCCTGCTGCCGGAGGACCCGCCGGCCAAGCTGTTCAGCATGGGCTTCCTCACCAACCTGCTGAACCCGAAGGTGGCGATGTTCTACCTCTCCTTCTTCCCGCAGTTCCTGCACCCCGAGCGCGATGCCGTGCTGCTGCAGAGCCTGATGCTGGGCGCGGTCCAGATCGGCGTGAGCGGCGCCGTCAATGTGCTGCTGGTGTTCGGCGCCGCCCGGCTCACGGCCTTCCTGTCGCGCAGCGAAGGCTGGCTGCGCGCCCAGCGCTACGTGATGGGCAGCGTGCTGGCCGCGCTGGCCGTGCGCATCGCGCTGCCGGAGCGCCGCTGACCATGCGCTTCACACGGGAAGAGATCGAGGCCGCGCGCCGCACCGTCTACGCGGCAATGCCGCCGACGCCGCAGTACGCCTGGCCGCTGCTGGCGCAGCGCCTGGGCTGCACGGTCTGGGCCAAGCACGAGAACCACACGCCGGCCGGCGCCTTCAAAGTGCGCGGCGGGCTCACCTACTTCGAGACGCTGGCGCGCGAGCAGCCCACCGTGCGCCGCGTGATCAGCGCCACGCGCGGCAACCACGGCCAGTCGGTCGGCTTCGCGGCGCGGCGCCACGGGCTGGACGCCACCATCGTGGTGCCGCACGGCAACTCGGTCGAGAAGAACGCCGCGATGCGGGCGCTGGGCGTCACGCTGGTCGAGCACGGCGACGAGTTCCAGACCGCCAGCGAGCATGCAGGGCAGTTGGCGGAAGCGCAGGGCCTGCACCGCGTGCCCTCCTTCCATCGCGAACTGGTACGCGGCGTGGCCACCGCCTACGTGGAGTTTTTCGAGGCGCTGGCCGCGGCGCCGGGCGGGCCGCCGGACGTGCTGTTCGTGCCGATCGGGCTGGGCTCGGGCTTCGCAGCCGCGGCCGCGGCGCGCGCGCACTGCGGCGTGTCGACGCGGCTCGTCGGCGTGGTGTCGGCGCACGCGACCGCCTACCTCGAATCCTTCCGCGCGGGCCGGGCGCTCGAATCGCCGGTCAGCACGCGGCTGGCCGACGGCATGGCCTGCCGCACGCCGGTGCCCGAGGCGCTGGAGGTGCTGGGGCGCGAGGCCGACGACGTGGTCGCGGTGAGCGACCAGGAAGTGGCCGAGGCGATGCGTGTGCTCTTCACCGACACCCACAACGTGGCCGAGGGCGCCGGCGCCGCCGCGCTGGCGGCCCTGATTCAGCAGCGCACGCGCTGGGCGGGCAAGTCGGTGGGCGTCGCGCTGACCGGCGGCAACGTCGATGCCGCGATGTTCGCGCAAGTGCTCTCGCAGGCCGCCTGAGCGCCGCGCCAGCTAGAAAGAGCCCGGCGGCGCCTTGGCAGCGAGCTTGACGCCGCGCACGGGCGCGAGCGCGCGCGAGAGCGAGGAACGGGCCATGCCGACCACCTCGCCCACAGGGGCCTTGAGCCCATCCATGACCGGCGATCCGCCGGGAAAGGCCGGTGACATCCCCACCTTCCGCAAGAGCCTGTTGATTTGATGGACGCGTGCCATCCTGCGTGTCACCGACGTGTAGAAAGTCACGCCGATCGAGATCGACACGCCGTTTCCGGGCTGCGTCCAGCTGCGGTCGGAGCTCGTCATGTGCGGCGACGTGCTCGGGAAATAGATGGCGTCTCCCGGTTGGGTCTCGAACTGGTGGCTGCGCGCCCGGAACTCTTCCTTGAAACGGACTTTTTTCAGCGAATGTCGGACGATGAACTCCTCGACCGCGTCGGCTGCCACCACGACTCGATCCGTGTGGTCCCACACGTTCATGGTCTTGCGACCGTGCAGTTGCAGCCAGAAGTTGTTCTCGCGATCGATGTGGAACGGCGTCACGGAAGGCGGCGCCGAAATGAAGGCGAAGCCACTGACGTTGAAGATGCCGGGTTGCTCGCGCTCGACATAGGGTCGCATGGTGCCGACGATGCCGGCGAGCAAGCTCGCGTAGCGAGGAATGACTTCGATGTTGTAGAGGGCGACCCAGGAACCCGGTTCCTCGATGCGTTCAAACACCTCGTCGATGCTGCGGCCGTCGGGATGCCGGCTGTCGTGCGTGAAGCAGGACGCGTGCGAGATGCCCGGCCTGATGAACCGGCATTGATCGAAGGGCACGAGTTCCTTCGCCAACTGGGCGAGCTCGGCCACCTGGAAAAGCGGGTGCTCGTGGAAGTTGTGATGCAAGGCGGCGATCTTGTGCGTGGAGAAGCTTCCGGGATCGTCCGCCCACACGCGATAGTTCTGGGTCTGCACGCCAGCCGCGCTGTCGGTCTCGTTCATGTTCCTTCGTTCCTTCTTCCAGCGGAGACGGAACGCCGGCTTCAGCTGCAATCGCTGCAGCGCGGCTTCTGGTTCCGCCTCGAGCCGCGCGTGCGGCCGAAGGTCGGTCCCCCAAAGGCTCGGCCGCCGGACCGCACCAAAAGGTAGTAAATAGTATTAGTTATATCTCGGTGTGTCGAGAAATATCTAATACTATTTACTACATAGACCATCGAAGTGCTGCAAGTCACGTGAGCGCGTGACGCCCAGTTGGCACCAGCGTCCCAGTGACCGTCCGGGCAGCGCTGGCCGCGCCGGGGCGCAGGCGTTCAGACGGCGATGGCGATCGGGAAGCGCGCCTGCCAGCCGTCCGAACCCCGCTCGAAAGGCACCGTCACCGCCTCGCGCGCCGGCTCCGGCAGGTTGCGCCACAGGAAGTCGCGCGCATTGCCCGGGTCGCCGGCCACGTAGAGCTGCGTGGTCAGCAGCTCGCGCCCGCCCAGCTTGACCTTGACGTGGATGTGCGGGGTGCGGCCGCTGTAGGCCACGGGGCGGATGGTGCGAAAGCGCCAGCGGCCCTCGGCATCGACGGCCACGCGGCCGAAGCCCTGGAAGGCGGCGTCGGCACGGTCGCCGTCGCCCGGGTGGTGGTAGTGGCCGCCCTCATCGCACTGCCAGATCTCGACCTGGGCACCGCGCAGCGGTCGGCCGTCGAGGTCGGTCACGCTGCCCTCGACCGAGGCGGGCTGGCCGCCGCGGTAGCTCAGCGTGCCGTTGCGCAGCAGGTCGTTGTCGCTGTCGGCCGGCAGCTTGACCGGGTAGAAGGGACCTTCGGTCTGAGAAGGGGTGGCGATGCGTTTGGGCTGCGGCTGCGCGCGGGCGCCGAGCCAGAGCACCGGCGCCGCGACGAAGGCTGCGGTGACGGCGCGCCGGGGGAGAAGACCGGGGGAGAGGGAGGAGGTCGGCGCAGCCATGGGCGGTGGGAGCCGGCGGCCGCGCCCGAGTTCCGCCCCCTGCCGCGATCTTTTCTCGTTACCAGCGCACGCGCACGCCCACCGCCCCCTGGATCGAGGACTTCACCCGGGTGTCGCCGCCGGTGCTGAAGAGCTTGCCGAGCTCGCCGTACACGCTCACGGTCTTGCTCAGCGTCAGCGTGGCGCCCGCCGCGAGCTCGACCGACGTGTAGCTGCTCGAGCTTGCGATGGGCGTGGAGACGCCGCCGTTGATGAAGCGCGCCGTGTCGCCCGCGTCGTTGGCGTGGATGACGCCGACCCGGCCGTAAGGCTGCAGGCGGCCCGCAGCGGTCGCGAAGTCGCCCTTCACGCGCACGCCCAGGCCGGCGGTCCAGCCGCTGGCGTCGTCCTGCCGCACCAGCGCGCCGGAGATCAGCAGGTCGTCGACCTTGGCCCGTCGGTAGCTGAGGTGCGCCTGCGGCTCGAAGGTCCAGTTGCCGCTGAGCGCGAAGGCCTGGCCGACCTCGACCGCGGCGGTGAGGCTGTTCCCCTTGCCGGACGCGGCGAAGCCGCCGAGCGGACGGATCGTGTAGCGCTGCGAGCCGTACTGGAGCACGGTGTCGACATAGAAGCCGGTGGCGTTGGCGTAGCTGGCGTAGGCGCCCAGATAGCGCGCGCGCAGGTCCGTGCTGCCCACGGTGCGGTAGAGGCCGCTGGCGAAACCGCTCACGTCGGCATTGCCGCCCAGGGTGCCGGCATAGATGCCGGCGCGCCAGTCGCCCAGTTGCGAGACATAGAGATCGGTTCCTGCCTGGACGCCGGCGACGTGGCCCTGTGTCGAGGGATTGACCACGCCCGACTGGCGGATGTCCAGGTCGCTGTAGACCGCGCGCGCCCAGGCGCGGCGCTCGGTCGAGAGCGCGCCGGCCACCGGCGTCAGGCTGGCCATCGCACGGCCGCTGGCATCGTCGTCGCCCATGCGGGTGCGCATGTTGCCGACCATCGCCATGTCGGCGCCGCGCATTTGCGCCGGCAGGGCAGACAGCATCGAGGCCTCGGCGCGGTAGGCCGTGACCGCCACGGGTGCCGGTGCAGGTGCAGGTGCGGGCGCCGGTGCAGGCGCGGGCGCCGGGGGTGCCGGGGGCGCGGGCGGCGCCGGAGGAGCCGGTGGGGCAGGAGGCGCCGGGGGAGCTGGAGGCGCCGGCGGCGCGGGAGGCGGCGGAGGCGGCGGGGGCGGAGGAGGCGGCGACGGAATCACTTCCGAGCGCAAATACCAGTTCTCGCCGGCGCCCGTCGCGTCCGCGGCGTACAGCCGGTACTCGAAGGCGCCTGCATCCACGTGACCCGCGCCACCGAGCGCGAAGGCGTTCTTGGTGGTCTGCGCGGTGGTGGTGGCGCCGTTGAGCGCCGTGATCACCTCGATGCCGTTGCCCAGGGTCTGGCCGCCCAGGCCGCCCAGGTTCGTGATCTGCAGGGTGGTGCTGCCGCTGGCGACGGCGGTGGGACCGTTGAGCACCAGGCGATCGGAAGGCCCGCTGGCGCCGAGCACCGTGCCCAGGCGCAGCGTGCCGTTGTTGCCGACATAGGGGCCGTTGATCGTGAGCGTGGTGCCCGCGGTGGCGCCGGCGAGCGAGACGGTGCCGCTGTTGCTGAGCGAGGCCATGCTCTGGCTGAAGCCCGCCAGATCGAGCGTGGCGCCCGCGGCCACGCTGTGCGCCGAGGCGGCGCTCAGGGTGTTGGCGGCGCCCGCCTGGAGGGTGCCGCCGGCGACGGTGGTGCTGCCGGTGTAGGTGTTGGAGCCCGACAAGGTCAGCGTACCGGTGCCCGCCTTGACCAGCAAGCCGGGGCTCGCCGAGAAAGCCGGGCTGTCGGCGATCGAGCCGGAGAAGCTTCCGGCGCCGACCGTCAGCTCGGAGCCGCCGAGGCCGACCGTGCCGCTGCCGTTGAGCTGAGCCACGGTCTGGGTGGCGTTGAGCAGGAGCAGGCCAGGCTGCGCCTGCCCGTTCACCGTGTTGCCGGTCGAATTGACCGTGACGTTGGCCGCCGGCGACAGCCGGTTGTTGCCATCCGCGAAGACCGTCCCGTTGCCGTTCACCAGGAGGTCGCCGGGAACGTTGCCGGCCCCGTTCACGAGCAGGGCGGCGTTGCCCTGCACGGTGGTCGTGCCGCCGTAATTGTTGGCGGCCTGGTAGTTGAAGCTGCCGAAAGAGCCGGCCGCGCTCGCGTCGAGCGTGATGCCGCCGGCGCCGCCGATGCCGCCGCCGAAGGTGAGCGCCCCTTGCGCCGGGACCATGGTCAGCGTGGAGCTGGTGCTCAGCGTGACCGGGCCGCTCCAGGTCATGGACCCGTTGGGCGCCAGGCTGGCGCTGCCGTCGAGGACGACCGCATTGGGCAGGACCTGGTTGACCGCCGTGGTGCCGAGCGTGCCGGCGCGCAGCGTGAGCGTGCCGCTGCCGAGCGTGGCGCCGCTCGCGACCGTGAGCCCACCCGCGTTCAGCACGGTGCCGCCGGTGTAGCCGTTGACCGCCGTGACGGTCGTGGTGCCCGTGCCGGCTTGCGTCAATGTCCCCGAGCCGGTGATCTGGTTCGCCAGCGAGTAGTTGTCCGAGCGGTTGACGATCAGCGACGCGTTGTTGGTGATGGCGCCCAGCACGCTGCCGCTGGCGGTGCCGTTGCCCAGCTGCAGCGCGCCGCCGCTGATGGTGGTGCCGCCGGTGTAGGTGTTGTCGCCGGTGAGGGTCAGGGTGCCGGCGCCGACCTTGACCACCGAGCCGCTGCCGGCGCCCAACACCGGGTTGATGTAGATGCCGCTCCCGCTGTCGAAGAGCCCCGGGCCGGTGCTCGCGATCACGCCGCTGAGGGTGTCGTTCTTGCCCAGCGCCCCGATTTCCAGCGTGGCGTCGCCGAGCACGACATTCCCCGAGCCCGACAGGGAGCCCACCCTTGCGGGCGTGCCCGTCGTCATGCCGTTGACGTAGACCTGGCCGGTCAGGCCGTTGCCGGTGTCGTTGTTGTTGACGACGGTGGCGCCGCTCAGGTCCGCCGTGTTCGAGATCTGGACGGCGCCGCCGTTGTTGTTGATGGTCGCACTGCCGCCGGAGCTGGTCTCCTGGAAGATCACGCGTCCGCCGTTGTTGTTGAGGGTGGCCTGCTGCGCGTTGGAGCCACCGCTGCCGAACAGGACGTAGGAGCCCTCCCCGTTGGTGTTGATCGTCGCCGTGCCGCCCTGCGCGCCGCCCTGGAACTGGACGCCGCTGTTGCTGCCGTTGACGTTGGTGTTGGCCTGCACCGAGATGGTCAAGTTACCGGCGCTCGCGGCCCCGTCCTGGAAGCGCACTTCGGCGTTCTGGAGCAGCGTGATCGGGCCGGTGCCGAAGGAGCCGGCCGTGCGCGTCCAGACGTTCAGGCGTCCGCTCGTCCCGTTGCCCTGCAGCACGGTGCCGCCGGTGTAGTTGCTGGTGGCGTTGTCGAGGGTCAGGCGCTGCGTTTCTGCGCCCAGGACGTTGGTGCCGGTGTTGCGCAGCGTGAGCACGCCGCTGCCCGTGATCTGGCCGGTGAGCGTATTGCCGCTGGTGCCGGCGACGTCGATGGTCCCGCCGGTGGCGCCCAGCGCGATGGCGCGGCCGCTCGCGAAGTTGTCGGCGCCCAGGCGCAGCGTGCCGCCGCCGAAGACGATGCCGCCGCCCGTGCCCAGGTTGGCATCCGAGCTCACCTGCAGCGTGCCCACATTGATCGTCGTGGCGCCCTGGTAGGTGTTGGCAGCGCCCAGCACGATGATGCCGGCACCGGTCTTGATGATGCCGTTGGCCCCGCTGATGGCGCCGCTCTGCGTCGCCGTGCCCGCGCCGAGGCTGTTGAGGGTCACGTTCGACGGCGTGGTGTCGATGGTCGCGCCCAGGTTGTCGCCGTCGTTGTAGTTGACGGTCTGCGCGGCGCCCGAGGTCGCCAGCACGCTCAGGCCCGCCGCCACCAGCCCGGTGGCCAGGCCGCTCGCGCGCTTGCCGCGCGCCGCGGTGATTTCGGACACCGCGACCCAGGCGCCAAGCGCGTGGTTCCAGACACTCCGATAAGTCTTGTTCATGTTCTGTGCAGTCCCTCTCCGGTGGATGAAGCGGCATTGCGGCACGGAAGGGCTCGCGCGGCAATGTCAACGAAAGTTTGCATTCTTACACAATGAACACTTTAGGATTCATCCACTTACAAGAATCGTTGCTTATTTCACGCAAGTGCGCGGTCGATGCGCGAGAGCAACGGTCACGGCCGTGACGGCATCGGGCCGTGCGCCCCGGCAGAATTCCGCGCATGGGAACCCTCTATCTCGTGCGTCACGGCCAGGCCAGCTTCGGCGCGGACGACTACGACCAGCTCAGCGAGCTCGGCCGACGGCAGTCGCGGCGGCTGGGCGAGTACTGGCGCGAGCGCGGGATGCAGTTCGACGCGGTCATCACCGGCACGCTGAAGCGCCACCGCCAGACTTGGGAGGGGATCGCCGAGGGCCTGGGCCTGGTGCGCGACGACGTCTTGCCCTGGCCGGGGCTCAACGAGTACGACGCGGATGCCGTCATCGCCACGATCCATCCGGAAAAGCTGCAGAAGCCCGACTCGCCCGAGATGTACCGCCATCACTTCCGGCTGCTGCGCGATGGCCTGGGCGCCTGGATGCAGGGCCGCACCGCGCCCGTGGGCATGCCGAGCTACGTCGACTTCCTGGCCGGCGTGACCACGGCGCTCGACCATGTCCGCGGCAAGCACCACGGGGCCCGGGTGCTGGTGGTCTCCAGCGGCGGGCCGATCAGCACCGCGGTGGGCCATGTGCTGGGCACCAGCCCCGAGACCACGATCGAGCTCAACCTGCGCATCCGCAACACGGCCGTCACCGAGTTCGCCTTCACGCCCAAGCGCCACATGCTGGTGACCTACAACACGCTGCCGCACCTCGACGGCCCGGCCTACGAGGACTGGGTGAGCTACGCCTGATCGGCGCCGGTGCTGCCGGCGGCGAGCCAGCGCAGGTAGTCCGGCGAGCCGGCCGCGACCGGCACCTGCAGGATCTCCGGCGTTTCATAGCTGTGGCGCTCGCGGATGAAGGCCTCCAACTCCGTGAAGCGCGCTGCCAGCGTCTTGATCAGGAGCAGCCATTCGGGCTCGCGGTGCAGCTTCTCCTGCCAGATGTAGAAGCTGCGCACGCGCTCCACCTGGACGCAGGCGGCGAGCCGGGCCTCGACGATGGCGGCGGCGAGCGCTTCGGCCTCGTCCTCGGTGCTGGCGGTGGTCATCACGATGCAGGCGGGGTGGTCCATGGATGTCTCCGGGGGTTCAGGCTTGCCATACGCCATAGCCGGCTTCTCGCAGGGCGATGCCGAGCTCGACTTCCATCTCGCGCGCCGCCTCGTAGGGCATCGGGTTGTACACGGCGTACAGCGCCGGCAGCAGCCTGAGGCCATAGTCACGCACGAAGGTGTTGGCCTGGATGCCGGCCTTGTGCTTGTCGAAGCGTACGTCGGGATCCAGCCCCGTCATGCCCACATAGACAAACGGCTGGCCGAGGCGATAGTCGGGATTGGCGCGCCGGAAGCGGCCGATGTTCCAGACCCGGTCGTCGAGCTCGACGACGTAGACATGGTGGTGCGCCCTGGATCGACGGCCCATCGCCGCCCCCGCTTCCTTGCTTTCTACTTGCGCTTGAGCATGCCCCAGATGAACAGCAGCACGATCGCGCCCACCACCGAGGCGATGAAGCCTGCGCCCTGCCCCGCCTGGTACCAGCCCATCGCCTGGCCCAGATAGGTCGCGATCAGCGAGCCGGCGATGCCGATCAAGGTGGTCACGATGAAGCCGGCAGAATCGTCGCCCGGTTTGATGGCGCGCGCCACCAGGCCCGCGACGAAGCCGATCAGAATGGTCCAGACGATGCTCATACGCTTCCTTGTGTGGGGGGGGAGAAGGACAGGAGCCGCCCGGCGGGGGCTCGATTCATGATAGCGGAGCACCGCGCCGCTCTCGTGTCCTACACGCCGCCTGCGAGTCGCGCGCTATACCCGCGGGATGCTCGAGAAGCTCCCCGAAGCCATCGGCCAGGCGTTGCACGGCGTGCGTGCCGGCCTCGACGAAATCGCCTTCAACACCCTGGGCCTGCGCCAGGGCATGGCGTCGATCACCGTGGGCAGCCTGGCCTTCGTCGACCATGCGCCCCTGCCGCCGCGCTACACGGCCGACGGCGAGGGCCTGTCGCCGCCGCTGCAATGGACCGGGGTGCCGGCCGGATCGGCATCGCTGGTGCTGGTGGTGGAGGATGCCGATTCGCCCACGCCCCATCCGCTGGTCCATGCCATCGCGGTCGGGCTGCCGGCGGAGGACGGCAACCTCCCCGAAGCCGCTTTCCCCAGCGCCGACAACGCCGGCACCGGCCTGCACGCCGGGCGCAACTCCTACCTCCAGGCCGCCTGGCTGCCGCCCGACCCGCCGCCGGGCCATGGGGTGCACCGCTATGCGTTCCAGGTCTTCGCGCTGGACAGCGCGCCGGCGTTCTCGGCGACACCCGGCCGCGACGAAGTGATGGAGCAGCTGCGCAGCCACGCGGTGGCGAGCGGCCTGCTGATCGGCACCTGCGAGCGGCCCGACGGCACGATCAAGATCCAGGACACCGCGCCGGGCGGCCCGGCGGTCGCGGGCTGAGCGCCTTCTTCTCTAAGGCAGCGGCCCGGTGTGCGCGGTCGCCAGCGGCAGACGCGACACCTCGGCCAGCAGCAAGGCGAGCTGGCGCGCCGCGGTGTCGACCACCGCCCGCCCCTTCTCCGCGCTCGCCGCGGCCGCATTGCCGGCGGCGCCCTCGGGGTTGTAGTCCTCCATGGCCCAGCCGAGCCGGGCGCTCCTGCCGTTGCCCAGCAGCGGGTAGTCAGCCGCCCGCTGGCGCGAGCTCGAGCCGAAATCGCGTGCCGCCTGCATGTCCACCTGCGCCGGCGCCAGCGCCAGCATCATCGAGGTCTCGATCTCGCCCGCATGCACGCCGAAGCGGTGCTCCTCGGCGCTGAACTGCGTGCCGGCCTCGCCCAGCGGCAGGTTGAACCAGCTCGTGCTGTAGACGATCAGCCCATGCGCCGCGCGCAGCTCGCGCGCCACGATCTCCATCGCGCCGGTGTGCCCGCCATGGGCATTGAAGAAGACCAGCTTGCGAACGCCCGCGCGCGCGACGCCGGCGCCGATCTCGCGCCAGAGCCGGATCAGCGTCTCGGCCGACAGGGTCAGCGTGCCGGGGAAGCTTGCATGCTCGGGGCTCAGGCCGATCGCCTGGCTGGGCAGGAAGAGCGCCGGCAGCCCGGCCGGCAGCAGCGGCAATGCTGCGGCGACGATGCCGTCGACCAGCGTCGAATCCACGCCCAGCGGCAGGTGCGGGCCATGCTGCTCGGTCGCGCCCAGGGGCAGCACGGCGACCGTCGCGGCCGGGTCGAGCGCGGCGAAATCGCGCGTCGTGAGCTGGGACCAGAAACGAGGAAGGGCCATGCGGCGATCTTAGGGCCGCTTGGCGGCACGTGCGGTGAGTGCATCCGCACCACCGCCCGGCACGCTACCGCGCCCGCGCCTGCGCCACGCGCCAGACCGTGTTGCCCACGTCGTCGGCCACCAGCAACGCGCCGCTCTTGTCCAGCGCCACGCCGACGGGCCGGCCCTGCGCCTTCTCGTCCGCGCTCAGGAAGCCGGTCAGGAAATCCACCGGCGGCCCGCTGGGCCGGCCGCCGATGAAGGGCACGAACACCACCTTGTAGCCCGAGAGCGGCTTGCGGTTCCACGAGCCGTGCTCACCAATGAACACGCCGCGGGCGAACTCCGGCGGCATGCCGCGCGGATGCGAGAAGGCCAGGCCCAGCGGCGCCACGTGCGAGCCAAGCGCGTAGTCGGGCACCACGGCCTTGGCCACCAGGTCCGGGCGCTGCGGCTCGACGCGCGCGTCCACATGGCCGCCGTAGTAGCTCCAGGGCCAGCCGTAGAAGGCGCCGTCCTTCACGGAAGTCAGGTAGTCCGGCACCAAGTCGCTGCCGATCTCGTCGCGCTCGTTCACCACCGTCCACAGCACCTGGGTATCGGGCTCCCAGCCCAGGCCGTTGGGATTGCGCAGGCCGCCGGCGAACAGGCGCTTGGCGCCGCTCTTGACGTCGACCTCCCAGATCGCCGCGCGGCCCTCCTCGGCGGCCAGGCCGTTCTCGCCGACGTTGCTGTTGGAACCCACCGTCACATAGAGCTTGCTGCCGTCGCGGTTGGCGATCACGTTCTTGGTCCAGTGGTGGTTGATGCCGGCCGGCAGGTCGGTCACCTTCGTCGGCGTCGCGGCGATCGTCGTCTGGCCCTCGGCATAGGGCACCTTGACCAGCGCGTCGGCATTGGCGATGAAGAGCTCGTTGCCGACCAGCGCGACGCCGAAGGGCGAGCTGAGGTTCTGCATGAACACCTGCCGCACTTCGGCCGTGCCGTCGCCGTCGGCATCGCGCAGCAGGGTGATGCGGTTGGGGCTCGGCACCCCCGCGCCGGCGCGCTTCTGGAACATCCCGAAGGCCTGCGACTTGATCCAGCCGACCGGGCCGCCGCCACCCGTCTTCGCTCCTTCGGGCTTGGGCGGCTTGTTGCTCTCGACCGCCAGCACGTCGCCATTGGGCAGGGTGTAGACCCAGCGTGGATGGTCCAGGCCGCGGGCCAGCGCCGTCACGACGAAGCCGTTGGGCGCCGTCGGGCCGGCCGCGTCGCCCCATCCGACCGCCGGCGCGATGCGGACGGTGGGTATCAGCGTCTTGTTGGGCGCGGGCAGTTGGGGCGTGGGGCCGATGCCGGCCTCGGGCGGCAGCTTGGCGGTCTCGCCGCACGCCGCCAGCAACAGGGCCGCCGCCAGCGCGGCAGTGGCTGCAGAAAAATGACTGGATCGCTTCATCGCCATGAATCCTTCATGCGCAGCCGCGAAGCCCGCGGAGCTGCCACGAATGATCCCGCCGGCACAACCCCCGGCTGTCGGCTGTAGGCGCTTTCCGGCGTGGGCGCACCCCGGTGCGGCGCCGCCGCTACCATCGGGCGATGACCGACGACCTGTTCCGCTCCGACGCCTACCTGCGCGAGTGCGAGGCCCGCGTCCTGCGCATCGACGAGGCCGGCATCGTGCTCGACCGCACGGTGTTCTACCCGCTGGGCGGCGGCCAGGCCGGCGACAGCGGGCAGTTGGTGCTGGCAGACGGGCGCGCGCTGGCGATCGCCGACACCCGCAAGGCCAAGGATGCCGAGGGCCGGCCGACGAACGAGATCGCCCATGTGCCGGCGCCGGACCAGGCCGGGCTGCTGGCGGCCCTGAAGGCCGGCGATGCCGTGACGGCCCGCATCGACTGGGACCGTCGCCACAAGTTGATGCGCTTCCACACCGCGACCCACCTGCTGTGCCACCTGGTGCCGCAGCCGGTCGACGGCTGCTCGATCACGCCCGACTACGCGCGACTGGATTTCCACATGACCGACCCGCTGGACAAGGAGGCGCTCAGCGCCGGCCTGGCGCGGCTGGTGGCGGCCGGTCATCCATTGGCCGTGGGCGCGATCACCGACGAAGAGCTCGACGCCAATCCCGCGCTGGTCAAGAGCATGAGCGTGCAGCCGCCGCGCGGCACCGGCACGGTGCGCACGGTCCGGATCGGCGAGGCCGAGGCCATCGACTTCCAGCCTTGCGGCGGCACGCATGTGGCCAACACCAGCGAGATCGGTGCGGTGGTGGTCACCAAGATCGAAAAGAAGAGCGCCAAGACCCGCCGGGTGGTGCTGGGGTGGGCGGCCTGAGCCCGCTGGCCCGGAACTTCGCCCCGCAAGCACGCTCCGACTGACCGGCATGGCCCTCTTCTCCTTCCTCCGCGGCGCAGCCTTCCTGGCCGCCACCCTCGCTGCCAGCCTGCCGGCAGCGGCCCAGCTGGCTTCCCGCATCGGGCCCGTCGTCAGCACCCCGCATGTGCGCGCAGAGCTCATCGCCCAGGCGCCACAGGGCGTCTCGGCCGGCGCACCGGTCTGGGTCGGGCTGCAGATCACGCACCAGCCCGAGTGGCACACCTACTGGAAGAACGCCGGCGACTCCGGCCTCCCGACCGAACTGGCCTGGTCGCTGCCGGCCGGCGTGTCGGCCGGCGAGATCGCCTGGCCGGTGCCCAAGAAGATCCCCATCGGCACCCTGGCCAACTACGGGTACGAGGGCACCGTGCTGCTGCCGGTGCCGCTCACGGTGGCGCCCGACTTCAAGCCGCCTGCCGGACTCGCCGGCGCCGAGGCGCTGGACATCAAGCTCAAGGCCACCTGGCTGGTCTGCCGCAAGGAATGCATTCCCGAAGACGGGGAGTTCCTGCTCAAGCTGCCGGTCCAGGGCTCCACGGCGCTGCACCAGAACGCCTTCGACGCGGCGCTGGCCGCCCGGCCCGAGCCCCTGGCCAAGCCCGGATCGATCCAGATCGAGGGCCAAAAGCTCCAGGTCCGGCTCGATGGCCTGCCGGCCGCCGCGCGCGGCAAGACGCTGGACTTCTTCCCCGAAACCGCCGAGGTGATCCACACCGCGGCCGTCCTCGGCAAGGACTGGACCCAGGCCTGGGACGGCGACACCTGGACCGCCAGCGTGCCGTTGGCCGAGCAGCGCAGCGCCAGCCCCGGCACGATGCCGGTGGTGGTCGCCCTGGCCGAGGCCGACCGGAAGGCGGGCCAGCCCGGGGCCTGGCGCGCCGAGGCGCCGGTCAGCGGCACCTGGCCGGCCGTGGCCCCGCGCGCCGAGGTCTCGCCGGCCCTCCAGGCTGCGCTGGAGTCCAACACCGCGCCCGCCTCGCCGCAACCCAGCGGCAGCTTCGTCATGGCGTTGCTGGGCGCCCTGCTTGGCGGGCTGCTGCTCAACCTCATGCCCTGCGTGTTCCCGGTGCTGGCGATCAAGGTGCTGGGTTTTACCCGGCGTGCCGACGACGACGCCGGCCACCGGATGGCCGCCGTGGCCTACACGGGCGGGGTGATGCTGTCCTTCCTGGCGCTCGGGGCCGCGATGCTGGCCCTGCGGGCGGCGGGCGCGGAGCTGGGCTGGGGCTTCCAGCTGCAGTCGCCCGCGGTGGTGGCGGTGCTGGCCGCTCTCTTCACGCTGATCGGGCTCAACCTGGCGGGCTTGTTCGAGTTCGGCATGCTCGCGCCCTCTTCGGTGTGCAGCGCCCAGGTGCGGCACCCGATGGCCAACGACTTCCTGTCCGGGGTGCTGGCGGTGGTGATCGCCTCGCCTTGCACAGCCCCCTTCATGGGTGCCTCGATGGGCTTCACGATCGGACTGCCGGCCGCGCAGGCCCTGCTGATCTTCGCGGCGCTGGGCTTCGGCCTGGCCCTGCCCTACCTGGCCGCCGGCTTCGTGCCGGGCGTGGCGCGCCTGCTGCCGCGGCCCGGGCCGTGGATGAACATCCTGCGCCGGCTGCTCGCCTTCCCGATCTTCGCCACGGTGGCCTGGCTGGTCTGGGTGCTGGGCCAGCAAAGCGGCATCGACGGCGCGGGCGCGCTGCTGGGTCTGCTGGTGTGCCTGGCGGCCGTCGTCTGGGCCTTCACCCTGCGGGGCCGCACCCGCATCGTGCTGGCCAGCGCGCTGATCGCGGTCACCGCGGTGCTGGCAGGTGCGATCGGCGGCAACGTGGTGCGCAGCGCGGCGCCCGCCATGGCCGCCTCGGCCGGCGAGCGCTGGCAGGCCTGGTCGCCCACGCGCGTGAGCGAACTCGCGGCGCAGGGGCGGCCGGTGTTCGTCGACTTCACGGCCGCCTGGTGCGTCACCTGCCAGTACAACAAGCGCAGCACGCTGGCCGATGCCGTGCTGCTGGCCGAGTTCGACGCGAAGAAGGTGGCCATGCTGCGCGCCGACTGGACCCGGCGCGACCCCGAGATCACCGCCGCGCTGGCCGCGATGGGCCGCAGCGGCGTACCGGCCTATGTGCTGATGGCGCCGGGCCGCACGCCGCTGGTGTTGACCGAGATCCTTAGCAAGGAAGAGGTCCGCGAGGCGCTGGCAAGACTTTGACCCTGCCTCTTCACGGGTTGTCACAAGCAGGTGAGGAAAGCGTTCTAAGCTGTCGCGGTTGTTGATTTTTTGCAAGTGGAGTTCAAGCTGACCATGCCCTCATCGTCAACCGCAGACTCGCGTTCCTACCGTGCCGCGCGCCAGGCGCGCGCTGCCCTGAGCCGAGCCTCCCGCCGCGCCGTGATGGCAGCCGCCGTGGCCCTCGGCGCCACCTTCCTGATGGGCTCCCACGCCGCAGCCGCGCCGGCCGTCGGCCAGAGGGCGCCCGATTTCGTCGCCGTCGACACCGCCGGCAAGCAGCACCGGCTGTCCGATTTCGCCGGCAAGTTCGTGGTGCTCGAATGGACCAACCCGGGCTGCCCCTTCGTGCGCAAGCACTACGGCAGCGGCAACATGCCCGCCACCCAGAAGGCCGCGACCGAGAAGGGCGTGGTCTGGCTGTCCGTCAACTCCACCGAGCGCGCCGCCGGCGACTACCTGAAGCCGGCCGCGCTCGATGCCTGGATGAAGGAGCAGTCGGCCGCCCCCACGGCCGTGCTGATGGACGAGGACGGGGTGATCGGTCGCGCCTATGCCGCGCGCACCACGCCGCACCTCTACATCATCGATCCCAAGGGTGTGCTGGTGTATGCCGGAGGCATCGACAGCATCGCCTCGTCCCGCACCGAGGACATCAAGACCGCGACCAACTACGTGAACCAGGCCCTCGGGGAGGCCTTCGGCGGCAAGCCGATCAGCGCGGCGACGACCAAGCCCTACGGCTGCTCGATCAAGTACAAGGCCTGAACGCCCGGCCCGCGGCGAAGGCCCCTGCGACAATCGCGGGATGCCTTTCGCCCCCCTGAAGAACGACGCTTTCCTGCGCGCCTGCTGGCGCCAGGCCACCGACCACACGCCCGTCTGGCTGATGCGCCAGGCCGGGCGCTACCTGCCTGAATATGTGGCGACGCGCGCGCGGGCCGGCAGCTTCATGGGGCTGGCGACCCACGTGGACTACGCCACCGAGGTCACGCTGCAGCCGCTGGCGCGCTATCCGCTCGACGCGGCGATCCTGTTCTCCGACATCCTCACGGTGCCCGACGCGATGGGCCTGGGCCTGTCCTTCGAGGCCGGCGAGGGCCCGCGTTTTGCGCGGCCGGTGCGCGACGAGGCGGCCATCGGCGCGCTCGAGGTGCCGGACATGGACAAGCTGCGCTATGTCTTCGACGCCGTCGCCTCGATCCGCCGCGCCCTCGACGGCCGCGTGCCGCTGATCGGCTTCTCCGGCAGCCCCTGGACGCTGGCCTGCTACATGGTCGAGGGCGCCGGCTCGAGCGACTACCGCCTGGTCAAGACCCTGCTCTACAGCCGCCCCGACCTCATGCACCGCCTGCTCGCGGTGAATGCCGATGCGGTGGCGGCCTACCTCAACGCCCAGATCGACGCCGGCGCGCAGGCCGTGATGATCTTCGACAGCTGGGGCGGCGTGCTGGCCGACGGCGCGTTCCAGGACTTCAGCCTGGCCTACACCGCCCGTGTGCTGTCGCAGCTCCAGCGCCAGGGCGCGGACGGCCAGCCCGTGCCGCGCATCGTCTTCACCAAGGGCGGCGGGCTCTGGCTGGAGGCCATGCGCGCTCTGGACTGCGAGGTGCTGGGCCTGGACTGGACCGTCAACCTCGGCCGCGCCCGCACGCTGGTGGGCGAAGGCGAGGGCGGCAAGGCCCTGCAGGGCAACATCGATCCCAACGTGCTGTTCGCCCCGCCCGAGCGGATCGAGGCCGAGGTCGCGAAGGTGCTGCAGGCCTTCGGCCGGCCGCACTGCGACACCGCGTCGAGCGGACCGACCCACATCTTCAACCTGGGGCATGGAATCAGCCAGTTCACCCCACCCGACCACGTCGCCGCGCTGGTGGCCGCAGTCCACGCGCAGTCCCGCGCCCTGCGCGGCCTCTGAGGCCGTTATGGCTTGTAAGCACCTGAGATCGCGGGTCGCGCGTTTGTCAAGTTCGAAAATGGTGAGGACGGACTGACTTATGCACAAAACCATGGTAGCGGAGCGAAAAATCATCTGAGGGCCAGCCGCCCCCGCTCCTAAAGCGATAGCGCCGCTAAGTTATTGATTTATATGGATTTTGAGTTTTGCTTTTTTTGCGGGCATTCCAGCGGGAGCCTTGATTCTCAAGGGCTGGCAGCGTGTCGAGGCCCGATATCAACAAAGTTATCCACAGTAACTCTGGATGGCTTTCAAAGCGCAGGCAAATCAACGACTTAGGCTGCTTTGCTCCAAGTTCCTTTAACCATCGCTCCGAACGGAAGGGTGTCTTGAACTGGCGTCTCGAGGTCGCCGTTCAGACTCCGGCGCACAGCGCATTAGGGGATGTACTGAGCTACGCCAGCCCCCTGCCTGTCGCGCCCGGCGCACTGGTGCGGGTGCCGCTGGGCCGCCGCGAGGTGCTCGGGGTGGTGTGGTCGGCCCAGCCCGCCGGGACGCGGGGCGATGCGGCGGCGCCAGTGGAACTCAAGCCCATCGGCGCCGTGCTGGACGCGCTGCCGCCGCTGGGCGCGGGCTGGCGCGACCTGGTGACCTTTGCCGCCCGCTACTACCAGCGCTCGCTGGGCGAGATCGCGCTGGCCGCGCTGCCGCCGCAGCTGCGCGACCTGAGCACGGTGCAGCTGGCGCGACGCCTCAAGCGGCAGACAGCGCCCGCCGCCGCCGCGGCTTCCCCCGGCGGCCCGGCATTGACCCCGGAGCAGGCGCAGGCCCTGGCGCGCTTCGACGCCGAAAGCGGCCCCTTCCTGCTCTTCGGCAGCACCGGCAGCGGCAAGACCGAGGTCTACCTCCAGGCCGTCGCGGCGCTGCTCGAACGCGAGCCGGAAGCCCAGGCGCTGGTGATGGTGCCCGAGATCAATCTGACGCCGCAGCTGGAGGCGCGCTTCAAGGACCGCTTCGGCAGCGGCGCCGTGGTGTCGCTGCACAGCGGCATGACGAATCCCCAGCGCCTGGCCAGCTGGCTGGCGGCCCACGGCGGGGGGGCGCGCATCGTGCTGGGCACCCGGATGGCGGTGTTCGCCTCGATGCCCGCGCTCAAGCTGATCGTGGTCGACGAGGAGCACGACCCCAGCTACAAGCAGCAGGAAGGCGCGCGCTACTCGGCCCGCGACCTGGCCGTCTGGCGCGGCCGGCGCGAGGGCGCGAAGGTGATGCTGGGCTCGGCCACGCCCTCGCTGGAGAGCTGGCACCAGAGCCGGCCGGCCGCGGGCGAGGATGGCGGCGGGCGCTACGTGCGCCTGGCGATGCCGTCGCGCATCGGCACCGCGGCGCTGCCCACGGTGCGGCTGGTCGACATGGGCCTGGAGCCGCCGCGCACCGTGCTGTCCGCCGCGCTGCTCGACGCCATCGGCCAGCGGGTGGCGCGCGGCGAACAGAGCATGGTGTTCCTCAACCGGCGCGGCTACGCGCCGGTGCTGGCCTGCGGCGACTGCGACTGGAAGAGCGAATGCCCGCACTGCAGCGCCTTCCGCGTGTTCCACAAGATCGACCGCACGCTGCGCTGCCACCATTGCGGCTTCACCGAGCGCGTGCCGCGCGCCTGCCCGGCCTGCGGCAACCCCGACATCGCCCCGGTGGGCCGCGGCACGGAGCGGCTCGAGGAGCACCTGGGCGAACTGTTCGCCGGCGTGAAGCGGCCCGACGGCAGCCCGGTGCGCATCGCCCGCATCGACGCCGACAGCACGCGCCGGCAGGGCGCGCTCGAGTCGCAGCTGGCCGCGGTGCACGCCGGCGAGGTCGACGTGCTGGTGGGCACGCAGATGATCGCCAAGGGCCATGACTTCCGGCGCATCACGCTGGTGGCGGCGGCCAACCCCGACGGGGCCCTCTTCTCCAGCGACTTCCGCGCGCCCGAGCGCCTGTTCGGCCTGCTCATGCAATCGGCGGGGCGCGCGGGGCGGGACGCGGCCTATCTGTCGGCGCAGGGAACGACCGCCGAGATGTGGATCCAGACCCACCACCCGCAGCACGCCCTCTTCGCCGCCCTTCGCCGACACGACTACCCCGCCTTCGCCCAGCGCGAGCTGGAGGAGCGCGCCGCCGCCGGGATGCCGCCCTTTGCCTTCCAGGCCCTGCTGCGCGCCGATGCCCGCACGCAGGAGGCGGCGCAGGGCTTCCTCAATGCCGCCGGCGCGGCGGCCGAGGGGCTGGAGGGTGCGCAGCATGTGACCCGCTATTGCGCCGTGCCACATGCGATCCAGCGTGTGGCCAACGTGGAACGGGCGCAGCTGCTGGTCGAGAGCGCTTCGCGCGCCGCGCTGCAGCGCCTGCTTGCGGCCTGGCAGCCGCTGCTGCACGAACTGCGCAAGCAGCCCGAAGGCAAGGGCGTGATCCGCTGGCTGGTCGACGTCGACCCCCACAGCATCTGAACCGGGCGAGGGCCCGGCGAGGCTTCAGTGCAGCCCGATCGGCTGCTTGCCCATCTCGATGTACTGCAAGGCCGTGCGGCGCCTGCGGTGGGGGTGGCCGCGCCAGACGAAGAGAAGAAGGCTGACGGCGCCGGTCGCGAGCGCCGTGCCGGCGCTCAGGGCGCCCGCGTGCCAAAGCCAAGCTACCGTGGCAAGGCATGCCACCCACAGCATCCAGCGCATCCAAGTCGTCATGGCAGTTTTCCCCCAAGGTTTTGACGCCACTTTAGCAGGGCATTTGCAAACAGAAGAATTAGTCGAACGGTATAGCTAGCACTATCAGCCAATAGCCGCCGGGGGTGTGTAGGCAATATTCTGAAACATGGGTTGACGCCGCTCGAAATCGACGTCGAAGCTCTGACATGGCCCTGAACGGGCCGCAACGGAAGGTCCTGGCGTGAAAAGCTGGTCGATGGTCCTCGGGGGTGTGGCTCTGGCGGGCGTGAGCTGGAGCGTGCAGGCGGCGGAGATCGAGCTGGAAGGCAACCGCCTGCTGGTCAGCGGCATGCTCGACGGCAGTGCGGTCCAGCGCTTCGTCGAGCAGCTCGGCAACGGCAAGGTGCGCACGGTGGTGTTCGAGGACTCCCTGGGCGGCACGGCCGAGGCGGCCGGCGAATACGCCCGCGCGATCCGCGCCAGCGGCGTCAACACGGAGATGAAGGGCCAGTGCCACGCGGCCTGCGCCTATGCCTTCCTGGCCCGCAAGGAGCACCGCTTCGGGCGCGGATTCCAGGTCAACGGCCTGCTGATCCCGGTGGCCGCGCGGCCCCGCCCCGAGGAGCTCGCCAGCCGCTGGCGCGGCGAAGAGGCGCAGAAGACCCTGGCCGAATTCACCGCGGCGCCGGCCGAGCAGCCCGAGACCGCCGGCGCGCCCAGGGAACGCTGGCAGCCCGGTCACGGCGTGCTCTTCACCTCCACGCCCACCCTCTTCGGCCGCGTCTGCAACAGCTTCTACTGCGACGGCACGCAGGGGCACGACACGTCGCGCTGCGAGCTGCTGTCCGACGCCGACCCCTACAAGCTCGGCGTGCTCACGCCCTGAAGCTCAACGCACCCAGCCCACCGCGAGCGGAAAGCTGAAGAAGGCCGCCACGGTGGTCCACAAAATGATGCGCGCGATGCGCCCGCTGTCGGCGCCGAAGCGCTCGGCCAGCATGGCCACGTTGCTCGCGCTCGGCAGCGCGGCCACCAGCACGATGGCGACCAGCGCATTGCGCTCGAGCGGCAGGCCCAGCGCCGTCGCGGCGCGCGCCACCCCATAGACCAGCAGGGGATGCACCAGCATCTTGATCGCGGCCACCGACAGCAGGTCGGCAGTCCGCGCCGGCGAAGGCGCCCGCACCCCGCTGCCCATGGCTTCGGCCACGCGCGCGCTGGCGCGATGCTCGCGCGCCAGCAGGGCCGAGCGGGCCAGCACGGCGCCGATGGTGAACAGCGCCACCGGCGAGGCGGCGTCGCCCAGCATCGCGATCGTGCGCTCCGCCGGCCCCGGCAGCGCGAGGCCGGTCGCCGAGACCAGCCCGCCGAGCAGGATCGCCCAGGGCATCGGGTTCTGCACGATGCCGCGCAGCGCCTGCCGCGCCGCCCGGGCCGCGCCCTGCGCGCCGGCCCCGTCGAGGCGCGACAGGGCGATGCACAGCGAGGAGGTCAGCACCAGGTCGAAGGCAATGGTGATGATCATCGGCGAGGCCGCCTGCGCCCCCAGGATGGCGATCAGGAGCGGCAGCCCCATGAAGCCGGTGTTGGGGAAAGCGGCCACCAGCGCGCCGAAGGCCGCGTCGTTCCAGGCCAGGCCCTGGCGGCGCGCCAGCCCCACCGTGGCGCCGACCGCGAGCAGCGCGCAAGTGCCCCACACGAGCGCCACGCCGGCATCGAGCAGCTGTGCGATCGGTGCGCCCGCGCCGAAGCGGAACAGCATGCAGGGCAGCGCGAAATAGAGCACGAAGGCGTTGAGGCCCGGAATCGCCGCCAGCGGCAGCGCGCCGCTGCGTGCGGCCGCATAGCCGGCCGCAATCAAGGCGAAAAAAGGGAGGGTGACGGCGAGGATGTGCAGCACGCGGGCGATTGTCGCCCTGGCACATGGCGACACAGCTTTCACACAGCCTTGCATAACGCCGGCCCCGTATCATTGCCCGCTTTGCGCTCCCCCTTCCCCCCTCCATGTCCTCCGGTCTCAATCTCGCGCAGCAAGAAGCGGTCAACTACCTTCATGGCCCCTGCCTGGTGCTCGCCGGCGCGGGCTCGGGCAAGACGCGCGTCATCACGCACAAGATTGCGCGCCTGATCCAGGCGGGGCTGGAACCGAAGCGCATCGCGGCCATCACCTTCACCAACAAGGCGGCGGCCGAGATGCGCGAGCGCGCCAAGGGCCTGATCGGGCGCGACGCGAACAAGGTGGTGGTCTGCACCTTCCATGCGCTGGGCGTGCGCATGATGCGCGAGGACGGCGGCGTGCTGGGCCTGAAGCCGGCCTTCAGCATCCTGGACAGCGACGACGTCACCAAGATCCTCAAGGATGCCGGCGGCACCACCGATGCCGCGACCGCGCGCATCTGGCAGTGGACCATCAGCAAGTGGAAGAACATGGGCCTCAATGCCGCGCAGGCCGAGGCCCAGGCCGCGGACGACAACGAGCGCATCACGGCGCGCATCATGGCGCGCTACGAGGAGCGCCTGGTCGCCTACCAGAGCGTGGACTTCGACGACCTGATCGGCATGCCGCTCAAGCTGCTGCAGCAGCACGAGGACGTGCGCGCCAAGTGGCAGGCTGCCCTCGGCCACGTGCTGGTCGACGAATACCAGGACACCAACGCCACGCAGTACGAGGTGCTGAAGGCGCTGGTCGGGCAGCGCGGCCGCTTCACCGCGGTGGGTGACGACGACCAGTCGATCTACGGCTGGCGCGGCGCCACGCTGGACAACCTGCGCAAGCTGCCGGTGGACTTCCCCACGCTCAAGGTGATCAAGCTCGAGCAGAACTACCGCAGCACCAGCGCCATCCTGCGCGCGGCCAACAACGTGATCGGCCCGAACCCCAAGCTGTTCCCCAAGACGCTGTTCAGCGAGCTCGGCGAGGGCGAGCCGGTGCGCGTGGTCGATGCCGACACCGAGGCGCACGAGGCCGAGCGCACCGTGGCGCGCATCCAGAGCCTGCGCGGCGGCGACGCCACCACGCAGGGCCAGCAGTTCAAGGAATTCCGCGACTTCGCGATCCTCTACCGCGCCAACCACCAGGCGCGCGTGTTCGAGCAGGCGCTGCGCCGCGCGCAGATCCCCTACAAGGTCTCGGGCGGCCAGAGCTTCTTCGACCGCGCCGAGATCAAGGACCTGTGCGGCTGGTTCCGGCTGTGGGTCAACAACGACGACGACCCGGCCTTTCTGCGCGCCGTGACCACGCCCAAGCGCGGCATCGGCCACACCACGCTGGCCAGCCTGGGCACCTTCGCGAGCCAGTACAAGCTGAGCCTGTTCGAGGCCCTGTTCTCGCCCTCGCTGCCCGCCGTGATGGCCAAGCGGGGCATGGAAGGGCTGCACGAGTTCGGCCGCTACATCAACGACCTCGAATACCGCGCGCGCCGCACCATGGGCGCCGAGGATGCGCGCGCCTTCCTGGCCGACTGGCTCAAGGACATCGAATACGAGAAGCACCTCTACGACGGCGAGGAGAGCGAGCAGGCCGCGGCCAGCCGCTGGACCAACGTGCTCGAGTTCTGCGACTGGATGTCGCAGCGCTGCGGCGGGCAGATCGCCGACGCCTCCGGGGCGACGGTCGAGAACGAGCGCAAGAGCCTGCTGGAGGTGGCGCAGACCATCTCGCTGCTCTCCACCATCAGCGAGCGCGAGAAGGATCAGAACGTGGTCACGCTTTCCACGCTGCATGCGTCCAAGGGCCTGGAGTGGCCGCACGTGATGCTGATCGGCGTGAACGAGGGCCTGCTGCCCTTCAAGCTCGAGGACGACGGCGGCCGCCAGCTGAAGGTCAGCGACGACACCCTGCAGCGCCTGCAGGAGGAGCGCCGCCTGATGTACGTGGGCATCACGCGCGCGCAGCGCAGCCTGGCCGTGAGCTGGACCAAGCGCCGCAAGCAGGGCCGCGAGATGGTGCCGGCGCAGCCCAGCCGCTTCATCGCCGAAATGGCGCTCGACAAGAAGACCATCAAGGAAGATCCGCGCGAGAAGCTCAAGGCCCTGCGCGCCGAGTTCGCGCGCAAGGCCCAGGACAGCGCAGCGGCGGCGGCAGCAGCGGCCGCAGCGGGCTCATGAAGGGCGCGCTGGTGCTGGCGCTGGTCCTGGCCGCGGGCGGCGCCCTGGCCCAGCCGGCCTGCCCCGCGAACGGCCGCGAGCTGCCGGTGGGCGCACTCTACGGCCAGTGGGAGGCGCGCATCGAAGGCGAACCCGGCATCGCGCGCGTGCAGCTGGGGAAGCATCCCGAGTACGAAGGCGTGCGCGGCACCATCACGCGCGAGCGCGGCGGCAGGCCGCCTTCGGTGGCGCAGCTCGCGGGCGACATCGACGACGAGGGCCTGCTCAACATCGACGAGTCGCTGGATGGCCGCGCCATCAGCGGCAACTGGCTGGGCGAGCTGCAGGCGGGCTCCTGCGGCAAGGAATTCAAGGGAACGTGGCGCAACGCGTCCGACGACAGCACGCATCCCTTCGTGCTGAACAAGACTGGCAGTTGGCAATGAAGAACACACGCATCACTCCCCTCGCAGCGCTCATTGCCGGCCTCGGCATGGGGCTCGCGCAAGCCCAGCCGGCGCCGAAGCCGGCGAGCCCGCTGGCCGACGCGGAGCTGACCTGGCAGCAGTGCCAGCGGCTCGCGAACGACAAGGAAGCGCGCCTGGCCTGCTTCGACCGCTGGGCCCAGCAGCAGACGCTCCCGGCGGCCCAGATGCCGGCGGCGCCGCCGGTGCTCGCCACCACGCAGCCGCCCGCGCCGGTGGACGCCGCCGTGCCGGCCACGCGCGTGGTCTCGGTTGCGACCGAGGAGGGCTGCCGCGACAGCCAGTACTCCGCGCTTTCGCGCTTCTGGGAGCTGGAGAACGGCAGCGACTGCGGCACCTTCAGCTTCCGCAGCTACCGGCCGCTCAACGTGTCTTTCTCGACCGCGAACCACAAGCCCGACACCCCGACCTCGCCCGCGCCCGGCCACACCGGCACCTTCATCCCCTACCAGGCCAACGAGATGCGCATCGGCCTCTCCGTGCGCACCAAGCTCGCCCAGGGCATGCTCACGCAGGACGACCCGGTCAAGAAGGACTCGCTGTGGTTCGGCTACAGCCAGCAATCGACCTGGCAGCTTTTCAACGGCGACATCTCGCGGCCTTTCCGCAGCACCGACCACGAGCCCGAGCTGATCTACGTCTACCCCACGGACTACCGGCTGCCGGGCGGCTGGCGCTGGCGCTATGCAGGCGTCGGGCTGGTGCACCAGTCCAATGGCCAGAGCCTGCCCTACTCGCGCAGCTGGAACCGGCTCTACCTGATGGGCGGCGTGGAGCTGGACGACCGCTTCACGATCACCGGGCGCATCTGGAAGCGCTTGCACGAAAGTGCGGCGGACGACGACAACCCCGACATCTCGAACTACATCGGCCGCGCCGAAATCACGGGCCGCTGGAATGTCGACAACGGGAACACGCTGGCCATGACGCTGCGCAACAACCTGCGCGAGAGCGGCCGCGGATCGATCCGGCTCGAGTGGCTCAAGCCCATCGGCGACTCGAACCGGAGCAACCTGCGCTTCCACACGCAGCTGTTCTACGGCTACGGCGACACGCTGGTCGACTACAACCGCAAGCGCGCGGTGCTCAGCATCGGGCTGAGCCTGGTCGACTTCTGAAGCGATCTCTGCGGCCGGTCGACGGCCGCCGATTGCGCCAGGGGAGCGCGTGGACCATAGTGCTCGCCCCACCCCTGCACAAGGAGCTGCCATGCCTGCGAAATTCCTGGCGACGATCGCGCTCGCGTTCATCGGTTCCGTCCATGCGGCGCCGCCCCCCTCGACGCTGATCCCGCTGGGCGTCTCCGGAACCGGCGATTCGTCCGTGGCCTGGATGCTGGATGCCGCGCGCAATCGCATCCTGGTGTGCCGCGTGGAGTACGGCAGCGGCGGCGGAAGCAGCTGCAACGTGATCCAGTTGCCGGCGCGGTAGCGCTTCTAGGCGTCGCGGTCGGCGAGCAGCGCGCTCACTTCGCGCGGCCGAGGCATGCCGCCGATCGCGCCACGGCCTCGCACCGAAAGCGCGGCCGCAGCGTTGGCGCGGCGCATCGCCGGGTGCAGCAACTCGCCGCGCGCCAGCGCAGCGGCCAGGGCGCCGGTGAAGGTGTCGCCCGCGCCGATCGTGTCCACCACCGGCACGCGATGCCCGGGCTCGTTTCGCGGCGCCTCGCCGCGCCGATAGAGCCGGCAGCCGGCGCTTCCCAGCGTGACCACGATGGCCCCCACACCGCGAGCGAGCAACAGCGCCGCCGCCTCGTCGATGGAGGCCGCGCCGGAGCCGGCCAAGGCCATCAGTTCGCCTTCGTTGGGCGTGAGCACGTCGACCAGCGGCAACAGCTCGTCGGGCAAGGGCATCGCCGGCGCCGGATTGAGCAGGGCCAGCGCACCGAGGGCGCGCGCCTGCCGGAAAGCCTGGAGCGTGCAGGCCAGCGGCACCTCGCACGAGGCCATCACCACCCGGCACACCGCCATCGTGCCGGCCGCGGCGCGGGCATGCACCGCGTCGAGGCCGGCGCCGGCGCCGGGGAAGACGGCGATGGCGTTGTCGCCATCGTCGAACACGTGGATCTGAGCGACGCCGCTGCGCTCGCCGGCGGCGATGTCCACATGGCGCACGTCGATGCCTTCGGCGTGCCACAGGCCGAGGGCCATGCGCCCGAACTCGTCGTCGCCGATGCGCGCCACCACGGCCACTGCGGCGCCCTGCCGCGCCGCGGCCACCGCGGCGTTCGACCCCTTGCCGCCGGGGCTGATTTCGAAGGCGTCGGCCAGCAGCGTTTCGCCGCGCGCCAGCGGCCGTGGAATCCGCGACACGAGATCGGCATTCCAGCTCGCGATGCAGACCACGCTGGCAGCCATGCGCTCAGTCCCGCGTGCGATCGATGCCGAAGGCGCGCAACTGCGCGGCCAGCCGTTCGTATTCGGCCGCGTCCAGCGCCACCAGCGGCGGGCGCACGCGCATCCAGCCCGGTGCATCGTCGAGCAGCGCCATCACGCCCTTGAAGGCGGCCGTGAGTCCATAGCCGCCGAGGATCTGGAGCAGCGCGAGCACGCGCTCCTGGTCCACCGCCGGTTCGCCGGAGCCCTTCACCAGCCGCTGCACCAGGCGCGGCATGACGTTGGCGATGCCGCTCACCGCGCCGAGGCTGCCGCGCGCGGCCAGGGTCTGCAGGTCCGGCTCGTTGCCCACCCACACCTGCATCGGCGGCATGAAGGCTTCGGCATAGGCCAGCGAAGCGTCGCGCTGGCAGCCGCTGTCCTTCAGGCCCACGATGGTCTCCGGGTACAGCGTCTTCAGGGTGCGGATCACGTGGTGGCTCAGGCCGACAGCCGCCACCTGGGGGATGTGATAGAGCACCACGCGCAGCCGCGTGTCGCCGACGCCGTCGATGATCCAGCGGTAGGCATCGATCACGCCCTGGTCGGACACGCCCTTCAGGAAGAAGGGCGGCAGCAGCAGGCAGCCGTAGGCGCCCAGCTCGACCGCGTGCCGGGTCAGCGCCAGCGCGTCCGGCAGCGCGGCGCAGCTGGTGGAGGCCAGGATGCGCCCGGCCGGCACGCCCCGCGCCACCAGCCCGGCCAGCGCGTCCATGCGCTCGGCCACGCTGAAGGACGGCCCTTCGCCGGTGGTGCCGAAGGGCGTGATGCCGGTGCAGCCGGCGTCGAGCAGGCGCAGCGCATGGGAGGCGAAGCGCGGGATGTCGACGCCGAGCTTCTCGTCGAGCGGGGTCAGCAGCGCGGGCCAGATGCCGGAATAGGAAACGGAAGTGACGGAGTTCAAGGTCGGGACTTTCGCAGATGAGAAGACAAGGGGCCAGAGAGAGAACGCGCTTCAGCCGTCGGCACCGAACTGCTCGTCGAGGCGCTGGTGATCCGGCAGGCCGACCACGCGGGTGAAGTCGGCATAGGCGAGCGTCGGCACATCGCGTGGCGTGCCGTCCTGCCGCAGGCGCGCGAGCGCCTGCTCGACGGCGAGCGCTGCACTGAAGAGCGCCGTCACCGCGTACAGCACCACGGCGAAGCCCATGGCCTGCAGGTCGGCCGCGCGCAGCGCGGTGGTCTCGTTGCCGTCGACGATGGAGACGATCTTCGGCCCCGGCAGGTGCCGCGCCACGGCTTCCACCTCGGCGATCTTCTTGATGCCGTCGACGAAGACCAGGTCGACGCCCGCGTCCTGCCAGCGCCGGGCGCGCGCCAGCGCCTCGTCGATGCCGGCGGCGGGCAGCGCATCGGTGCGGCCGATGATCAGCATGGGATCGTGGCCGCGCGCGGCCACGGCGCAGCGCAGCCGCCGCTCGTTCTCGCGCGCGTCGATCAGGCGGATGCCGGCCATCTGGCCGCAGCGCTTCGGCGCCACCTGGTCCTCGAGGTGGATGGCGGCCACGCCGGACTGGACGTACTCGCGCACCGTGCGCTCGATGTTCGAGGGGCCGCCGTAGCCGGTGTCGGCATCGGCGATGACCGGCACGCCGACGGCGCGCACCATGTCGCGCGCGTGGCCGGTCATCTCGGTCTGCGTCATGAGGCCGATGTCGGGCTGGCCCAGCCGCGACGCGGTGGCGCCGAAGCCGGTCATGTAGACGGCCGGGAAGCCGGCGCGCTCGATCTGCCGCGCGCTCAGCGCGTCGTAGGCGCCCGGTGCCTCGACGATGGAAGCGCCGGCGAGCAGGGCCTTCAGGGACAGTGCGGGATGCATGGGCCTCAGTTCATCATCAGGCCGCCGTCGATGTTGATCGACTGGCCCGTCATGTAATCCGCCGCGGGCGAGGCGAGGAACATCGCCAGGTCGGCCACGTCTTCCGGCGTCTGCGCCCGGCCCATGGGCACCGCGGCCACACGCTGCTGCCACGCCTGGCCCCGGGGCACGCCTTGCAGCGCACTCCAGTCGCGGTCCATGCGCTGCCACATGTCGGTCTCCACCAGACCGGGGCAGATCGCGTTGACGGTGATCTGCGGCGCGAAGGCGACGGCCGCCGACTGGGTGAGGCTGATCACCGCCGCCTTGCTGGCGCGGTAGTGCGGGATCACCGCGGCGATCGGGCCGGCGCCGCTGCGGCCGGCGATCGACGCCATCAGCAGGATCTTGCCGCGCGGCCGACCTTCGGCCAGCGGCGGCTGCGCCAGCATCTGCCGCGCCGCGGCCTGCAGCGTGAGGAAGCTGCCCTTGACGTTGACGCCGAGCATGCGGTCCCAGTCCTTGCCGTCCAGTTCGAGCAGCGGCTTCAGCTGCATGATGCCGGCGTTGCAGATCATCACGTCGAGGCGGCCATGCACCGCCACCGCGCGCTCGACCAGCGCCGCGCAATGCTCGGCATTCGTCACGTCGGCCGGCACGCCGAGGGCCTGCAGTTCGCTCGCCGCGGACGCGCAGGACATGCCATCGATGTCCGAGACGACAACCCGCGCGCCCTGCCGGGCGAAGGCCCGCGCCAGCGCGCGGCCGATGCCCTGCCCCGCTCCGGTGACGGCCACCACCGGCCCCTCGCTCGCAGCCTGCTTCATGGCGCCGCCTTGCGCTGCAGCGCCTCTCCGGCGACGTAGGTGCGGTTCCACACCGGCGAGATCACCAGCTCGTTGATGCAGACGTGCGGCGGCATCTCGGCAATGAAGCGGATCGTCCGCCCCAGGTCGGCTTCCTGCAGCATGCGCGCCTTGTCGGCCTCGCTCGGCTGGACCGGCCGCTTCTTCAGGATCGGCGTGGCGACTTCGCCCGGGCACAGCGCGGTCGCGCGCAGGCCGTTCACGCACTCCTCGATGTTGAAGGAGTGCGTGAGCGCCATCAGCGCGGCCTTGCTGGCGGTGTAGGCGGGGCCGGTCAGGTACTCGTAGTGCCAGCCCGCGAAGGAGGCGACGTTGATCACCGTTCCCTCGCGGCGCGCGCGCATGCCCTTGGCCACCGCGAGCGTGCAATAGGTGGCGCCGTTCAGGTTGACGGCGACCACCTGATCGAAGGTGGGCCCGTCGGTCTCGCACCAGTAGCGCTTGGGGAAATTGATGCCGGCGCTGTTGACGAGGATGTCGACGCGCCCGAGTTCGGCCTCGATGGTCTGCGCGACGGCCGCGACGGCGCGGGCATCCGCCACGTCCAGCGGCGCGGCCGAGATCGAGCCGCGCGGCGCGCCCAGGCGCTCGGCGGCCGCGATGGCCGAGTCGAGCTTGGGCGCCTCGCGCCCGGAGATGACGACCCGACAGCCCGCTTGCGCCAGCTGCGTGGCACCGGCCAGACCGATGCCGCTGCCGCCCCCGGTGACCCAGGCGACCTTTCCCGAAAGACTCATCGTCGATCCCTTTGCTCAGTTGCCGCGGATGCGCTTGAGCTCGGAGGAGACCATCGTGATCGCCTCGTCGCCGATGGCCTTGGCGTGCCGCTCGTAGATCACGCTCGAGCGCTCGCGGATGCGCTGCATCTCGGCCGGCGCGATCTCGTTGACCGCCATGCCCTTGGCCTTGAGGTTGTCCACGCTGCGCGCTTCCATCGCGCGGTTGGCGCGGCGCTGCTCGTCGCGCCCCTGCAGCGCGCATTCGCGAAGCGTCGTCTGCTCCTGCGGCGAGAGCGTGTCCCAGATCTTCTTGGAGAACAGCACCAGCGTCGGGCTGTAGGCGTGCTTGGTCAGCGTGAGGTACTTCTGCACCTCGTAGAACTTCATGTTCTCGATGTTGGTGAAGGGGTTCTCCTGGCCGTCCACCGTCTTGGTCTCGAGCGCCGAATAGACCTCGGTGAAGGCCATCGGCACGGCGTTGGTGCCCAGGGTCTTGAAGGTGTCGAGGAAGATGGTGTTCTGCATCACGCGCATCTTCACGCCGTCGAAATCCTCGACCTTGGTGATCGGCCGCTTCGAGTTGGTCGTGTGGCGAAACCCGTTCTCCCACCAGGCCAGGTTGACCAGCCCGACAGCCGGCAGCTTGGCGGAGAACCAGTCGCCGACCTTGCCGTCGAGCACCTGGTCGGCCTCGCCGGCGTTGTTGAAGAGGAAGGGCAGGTCGAAGACGCCCAGCGCCGGCACGATGGACACCACGGGCGCGGTCGACGTGATCACCATGTCGAGCGAGCCGGTGCGCACGCTCTGCGTGCCGGTGAGGTCGCTGCCGAGCGCGCCGTCCCAGAAAGCCTGGATCTTCATCTTGCCGCCGCTCTTCTCGAGCGTGCAGGCCCCCATCTTCGCCAGGCCGTTGCCCATCGGGTGTTCCTTGCTCACGCCGTTGGAGACGCGGAAGTTGCGTTCCTTGAACTGGGCCTGCGCGGCACCGGCGGCCAGGCCGGCAGCCAGGGCCACGGCGGCGAAGCGGGAAAGGCGGGAATGGATCGGCATCGGAGGTCTCCTTGTTTGTAAAAAAAATCAGCTCAGCCACTTCAGCGGCACCAGCACCAGCGAAGGGAAGAGCACGAGCAGCAACAGCACGATGAGCTCGGCCCAGAGGAAGGGCCACAGGCCGCGCATCAGCTCCTTCATCGAGATCTTGGCCACGCCGCACATCACGTTGAGCACGATGCCCACCGGCGGCGTGATGAGGCCGATGGCGTTGTTCATGATGAACAGCACGCCGAAGTAGACCGGGTCGATGCCCGCCTGCTTGACCACCGGCATGAGCACGGGCGTGAGGATCATCAGCGTGGGAGCGAAGTCGAGCGCGGTGCCGACGATCACCACGATGACCATGATCACGAACATCAGCAGGATCTTGTTGCCCATGAAGGGCTCGAGCATCGCCGCCACCTGCGCCGGCACCTCGGAGGTGGTGATCAACCAGGCCGACACCAGTGCGGCGGCGATGAGGAACACCACTACGGCCGTGCTCTTCGCGGCCGCCACCAGCAAGCCGTAGCACTGGCGCAGGTTCAGTTCGCGATAGACGAGCGCGCCGAGCACGAAGGCATAGACGCAGGCAGCGACGCCGGCTTCGGTCGGCGTGAACACGCCGAACTTCAGCCCGCCGATGATCCCCAGCGGCATCAGGAGCGCCCAGAAGCCGTCGACCGCGGCGCGGCCGCGCGCGGCCATCGACTGGCGCGGCTGCACGCTCACCTTGTCGCGCCGCGCCACCCACGTCCAGGCGATGACCAGCGACGCGCCCATCATCAGCCCCGGCACGATGCCGGCCAGGAACAGCTTGCCGATCGACACGTTGGCGATGACGCCGAACACGATCAGCCCGATCGAGGGCGGGATCACCGGCGCGATCACGCCGCCGGCCGCGATCAGGCCGGCCGAGCGCGGCACGTCGTAGCCGGCCTGGCGCATCATCGGGATCAGCATCGCGCCTATGGCCGCGGCATCGGCGGCCGCGCTGCCGGAGATCGCCGCCATCACCACCGAGGCGAAGATCGCCACCAGGCCGAGGCCGCCGCGCAGATGGCCGACCCAGGCCAGCGCGAAGTTGACGATGCGCCGCGAGATACCGCCGGCGTTCATCAGCTCGCCGGCCAGGATGAAGAAGGGAATGGCCAGCAGCGGGAAGCTGTCCGCGCCCTCCACCAGCTTCTGCGAGAGGATGGTGGTGTCGATCTGGCCCTGGGCGACCATCAACGCGCCGGCGCAGATCAGCAGGGCGAAGGCGATCGGCGCGCCCAACATCATGGCGCCGAGCAGCGACAGCGTGAAAACGGCGATCGTCATGGCCGTGCCCCCGGGTGGGCGGCGTCGTGCGGGATCTCCTCGCTCTCCGTGACCTGCACCAGTTCGTCGTCGCGCAAGCGGCCGGTGGCGATGCGCCACAGCGCGTGCAAGGCGTGAGCGCCGATGGCCACGCTGGTGAGATAGCCGATGCCGAAGACCCAGATCATGGAGATCTCGGTGACCGGCGCCTTGGTGGTCGCGTTGACTTCGTGCTGCTGCCAGGTGCCCCAGAACAGCATGACGCAGCAGACCAGCACGATGGTCTGGCTGGCCGCTAGGCAGGCGAGCTTGCCACGCCGCGACAGGCGGGTGACGAACCCGTCCATGCCCAGGTGGGTGCCGTCGCGCATCGCAACGATGGCGCCGATGAAGGTGAGCCAGACAAAGAAGAAGCGCGACAGCTCCTCGGACACCTGGATGCCCGAGTTGAACGCGTAGCGCAGCACCACGTTGCCGAACACCATCAGCACCATGCCCAGGAGCAGGGCGGCCAACACCGCTTCGATGCCCTTGAACACGCGGTCGATGAAGACGGCGGCCATGCTCACACCACCTTGCCCGGGTTGAGCAGGCCCGCGGGATCGAGGGCGGCCTTGAGCGTCTTCATCAGCGCGATCTCCTCGGGACTGCGGGCATGGCCGAGCCAGCGCTTCTTGACCGTGCCGATGCCGTGTTCGGCCGACACGGTGCCGCCGAACTCGCGCACCAGGCCGTAGATCACTTCGTCCATCGCCTCCTTGGGCTGATGCTCGATCGACAGGCCGGGAACCCAGGCCACCAGGTGCAGGTTGCCGTCGCCGATGTGGCCGTAATAGACAGCCTCGCAGCCGGGGATGCGCGCGGCCAGTGCGGCTTTGCAGGCTCGCACGTAAACGTCCATCGACTTCACGGCCAGGCCGACGTCGTAGGAGACGTGTGGCCCGAGCGTGGGGAAGAACTCCGCGCAGGCGTCGCGCAGCGCCCAGAAGGACTGCGTGTCTGCTACCGACTGGGCGACTGCCGCATCGGCCAGTGCGCCCTCCTCCATCAAGCGCTCGAGCCAGCGCTGGAAGCGCGGGCCGTCGATGGCCTCGTCGGTTCCCTGGACCTCGACCAGCACGTAGTGGCTGTGCTGCGTGCCAGCTGCGAGCGGGTCGCGCACGCCGACCCGCTGGGTCACCACCTGCCAATAGTCCGGCCACATCACCTCGAAGGCTGAGAGCAGTGGCCCCAGTCCGCCGCGCGCGGCGGCCAGCAGGCGCACCACGCCGTCGTAGTCGGGCAAGGCGCACAGTGCCGAGAGCGTGCAGCCCGGCTGGGGATGCAGGCGCAGCACGATCCGGGTGATGATGCCCAGCGTGCCCTCGCTGCCGATGAACAGGTGCTTGAGGTCGTAGCCGGCGTTGTTCTTCAGCATCTTGTTGAGGCTGGTCATCACCGTCCCGTCGGGCAGCACGACCTCGAGGCCGAGCACCAGCTCGCGCGCCATGCCGTAGCGGATCACGCGGTTGCCGCCCGCATTGGTCGACAGGTTGCCGCCGATGGCGCAGGAGCCGCGCGCGCCGAGATCCAGCGCGAAGTAGAAGCCGGCTTCGGCCGCCGCGCGCTGCACCAGCTCGAGCGGCGTGCCGGCGCGCACCGTCATGGTGGCGCTTGCCGGGTCGATCTCCTCGATGCCGACCATGCGCTCCAGCGACAGCGCCACCCAGCCGTCTTCGGGCCGGGCGCCGCCGCACAGGCCGGTGAGCCCGCCCTGCGGCACCACCGGCAGGCCGGCCTCGCGGCAGGCCACCAGCGCGGCGGAGACGCCCGCCGCATCGACCGGCCGCACGACGGCCAGCGGAAGCGTGGGCGGCTGGGTGCTCCAGTCGTTCCGGTTGCGCTGGGGCACCTCGTCGCCGAAGAGCACCGCGGAAGCGCCGAGTTGGTCGCGCAGTGCCAGAAGGCTCGACGGGACGGCAGGAGAGATGGACGTCATGATTCTCGGTCTGGGAGGACCGGCGAATCATCTTGTATGTAAGGCACTAAGGCACTAGTACTTATCCGAACTGTCCCGGCCTTCGGAGGTCGGCTATAAGCCCCTGACTGCCCCTGACTGCCCGAACCGACTCTTTTTCAGCCCCTAATCGCACCGTGCCCCCATCCAACCGACTCAAGATCGAAGCCCCCAAGTCCCTCGCGACGCTGGTGGCGCAGCGCCTGCGCGAGGCCATCATCGACGGCGAGTTCGCGCTGGGGGAAATGATTCCGGAGGAGACACTGGCAAGCTCCTTCGGCGTGAGCCGTACGCCGGTGCGCGAGGCGCTGAATCAGCTGCAACTGGCGGGATTGGTGGTGATCCGGCCCCAACGCGGCAGCTACGTGTTCGAACCGACCGAGTTCGACATTGCGGCCATCTGCGAATTCCGCTGTCTGCTCGAGCCGCGCGCGGCCGAACTTGCGTACCGGAACGCGCGCGAAGCCACCGCGGCGGCGCTGCAGGCCGCGATCCGCGAGATGGAGGAGGCGCGCGCCGCACGCGACGCGGTGCGCTACGGCCGCGCGGACACGCGGCTGCACGAAGCCTTCTTCGAGCATTGCGGCAATCCGTACATGCAGGCCGCCTACGCCACGGCCGCAACCAAGATCGCGACGCTGCGCACGCACCTGTCCGCGCCGGCGGACGTGCTGCGCGCTGCCGGCTTCGAGCAGCACTCGAAGCTGCTGGCGCTGTTTCGCGCGGGTGAGTTTGCGGAGTTCGAGGCGCTGATGCGCACGCACGTCACGGGCACGCGCAACAGCTACGTCGCCAGCCTCAAGTCGCGTGCCGCTGCATGAGGCGTGCGGAGGGCGATCAACGGCGGATGTAGAAACGCCCCAGAACCCGATCGGGCGCTGGGGCGCATGAAGACTGGTGGCCTGGGGCGGAATCGAACCACCGACACGCGGATTTTCAATCCGCTGCTCTACCAACTGAGCTACCGGGCCTTTACGCCAAGACTGCTGGCGAATCGGTTGGTGTCGTGCGACCCGACCGAGCTAGCGTGCCTTGTGTGCAGCCCGCGATTATACAGTGCCGCGGCGGCCCCTCGACAGATCGACGCCGAGTTGCTTCAACTTGCGATAGAGATGCGTGCGCTCGAGGCCTGTTTTCTCGGCCACGCGGGTCATCGATCCGTTCTCCATCGCGAGATGGAATTCAAAGTACGCCTTCTCGAAGCCGTCGCGCGCATCGCGCAGCGGCCGGTCGAGATCGAAGCTCTGCATGGCCTGCGGGCCCGTGTCGATCGCCGGGCCTTGCGGAGCCGCAGGCACCAGCGCGTTCTCGCCCATCGTGGTGACCACGGTGGCGAGGTTGTTCGCGGTCGTCGGGACAACGCTGGCGGCAGCGCGGCGCGCGGTCTCGCGCGCCAGTCCCTGCTCGACCGCCTTCAGCAGCTTCTGCAGCGTGATGGGCTTCTCGAGGAAGGCAAAGGCGCCGATGCGCGTGGCGTCGACCGCGGTGTCGATGGTGGCGTGGCCGCTCATCATGATCACCGGCATGCTCAGCAGACCGGCGGTGGACCATTCCTTGAGCAACGTGACGCCATCGGTGTCAGGCATCCAGATGTCGAGCAGAACGAGGTCGGGGCGCGCGCGCTGCCGCGCGGCACGGGCCTCGGCCGCGTTTTCCGCGAGCTCCACGTTGTGGCCTTCGTCGTTCAGAATTTCGAAGAGCAGGTCCCGAATGCCCAGCTCGTCGTCGACCACGAGGATGTTTGCCATGAATGCTTGTGTTTTATGCGCCGGTATGGGGTTCGCTTGCCGACCCGCCGCCGCACGTGCAAACGCTCAGGCGACGGGCGAAGTCGAGTCTTTGGCGTGAGCGAGCGCTCCCTGCGCCTGGCCAGCCAGGGCGAATGATAACGAGACTTGTGCCCCGGCCACAGCCCCGTCCACGATGCGGTTGGAAAGTTCGATGCGCGCACCATGCTCGTCAGCGATCTTCTTAACCACCGCGAGCCCGAGCCCGGTGCCCTTGGTCTTGGTCGTGACGTAGGGCTCGAAGGCGCGCTTGAGGATGTTCTCGGCGAAGCCGGGCCCGCTGTCCTGCACCGTGAGCCGCACGCGCTGGCCCGAGTCGGCCAGTCGCGTGCGGATGACGACTTCGCCTGGGCGCCCGCTGCCGTGGGCTGCGACTTCGGCAGCGTCCTGCGCGTTTTGCAACAGGTTGTGAATCACCTGGCGGATTTGCTGTGCGTCGGCGCGGATCGGCGGGCAGCGCTCGTCGAGCTCGCAGCGCAGCGTGATGGGCGCGTTCTCCGCGGCGTAAAGTTGAAGCACGTCGGCGACCAGCGCATTGAGGTCCACCGCCTTCAGATCCGCCGCCGGCAGCCGCGCATAGTCGCGGAACTCGTTGACCAGCCGCTTCATCGCGTCGACCTGGTCGACGATGGTCCGGACTGACTTGGTGAGCACCGCCTCTTCGGCGGGGGCGACCTTGCCGCTGAGCTTCATCTCGAGGCGCTCGGCCGAGAGCTGGATGGGCGTGAGCGGGTTCTTGATCTCGTGCGCCAGGCGCCGCGCCACTTCGCCCCACGCCTGGGCGCGCTGGGCCGACACGATCTCGGAGATGTCGTCGAACACCAGCAAGCGAGCCTCGCCCGGCAACTGCGCACCGCGCGCGACGATGTTGACCGCGTCCTGCGACAGGCCCTCGCCGCTGGTGTGCAGCTCGAAGGCATGCTGCCAATGGTCGAGGCCATGCTGCAGGTGCTCGACCTCGAAGTCGTCGAACTGCTGCTGCACGGCCTGCCCGAACTCGGCCAGCCCGGGCACATCGACCAGCGGCTGGCCCTCGTAGGCCGCGAGCGGCGCGCGCAGCACGCGCGTGGCGCCAGGGTTGGTGGACAGCACGACGCCACGCGGGTCCAGCACCATCACGCCCGAGGTCAGGTTGTCGAGGATGGTCTGCAGGTTGGCGCGCGCCGCATCGAGCTCGCCCAGGGTCTTCTCGACCGCGGCGCGGGCCTCGGCCAGCTGCTGGGTCATGACGGCGAAGGAGCGCGTGAGGCCGCCGAGCTCGTCCCTGCCCTGCACCACCGCGGTGGGCCGCAGATCGCCGCCGGCCACCTGGCGCACCCCGTCGGCGAGCACGAGCAGCGGCCGCGCGAGCTGGGTGCCGAACAGCACCGCGAGGAGCACCGCGCCGAACACGGCGAGAAAGAGCGACAGCGTCAGGGTGCCGATGTACATGCGGCGCAGGCCCTCGCGCGCCAGCGCCCGCTCCTGGTACTCGCGATTGGCCTCCTGCACCGCCAGCGCGTTGGCCACCACGGCCGGCGGCACCGGCTGCGTGACCTGCAGGAAGCGCGGCTCGGTGCCGAAGTCGAAGCCCGGCCGCTGCACCAGCGCAAGGGCGCGCACGCTGGCGGGCGGCGGCACCGCGCTGCCGGGGGCGGGGCTCTCGTCCAGTCCCTCGATATGGGCGATGGCGCGGTCCGCCCGCACCTGGCGCAGCTGCTGCGGCGAGGGCCGGTCGGGATTGAGCTGGAAGCGCGAGGCGCCCGCACCGGCGATCAACTGCCCGTTGCCGGTCCAGAGCACCACGTCGGTGGCACCCAGCTGGTCGCGGATGCGCTCGAGCACCAGCCCGGCACTGGTGTCGGGCACGTCGGCGAGCTGGGTGCTGGCGCTTCGCACCTTGCTCACCAGGTCGTCGGACAGCGAGTCGAGCGTGGCGCGTCCCAGGTTCAGGCCGGCGTCCAGCGCGCCTTCGACCTTGACATCGAACCAGCTCTCGATCGAGCGCGCCACGAACTGGTAGGAGACCACGTACACCAGCGCGCCGGGAACGACGCCCACGAGGGCGAAGATGGCGGCCAGCTTGATCAGCAGGCGGCTGCCGAACTTGCCCTGGCGCAGCCGCCGCAGCAGGCGAAAGGCGACCCAGGCGAGCACCAGCGACAGCACCACCGCCACCACCACGTTGATGCCGAACAGGCGCGCGTAGTTGCGCTCGTAGAGCTCGCGGTTGTTGGTGGACTGGGCGAGCAGGAACATCAGCACCAGGCCGACCGCCGTGACCAGGAAGGCACTGACACCGATGGCCCAGCGGGTTGCGCGGGCGCGGCTGGCTGCCGACGATCTGCCGGCGCCAGCGCGAGAGTCCTTGCTCACTTCATCTTCTCCAGCGACAAGCGCGCGCTGCGCTCGACGGAGATGTTCCAGTCGGCCTGGCCGACCACGCCGATCTGGAAGGGCCGCGGCAGTTGCGAGGTGTCGAGGCGGAAGCGGAAGCTCACCGGGTGGGGGCCCTCCTCGCCGATCTCGGAGATGTCGCCGAGCCGCAGCCGAGCCACGCGCCGCACGCCGTCAAGCGCTTCCGAGAGGGTATCGAAATTCTGGTTCAGCGACACGCCGAAGCCCGAATTGGTGATCGGCACCGGCGAGACATTGAGCCGCCAGCGCCGCGTGAGCGGCTGGTAGGCGAGGCGCATGTGGCGCGTGGCCTGGGCGACTTTCTGGTCGGTCCAGTACCAGCGCTCGCGGTAGAGCTCGGCCTCGGCGACGAAATAGATTGCGATGCCCTTGTCGAGCACCTCCTCGACCAGGTTCGGCAGCTCGAACTGCACCTGGGCGTTGAGATAGATGCCATCGTCCGCCTGTTCGAGCTTCAGTTGGCTGACCGACGCACTCTTGGCGGACTGTGCCGGCGCCGTGGCCGGCCAGCAGGCCAGGAGGCAGGCCAGCACCAGCAGGGCGGCCAGCCATCCCATCCCGCGGTCTTCAGCGGGGCGGTTGCTTTTCGAGCAAGGCGTAGAAAAAGCCGTCGTGGTCACCCAAGGCATTGTCCGGGACGCCACGGGCAATCCCCCCGCTTTGCGGCAGCAAATGCCCCGGCGAGGGCAGCAAACGGGCGTCGGTGTTGTGCGCAAGGAACGCATCGATCTGGTGCGCGCCTTCCTCCCTGAAAACCGAACAGGTGCAATAGAGCAGGCGCCCGCCTTCCCGCACCAGGGGCCAGAGCGCCGCCAGCAGCATGGCCTGCAGCAGTGCCAGTTGCTCGGTGTCGCTTTCGCGCCGCAGCCAGCGCACGTCGGGATGCCGGCGCACGATGCCCGAGGCGGTGCAGGGTGCGTCGAGCAGGATGGCGTCGAAGGTCTGGCCGTCCCACCAGTCCTTCGGCCGACCCGCGTCGGCCACCACGACCTTGGCGCGCAGGCCGAGCCGGACCAGGGTTTCGTCGATGCGGCGGCTGCGCGCAGCATCGACCTCGAGCGCGGTGAGCTCGAGGGCGTCGGGTCCGGCCAGTTCGAGCAGGTGGGCCGTCTTGCCGCCGGGCGCCGCACAGGCGTCGAGCACCCGCAGCGGCGCGGCACCCGGCGCGGCGCCGAGCAGACCGTCGAGCAGCAGGGGCGCGGCGAGTTGGGCGGCGGCGTCCTGCACCGAGCAATGCCCCTCGGCGAAGCCCGGCAGCTCCTGCACCGGCCGGGCGCGCAGCAGCTGCAACCCGGCCGCGGCCACCGGGACCGCCTGCAGGCCCGCGGCCACCAGCGCCGCCTGGTAGGAAGGCCGGTCGCCTTGGCGGGTGTTGACCCGCAGCGTCATCGGCGCCTGCGTGTTGTCCGCCGCCAGCACGCGCTGCCAGTCGCGCGGATGGTCACGGCGCAGGCGCTCGATCCACCAGCGCGGGTGGTTCCATTGCGCGACCGGCTCGCGGTCCGTGGCGGCCACCAGCTCCTCGCGCTCCCGCAGGAAGCGGCGCAGGCAGGCGTTGACGAAGCTGGCTTGCGCCCGCGTGCCGGGATTTCGCTTGGCGGCCTCGACCGTCTGGTCGACCAGCGTGAAGGGCTCGTACGGGGCCTGCGTGGCATCCCAGGCCAGCGCCAGGGCGGTGCACAGCAAGGCATCGGCGGCCGGGGGCGGCGTGCGCTTGGCCAGTTGCCGGCGCAAGGCCTCGGCGCGCCCGAGCCAGCGCAGCACCTGGAAGCCCAGCGCCTGTACCCCCGGCCTGAGGGCCGGCGGCACGGCGTCGAAGGCCACGGTGCCGGAAACGCCGCTGCGGATCGCGGCCAGCGCGACCGCGGTGAGCTGCAACTGGCGCCAGAGCGGCGGCCCGAGGGCCTCCGAGGCATGAAGAGCGTCTGAAGAGTCTGTCAACTTGGAATCGATGATGAGCAAAAGCGATGTCAGCGCAAAGGCGCCGCCGGTCGCAACTGCATGATCCACGCCACCAGCACCGCAGGGAACTGGGCGATGGCCGCGTTGTAGTGCGCCACCGCCTGGTTGAACTGGTTGCGCGCGATCTCGGCGGCGGCCGAGGGCTCGGGCCAGGCGATCGGCGCCGCGGAGCTGTCGTCCCGGCCGTTGAGGGAGGCAGGCCGCGACAGGGTACCGTCGGCCTCGAAACTGACCACCGCATCGGGATGCAGCCGCTGCCAGGCACCGAGCATCACGTGCAGCGCCGTCGCCAGCGCAGCGATGCCGGCAGGGTCGAGCGGCTTCAGGCGCGTGGCTGCCAGCAGCGTCACCAACTGGGCGGCAGACGCCTGCAGCGCGGCATCCTCGCGGCCGGGGCCGTGCGGAACCTGCGCCGTCGCGCCCCCCTCGGCCAGGCGCGCCTGCACGAAATCGATCTGCCGCACCAGCGCGGCGTCGAGCGCCGCATAGGCCTGCAGGGCCCCCGAGCGCAGTCGCACAATGCGGTTGTAGGCGCCGACGAACCAGAAGAGCGCGACTGCCCCGAGGATCCACCACAGGAGCGAATCGGGCACCCCGCTCACGAAAGCCTCCCCCAGAAAAAAGCCCCCGATCCGCGGGCGGAAGGGGGGCGTTCGAGACCGGTCATGCCGGCGATGCTAACCAGTTATTCGGTCGCAGCGCCTTCGCTGGCATCGACCGTGCTCGCGTCCTCGGCCGAGGCGGAGGCGCTGCCGGAGAGTTCGGCGGCTTCCGCTTCGGCGATCGCGCGGCGCTCGGCCTCGTCCATCGCGTCCTTGACCTTGCGTGCCTGGTGGTAGGCCATGCCGGTGCCCGCGGGGATCAGGCGGCCGACGATGACGTTTTCCTTCAGGCCGCGCAGCTCGTCGCGCTTGCCCATGATCGCGGCTTCGGTCAGCACGCGCGTCGTTTCCTGGAACGAAGCGGCGCTGATGAAGCTGTCGGTCGAGAGCGATGCCTTCGTGATACCCAGCAGCAGGTTGGTGTAGGTCGCGGGCAGCTTGTCCTCGGCGCGCAGGGCGTCGTTGGTGTTGAGGATTTCGCTGCGCTCGACCTGCTCGCCGGCGATGTAGTTGGCGTCGCCGGGGTTCTCGACCACGACGCGTCGCAGCATCTGGCGAACGATCACCTCGATGTGCTTGTCGTTGATCTTCACACCCTGCAGGCGGTACACGTCCTGCACCTCGTCCACGATGTAGCGCGCCAGTTCCTCGGAACCCAGCAGGCGCAGGATGTCCTGCGGATCGGCCGGACCGTCGACGATCGACTCGCCCTTGTTCACCACCTGGCCTTCGTGCACCAGGATGTTCTTCTCCTTGGGCACCAGCTCTTCCCAGACCTTGCCGTCCGGGTCGGTGATCTGCAGCCGCACCTTGCCCTTGGTTTCCTTGCCGAAGGACACGGTGCCGGTCATCTCGGCCAGCATGCCCTTGTCCTTGGGCGAACGGGCTTCGAAGAGCTCGGCCACGCGCGGCAGACCGCCGGTGATGTCGCGGGTCTTCTGGCCTTCGACCGGAATGCGCGCCAGCACTTCGCCGGGGCCCACGTCCTGGCCGTCTCGCACCTGCACCAGCGCACCGACGGGGAAGCCGATGGTCACCGAGTGGTCGGTGCCCGGGATCTTCACCTCGTTGCCGGCGACGTCGATCAGCTTCACCTGCGGGCGCACGACCTTGGCCGCGCCGCGGCGCTTCGGATCGATGACCACCAGGGTGGACAGGCCCGTGACCTCGTCGACCTGCTTCGCGACCGTGAGGCCTTCCTCGACGTTCTCGAACTTGGTCTTGCCGGCGAACTCCGTGATGATCGGGCGCGTCAGCGGGTCCCAGTTGGCCAGCACGTGGCCGGCCTTGACCTGCTGGTCGGCCTTGACCGCCAGCGTGGCGCCGTAGGGCACCTTGTGGCGCTCGCGCTCGCGGCCGTGCTCGTCATGGATGACGATCTCGCCCGAGCGTGCAATCACCACCAGCTCGTTCTTGCTGTTGGTCACGTAGCGCATCGTGGCGTTGAAGCCGATCACGCCGTTGGACTTGGCCTCGACGCTCGACGCCACCGCCGCACGCGAAGCCGCGCCGCCGATGTGGAAGGTCCGCATCGTCAGCTGCGTGCCGGGCTCGCCGATCGACTGCGCCGCGATCACGCCGACCGCCTCGCCGTTGTTGACCAGGCCGCCGCGGCCGAGGTCGCGGCCGTAGCACTTGGCGCACAGGCCGAAGCGGGTCGAGCAGGTGAGCGCAGTGCGCACCTTGACCTCGTCCACGCCTTCGTTCTCCAGCGCTTCGATCACGTCCTCGTCCAGCATGTCGCCGGCCTTGGCCAGCACGGCACGCGTCTCGGGGTGCAGCACGTCTTCGGCCGCGGTACGGCCGAGGATTCGCTCGCGCAGCGACTCGATCACTTCACCGCCTTCGACGATGGCCCGCATCACGGTGCCGTCCATCGTGCCGCAGTCCTGCTCGATCACGACCAGATCCTGCGTCACGTCGACCAGGCGGCGCGTCAGGTAGCCGGAGTTCGCGGTCTTCAGCGCGGTGTCGGCCAGGCCCTTCCGGGCGCCGTGGGTGGAGATGAAGTACTCCAGCACGTTCAGACCTTCGCGGAAGTTCGCGGTGATGGGCGTCTCGATGATCGAGCCGTCCGGCTTGGCCATCAGGCCCCGCATGCCGGCCACCTGGCGGATCTGCGCGGCGGAACCGCGGGCACCCGAGTCGGCCATCATGTAGATGGAGTTGAAGGACTCCTGCTCCACTTCCTTGCCGTGGCGGTCGGTGACCTTCTCCTTCGAGAGCTTGGACATCATGACCTTCGACACTTCGTCGCCGGCCTTGCCCCAGATGTCCACCACCTTGTTGTAGCGCTCGCCGGCGGTGACCAGGCCCGAGACGTACTGCTGCTCGATCTCCTTCACTTCCTTGGCGGAGCGTTCGATGATGCCGTGCTTCTCGGAAGGCACCAGCATGTCGTCGATGGCGATCGAGATGCCGGCCTTGGTCGCCAGGCGGAAGCCGTTCTGCAGCAGCTTGTCGGCGAAGACCACGGTCTCCTTCAGGCCGCACTTGCGGAAGGAGGCGTTGATGAGCTTGGAGATTTCCTTCTTCTTCAGCGCCTTGTTGATGTTCGAGAACGGCAGGCCCTTCGGCAGGATCTCGGACAGCAGCGCACGGCCGACGGTGGTGTCGACCAGCTCGATCCTGGACGTGAACTCGCCCGAGTCCTTGTCCTTCGTGTACTCCTTGATGCGCACGCTGACCTTGGCGGTCAGCTCCACCACGTCGGCGTCGAGCGCGCGCTGGACTTCACCGATGTCGGAGAAGACCAGGCCTTCGCCCTTGCCGTTGATGCGCTCGCGCGTCGTGTAGTACAGGCCCAGCACCACGTCCTGCGAAGGCACGATGGAGGGCTCGCCGCTCGCCGGGAACAGCACGTTGTTGGAGGCCAGCATCAGCGTGCGGGCTTCCATCTGCGCTTCCACCGACAGCGGCACGTGCACGGCCATCTGGTCGCCGTCGAAGTCGGCGTTGAAGGCCGCGCAAACCAGCGGGTGCAGCTGGATCGCCTTGCCTTCGATCAGGATCGGCTCGAAGGCCTGGATGCCGAGACGGTGCAGCGTCGGTGCGCGGTTCAGCATCACCGGGTGTTCCTTGATCACCTCTTCCAGGATGTCCCACACCACCGGCGTGCCGGATTCGACTTCCTTCTTCGCGGCCTTGATGGTGGTCGCGATGCCCATGGCTTCCAGGCGCGAGAAGATGAAGGGCTTGAACAGCTCGAGCGCCATCAGCTTCGGCAGGCCGCACTGGTGCAGCTTGAGCGTCGGGCCCACCACGATGACCGAACGGCCCGAGTAGTCGACGCGCTTGCCCAGCAGGTTCTGGCGGAAGCGGCCGCTCTTGCCCTTGATCATGTCGGCCAGCGACTTGAGTGCACGCTTGTTCGCGCCGGTCATGGCCTTGCCGCGGCGGCCGTTGTCCAGCAGGCTGTCGACAGCCTCCTGCAGCATCCGCTTCTCGTTGCGCGCAATGATCTCCGGCGCCTTCAGCTCGAGCAGACGGCGCAGGCGCGAATTGCGGTTGATGACGCGGCGATACAGGTCGTTCAGGTCGGAGGTCGCGAAACGGCCGCCGTCCAGCGGCACCAGCGGACGCAGGTCCGGCGGCAGCACGGGCAGCACGTCAAGCACCATCCACTCGGGCTTGATGCCCGACTTGCGGAAGGCTTCCAGCACCTTGAGGCGCTTGGAATTCTTCTTGACCTTGACTTCGGAGCCGGTCAGGTCGCCGCGCAGCCTCTCGATCTCGCTGTCGAGCTCGATGCCCATCAGCAGGTCCTTGATGCCCTCGGCGCCCATCTTGGCGATGAACTCGTCGCCGTATTCCTTGCGCTTCGCGTCGTAGTCGTCCTCGGACATGATGCCGAACTTCTTCAGCGGGGTCATGCCGGGGTCGGTGATCACGTAGGCTTCGAAGTACAGCACGCGCTCGATGTCGCGCAGCGTCATGTCGAGCACGAGACCCAGGCGCGACGGCAGCGACTTCAGGAACCAGATGTGCGCGCAAGGCGCGGCCAGGTCGATGTGGCCCATGCGCTCGCGGCGCACCTTGGTCTGCGTGACTTCGACGCCGCACTTCTCGCAGATCACGCCGCGGTGCTTGAGGCGCTTGTACTTGCCGCACAGGCACTCGTAGTCCTTGATCGGGCCGAAGATCTTCGCGCAGAAGAGTCCGTCGCGCTCGGGCTTGAAGGTCCGGTAGTTGATGGTCTCGGGCTTCTTCACCTCGCCGAAAGACCACGAACGGATCTTCTCGGGCGAGGCCATGCCGATGCGAATGGCATCGAAATGCTCATCCGGCGTGAACTGCTTGAACAGGTCGAGTAGTGATTTCATTGACTCTTTCCCCTTCTGTTACGAACGCTCGAGCTCGATGTCGAGACCCAGCGAACGGATTTCCTTGACCAGCACATTGAACGATTCCGGCATGCCGGCTTCGATCGAATGTTCGCCCTTGACGATGCTTTCGTAGACCTTGGTGCGGCCCTGCACGTCGTCGGACTTCACGGTCAGCATTTCCTGCAGGACGTAGGAAGCGCCGTAGGCTTCGAGCGCCCACACTTCCATTTCCCCGAAACGCTGGCCGCCGAACTGCGCCTTGCCGCCCAGCGGCTGCTGCGTGACCAGGCTGTAAGGGCCGGTCGAGCGGGCGTGCATCTTGTCGTCCACCAGATGGTGCAGCTTGAGCACGTGCATGTAGCCGACCGTGACCGGACGCTCGAACTGGTCGCCCGTGCGTCCGTCGTACAGGTAAGCCTGAGTGCGCGTCGCGGTCAGGCCCTTGGCCTTGGCGATCTCGTCCGGATAGGCAAGCTGCAGCATGCCGCGGATTTCGTCTTCCGAGGCGCCGTCGAACACGGGCGTCGCGAAAGGCACGCCGGTCGACAGGTTGCCGGCCATCTCGAGCACGTCGGCGTCGCTCAGCTTGGCAAGGTCTTCCTTGCGGCCCGAGCCGTTGTAGAGCTTGTCCATGAACTGGCGCAGCTCGGCCACCTTGGCCTCGGCCTGCAGCAGGTCGCCGATGCGCTGGCCCACGCCCTTGCCGGCCCAGCCAAGATGCACCTCGAGCACCTGCCCGACGTTCATCCGCGAGGGCACGCCCAGCGGGTTCAGGCAGATGTCGCACGGCGTGCCATCGGCCATGTGCGGCATGTCCTCGACCGGAACGATCTTCGACACCACGCCCTTGTTGCCGTGGCGGCCGGCCATCTTGTCGCCGGGTTGCAGGCGGCGCTTGACGGCCAGGTAGACCTTGACCATCTTCAGCACGCCCGCGGGCAGCTCGTCGCCCTGCGTGAGCTTCTTGCGCTTCTCTTCGAACGCGAGGTCGAAGCTGTGGCGCGTCTGCTCCAGCGAGTTCTTGATCGACTCGAGCTGCGAGGCCACCTCGTCTTCCGCCGGGCGGATGTCGAACCAGTGGAACTTCTCGATCGACGAGAGGTACGCCTTGTCGAGCTTGCTGCCCTTGGCCAGCTTGTTCGGGCCACCGTTGGCGACCTTGCCGGTCAGGAGCTTCTCGATCCGGTCGAAGGCGTCGGCCTCGACGATGCGCAGCTGGTCGTTCAGGTCGAGGCGGAAGCGCTTGAGCTCGTCGTCGATGATCTGCTGGGCACGCTTGTCGCGCTGGATGCCTTCGCGGGTGAACACCTGCACGTCGATCACGGTGCCTTGCGAGCCCTGGTCCACGCGCAGCGAGGTGTCCTTCACGTCGGAGGCCTTCTCGCCGAAGATCGCGCGCAGCAGCTTCTCTTCGGGCGTCAGCGTGGTCTCGCCCTTGGGCGTGACCTTGCCGACCAGCGTGTCGCCGGGCTGCACTTCGGCGCCGACGTAGATGATCCCGGATTCGTCCAGGCGGTTGAGCTGCTGCTCGGCCAGGTTCGGGATGTCGCGGGTGATTTCTTCCGCGCCCAGCTTGGTGTCGCGCGCCATGACCACCAGCTCCTCGATGTGGATCGAGGTGTAGCGGTCTTCGGCGACCACGCGTTCGCTGATCAGGATCGAGTCTTCGAAGTTGTAGCCGTTCCAGGGCATGAACGCGACCAGCATGTTCTGGCCGAGTGCCAGCTCGCCCAGATCGGTCGAGGCGCCGTCGGCGATGACGTCGCCCTTGGCGATCGTGTCGCCGCGCTTGACGATCGGACGCTGGTGGATGTTCGTGTTCTGGTTCGAACGCTGATACTTGATCAGGTTGTAGATGTCCACGCCGACTTCGCCCGCCGCCGCTTCGGCGTCGTTCACGCGCACCACGATGCGGGTGGCATCGACATAGTCGACCACGCCGCCGCGGGTGGCCGTGACGACCGTGCCGGAGTCGATCGCGGAGACGCGCTCGATGCCGGTGCCGACGAAGGCCTTCTCGGGACGCAGCACGGGCACGGCCTGGCGCTGCATGTTGGCGCCCATCAGCGCGCGGTTCGCGTCGTCGTGCTCCAGGAAGGGCACCAGCGACGCGGCCACCGACACGATCTGCGCCGGCGACACGTCCATGTACTGCACGCGCTCGGCGGAGACCAGGATCGATTCGCCGGTCTCGCGCGCCGACACCAGGTCGCCCGTCAGGCGGCCATCCTTGTCGAGCGCGGCGTTGGCCTGCGCGATCACGTACTTGCCTTCCTCGATGGCCGACAGGTAGTCGATGTCGTTGGTGACCTTGCCGTCCACCACGCGGCGGTACGGCGTCTCGATGAAGCCGTACTCGTTCAGGCGGGCGTACAGGGCCAGCGAATTGATCAGGCCGATGTTCGGGCCTTCAGGCGTTTCGATCGGGCACACGCGGCCGTAATGCGTGACATGCACGTCGCGCACTTCGAAGCCGGCGCGCTCGCGGGTCAGACCACCCGGGCCGAGGGCCGAGACGCGACGCTTGTGCGTGATCTCGGACAGCGGATTGGTCTGGTCCATGAACTGCGACAGCTGCGAGGCGCCGAAGAACTCCTTCAGCGCGGCCGAGATCGGCTTGCTGTTGATCAGGTCGTGCGGCATCAGCGGCTCTTGCTCGGCCTGGCCCAGACGCTCCTTGACGGCCTTCTCGATGCGGGCGAGGCCGGTGCGGTACTGGTTCTCGGCCAGTTCGCCGACGCAGCGCACGCGGCGGTTGCCGAGGTGGTCGATGTCGTCCACTTCGCCGCGGCCGTTGCGCAGGTCCACCAGGATCTTGACCACGGCGAGGATGTCCTCGTTGGTCAGCACCATCGGGCCGGTCGACTCGTCGCGGCCGACCTTGGCGTTGAACTTCATGCGGCCGACGCGCGACAGGTCGTAGGTGTCGGGGTTGTAGAACAAGCGCTGGAACAGGGCCTGCACCGCGTCTTCCGTCGGCGGCTCGCCGGGGCGCATCATGCGGTAGATGGCCACGCGCGCGGCGAACTCGTCCACCGTCTCGTCGATGCGCAGGGTCTGCGAGATGTACGCACCCTGGTCGAGCTCGTTGGTGTAGATGGCCTGCAGCTCCTGCACGCCGGCGGCGCGCAGCTTCTTCAGCAGCGCCTCGGTCAGCTCGTCGTTGGCCTTGGCCAGGATCTCGCCGGAGTCGGGGTCGACGATGTTGCGTGCCAGCACGCGGCCCACCAGGAAGTCTTCCGGCACGCTGATGTGCGTGGTGCCCGTCTGCTCGAGCTCGCGCGTGTGGCGCGCGGTGACGCGCTTGTCCTTGGCGACCACGACCTTGCCCGACTTGTCGGTGATGTCGAAGCGCGCGACTTCGCCGCGCAGGCGCTCGGAGACGAACTCCATCTGCGCGCCGCTGTCCATCAGGCGGAAGTTGTCGTTGACGAAGAAGTTCGCGAGGATCGATTCCGGGTTCAGGCCGATGGCCTTCAGCAGGATCGTCACCGGCATCTTGCGGCGGCGGTCGACGCGGAAGTACAGCATGTCCTTCGGGTCGAACTCGAAGTCCAGCCAGGAGCCGCGGTAGGGGATCACGCGGGCCGAGAACAGCAGCTTGCCCGAGCTGTGTGTCTTGCCCTTGTCATGCTCGAAGAACACGCCCGGCGAGCGGTGCAGCTGCGAGACGATCACGCGCTCGGTGCCGTTGATGATGAAGGAGCCCTTCTCGGTCATGAGCGGCACTTCGCCCATGTAGACCTCTTGCTCCTTCACTTCCTTGACCACCTTGGACTGCGAGGTCGAGGACTCGCGGTCGTAGATGATCAGCTGCACCTTGGCGCGCACGGCCGAGGCGAAGGTCAGGCCGCGAGTCTGGCACTCGCGCACGTCGAACGCCGGCTTCGCGAGGTTGTACTCGAGAAACTTCATCTCCACGAAACCGTTGTGCGAGACGATGGGGAAGGCGGCGTCGAATGCGGCCTGCAGGCCTTCCACGGTGCGTTTCTGGGGCGGGATCCCTGCTTGCAGGAACGCGGTGTAGGCGTCCTTCTGCATCTGGAGCAGGTAGGGAATTTCGACGACGCTGTCGCGATTGCCGAAGTTCTTTCGGATGCGCTTGCGTTCGGTGTAACTGTACGTGGACGTTTGGGCCATGAGAGCTCCGGAGCTTGAGATCTTCAGCGACTTGTCAGCAGCGCTTTCGCGCCACTGCTTGGCGGCTGGCCACTACCAGCCGTTGGCGGACAGTGATGCGTTGCACATCACCCGAACCAAGGGGTCTTCTGTAGTCGGGGTCAGAAGACACTCAAAAACCGGCTTGATCTTGGTCGGCTTTTGGGTGCGCTCTGAAAGCGGCAAAGGCTGGAGGGCCTTTCGGCACGCTCCAGCCCTGCGTGGGGACCGAATTACTTCAATTCCGCCTTCGCGCCGGCGTCTTCCAGCTTCTTCTTCATCGCTTCGGCGTCGGCCTTGGCCACGCCTTCCTTCACGGCCTTGGGAGCGGCTTCCACCAGGTCCTTGGCTTCCTTCAGGCCCAGGCCGGTGATTTCGCGCACGGCCTTGATCGCGGAAACCTTGTTCGCGCCGGCTTCCATCAGCATGACGTTGAACTCGGTCTTTTCCTCGACGGCAGCGGCAGCGGCACCGCCACCACCGGCGGCCGGGGCGGCCATGGCTGCGGCGCTCACGCCGAACTTCTCTTCGATGGCTTTCACCAGGTCGTTGAGCTCCAGGACCGTCATGCTGTCCAGCGCGGTCAGAAATGCGTCTTTATCGAATGCCATTTTTTGCTTCCTAAATATGTTGGGTGAAAAGTCGCGCGCTTACGCGGCGACTCCTTCTGCGGCCGGAGCCTCGGCCGGGGTTTCGCCGCCGCCACGCTTCTCGGCGAGCGCGGCCAGGACACGGGCCGTGCGCGAGATCGGGGACTGCATCAAGCCCAGCAGTTGTGCCAGCAGCACTTCCTTGGAAGGGATGTTGGCCAGTTGCTTCACGCCTTCGACGTCCAGGGCCTTGCCACCGAAGGCGCCGCCGCGAATGACCAGCTTGTCGTTGGTCTTCGCGAAATCGGCCACCACCTTCGCGGCGGCCACGGCATCCTCGGAGAAGCCATAGATCAGCGGACCGGTCATCTGGTCCCCGACGACTTCGAACGCGCTACCAGCGACAGCACGGCGTGCCAGGGTGTTCTTGAGAACACTCAGGGTCACGCCCTTGCTGCGCGCATCGTTGCGCAGACGGGTCATGTCGGCGACCGTGATGCCACGGTATTCCGCCATCACGAGCGTTTGAGCTTTTGCGGCGAGGCTGGTCACATCACTGATGACCGCTTCTTTCTCACTGCGATTCAGACTCAAGGTCTACTCCTTTTCAATGCATCCTTCGGCTTGAAGCCTCGGGACGCGCTTCATGCAGCGACCAACTGTTTCGGAAACGGATTCCTTGCAGCGGGATCGCCATCTGCGCTGGTTGCCTCGCGAAGGTCGAGGCGATTAAGTGCAGGCCCTCCTGCACGCCAGCGGTCTTGGATGGCCCGAGACAGCGCTTGCGCGCCGCCTCGACCCACCACATCGCCCCGCCGCCCTTTGACAGGCAGCGGAGCCGATCTCATTGGGGCCCTGCCGAGGCAAGGCCCGCCTTCATGCGCTTCAGCCCTGGGCCGAGATGGTCTGCGTGTCCACGCGGACACCCACACCCATCGTCGACGACACGGCCACCTTGCGCAGATAGATGCCCTTGCTCGAAGCCGGCTTGGCCTTGACCAGTGCCTCGATCAACGCGGCCAGGTTGCCCTGCAGCTTGTCGGTATCGAACGAACGGCGGCCGATCGTGCCGTGGATGATCCCGGCCTTGTCGACGCGGAACTGCACCTGGCCGGCCTTGGCGTTCTTGACGGCGGTGGCAACGTCGGGCGTCACGGTGCCGACCTTGGGGTTCGGCATCAGGCCGCGCGGGCCGAGGATCTGACCCAGCGCACCGACCACGCGCATCGCGTCCGGCGCGGCGATCACCACGTCGAAGGGCATGTCGCCAGCCTTCACTTGAGCGGCCAGGTCGTCCATGCCGACGATGTCGGCGCCGGCGGCCTTGGCTTCCTCAGCCTTGGCACCTTGGGCGAACACGGCCACGCGCTTGGTCTTGCCGGTGCCGTTGGGCATCACGACGGCGCCGCGCACCACCTGGTCGGACTTCTTGGCGTCGATGCCGAGCTGCACGGCCACGTCGATCGACTCATCGAACTTCGCAGTGGCGGCTTCCTTGACGATGCCGATCGCGTCGACCAGCGGGTACAGCTTGTTGCTGTCGACCTTGCCTGCCATCGCCTTTTGCTTCTTGGTGATCTTGGCCATTTACACGCCCTCCACATTCACGCCCATCGAGCGGGCAGAGCCGGCGATGGTGCGGACCGCGGCGTCCAGGTCGGCAGCGGTCAGGTCCTTCATCTTGGCCTTGGCGATCTCTTCGAGCTGCGCGCGCGTGATCTTGCCGACCTTGTCGGTGTGCGGACGTGCGGAACCCTTCTCGAGCTTGATGGCCTTCTTGATCAGCGTGATCGCCGGCGGCGTCTTGATGATGAAGGTGAAGCTCTTGTCGGCGAACGCGGTGATGACCACCGGCAGCGGCAGACCGGGCTCGACGCCCTGGGTCTGCGCGTTGAACGCCTTGCAGAATTCCATGATGTTCAAACCGCGCTGGCCCAATGCGGGGCCGATCGGCGGCGACGGATTGGCTTTACCAGCTGGCACTTGCAGCTTGATGAAGCCGACGATTTTCTTCGCCATGCTTTACTCCTTGCGGGTCATAGCGCCTTGGCCTTCTCGACCGCAGCTCCCCGGGGGTTGACGACTCTACGATTGATGTTTCCTGCCGAGTCGGGGGAGCAGAAAACCACACAAGTACGAGGTCAGGACACCTGGCCTTGTTCAGGTCTTTTCGACCTGGCTGAATTCGAGTTCGACGGGCGTCGCGCGGCCGAAGATCATGACCGACACGCGCACCTTGCTCTTCTCGTAGTTGACTTCCTCGACCGTGCCGTTGAAGTCGGTGAACGGGCCTTCCTTGACGCGCACGAATTCGCCCACGATGAACTCGACCTTGTGGCGCGGCTTCTCGGTGCCCTGCTGCATCTGGGAGACGATGTCCTCGACTTCCTTCTGCGAGATGGGGGCCGGCCGGTTCTTCGCGCCGCCGACGAAACCCGTCACCTTGTTGGTGTGCTTCACCAGGTGCCAGCTCTCGTCGTCCATGATCATCTCGACCAGCACGTAGCCCGGAAAGAAGCGGCGCTCGGTGGTGCGCTTCTGGCCGTTCTTGATCTCGACCACTTCCTCGGTCGGCACCAGGATGCGCCCGAACTTGTCTTGCATGCCGGCGCGATTGATGCGCTCGGTGATATTGCGCTCCACGGCCTTTTCCATGCCCGAGTACGCGTGCACGACGTACCAGCGCAGGTCGGGATTTGCGGGTGGCGCCAGCACGGGCGTCTGTTCCGGCGTTGTGTCGACGGCGTCGTCAGTCATCATTTCCTCCAGCCCAGAATGAGGTCGAAAAACACCCATTCGAGCGTCTTGTCCGTGAGCCAGAGGAAGACGGACATGACCGCGACGAAGGCGAACACATAGGCCGTCATCTGGATCGCTTCCTTGCGGGTCGGCCACACGACCTTCTTGACCTCGCGCCACGAATCGCGGCCGAAGGCCCACAACTGGCGACCGTTCTCCGAGCTCGCGAACGCGCCCACGGCGGCCGCCAAGCCCACCAGCAGGACGGCCCACTGCACGAGCGCGCCCTGGCGCGAGAGCAGGTAGAACGCCACGATGGCGCCCACCGCCAGCACGACAGCCACGGCCAGCTTGGCCTTGTCTGCGCCGGTGCTCACGGTTTCGATTTGAGAAGTAGCCATCCTGGGCTTTGTTCCTGTGGCCTTGCGGCCTCTTCAATTCATGGCGTCTTTCCAGACGCCGAAGCCCGTCAGGTCATGACGGGCTCATCGGGTTTCCTCAGCCCGCCGGTTTCGCGACGGGATTTCTCAACGCCACCTTCGGGTGGCAGGGGCAGTAGGAATCGAACCTACAACCTTCGGTTTTGGAGACCGACGCTCTGCCAATTGAGCTATACCCCTCCGCGAAATCTGTCGTTAGACGTCGAGGATCTTCGCCACGACGCCCGAGCCCACGGTGCGGCCGCCCTCGCGGATGGCGAAGCGCAGGCCTTCTTCCA
>NZ_JBDGIO010000024.1:0-65818 GCF_057657375.1 Variovorax sp. Soil_C_12 | reverse complement strand
CCGGCGCCATCAGCGACGACGAAAACCTCTCCCGCCCCCCGCTCAAGGCTTCCGCCGTCGACGCACGGAGGCATCGCTCTTCGCAGCCGACTTGCTGACCAAGGCCTCGGCCAACATCCGCCGCGTTTTCTCGTGTGAGGCTTTTTCCTCGTCGATCCGGCCCTCGAGCGCTTCGACGCTCGCCGCTAGCGCTTCTGTCTGGGTCCGCGTCTGCGCCAAGTCGATGCCTTGTGCAGCCAGTTGCTCGTGTAGCGCGGCCTCGGCTTGCCGCGCTGCTTCCCGAACCTGGTGGAGCTTCTCCAGTTCGGCCTCCAGCCTCTTGGCCGCTGTTTCCTCGCTCTTGACTCGCCGTTGGTGCTCCCTGGCCAACTCGGATTCCAGCGCCTTGGCCGCTTGCCTGGCCCGGTCCACCTCCGCCAGCATGCGTGTCTCCTGTACAGCGTGCCGCTCTTCGGCCTGGCGCAGATCCTGGTCCCGCGCGGCCATCGCCTCAGCGTGCTCCCGACGCATGCGTTCCTGGGTTTCGCCCGCCCGAGAGAGCAGGGCGGTCAGCCGCTTGAGTTCGTCATCCAGGCCTATGCGCACCCGTTGTGCCTCGAGGGCGTGCTCCTTGAGTTGGAGAGCATCCCACTCCTGGGGGGTGTGCAATGCAGCAATCCCGTGCGCCTACGCCGCGAGCGGCTCTTGGACTGGCGCGCCGGAGCTCGGGTACCACTTCTCGAAGGCCGAGCGCAGCTCGCCGTTCAAGACCTGGGTCCGTACCTGAAGCAATAGGTGAGCGCCGCGCGGCGTCCAGCGCATCTGCTTCTTCACGAACCGTTTGGCGATCACCTGTTGACCGCGGGTTCGACGAAACGGTGGAGATGCGCTCCCCGCACCGGTAGCGTTCGCCGTAGTTGACGATGGCATCGGCATTGTTGTCGATGTAGGTCGCGAATTCATCGAGTGCTCGGGCAAGCTTCTTGAGTACGACCGAGCTCGGGAAGCCCTCTCTTCGCTGCCTATCCCCCCGCGGCAGGATAGTTGTCGGTGCGCCGGGAGACCGGCAAGGAGTAGGTGGTGCAAGTCCGCCGCGATGAAGGAATAGCGATCCACACCTGCGTGAGACCAGGCCGGAAGGCCCTTCGTCCACGTAGCGGTCCACACGGCGCTCGACCTGCCGTCGGCTCATGCCAAGCCGCTGCGCGTCCTGGCCAACCCGAAGCATCCGGTCGACCACCGCTTGAACAGTCTTGAGTCGATCGGCCTCGCGCATCGTCATGGTGATCGTCGCTGCAGCTGTCGCCATGGCCATGCCTCGGAGCTCGTGGCGGCCCAATATGCGACATCTCAACTTTGCTGGAAGGCGACATTACAACTTTGCTCCCACAGTCTGCCAGAGGGATGCGCTTGTCATGTTAAATGCCAAAGCACCATTGAAATGCCGGGAGCGGGCGGCCAATAATGGTAGCGCGCAACCGGCTAGCACAACTCGAACCTGGCCCCTCCTAGTACACCGACGGCGGGTTATTTCCGGCTTGCGCCGAAGATGCTTCGACGGAAGCAAACGACCGTGGCTTTCGTTGAAGCCGGCGATCATGCTCTAGCTGGGCGCGCATCTTTCGCACAAGCTCGATGAAGCCGGAGCGAGATACCTCTGTCGCATCGGGCCGGTCGCCTGTCCCTGCGCGCGTCGGAATGTACGTCGTTTGGCGGCCGGCGAGTCGAACTGCCGTGATGAAGAGCCTCGGCAGTTGCACGATCGCCACGTCGAAGCTTGCTTTCCGCCTGTCGAACTCGGCCGCAACAGAAAGAGCGCTGGACAGGGCACGCGCCGCCTGCGCGCCACGGACCGCAGGAGACATCAACTTGCCGTCGCCAGCGACAGGCAGGTCGATCAGCGCGACCGCCGCATCTTTCTCGGTCAACACCAGGGCACGCCAGCCGGATGGCTTGCCATCGACTGCCGTGGCGCCGCGCGCTACGCGCGCCACCTCCTGGAGGTACACGGGAAACGGTCCGACGAGACGAAGCGCCGCCCCCGGATCCAACGGCTCGCCGAGATGCGCGAGCGCGGTGACGACCGTGCCGTGAAGGCCTTCCAGGACATCATCGAACTGAAGTACACGAAGGACCACGCTTCACCCCTTGGTCAGATAGGTATGCGTCCATCGCCCATGGCCCTGTTGATAGGCGCCGACCTTCAGATCGTCGATCGAGTATGCAGCATCACCGTAGATGGGGTCGGACAGCAAGACCATCTGTACGCCCTGTGCATCTTCGTAAACACCTCGGATCGCGAGGAAATGGCCACTCAAGTCCTTCCATTCGACCCTGATGCAAACAGGTTGACTGGACCGAAGCTCGGCTGCGACATCCTCCGCGCTCGATGAACCGCTTAGAAACTGGTGAAGGTTCCCGGTTTGCGACAGCGCCTTGTCCAGGTACCACCATCGATTGCACGGCCCGAGCGGAGCTGCGCAGCACGACCGAGACAGCTCAGCACTTGCAACTCCGCACTGCGTCCATTGACTTTGAGAGTCGAAGAATCGGGAAACGCTCGACGAGACTGCAGCCCAACACCACTGCGTCTGCTCCTGCGGCGCGACCTTGAAGGCCAAGGTGGCCGCTGGCGCGCCGCCAGCGGTACCGACGGGTTCCTCGGCCTGCAGGACCTGCAACGGAAAGATTGCGGCCCACATGCCGGGGCTACCTGTTCTGATCCCGAATATATTCGCTGAACTTGACGAACTTGACACCCTCCTCGCCCGCGTCGCATGCCTTTTCGAGGACTGGTCTGGCGGGCGCAGCGCCACCTCCAGCGGCGGCAGCAGCCGCAGCCGCAGCCGGCGCACTGAACAAGGGGAACACGGTCTTGATCAGTTCGCCCGTGGCCTTCAGCGTCTCGGCACCTGCGGGCTCGCTGTCGAGCGCAATTTCAGAGGCGGCTCCGTTGTCTGCAAACTTGATGTGAAAGCCAGTCTTGGCGAACTGAGCGCTCTGTGCAGCGACGTAGTACTGCGCACCCGTCGGCAGCGAGGTAGTTCCTACAAACTGCGCTGGCGCGCAATCTCCACCCTTGGTGTGCTTCGTATAGGTCCCACTCTTGATGTACACCTCCGCCGCCCTGAACGGAACGCCCTTGATCTCGCTCTGACCTTCGTTGAAAACGCGCAGTTGCCCGGCACAGCCGGCGAGCACGGTGACGGCAAGAATGCCGATGCATCGAGTAGTCATGGGACCTCCTTCTTAGTGTTCGTCCAGCCTACTATCGAATCTCGCAATCTGAATCCACAAAAATGGGGTCGCGCCGCCACCGCGATTCGCTCGCGATCTTCACGCCGTCTTTCCTCGTCATCCCGGAGGATGACGCCCCCGGCCGCGCGCCCGCCAGGCCCGGCTGCGAAGCGAACAAGGCCAGCCAGCAAAGTGCGGCTCTCCACTCTGCCTAGTTCCCCTGCCCCGTGGGGTTGCATGCATGGCAATCTCCCGGTTGGTGAAGGCAGGAACACTATGAGGGTCGCGCTCGAACCGGCGCATCACCACAATGAGGGAGATTCAAGTGGCCCCAAACGGCGCACATCCCTCATCAATGGCAACGAGCGTGCGGCGCATTGCGCAGATCCTCGAAACGTTGGACGCCCGGGTGTGGCATCTCCCGCCGTTTGGTGGCCAAGCCTGAGTGGGAGCACCCAGACTTGGGACTGAGCCGCTCTCCAAAGAGCTGCCCTATCAGTCAAGACGCATGCGTCTCGGGACTTTGCTAGCCACCAGGTTCTATCTCCACCGAACGGGAAGCGAAGCTGCAATTCAGACAGAGAACATGCCGGACATCTACAACCGGTCTTAGTGCAATCGCCGGTGCGGACGAACCGGTCAACCGGACTCCACGGTACCAATCGCCTCGACCCTGGCTCGCACGGGCAGGTGCCGGACAAGCCCTGAAACTGCACCGAATGAGGCGGCGGAAGTGCTGACTGTCGGCTTTGTGGCATGGATTGAAATTGCCATACGGCTGTCCAGTACCTTGACGAAGGTCCGCTTACTTGTTGGCCAAGGGCCGCAAAGCTGCATTTCAGACTCCAGCCGGTAGCTCATCAGCCGCGCGAGGCCTAAGTACCGCCGAGGCATACGCTTCGATCCTGAGCCGGAAGGTGCCTCGGGAGTTGATGTGCACGAAATGCACGGGTCCGATGCGGCGAAGCCAGGGTCGTCGATATCGATCCCGTCCATGCGCATGCGCTCGACCGCGTCGTTCATCCGGCTGGTGTTCCAGGCCATGTTCGTCAGCAGAGCGTGCGAGCCGGAGATCGCCTTCATCTCATCGCGCCGCCGACCTCGCTCGGGCGCCACCTTGCCTGTGTAAACCGCGCGCTGCAACTGGTGCACCGACTCGCCGCGGCTCAGGAGTGCATGCATTTCGCGTCGGAAGTCAGCAATCGCGATGCAGTCGCACAAGAAGATGCTACGCAGCAGGCGCACCAGATGGTCAGCCGCTTTGTACGCGGGGTCGCCTTGGGGCGCTCCCCAAGAGGCGTAGTGCGATGTCCACGCTGATCCTGCCCGCCCGGGTCGCCATGCATGACAGACGCTTGACCGTCGCGCGTTCGATGCCTTCGGGAACTTGGAAGCCCGTCGGCAGGTACAGCTTGCGCTCTCCGAGATCCTGAAGGCGAGGGCACAGGTCGAAGCCGAGCAGTTTTGCGACTGACATGGCCTCGCTTGAGTATCCATGCGAATCAACGGCAAGCAGCGACAGCCGGATGCGGTCTTCGCCGCGGTTGTACCGCTCGAGACCTTCGATGGCCACGCCGGCCTGGCCAGCTTGGGATGGTCGGTGGCGAGGGCTTCGCGATCGACGCGACCGTGGTTAGGGCGTATGCCAGCCGCGCACGGTGGGTTCCTGCTTCGTGGGCCAGCTGCGTCACACTCACGCCGCACTGCGCGCGCACGGCGCCTGAGCGACGTTCAGCGCAGTTCCTTGCTGCGCAGCCGCGCGGCGGGGTCCCCCAGCAGCACATAGGCGCGCGCGTCGTTGCGCTCGACCCAGCGCCAGACCAGCTCCGCGTCGCTCAAGGGGTTGCCGCCCGGCCCCATCGCGTCGGCGAGCTCGCTGGCCAGCAGCGCGGAGCGCTCGTTGAAGTCCTTGGTGACGTTGCCGAGGCAGGCGCCGTCCATGATCCGGCCCAGGGCGTTCCAGAACGGATTGAGCAGCGGCTGCGTGGTGGTGCCCGTGATCGAGAAGCCCCAGGCGCGCTCGATGTGCCCGAACACGCCCAGCGCGCCGCCGTTCGGGTGGGCGAGCAGCCGCTTGGGCAACGCCGCAACAAACGGGGCGGGCGCAATCGGCACGGGGGCCGCGCCGAGCTCCGTCGGGAAGGCGTCGAACTCGGGCGTGCCCGCGCCGTAGCAAGCGAACAGGAAGGCCACCAGGCCATGCAGCTCCGCATCGTTGGCGATGTCAGCCGCGCGCACGTAGTCAGTCGTGCGGATGGTGCCGACGCCCGCCCAGTCCTGCATCAGCAGGCCGCCCTGGTCGGTGGCCTGCCGCACGTCGCCGATCGGAAAGCCCATGCCATGACCGGCGGTGAAAAGCAGCGAGGGCTTCAGGCCGCGCCCATGCAGCATGTCGAGCAGGGCAGCGCGCCTCGAGTCGGCGCCCAGGCATGCGCGCAGGCGGAAGCCGAACTGGTCCGCCACCTTCGGCAGGAACTCGGCTCCATCCGCCAGTGGCCCCACCAGCGAGGTGCGGCTCAATTTCGTCGCGCCGTCGCCGGCGTGCTGCGGGGCGAAGAACACGGCATCGCGGCTGCTTGCCGGCGCGGGAGCGGTCTCGTAGCGGACCACGCTCTGCGCGTACCGCGTGTACTCCTCGGGCGTGTCGAAGGCGACCCGGCCGACGGCGTATTCCAGGTCTAGCAGGTACTGGAATTCGAACGGGATGTCTTCCGGGCCCCCTAGGACAAGGAGATGGTACGGCACCTTCGCCGGCACGATGGTGCCGAAGCCGACCTGATGCCGCGTCAGCCAGTCGCGTACCTGCTCGCCGGGCCGGTACTCTAGCACCTTGCAGACCTGCTGCGGCACCTGCGCCCGGCGGTGGTCCAGCAGCGACTGGGTCGCAGCGAGCAGGCCACGCGGATCGCCCTCCCGCACGATCACGCCCCAGCCGACCTGCGCCGGCTTGTTGATGTCGAAGCCGTACGGCACGCCGAAGGCCTGGTACGCGGAGCGGCTGGCGCTCGCCCGCACCGCTTCGGGCAGCGCCGGCCGGGTGGCGCGCAGAGCGTGCGCGATCTCCGCGACCGGCTTAGGCGGCGTGAGGTACTGGCCGGTGGCGCCGTCGATGCCGCTCAGCACGAGCTCCAGGGGCGCCGCGGCGGCTCCCGCGTCGGGGGCGGCGCCCGGCGCGCCGAAGCTGATCCAGCCGTTCGCGGGCGCCGCCGCGGCCGCGGGCTGCACGGGAGCAGGGGCCCCGGTGGCCGGAACCCGCGCCCGGGGCAGCTCGTCGAACACCGTTTCCCACGATCGCCTCACCGTTCCCGTCAAGGCGGTCTCGTCGGCGCGGGCGACGCGCGGCTGCCGACGCGCGCCGCGGGTGGTGGCCCGCTGCCAGTCGTACTCGAAGATCTTGCCGCAGTGCGCGGCGATCTCCTTGTCGAAGAACAGCAGGCTGGCGTCGCGGTTGGTCGCCACGCCTTCGTTCGACCAGTTGTGGCTGCCGATCACGGTTCGCTCCCCGTCGATGATGATCACCTTGGTATGGGTGTTCTTAAGGAAGCGGAAGCGGTTCGGATCGAAGCCGAGGGCCACCAGGAGGTCCAGCTTCTCCGGCTCCATGAGGTCGCGGCAGATGATGCGCACGTCGAGGCCGGCCTGCATTTTGTTCCACAGCGCGCCGACCAGCGCGGTGAACTCCTCCAACTCGCCTTCGGGGTTCCAGTTGATGTACTGGTTCTGTAGCCAGATGCTACGCTGCGCGGACTGGATCTGTCCGAGCACGTGGCTCGCATAGTTGTCCGGCGTGAGCAGGGGCTGCACACGCACTTTGCGCTTCAGCCGCAGCGGCTCGAAGTAGCGCGGCGCGGCGAAGGCCTCGGATTCCAGCGCCTCGTCGGCCACGAACAGGTCCGGGCCCACGGCGAACTCCTGCGCCGCCGGCGCACCGCCCTCGCGGAAGTCGTACCGGAGGTACTGCTCGAAGGTGCGGGCCAGGCCGGCGTGCTCGATCACGACGTGGTGCTCCCGGTTGTACGAACCCAGGTAGCGCGGCGGCAGATCCTCCGGCTTGTTCAGGGGATCGTAGGGTGGCTGGTTGGAGCTCTGCCAGTTGCCGCTGGACAGCCACATGCGGCGCGAATCCGCGACGGCGACTTTGATGTGGTATGCGCTCGCGAACACTTCCTGCGGGCCGACCGACATCCACTCGAACTCGAACCGTGAGCCGAGCGCGCGCCGCAGGCGGTCGAGGACGTCTGGGCCGAAGATGTCGTCCGCCTTGCTGCCCTCATCGCGGATCTTCTCCGGCACCGGATGCATGGTGACTTCGAGCCGTGCGTCGTCGTCGGCCAGCAGCGTGCCGCGCAACTGGCGGTAGATGTGCGGCGCGGTGAACTGGTACATGCCGATCTGCAGGCGGTGCTGGACGGGCTGCCCCAGGAAGTCGCGCAGCACCGGCCAGCCGGCGTCGGGGCTGGTGGCGAGCGTGAGCTCCATCTCATCGTTCACCTCGTCTAGCGCGAGTCCATGTGGCGGCCGGTAGGTGCCGCGCACCGGCGGGCGGAATTCGGGCATCGCCGGCATCAGCAGCCGATCGAAATCGGAATGCGTTATCGGCGAGGCGATGCCGCGCGCGTGGTAACGCATCTGTTCCTCAGGCGAAGCCTCGAGGGCACGCACCGGCACCCGCAGGATGGCCGCATATTCCTGCTCGATGGCCGCCGCCGCGCGGCCGAGCGGGGGAAGGAACGAGAGCACGGCGGCCGGCGTCGGACCGCTCGCGTCGTACCGGAACCCGGGCCGCATCGAAACGAGGTCGGCCACCGTGGCCAGCCGCGCGCGGTTGGCGACGATCGCGTCGCGCACTGGCTGGAAGCGCGCCTGAAGGTCCGCGCTGGGCTGCAGCGGTGTGGTGGGCATGGTGTCTCCTTGGGCTAAGCGCAAGCCCTTGACGAGTGAACGGAGTTGTCCGTCGTCAGCCTGCAGGATGGTGAAGAGCGCGTCGGGTCGGGTGGCCGACTCCAGCGTTTCGGCCCATTCCTTGAGCGAGTCGAAGGGGCCCGGTTTGGGTTTGCGGCGCTCCTGGCTGTCCGGCTCGTCCCAGTTCCCCAGCAGCCGCACGGCGTCGCCTAGCAGGCGCACGCCTTCCGTGAAGACGGGCACGCCGCGCCGCGCGGCGGCGTGCAGCAACTGTCGGATTTCATCAAGGTCGCGCTTGCGCGAGCGATCGCGCAGGAGCTGCGTGGCACGGATGATCGCGCCGTCCGGTAGCCACTCGAAGCGCTCGGCGAGGTTCCTGGGCCAGTCGTGCAACTGCTCGAAGGATCGCGTCTGCAGCAACAGATAGCCGCCGGCGGCAGCCGCCAGGGGACTGAGCATCTTCTCGAACAGCATGTTCTCCGCCGCGTTCCGCACCGAGGGCGCGAACTGGCGGGCCGCGGCGAGGTCGCCGGAGTGGAGGTAGCCAAGCATCGGCGCCAGCCACTCGTCCTGAACGAGCACGTCGACGTCAGCGGACGAGGGCACGCTTTCGCCATGGCAAAGCTTCAGCACCACCTGAACGTTCGGCTGCGGGTGGTAGGTGTTCCACGGTACCGGCACCGTCGCCAGCACCTGCTGCGGCCCTGGGACGTCGAAGGCAAGATAGTGGCGCTTGCCGAACGCCTCGACCCCGTCCGGCGCGCCTCCGGTGAAGGTGCAGCTGAGCAGGCCCAGCTGGCTGTCGATATCCGCTTGCCAGCGACGTTCCGGCGACACGGTGAGATGACCGCTCGCGTCGCGGACCCAGAGTTGCGGCTGCATCTGGCTGACGCGCGCGTCGGCGCGTTGCGTATCGACGTGCTGGGCCGCCATGGGGCTGACGAGGCCCGGCCAGCTCATCCACTCGTGAGGGGACCGACGGGGCTTTATCAGCAGCGTCTTTTCCTCGCCTTCACCCAGCTCCACGTCCTCAGTGAGGATCTCGCCGGAGGGTAGCCGGACCTGCACGTTCAGGCTTCCCGAAGGCACCTCGATGGCGCTCGTGGCTTGCTTCGGCCCGATCGGAACGAGCGTCCGGATCGGCTTGCCGGCGCTCGTAAGCGACACAACCTCGGCGAACACGCCGGTGGGGAAGGGCGAGCTCTGGGCATCCAGGGAGTCGCCGTCCAGCCATTTCTGGACGCCCAGATTCAGCTTTGCGTTCATGGTGCCTTGACCTGGTGATTGCGCGACGGCGGGCGGACGACCAGTTGCTCCAGCACCGGTTGGTCCGCCGCGGCGAAAGCCGCGCTGATCTCGTAGGGGGTCTGCGCCGCTTCCAGCGCCACTTCCCACGGCCTGTGGTCCCCCGCCATGCGCTGCCCGACATCGGCGCCGTTGCGCCGCACGCGCAGTGCCGCCTCCTGCATCCGGTCCTGGGGCGCGCAGGTAACATACACGGGCACCTTCGGCGGGCGCTGCGGCTTCCACAGGACGTACCCGCCGTTGTCGCCGCCGGCGCGTGCCCGTTGCGCGGGCGCCTGCTGTAGCCGCTCCTCGTTCTCCAGCAGGTGATTCACCACGGTGACCAGGCGCTCCGAACGGACGGACCACGAAGTCCACTGCTGCTCGTCGTCGTCCCAGGCGGCGCCGTCGAGCGCCTTGATGAGCGCGCGCGTGAAGCGGCTTGCTTCACCCGGCCTGCCGTAGGCCACTTGCGACGCCGCGGTGGCCTTGAGGATCACGTGGTCTCGCGCTTCCGCTGAGGGCTGGTCGTTGACATCCGGCGCCACGCCAGCGCGCCCGAACTGCGCGAGCGTACCCTGCAACGGCGGCGGCATGTTGCGGCAGGCGTCGACGACGAACCACTGCTTGCGCGCGAGACAGCGGTCCATGCCGACGGTGAAGACGTTGAGATTGAGCGCATCGTCGCCGATGTCCGCGGCGTTGCGCCCGAAGTCCTGCGCCAGCAGGGAGCCGACCGTGCCCTTTTCGACCCCGTGGCCGGCGAAGTAGAAGATCGCCAGGTGGTTCTCACTCGTGTTGCAACGGTTGAACCAGGCCCCGATGGCCGGGAACAGGTTCTCCGTCGTGGCGCGATCGACCTGGGCACCGCCGAAGTTCGAGGGCGCGCCCGGGAGGGAGACCAGCAAGTCCAGCGTGGCGAGCGGCCATTGCGCGTTACCCGGGAACTCGCCCTGCAGCCACTGCGCGAAAGCAAGCGCCGAATGAGCGGCCGAATCGATCAGCCCCACGCCCCACCCGTGCAACGGATAGTCGCCAACGCCGACGACCAGTGCATGGCAGCAGGGACCGGCCCTGGGAGTATCGAAGACAAGTGACACCGTGGACCTCCTCGAAGACAGTGGCGCCGGGGCACCGCGGCGGCCTAGACCAGCATGACCCCGAAGCCGTGGCCGCCGTAGGCGTAGTGCAGTCGCACGCGCAGCATGTACTCGTTTTCCTCCACCAAGCGCATCGCGAGCCGCGCATTGCGCTCCTCGGCCGAGTCGTCGTCTGCGGCGACGAAGCGCCATTCGCCGTCACGGCGTTCGAACAGCACGATGCGCGCGTCGCTCTTGCCCACGGTCTGGATCTCGTATTCGCGCGTGGCGTCGAGCTTCAGCGCCAGGTCCGCTTGGGCGCTGGGCACGAGATCGAGGCGGCGCAGGGCCATGGGCTCGAGCACGTCTTCGATCGCCGACTGGGGCGGATAGACGCTCAGGATCAGCGCTTTGTCCTGCGCCGATAGGCCGTGATTGGTGGGCGTCCGCTCCTTCCGGTACTTCTCGGGCTTGCGGATTAGCCCCGCCTCGATGGGGTAGTGCATCACGGAGGTGACGTCCCAATCGGTGCTCATGATGTCCGCCGGGTCGAGTTTGTCTAGCACGTTGTGGCGGATCTCGTCGTCCGTCCAGCGCTGCGTCTCGCGGTACCGCTTCAGGACGGCTGGCTCGTCCCAGACGATGCCGGCGCGGGGATTCTGGTGCTCGTGCTTGAGGCCCAGCGCGTGGCCGATCTCGTGGATCGCCGTCGCGCCGCCCCAGGCCGACTGCAGGTCCCAGCCGAAGCGCATAGTGGGCGCCGGCCGCGCGATCTTCAGGCAGTAGGTGCCGATGTAGGAGCTGGAACGGCCGCTGTCGAAGTCGAACAGGATGCGGATCTCGGCCTCGCTTTCCTTCTTCGCCTCGATGAAGTCGAGGCGAATGCCGAGGTCCTTCCAATGCTTGAAGGCGCGCCGGACGACGTTCTTCTGCGCATCGGTGGCCTCCGGGGAGTCCAGGAACCAGTAGTGGATGACGGTGCCCAGCACCCACTTGAACTCGTTCTCCACGATGGCGAACTCGCGGTGCGGGTCTAGCACGGGGGGCAGCACCCGGCGGGGCATGTCCTCCATGGAGCACATTTGCAGAGACTCCAGGGGTGCGTCGTCGGCAGCATCCGCCAAGTAGCGGCCGGTGTGCGGTTGATTTGCTTCGCTCATGGTTCCTCCTCTGCGGAGTTTGCAAATTACCGCCGGCGGCCCGACGGGACGGCTATTGCGTTTCCGAATGGGCGCGCGCAACGGCTACGGCTGGGGAGTAGGAGCTGTCTTCGTTGTTATTCCGGAGTCCTGCCGCTGGTCCCGAGGCGAGCCTGTGACGTTGGCGGTGCCCACGACAGCGCCCGCGAGGACGAGTGCGTTGAGGAAACCAATGAACAGAGCCTGCAGCGACGTGCCGAAGGACACTTTTCCGCCGCTCGCTGTTTCCACCAACCCAGCACGCGAAATTAGGTAGGAGATGATCGCCCAGGCGAAGGCACAGATGTAAGGGAACCATTTCCCGCTGGACGCTGGTATCACCTGGCTGGCTGGCTGCATGCCAGGCAACTGTGATCGCGCCAGTCATCGCAGCGAAATTTGTGAACGACTGAACAGTGATGAAATCGCTGACGCCTGGTTTGGAGGCGTCTCCGCGCGAACCATCGATCGCTGCATCGGGCGCAGTCGACGTCTTGAATGCGTTAGCGAGGTGCATTCTGATCCCCAAGGTTCTGGAGGTCTTGACTTTAATTGCTGGCGTTCAGGTCATGCCTCCACACAACGGAGGATGCATTCGGGTGAGCAAGATTCAGAGTGCAATGTTGATTGACCAGCACACTATCCTCACGTAGCCTGCGGCGCTTGCCCTTGCCGCAAATCCTGCGCAACTGGTCCCCTCCAGCAGCCGACCGCGCAGCTCGACGAGGGCAGGCCGCGCCGTCGCACTGCCGGGCACGCAGGTCGCACCGACGTTTCAAGCATGGTGACAGCCGGCGGCAGGGGGCACTACGGCATGAGGTTTGCGAGCGGTACGACCAGACCACTGACATCGCCCCCGGACGGCAGGGGCATCGCTGCCGTCGTCAGGTAGTCGCCGGCAGGGGTCCTCGGTCCAGGTGACATGTCCACCTGAACGCGCATCGACAAGCTGCGTTGCGCTGGCGCGCTTGGCGCAAGCAGGTCGAACGCCACCGAAGCGGCTGGCGCCACCTGCACGCGGCGCAACTCGCACGATGCCACCACCACCGACGGCTGGTCCGCCAGCGAAACGTCGCGCACTTCGATAAGAATGCGATCAGCCAGCCCCGGCTTAGCCGAGGGAGGGAACTTCAGCACACCGCTGATTCGCCGACCTGCACCGATGACCGCTGCTCCTGTGCTGTTCCTGGGTTCAGATTCTCCAGGACGCACAGTTCATCCGCAAGAGCTTGCGAGATGGGCAATCCCGTACGGCGCTCGACGAACAGCCATTGGCCGGCGGGGTTGACTTCGAGGAAGACGTATTCACCATCGTCGGTGCGGCGCATATCGATCGCCCCGTAGCGCAGACCCAGCCGGCGCTGCAACGCCAGCAGGCGCTGGCGAACCTCGAGCGGCAGTTCGACGGCCTTGACGATTCCCTCGCCGACCACCATGCGCATGTCCACGGGGTAGGAGGTCTGACGCGCGTCGATCTCGGCGGCAAAGATCTGCTCGCCGACCACCGTTATGCGCAGGTCCACGCCCTGCACGTATTCCTGGAAGATCACCGGTGCATAGCGAACGAGCTCCAACCGGTCCACGTCCTCCTGCTCGACGAGCCGGGTCTCTCGCCATTCCTCGATGGAGGCCAGGAATGCCTTGAACACGACCTTGCGCAAACCCAGCCGCGAGACGAACTTGCGCGCTGCATCGGCCTGAGTCGTCACCAGCGTCTGCGGCAGCTTCAAGCCCAGTTCGCGCGCCACCGTCCACTGGTAAGGCTTGCGATGCGCCGCCTCGTCCGCCAAGCGCGGGTTGATCCAGGGGCAGGAGAGCGCATCCAGCAAACCGTAGACGGCCTGGGAGGTCTCGCTGAAAGCGAAGGAGCGCCGCTGCTCCTGCGCGATCGCACCGTCAATCTCGAAGGGGCGCACGCGACGCCACCACACCACCCCTGCACTCGCGAGATCGACCAAGCGCCCACGATGCTCGATCAGATAGCGCGGCTTGCATTCGTCCCAATGCGCCTGCACCCCGACGTGCATCGGGAATTCGCCCAGGTCGATCTGAATCACCTCGCGGCCGGCGCGTTCCAGATGCCCAACAACGAGCTCGGTGTGCTCGTCGCCGGGATAGGAAACGATCAGGATCATCGCGCCGCCCGCGTGCCGTTCACTGGCCGCCCTGCTCGCCTTGCAGCGCCGCAAGTACCTGCACCGCCTGCTCGTAAGCCTCGGCCAGTTCGTCCGCTTGCAGCTGCGCCTGCGTGTGCGCCTCGGCGAGCTGCTGGACCTGTTCCGCGGCGACGACGAGCGGATCCTGCGGGGCATACCGACTCTGCCCTGCCAGCACGAACGGCGCGACGCCGGCGTCTAAACCGACACGCAGGAGGCCGGGCCCGGGTCCCGGTCCGGGGCCAGGGTCGAGCGCTCCTTCCTTGATCGTGACCGGATCCCTAATCGGATCCTTACGGATCTCCTTGATCGTGATCGGATCGCGGATCGGATCCTTTCGAACTTCCTTGATCGTGTCGCTGATCGGATCCTTGCGGGTCTCCTTGATCGTGATCGGATCGCGAATCGGATCCTTCCGGATCTCCTTGATGGTGGGGGTGGGGTCGGTGACAGGATCCTTAGGCACTTCCTTGATCGTGAGCCCCAGATTGGGGTACATGGCCTGGACGCCAGCGATGTCACCCGGCGAGAGGCCGTTACGCTGCCCCATGACAGCGCCAGGCGGCAGCGGCTGACGGGGAACGATCGTCGCTTGGCCATTGATGGAAAACGCCGTCGCCGGATAGTGCATCACCGAGCCGAAGTCATAGCCGCCCAGGTCGTCGCCGTCGGAGACGTGCTGATTAAAGTTGTGCTGCATCGCCGGGTCGATGTTGGCAAAGACGATCTGCACGAAGGTGTCTCGGTCCTCGCGACTCTGCTCGTGCCACAGGCCCACCGTGTGCCCGATCTCGTGGATCGCATTGCCCGTCGTGCAGTTGGGCCCAAGGGTAATTTCCTGCCGGCCGCCGCGGCGACCGACCATCGACGAACAGCCGCCGCCGGGCACGAAGGCGATAAAGTCCGGGAACTGGGCAGCGTTGGCTGCGGTGCGTGCGACAAAGCGGATTTGGGTGTTCGCGTGCCAGTGGGCGATGGCATCGGTAACGCGCTGCTGGTTGGGCAGTGCCGCATCGATCTCGAAGGGCACTTGGCCGTTGGGCCAGCGGAACTGCTGCCCGGTGATTCCCACCGAAAACAAGACGGGGTTGCCGGCGGCGTCGGCCTGCATGTCGGCGATCGACCCAAGCACGATGTCGCCCTCGAACATCGCCTTGCCTTCGACCTCTGCATAGTGAAGCCACTTGCCGGTGAAGGTGGCGCCGTTTATCATCGCCGACCCGAACAAGGGTCCTGAGCGGCACTCGCACGCGTCGTTGCTGGCTCCGCTCCCGCCACCAGCCTGACTGGACGCTTCCTTGACCATGCTCTTCTCCTCTCTGGGTTGGTTCAATCAGCATAGTTGCCAACGAAAGGTATGGAATCCACCAGCTTGGGTAGAGCGCGGAGACGCGATTTCTCAGCGGGCCGCAGCCGCGACTCACCGGCCATGTCGGCGGCGTTTTGCCCGGTTCCTTCGCAGCTTGCGTCAATCAGTTGATCAGCTCTGCGAGCCGCTGAGAGAGCTACTCGCGGGCCGCATCCAATGCCTTCCTGACGTAGTAGGGCGGCTGGAGTTTCTGATTGTGCGCTCAGCCCAGCAGGCCAGCGGTGCCGAACGCGTCGGAGACGCGTTGATGATGCCCACGGCTTCCCTGAGCGGGCGCAAGTCCGTGTTCAGTTGAATTGCGGACCGTGTTTACCGCCTTGTTCAGCCGGGAAGACGTTATCGCATCGTGCTCGGCGTTCCCGAGTTGGTCGGTCTTGATTCTCAGCCGCTTTCGGACCATGGTCTCCATGCATCGGGTCAGGCCGCAACAGGTTGCTGTAGCCCATGGCGCGGCAGCCCAGTCAGGATTCGCTCGGAACGTCGCTCGCTGTCGCTCAGACCAAATCCCCAACTTCAGCCCTGTCCAGGCTGGCAATCGGCGCGGGGATGATTGCGCATCGGCTGCGTGCGACGGACGGGACAGCCCTGGCTCGTGCGCTCGACTACAGCCTGAAGCGCTGGGCGGCGCTCACGCGCTACATCGACGATGGGCAACTGCCGATCGATAACAACTGGGTGGAGAACCAGATCCGACCGATCGCTCGGGCGCTCGAACTGGCTGTTCGCGGGATCGCTGCGTGCGGGCCAGCGTGCGGCCGCGATCATGAGCCTGGTTCAGTCGGCCAAGTTGAACGGGTTCGACCCGTACGAATACCTCAAGGACGTGCTGCAGCGCCTACCGACGCAGAAGGTTCGACTCGTCGGCGAGCTATTGCCGCACCGCTGGCGAGCTGCGAACTCGGTGGCCTGATCGCGGCTCACGTCAAGGACGTGATGCCCGGACGCTTACCGACCTCTGCCAGTTCGAGCAGAACAGCCGCCAGCGTCGAAGCCGGCTGACGATGCACAAAGGCTTCGAGGGACTCCGCTGGGGTTTTCGGCATGAGGGCTGCATTGTCTCAACAGCGACAGAGCGCCGGCACGCCAGGCGCCGTTATGTCAATGGCCCCTCCACCGCCTGAAAAGCCAGTGGGGCAGGGGAGAGAGCAGGGCAAAAAAAGCGCCATTGGCACCGCGACAAGTTGACACGGCCTTGCAGGATCGGCACGACCGCCGTCTCGGATCTCGCAGAAGCTTTGCCATGCCATTCCTCGCCCCCTCGTTCGCACGGCTGCCGCCCCTGGCCCATCTGCTCGCCGACCAGACGGAATCGCGCAAGAACATTGCCCGCCACCTGGGCGTGAGCCTGCGTACCCTGCAACGCTACCAAGCCAGCGGCAACGCACCACGCTCAGTCTACTTGGCGCTGTGGTTCGAGAGCCGCTGGGGAATGTCCGCCCTGCACGCGCAGGCGTTCAACGAAGCGCAGCACGCCCGCGCCTGGGTCGCCGCGCTGGAGCGCGAGTGCTAGCGCCTGCGCGGCGTGATCCTGGCGCTCGAGAATGCCCAAGGGCAGCAGGCGGCCAACTCGGCGGTCTTTCAATCGATATGAAGGGCGAGATTTGGGGTCCATCCTGACTCAGTCCGGCGCAACACCAGAAAAGCTCTATTGAAGCTTCAGACGTAGCGAAAGTCCAAGCGACTCCTTTCCGTCGGCAACCGGCCTCATTGGGGTGGACGCGCGGATGAGTTCGCACCGAGCGATTCAAGGTGACAAGCGGAGCCCCAAAGGCGACCAGGCAGCAAACCGGCGCCTCCCGGCGGTTGCCCCATAACCTCTGGTCCTCGATCAGTGCCGAAGCCAAAATGTGTGTCACGATGGTAAATAAGCTAAGGAGGCCGAGCCTCCTGCGAGCGGGAGGCTGTGTACCGTTGACCGTCGACCAGCCCAACAAGGTATCGCCAGGAGGGCGTCCACCCGATGAACTCAACCGCCAAAGTCGATCCGCAGGCACCAAAACGCCAGTTTTTGACCCTGATGTTTTGTGACCTCAGCAGCTCCAGTCAGCTGGCCGGCCAATTGGAGTTCGAGGTACTGGCCGAACTGCTCGAGCGGGTGCGAAATACCGTATGGACGGCCGTGTCGCGCCATGGCGGACAGATCATCCGAACCCAAGGCGACGGTAGCCTTGCTGTCTTCGGCCATTCCAACCCGGGTGAGCACGACACGCGGCATGCGTGCCAAGCGGCGCTGGAGGCTCATGCCGAGGTGGCGACATGGCCTGCGCTGTCGCTACCCGGAGGGCCGCAATGGCTCGCCTTGCACACCGGGATACACGCGGGGCTGGTGTATGTGCTGCCAGGGGATCGAGCCCGCGGCGAGCTCGACGTCGTGGGCGATGCCGTCAACACTGCGGCACGGATGTCCAGCACCGCGCCGCGCGGCGCCATCCTCGCCGATGCCGACTCGCTTGGCCCAGATCTGGTCTTCTTCGAAACGAGCCCGGTCGAGAAACTCGTTCTGGCTGGCCACACCGGACCTGTGCGCGCAGTGCGGGTGCAAGGTTTGAGCCGCCTGCGAAGGCGCATCGACGCCTCGCACTCTAGAGGCTTGTCGCCGTTTCTCGGACGCGATGCGCCACTGGCAGAGCTACTGCAGGCCTGTACACAAGCAGAGCGAAAGAGCCGGGTGATCGAGATTCGTGGTTCGGCCGGAATCGGCAAGACGAGGCTGCTCGACGAGCTTGCGGCGCAGCTCTCACAAAGGGGCGTCGTGAGCTTGCGCGGGGGCTGCGAATCCTACGGCTTGACACCGGTTCTCGAACCCTTCCGCCAGCTGTTGGCTTCGGAGACTCACGCCGCAGCATCCGATGGCGCAAACGCGGCAGACGGCGACGCATCGGACATTCGCGAGCGAAGCCTGGGCCTGCTTGCGAAGCAGGACGGTGGCCACTGCGTGGTTTTGCTCGACGATTGGCATTGGGCTGACGATGCCAGCCGCAGGTTGCTCGACGACGTGCTGAATGCCACCACGACGCTGCTTGTTGTTGTCGCGTCGCGCGAGGTCGATGGCAGCGTGAGCCACGATCGCGCAGCGATCACCCCGCAACCCCTTACGCGCGAGGAAACCAACCACATCGTGCAGGCGCTCGTGCCAGGCACGAACCCGTTCGTCGTTGACGAACTGCACGAGTACGCCGGGGGCGTCCCTTTGTTCGTTGAAGAGATGTGCCACATGCTGCGCGACCGGGGCGAAGCCGGTTGGCAGTTCCTGCGTCACAGCGCACCGCGCGCCCGTTCGAGCTCGGGCGCCTGGATGCGCTCGATGATGGCTGCGCGGGTGGAAGGCCTCGACGAACGTGCCTGGAACACGGCCCAGGCAGCCGCCGTTGCGGGCTTGCGGGTACCGCGCTGGCTACTCGAAGACCTGGTGCCAGATGGCCTCGACCAGCAAGTGCTGAATCGACTCGCCGATGCTGACCTGCTATATCCCGATGGCCCGGATGCGCTGCGTTTTCGCCATGGCTTGTCGCGCGACGCGCTTTATGACTTGATTCCACTGCAGCGTCGCACCACGCTTCATCGCCAGAGCTTGTCGTTGCTCGAAGGCAAGGCGGGGCGCCCAGATCCGGCCGAGCGCCTGGAGGCGCTTGCTCACCACGCATGGGCCGCCAGTGATTGGGCGCTGGCGATGCAGTTCTGCGAGGCCGCCGGCGAACATGCCATGCGGCTAGGTGCGTTCGACAACGCGCGTCGCCAGTTCTTTGCCGCCATCGAGGCAGCCGAGTACCTGGGTGTCGAAGTACCTGTAAACCGGGTGCGTTGGTGCATGCTGATCCATCGCCTCGCGATGGCTTGCACTTTTGACCCACTGCCGCTTCCACAGGCGCTGCCGTTGATGGAGCGTTGCGTGCAGACGGCTCGCGACCTTGGCGAGGGAGAGCTTCTGGCGCGCTCGTTGTATTGGGAGGCGTACCTGCGTTTCGTCTTTGGTCAGCCGCGCCGCGCCGTGGAGCTGGCAAAGGAATCTAAAGCGCTTGCCGAGGTATCGGGAAGCACACGCCTGCTGGCGCAACTCAACGCTACGCTGGGTCAGTCGCTTGCCGCGGTATGCAATTACCCCGAGGCCTTGGAAGCCTTGCATCTGGCGTTGCAGGTCAAGCAGGCACAGGCGCAGCACCGCGGCGCCTTGGCCATCGGCTCGGCCTATACGCTGGCATGCTTGGCCGGAATTCACGCAGATCGCGGTGACTTCAACGCCTCTCACGCCGCGCTAGCCCAAGCACGCGAGCTGGTTGCCGGCCACCCAAATCATCCCATCGCGTACTCGGTGCGCAATTGGGAAGTGATCATCCTTGCTTGGCAGCAGCGTTGGGAAGATGCCATGGAGTGCGTTGACTCCACGGTGGAGTTGGTGCACCGCCTGAAGGCCCTGCTGCCGTTGGCCATCACCCGGGCCGTCGGGGGCTACGCGCGCTGGCGACTCGAGCGCAATCCTCGGGCCATCGATGAAGCGATCGAAGCGGTGCGCTGGATGGAAAACAACCAAGTCCACTTCTATACGCCGCTGTACTACGGATGGTTGGTTGAAATGGCTGTAGACGCCGGCCGCCTAGACGAAGCGCGGCACTGGGCAGTGGTGGTCTTGCGCCGCGCGCGTGCCGGCGAATGCATTGGCGAGGCCGTGGTATGGCGTGCGTTGGCTCGATGGGCCCAGCAGCAGGGAGACCACTCGCGTGCTTGGCGGCGGCTGGCGAGGGCTGAGACCTCGGCGCAACGGCGGCAGTCATTGCGCGAAGCAGCACTGAACCTGCTGCTGAAGGCGCAACTCTTGCGCGATGACATGCGGCCTGACGAGAGCGCGCAATTGGAGGCCGCTGCGCTCGAGCAAATGACAGCGATGGGCCTGGCTATGAATATCAAAGGATGCGGCCCCGTTTAGTCAGGGCTTAATGAACAAGGGCTGCAGTGCCTGCTCGTGCAGGTACATGGCCAGAACGTCGAATCCATCCTTGGTCGGATGGAGTTCGTTCTTCCAAACCTTGTCGTACGTAAGTTGTTTTTCGTTCTGATAACGTGCAAGCACGCCGGTCAGCGGAACGTGACTGACCCGGATGCCCTGCTTGATCAGTTCGTCCGCGACTTCGCCATACGCCTTGTTGAGCCTGGCGATGAAGGTTTTCATCAACGTGCTTGACTCGCCTTCCCCCTTGACGTCCGGTGCGTTGTAGCTCTTGCGACTGAAGACCGGCCGGAGCCAAGGACAACTGAGCAACGCTTCCCACGGCCTGCCGTCTGGAATTGGATAGTCATAGGCCACTACGATGATGGGCACCAGCTGCTTGCCATCGGCGGTCTTGCCCGCCTCCGCCAGGTTCGAGACGATCGTCGTCATGTACCCCTTCATCTGATCCAGGAAGGTGGTGAGCAACCCCTCATCGTACTGAGGGGATTGGTTCTGTTTTCTAAGAATACCTTCGAGCTTCGAGTTGAGGCCCGCGAGTCTCGGGCAGTCAACCTTTGGCAATTGAACCGTGCCATCGACAAAATCGTTTCCGCCACCGCTCACGAGGACGGCGAGGGGCGGCGTTCCAGCCGTGATCAGCTTCCGAAGCTTTGCGTAGACATACTTACTGTCCGCCGGTCGGTATCCGGCCATTTCTTGCAACTTGCGCCCGCGATACGCGTAGTTTCTGTTTTCGAAATCACTGGTGTCGTAACCCAATGCGCCCAGCGCACGCCGGAAGTCGCTACCGGTCGCCTGAGTTTCCTCGTGGAAGCGAATCCATGAATCACCGAACGCCAGCAGTGTCTTGCCTGCCCCAGGCAAGAACTTGACGTCTGTCGGCGGCGTCCAGATGACGACCTCTACAGGATTGGGTGTCCTGCCACGAAACACCAGCACGCCAGGCGACGTCGATGGGGCAAGCTGACCCTCGTCTCTGTCGAGGGTTGTCGACATCAATCCCATCATGGCGCCTATCGCTGCGTTGTACCCGGGGCAGGCATGGGTGTGCCCCTTGCCGCGCTCACCGCCGAAGGCCGCAAACACGTCCATGTTGTCGCCCTGTTCCATTTGAGCGTGGAGTGTCGATACCTGGCCAATGATCAGCTTTTCTCCCGGCTTCAGAGGTTCGCCCGTCGCACCTCCGACCCTGTGAGCCACCTTGGCCTCGCGCCAGACCTGTTCGGGCACGGGCCTGAACTTGATGGCCTCCCGCAGTGGGCCGCTCAGCAGTTCTTGGGCGACCGTCCAATCCTCCAAGTCACGTCCGCTTGCGCGTCCAGCCAGTTCCAGAAGCGTGCCTGCCCGCGTCCATTCGGGCAGCACGCGCCTGAGAATGCCCTCGGTCGTGGGCAATAGCCCCATGAGGGCGCCCGCAATGTTCTGCACGGCGACCTCGGGTTCCGTGCTCCAAAAGGACTTCAATACTGCCTTGCTGACACGTGCTCGGTCGAACGCTGCAACACCCTTCTTCTCGATGAGCAATCGCAACGCCGCTGAGAGTGCGGCACCGTGTACGGCCGCCAGTTCGGTGACTTGATCCGACGGCTCGGCCTGGAAGGTGGCACGAGACGCGGCTGTGAAGTGGCCAGGGTAGTACACCGGGTCGCCAGGTTGCCACTGCCAGTCCATGGCGCCACGTTGAAAGAGAACTCGCTCGATGCCGGCCGCGTCTTTCGAAGTGGTTTGGTCATCCAGGCCAAACCACCGCTCGCCCAATGTCGCCAGCGTACCGGCAATCAAGTCACGGCTGTCGAGCGAGAGTTCCCAAGTCTTCTCGCCCTTCTGCTCGGCTATTGCGATCGTGGAGTTGATCCAGCCGCCGAGCAGATCACTCGCCGCTTGGCGCGCGAGGCGATAGCCATCCTCCATCGGGATGGATTGAATCGCCGAATTGCATTCTTTTGAGAGCCGAGCGTACTCAGGGTCGGAAGCGTCGCGGCCAAGATAGATCGGACCCATCCCCGCGGCAACCAGGCGTCGCCGATAGCCGTCCACTGTGTAGCGCGTTTCGTCCATCAACACGGCATCGACGAGTTCGGGTGCGGCGACCAAGACGCCGTAAGGGATGCGCAGGACACCATCGTGTAGCGCGCGCACCGCCGCCCAGATCGAGGCACTGTCAAAACGTGACGCCGAGTCCGGGTCCTCCAGAGCCGCTTTCCAGGCCACCGTTCCGGCAGCGGCACCCTCGTTGTGCTCGACGTGTCGAAGCTGCTCGATCAGCACCTGACCACGGCTGGCCGACCAAGGCAATGCGGCCGCGGCGACTGCGCCGCCGGCTCGCTTTGCCAACAGGGCCTGTGCGGAGCGTGAGGGGGCGAAGGCATAGAGCCCCCACTGCAATGTGACCAACGGCTCCGGCTCGGCGCCAAGATCGTCGGAACCGTCCAGTGACATGTGCACGGTCTTCTGCCCGACGCCGAGGAATCGGAAGTCGCGCTCTCTTCCCGCTTCAGGCACCCCGAGGAAAGGGCAGCCGGCGCCAGAGTAGCTGCGCGCGCTGTTCCCACCGGCAAGCCATCCCTGGATGACTTCGAATTGCTGCGCAAGGCTGGACCCGTAGGCCATGAACATCAGACCCCGGTCATCGTTGTTCGGCTTCCCCGGGTCAAATGGGGGACCGTAGGGTAGGCTGCGGCGCACGATGCGGGGAATACGGCCGCCTGGAGCAGGCTTGGGATAGTCGTTCGGCTCGGTCACCTCGCGCGGGTTGGCGCGCCGGATATGGGCGGTGAGAGGAGTGATGTTGTCTTCATCCTCCTCGCGGTAGGAGAAGTCATTGATGCCCCCTTTGCCGAGTGGCGCGAGCGGCTTGCCGGCGTCCTGGCCGGCGTCGGCGGGCCAGCGCCCCATCATGTGGGCACGAATGACCTTCTCGTCGATGCCTGTGTTCTTCTGTGCCGCAGCCACCGCGGCCCTGAATACAGCCGGACGCTGACGCAGTTTGCGCACCGCAAGAAAGCTGCCGTTGCGCATCAACGCGCGAGTCTGCGGATCTTGGTTGACGACTTGATCTTGTTCTCGGTCTGCCGCGTTGGTGTATCCGACCAGCACTTCACCAAGGTGCACTTGATTGGAGTAGAGCGAGGTCTGACCCGGGTTGCGACCAAGCTCCGGTTGTGAATGGCCGTCGGTGTAGCCAAAGTGATCGACGAACGTCTTGGCTTCGATGTGACGCGTCAGCCACTGAACCGACAATAACCTGATGCCGGCGGACTGAAGTCGAAACTTTCGAACGATATCGGCAAGCAGATCGCGGGCGGAGCGTCGCTCACTGACTTCGGCCGGGCGCAAGCGCAACTGAATGATCGCGTGGACAGACTCCAATGGCACCGGAGGCAGGGCGCTGTCGTCGCGATCCGGGTCGAGGGCCAAGGCGCCGTTGGAAGGCGGCAATGTCCAACGGCGCGGATGATTCCAGCGCAAGTCGCCAAGCAGGCCGGCTCGGGCACTCATGCCTTGGCGGAACTCCAGCGGCCACTGCTCGAGCTCTGCTTGTGTCAGCCCACACACACGCAGCCCGTCGTGAGTCAGGGCTAAGTTGACGAGCAACTTGTCCGTGGGTGTCGCTGTGAATGTCTCCGATGTCGTGCCTAGCCCGCCGAGCAGGGTGGCCGCTCCTTGCGCGCTATCGAAGGCCACCAGGAGCATGACCGCGTCGGTGACGCCGACATAGGGTTCGAGGATGCCACCTTGGACGTCGCCGTCGGGGTGGGGAGAAGGGGCATGCTTCGGTAAAGGAGTTCCAGCGCGAGCAGGTGGAACACCCTGGAGCTCTTCGATAAACCAAGACAGCGCCTTTGCCGAGCGATCGCCGCCTACGGCTCCGGCTGCAGCGCCCAGCCCATTGGGATCGCTCAAGAACATGTCACAAAGCTGCGGCAACAACTCATGCGCGGCGTTTCGCAGGACGTTACCGTCAGAAGTTCGGGGGCGGTACCACTCTGCGAGTCTGTAAATACCGGCCAGAGCGCTAAGGTTCTGGCGGAAGACTTCCGTCTCTACCATTGACCCGGCCGCGCTTTCTGGGACAGCTTGCTTTGTGGGGTCTCGCTTGTTGACGACGATGGACCAGGCAGTTTCTTCGGCCGTTGGCACCGCGATTTGGGTACGAGACAGTTCGTCATCCTTGCCGCCCCGGTCGCGCCGCTCAAGCATCTGCAGATAGGTCTGATCGGGATAGGTTAGTCCCGGCGTGGCGTAGAAGAACGGCGTGCTGATCTGCACCGAGCGAATCCAGGCGTTCCAGTCGTCAAAAGGGCTGTCCCAGCCGATGACGTAGCCCTCGGCGTTGCAGAAGATCAGGTCCAGTAAGCGTGCAGCGCGTTGCCAGATCGTGCGCACGTAGGCTTCGTATGAGCCGTCAAAGTGCACCGACAGCAGTATGCGGTCGTCAACATCACTGCGCCCCTCGACGACCGCCGCGCGCAATGAACGAATCACGCCCACACGTTCGACTGCATCCGACATGGCTCGCAGCGGGCGATATTCGTGCTGGCTCTGCCGGCCACCGTGCAGCATCTTCAGCAGCAACTTAACCCGGCTCTTGTATGTGATCGTTTCCAGGCTTGGTACGAAGCCGCGCCGAATGGGCGCCATGATCAGCAGCTCGGTGGACTCTGCGAGACTGGGGGTCTTGATCTCGAACTCGGATTGCATGGGCCGCACTCCCATAGGTTTTAAGACACGTGGTAAGAAATGACCTTCTACTGGATGTCAACTGCAGAATGAATCGGGGTGGCCTAGGAACATCCACAACTTTGGGTAGACGGGCAGGCAGCGGCGACGGTCTGCTATCGTGAGCGCGGCAGTGTCTTGAGCGCTCATCTGCGTCAGCCGACCCCACGAAGAACTTGATACTCTTGTCCATGGCTCGTCTCCATACGGATTGCGGCTGGGGAAACCCGCCGCATGTGGCTCGCACACTCTCAGAGTGCGCAATCCACGGTACCGGAGACGAGCCTTCCTTCGCCTATCGAGCGACCATCATGTCTAGTGGTTTCTTCGATTCGCCTTGACGCGGTCTACCGAATGCGTGCGGGACAGCTGCTGCACGAGAGGTGGAAGCGACGTAGGCAGTAGGCGACATTCGGCTTGAGCGTCACGATGCCTCGGCCCGGCCCCTCCCGGCGTCCCGGCCGCCGAGAATGGGGCGAATAGACGTGCAGCTACGTGGACAGAACCCGTTCTCTGTGCCATTCGGCGTTTGCTGGCAGCACCCAGGTGTTTCCTTTCAAAATGGTTTCGGTGTCGAACGGATCTTTCGTGATGAGTAGGTTCGGGTTTGCGGCAAGTTTGGCCTTGATCGTTCCCTCGTTCGCGCCGTATATTTTTCCGGTCAGCCTGTAGTCGATCGCGAGATCGTTGGTCGTCGCAGTGAACTCCATGGTGCGCTCCTTTAAAGCTCATTCGTTGCAAGTCACGGCTTTGGCGTTCGCTCGCCGAGCCGGGTGAACCATAGGTCTTTTGTTCACTCTGCGCATCATCCGTTGGTGGTATGCGTCCGAGGCTTGGTCGGCTCTGGCCCGCGCATGCCCGCCGGCGGCGATCACCGAGAGCGTCGAGCATCCCGCTGATATGGCTTGATCCTGTCAAGAGCGCGAGCCGATCCCTCCGGGAGCCGTGATTTCAAGTGCGGTCGCCAATTTGCTGCCTGGCTCGGTTTTGGTACCCAGCCAACGCAGTTCGGGAAGCAAGGCGCGGCTGGGTCACATCACGAAGGCCGGAGACCCTTACATGCGATCACTGCTGATCCTCGGCGCTCGCTCTGTCCTCCATGCCGCCCAAAACAAAATCGACGTGATCAGCCGATGGTCCACCGCACTTGCCGCGCGTCGTGGTTACTGGCGGGCAATTGTGGCGATCGCGGCCAAGAACGCACGAATGGCCTGGGCCATGCTGTCTCGCGGAGAAAATTCGTGCTGCCCGCATGAACCCGTGCCAAGCTATTGACAGCTCAACCGAGATGATCTTTCCGCCGCTTGACGGCCTGCAGTGATGAAGCAAGGTTGGACCTCCGCGGGGTGGGCCTGTGGATTTGACGGAGGCGGCGACAGCCGACCTCGAGTCATGAATGAGGCCCCCGCGTGCGGCTCTCATCAGGGTCCGCAACAACACGTTGCAACATGACCGTTTGTAGTGTCGCCAGTCCCCACCTTCGCTTCCTAGCCTCCTGCCGCCCAGCTGATCGGCGCCTTGCTTCCGATGGTGGTGATGGCTCCCCAGAAGAGCCAGGATCTATAGTGCTTGACACCTTGAGGAAGCCCTTGTAGATAAATACAAAGCTCTTCAACCCCCGGCGTGCCATGCGTCGAGGGTCGCCGGCTCGTGGCCAGTGAGATCCTTGCCTTCTTTGCCGAGGAGGTTCGCCACCGCAATTCAAACGTTCTTGAAGACGAGCTCGCAGTGGCCCTCGGGCGAGTGGTGGTTCATGGCGGGGATATTCCTGGTCAACCTGACCCCAGAGTCTCCATCAGGACGATCCCCAAGGAATGGCGTTCGTGCGCGTGAGCCCAGCGCCGTTCGCGTCCCCTGAGCGATTCTGCCAGCTCGGTTCTCGGCAGCAACCAGCGCGAAGAGCGGGCAACCGAGCTTTCAACACCATCGGCCTGACCTCGCTGCTCTAATGCCACGTCGCGATGGATCTCAAGCTCGGAGGCCAGATGTGGGCCGCCGGTTACAGTACAACTTGCTCAACGTCCAACGCCCTTCACCACAATGCCGCTCATTCAGTTCTGGCAATCCGAACCAAAATCCGTCCTCAAGATGACGATCAAGCAGATCGTAAACACGGCCGGGGACGGCAACCTTCGCGACGACTCAGAATGCTCAAGAGAGCTCCGGGAATTCCTTTCTCAAGCGGAGATTGAATTCTTGGCAGAGTACGCCGAGCAGTGTCTTGCCGAAGCGTTCCCGAAGAGCGGCATGGTCCTGCAAGACATAGTGAACGAACTGGGCAGGAGGCTGGAATACGTAGTCACCAATGGCCGCTACCAAGGTACAACCAACGCGATCAATAATGATGGCCTCTGGCACGCTCCTGAGGGCAATGACGTCGTGTTGGAAGTCAAGACCACTGATGCATATCGAGTTCCACTGGACACCATCGCCTCCTATCGAGACAAGCTGAAGGGCGCGAGCAAGTTATCTCAGGAGAACTCTGTTCTGATCGTTGTAGGCAGGGAGGACACAGGGGAACTTGAGGCACAGGTTCGCGGTTCGCGCCATGCATGGGACATGCGACTCATCAGCGTCGAGGCGCTCGTCCGGCTAGTTGATCTGAAGCAAGCTACCGAGGGGCCCGACACTGGTAAGAAGATCCGGAGTCTATTGATTCCGCGCGAATACACACGACTTGATCCGTTGATTGATGTTATCTTTGCTGCTGCGAACGACGTTGAGGCTGGTGTCCAAGTTGCTGCGACGCAAGAGGACTCGGCATCTGGAATCGCGGATCTTGCGGTGACCTCCGGGTGGCAGTTCACTGACGTGAAGGTGATGGACGCAAAGCGTGAGGTAATCGTCAAGAGCTTCGCTTCGCTTCGTTCATCCGCTCTGATCAAGAAGAGTCGCGCGTTGTTCTGGAGCAGCGACCATGCACTCCGGCTCGCTTGCACAGTATCAAAGCGCTATCAGAACCAAGGTGCAACGCGGTATTGGTTTGCGTACCACCCGGCGTGGGACGACTTCCTGGCCGAAGGGACTGAAGGCTTCTTTGTCCTAGGCTGCGTGGATCTTGATCTCGCGTTTGCCTTGCCGGTAGGACTTCTGCGTAACCATCTTCAGGAACTGAATACGACTACGGTGAAGAGCGGCGCAACGTACTGGCATATCAAGGTAATCGAGCCGAAAGCAGGCAACTACTCGCTTCAGATGCCCAAGACAGGTAATCACATTTCGCTAATGCAGTACGCCTTCAAATTTGATGAGGCGGCGTGAACTGGGAGGCCGTCGTCGATGGCGCACCAGGGTCGACTCACCTAGCGCACAAAAGACGACGGACCACCTGTCGCGTGGCTGCGTAAGTGCTTCGTGCCTTCGTTCGGTTTCGGACAATCGTACTTATCTTGCAGATCGGTGCGCTTGGATCAAAAACGTCTTTATGCGACAAAGACTTACGGGCCTTGACTTTCTGCGTACGAGCTGCTTACGTAAGCCGCTGATTTCGAAGGAAGTTTCTGGTCCTGCCGTGGCCGCGACCATTCTTATGTCCCGTCGGGGCTACCTCGACGCTGAACCAGCGCAAGGTGAGGGGATGTGTTCGAGCGCTCCATCCAGGCAGAAGTCTGAACTGCGATTCCGGCGTACCTCGACGCGGGCAAACGCATTTTGCATCATTTCCACGAACGCCGTCGGATCAAGCGATTGCAAGTTGTCCGAGGTATCAGCAGAATTTCCACATGATCGCGCCCGTTCGTAGCAGTGAGAGGAGCTCTGCCCAACCATGTCTTCACTCGAGCAAGAATTCGAGGACGTAATCGTGCAACTGACGCAACCGCTCAATGCGCAGCTGCCCAGACCTTGGATGTCCGACTTGACGAACCCTCTCAACGCCCGAGTGTTCATCATCGGAAAGAACCAGGCACGGGGCTATCCCACGACATGCCTACTCACAAGCGGCACGTTAACGGGCTATTCAATCGCGCGGGGGAAACCTGCCGAGGCATCTACGACGAAGTCACGGTGGGCTCGCCGTCCAAGAGCCGCCTGAATATCGACCACTTCCGGGAAGCCCTGCGTACCGAAGGTGTCAATAGCGTGCTTGAGACCAATGTGGTGTGCTATTCGACACCAATGAGCAGTCAGCTGAAGTTGCCACGGCACGCAGGGGGCACTGAACGAGGCACAGCCATCTTCCGTGCACTACTTCACTACTTGAAGCCGAAGGTGCTTATAGCCCACGGTGCCGGCACCCGGGATGAGCTGGCCAAGGTGCTGGGTGCGAAGCTACCACTTGTTGCCGGCAATCGAGAGGAGCCGAAGCCGTTTCAAGTCGAGGGCATGACCGTCTTCGTGATGCCGAGCCTTGCTCTGCCGGCCTGGAATAGATGGTCGAGCTGGGCGCCGGCTCATCTTAAAGACGTCGCCAAGGCTGTGGCCCCCGTGCTGTAAGTATCAAGCCACGACCCCCTTCGCTTACTTCCTTGACCAGGCCTCAGCCTCGGCGTCGACCCCACGCACCTTCCTGACCTGGCTTCAGCCGACGCGGTGCTGTTCTGAACCTGAAAACCCGATGGCCCGCGGTCGTAGTCAGACGAAGCACGCTGCTTAATATCGCGCACGGCCAGTGCAGAATCCGGTCGCCGCGGGCGAAGGACGGCCGTGACGTCGTCGCACACGCTTCGGTTCTGGTCGCGGAGTGTTCGTATCGACCCGTGGGAGCCGTAAGCGGCGCTCTGGGAATCGATAATGAGCTTCGCAATCGCAATGTGGCGGGCAGTGCCTTAAGGCGTTTCCCACGCCGAGGCACGCCCCGTGAAGGAGTTCATAGGTTATCGGAGGCCGTTTCCCCCATACTCTGCCGGCACAACTTTAATACTAATAGCATGAATCTGAATTTGAGCTGGCACCACTCAGTTGGACTTGGCAAGTTTCCGTACACAGTCCCACTTGAAGATATCCCCCCAACCGCAGGCATCTACATCTTCCTTCGGTGCCACGGGGAAACTGCCGAGGCCCTCTATGTCGGAAAAGGGATGAACCTCAGAGGACGACTCAAGCAGCAACTCAACAACCTGCGGCTTATGACCGGCGTACAGGATGCAGCGAACGGGCAGAGGCGACTTGTCTTTGCGGAGTGCGTATCCAAGCCGGGACAAAAGGTGGCAAGGGCGCTCGAACTCTGCGAGAGAACCCTTATTCGCTACTACCTAGGCCAAGGGCATGGACTATTGAATATCCAAGGAACAAAGTTGAGGTATCACCAAATAGACTCGGCTAGACATGACTTGAAGAAATTTCTGCCGCTGTCGACCAAGGTTCTAGTTAAATGAGCTATAAGCCAAAAACGCTGTTTCGTCTTATTCAAGACATTAACACATCGCTGTTTCTTCCGCATATACAGCGACCGTTCGTTTGGGAGGAGGAGCAAATGCTCCGGCTATTTGATAGCCTGATGCGAAATTATCCCATTCAAACGCTTCTTTTCTGGCGAACCAAAGACGAAATCAAAGCTCGAAGGTTCATGCCTCAGTTGATTTGGGATGCGGACCTTAGCGACTTCTACGAGCCCAATGCCAGCAAAGGCGGTCACGAAAAAGTATTTGTGCTCGATGGTCAACAGAGACTACAGACCCTTTTCGCCACGTTTGCCGGTTCGGTTGTGCTTGAGAATGGCGAACGCGCCGAGGCCTATTTCGACCTCACCAGCGGCGGACTATCGACTGACGGCGGACTGCTATATGCGTTGAAGTTTTCCCCTTCTCCTCTACCGTTGCCTTGGTACCGGGTATCAGACCTTTTGGGGAAAGATGCCCAAAAAGTTGCTGAAGAACTCTCTGAGGATTTTAACGACCGACTGGACGGCTACGATGCATTGATAGAACCAAGCAAACGCCCGAGCGACGAAGAACAAAAGGCAAGGCAGAAGCGTCTGCGCCGAAACATCGGCCAGTTGGTGTCCTTACTACGAGAAGAAAAGCATTTCTGGGTGCAAGAACTCGATGGTGTCGCCAATCAGTATCCCTATCGCACCGTGTTGGACATCTTCGTCCGTGTCAACTCCGGCGGTACCAAGCTCGGTGCGTCGGACCTGATGTTTGCAGCGATGAAGGAAGGTTGGGACGAAATCGAAGAGGCAATCGAAGAAACCACAGAGCTCCTAAACAGCACTAATCTTGACTTTGATAAGACCTTTCCACTCAAATGCTTGCTCGTGGTGCATGGCCGCGGGGCAGAGGCGTCATCGGAAAAATTCACTGGCGCTGACGGTGCTGAGCTCCTCAAAGATATGAAGGGTAGCTGGGACAGAGCCGAGCAGGCATTCTTGGAGCTGCGTGACTTTCTTAAGTCAGATTTAAAGGTCTATGCCGACAAAGTTGTACGTAGTTACAACAGTTTTATTCCGCTCTTTGATTTCCTGTACTTCAACCCCAAACCCGATGAGCGCAGCAAGGCCTTGATGCGTGGGTATTACTACAAAGCTCAGCTTTTCGGCTGGTATTCGCAGAGCACGGACTCCGTCATCAACACGCTGCACAACGTAGTTGGCAAAAAGTGCTTTGGAGGATTCCCCATGGTTGAGGTTAAGGAGCACTTCCAGGCTCGCGGGCTCTCGACCGAATTGCAGGTCTGGCATCTCGACCAGAGTCGCCTTCGTTTCATCCTGTTGAATCTCGTCTATGTCGACCAAATGGGCGGCTCACCATTTGACGTCAAATTCAAGGGCAATGAGCCTCACATCGACCACATTTACCCTCGCCACGCCTTGCTCACAAAGCTAGGTCTCGGCAGCGCCGAGGTCAACACGCTGGGAAATTATCGATTTGTAGGCGCTACGGACAACATTAGAAAGCGTGCTGAGCTTCCCGCCAGCTATTTCGGTCGCTTGAAGGCCGGGGGCACCCCCATCGAGAAACACCTCTTGCTCGCGGATTTCGCGTCGAATCCGGAGCGCTTGGAGTTTGATGTTGCCATGTACCGCACTTTCCGCGACCGGCGTGCGAAGCAAATTGAGCTGATTTGCGGCAAGACGGTAAACCCCGAACTTACCGTGGTTTGAGGAACTCCGATGATGACCGGCGCGGTAGCTGCAGGTCTGGTCTGCGCGGAGCGATTCGACGAAGCAGTTCCCGGGCCAGCCGTTCGAGCACCGAGAGGCTCGCGGAAGCGCTGTGCGGCGCGCCGAGCTCGAACAGCAGCGCGGAATAGAACCATGCTCATCCGCTGTCGCCCGCATCTGCATCCCAACAACGTCACGCCGTTCCACGCCCTTGGCCTCATCAAACCTGTTGGGATAACTCGGCCACGATCAGCGTTTTGCCAATATTGGAGTGGCCGTGCAGCACCATGCATGGCATTCGTGCCCTGGGCGGCATTTCGAGTAGCCCTTCGAGCTTCAATAGCGCCTGGCTTGCTCTGGGGTAGTCAATCCATCGCTCGCGCCTGGGCGATTGGATCCTGGCGGAAGCGTCGAGCATGGCTTCCGCACGGGTGGACGCTTGCAGGTGCGCGAGGACCGCGGTGCTCACGGCATCACCAAACTTCCACGTTGAACGGCTTGAGCGTCCTGCTGTAGTCGACCTCTGCTTGCGCGTAGACTCCCGGGCGGCGTCCAGGGAGGAGGGCGCGACTTGGGCTTGCGATGGGGGACCTCCCGACGTTTCAGCCGGGTCTCCGAGCGCGCCTTCACGATGACCTGCCGCTGCGCTTCGATCGCCTTGAAGACGAGCGCAGGGACGCGATGCTAGTGCGCGCGACACCGAGCTCCTCGACCAGGTAGTGGAGCAGGGCCTTTGGAACGACCGCCAGACGATCCAGCGGTCGGCCGCTGGCGCGCAGGAACACGAATTGCAGGGCTACGCCAGGTCGCCGGTCGGCGCCGACGAAACGCAGGTGGTAGCTGGACAGCTGGACACGGGGCTCCCTTGCGGCTCTGGCTCAAGGCCAGAGGCCATCTCGATGGGATAGTCCTTGATGGTGATGGTCGAGAAGTCGTAACCGTGAGCGGAGGGTCTCGACTCTCTGTAGGGTCTCGCGGTCGAGTTCGTCCAGTAAGTCCGATACCTCGCTCACGAGCAAATCGGTGGACGGAGATAGCGCCGGCCCTCGAGCTTCTCGGTGACGACGACCTGCTCGTCGCTGCGTGGATCATGGTCAAGGTCGGTGCAGATGTCCCGATAGTCGACCTCCTTGCCGTCCCGGGTCACCGCATACCCTCTTCGGACGACCGGACGACGCGAATGCCCTGTACCAGCTGATCACGCGCCTGCCGCAAAGGATCGCAGAGTGGCTCCTGATGATTTACCCGCCGCCCGTGGAATAAGTCCACTGTAAGGGTGCACGGATGTCGCAGAATGTAGTTACAAGATCAAAGTAGCGGCGAACTAAATGCATATCGATGAGCCGGAGGTGTCCAGAACTGCAGAAAATCTTGGCGTGGCGGCGTTCCTGCTCGGCGGAAGGCGACGTTGGCGACCACTACTTGCTAGCCGGCGCTGACCGATGTCCCGGTTCATCGCCTGGAACGAACTGCTGCTGAAGGAGTTCTTTTCGCCAGCATCCGAAAACGAGGACGTGTGGATTCGTGCGACGCGCGCAGAACTAGACTCGTTCGCCTTGCACCTCGGCGGCGCCCAAGGCCTGGTTGACGCTGTCGCATCCGGGGCCCCTTGGCTACCAGGTGGCCTTGCTAATTGCTCGGACGCAGCCCGTATCCTGGTCCAGCAGCGTCGGGAGACCCTACGTTCGCCTTCCTACCAAGATCCTGGAGCATCGAATCCTGGGTATGCCGGCGCGAAGGCACCTGCATACCTTCCCATCCTCGCCTTGTGGGTGCTAGCAGCCTCCGGTGAGCAGCTGGAAGGAGGTTTCTACGCTTCAGTTGAGGAGTTGCTTGGCCGCCCGTTCAGAAGCGGGCCGAAGGTTACCGACGCCATGGCCAAAGCATGGGAGGATCTTGAAGCATGGTCGACCACCGAGTGCGCTGGCCGATTCGGAAATTTCTACTGCCGAGTTCTAGGGGAGCACCGCTTTGTCGGAATTCCGCGCTCCCAGTGCCTGATCAGCCGACACGACGAGCGGAACCTTCACAGGCTCTTCTGGGAGCTCAGGCTCCGGCCGGGCCAGAATCTGCTGGACTCAACCCTCGCAGCCCTGCTCGAGCGTGGTAGCGACGCTCTCTTCCTGACGAGCGCGCTTCGCTCTGCGATGGCGAGGAGCGAGTACGCGGCACCCCTCGCAGCCCTGCTCAGAAAACTTCTCGGATCCTGGAATGGAAGCCCACCAAAGACTGGGCACGTGGATACCGAGAGACGCTATGCCGGGCTGCCGGCCATGGAGCAAGGCGAGGCGGGTGCGGCCGTTACCCTCGTTTTGTCGCCTTCCGACGAAGTCGCAAACGGGTGGAACGTCCTCTGGAAATTTCCAGCGATCGTCGATGCGCCCAGCTGTACCTTTGAAATCGCGGGCCAACGCCAGCCTGCTTTACTCCACCGCCCGAGTGCCAGCTTTCAAACGGATCTGTCGGATTCTGCAGTCCGCCAATCTGCAGCAGCCCTCTCCGCTTCGTCCTCGGCGCGTATCGACGTGGATATCCGGTTCGAAGACGAAGGCGACGGAACATGGGGCGACCAATGCCGCAGAGAACAGATCGGCCATGCGGCCCGCCGGATACTGGCTTGGAACTCTATCGATCCCAGGTTCGGGCAGCAGCTCATAGAGCGCGAAATCCCGCTTTATGGCGCTTTCTATGTGGTTTGCAGTCCGGCCGATTGGACTAGGACCGAATCCTGGCTGCAGCGACAAAGGATTTCCTTCGAGCCTATGCCACCACGCGGGCTGCCAGAGGGCTGGCGGATGGCCTGCATCCATAGAGCCGAAACTCTCGATGCAGAACATAGGCAGCATTTGACCGATGCTCCCGAAGCGACCGACGTGCCGCCCGCTAAGCTCCGGCTTGTGGGTGGAAGCCGGCTGCTGCGTGGCGGTGCACGCTTGTTTGCTGCGTACGACCTGCCCGACATCGAAGTTGAAGGCCCTCCCGGCTCGCTACTTAAAGCTACCGGACTACGGGTTTCGGAAGTCGCGCAACGTCCCCTTGGTGCTGAACGATCCGGAATCAGGCGCTTCGTGATCGAAGCGCTTGACGGCGGCCGCAGCAGCTTTGATATCAAGGTCGTGTCGAACGGGACCGAACTGGCGACGGTTGGGGTGCGGGTGGCCGACCCAGATGGAGAAGGCCGTGGCGAGATGCGGGATTTCTCACTCGGCCTCCTTGGATTCCCTCGATCTGACCTTGGAGGGCTGCGTGGAGCCAGGATAGGAGGCTCGCGCCAAGATCTGCCTGCAGACGGCTGGTACGACGACGAAATGCTGGAGGCTGCTGCCTTGATCGACGGCACAGAAGCATCCATCACAGATTCGGGGGCTGCCCAATTCCTAAACACACTGGCATCGCGCGGATCGATGTCGTACGGTGCGGCCAGGGACCAGCTCTCAAGGCTCTCCTGCGGCGCCAATCCCATTTCCTTGCTGATGGACCTCCGGGCAAGAGGTTGCTTTGAAATTGAGACCGATGGGAAGGGCCATTTTGTCCGTATCCATAGCGCAGTTCCCACGCTTTATGGATTGCCTGCCAAGCAAGATGGGCTGCCACTATTCGGAGTAGCCGGAACCCTGCGGCTCGCGCAGTGGTCGGCGCTCCAGGGCATTGCAGACTTCCTTCCCTGTGTCCACGGCGGCTCCGCGGACCACTTGCCGGCGATGCGCTTGGCTGCAATTGACGCTGACGCAGTTGAGGATGCATGCAGCACCCTGGGTTTCCAGTTCGCGTGCAGTCCTGCACGCGACGTGGCCTATTGGGCTGGATCCCTGAGGCAAGCGAGGGAGGCCGCAGTATCGGGAGGGGCCGAGTCGGTTGCTGCTGAACTGGGGCACCTCCACCGCCTGAAGCCGGACTCGGCGCGGTTTATTCCGGCCAGTGAGCCGCACATGGTCGTCGATCGGGAGTCTGGCGCGCAGCTGTTCCGCTTTGATGACCCGCAGGCCACCGCCCTGCAGCTCTACGTCCTGGGGGTACGCCGCGCCGACGGAGCTTCCAGGTATTCACATGTGCACGATTCTCGCTGGGGCGTGTGGATCTCGCAGTTGGCCTTTGCGGAAATGCTTAAGGACAGGCACGGCCGCATCGACGCATTTCCTTGGCCGCTCCACTACGAACCGGCAACACGTGACATATGGATACCTGCGCGGCTACGACCGCCCGCTGTGCTGGAGCGGGCCTTGGCACTTTGTTCAGGAAGAGGACCCGAGGTCCTCTTCCTTTCCCCCGGCGGCCGAGTCGGCGACGGGCTGCGCCTTATAGACCATCGTTCCGGACGGGTGGTGGGAACTGCCAGTCCCGTGTACGGGGAATTCGTTCCGGGCTATTGGCTTCGCTACAGCTGGGTTCCAGCCGATACGGCGCGCCAAATCGCTGGACTACTTGCGTGCAACCTAAAGCCATTCGCATCCGTAGGCGCGGCCAATGGCTTGGAAACTATGACGGTGTAGGAGACAGGGAAAAGTGGAAGAAACCATAGGCGAAGATCCAATCGGTTCCTGGGAACAGCTCAAGGGGCATCTGAAGCGCTACATCCGCTCGGCATTCGGGACTGACTCGCCTTCCTTCGAGGCCGACCGGGAAGCGCTACTCGATACGCCGGGTGTCCTATTCCAGGAGCCGTACCTCGAACTCTTGCCTTCCTATGCCACCGCCAAGAAGCTTGGAGAGCTAGACGGTACGGACTTACCTGGCATGGACGAGCCGGCGAGGCGTGGATTTATCGCATTGGCTGGTTCAGGGTTAATGCCCGCTGGGGCGGATTTGTACGTGCACCAGCAGCGGATGCTCCAAGCCGCCATGCAAGGCAAACACTGCGTGGTCGTCACTGGAACGGGTTCTGGTAAGACGGAATCGTTCCTGCTGCCGGTATTCGCGTCCATTGCAAGGGAAGCGCTGCGATCCTCTGGCGGGTGGGCCCCTGCTGCGCCTTCTTCGGAGTTGCCGCCTTACTGGAAAAATGCGCCTGCTTGGCATTTCGCCCGGGCGGCTGCGCGTGGTGAACTGCGCAAGCCTGCAGTCAGGGCGCTGCTCCTGTACCCGATGAACGCTTTGGTGGAGGACCAAATGTCCCGCCTGCGGCGTGCCCTCGACTCCGATGCTGCGCATGATGCGCTTGACAGGCACTGGGGCTCTAACCGCGTACGGTTTGGCCGCTACAACGGCACCACCCCCGTGCCTGGCCATCCATGGAGGCTGGATATTGAGGGCCTGCGGGAGCTGAATAAGCCTAAGCATGACGAACTCAAGGTAGCCCTAAAGCAAGCCATCGACCAATACCAAAAGCTGGTCGTTGCGACTCGGGCAGCAAAGGACAATCTCAGCTCGGTGGAAGAGAAGGGCGGCGACGTCGATGAAGCCAAGCGGCAGCTTCGCAAGCTGGAGGAGCAGGCATCGTTCGTTCCTAGGATGTCTCCTGGCTCAGCGGAGATGTTCCACCGCTGGGAAATGCAGACAGCGCCTCCTGACCTGCTGATCACCAACGTGAGCATGCTTTCCATCATGCTCATGCGCCAACCTAGCCCGGCAATTGCTGGTGACCGAGCCGATGCAGACATTTTCGAGAGCACGCGCGGCTGGCTTGCGGAAGATCGGGAGAACCACGTTTTCCAGCTGGTTCTTGACGAACTACACCTGTACCGGGGCGCGGCCGGGACCGAGGTCGGATACTTGCTCCGGCTATTGCTCGAACGCCTCGGCCTGGAGCCTGGAAGCAAGCAACTGCAAATCCTGGCCTCCAGTGCTTCGCTGGATGCTGGGTCAGAGAACACGTACAAGTTCCTGGGGGAGTTTTTCGGGATGGATGCAGGGATGGCGCGCGCCCGCTTCCATGTAGAGGGAGGCGTCAGCGTAAACGGGCATCCTGACGGCGCCATCGAAATCCCGCCTTCCTTTGCGAACGATTGCGTGGAGGCTGGCCGGCAAGCCGATGCCGCAAAGCCTACAGATGCTCTTGGGCACGGGTTTGTTTTGGACATCAGTGGCGGCAGTCCAGCGAGGCGTCTCGCCGACTCATTTTGGAGCGAGGATGCGGGGCGTGGCCGACACCGGGCTGCATCGCTTCCCAGCCTCTTGTATAAGCTGTTCCCCCGCATGGCTCCGCCAGAGGTTGGCCACGCGGCACGTGGGTTGTTTTTGGCCGCGGGGAAAGCAGCACAGCTCGTATTAGAAGAAAAGGTCCAGCCGCCGCTGCCTCTGCCAAGGATACGGTTCCACTGGATGGTCAAGAACATCGATGGGCTGTGGGCCACAGCTCATCACGTAGGGCAAGACCGCCGCAGGAGGGTTGGCCGCTTGCTGGCCGAGGCGCGGATGGATGTCGAGGGCAAACGGGCCCTCGAAGTGCTGTATTGCGAATGCTGCGGAACGCAGTTACTTGCAGGCTATAGGACTTCGGCATCTATTCCCGGCAGCATTGACCGGTACGAGCTTGCGCCGATGCCTCCAGCAATCGAAGGCTTGCCTGAGTCGACGCCCCAGACGAGAACCGACGCACAACGCTACGACAAGCTGGGCGTGGTGCACCTGCTGCCTGGCGACTGGGAGGGGATGTCCGATCCATCCGACCTAAAGTGGACGCAGGGATCGGAAGAGCGCCATGAAACCACCCGGCGGCCTTTGCACACGGCCCCAGCGAGCTGGCGGCGCGCTTGCCTCGATCCGTCGACGGGCATCGTAGAAGTGGGAAAAGACCCAGCAGGCGACGAAGTTCCATGCCTTTGGTTCCGCCTGGACGCATCCGGCGACCTACTGCCTGCGATGCCGCAGCGTTGCCCGTCCTGCAAGATCGACTACTCCGTGCGAAAGGGCGGTAGGCCAGCGCCAATCCGATCGTTTGCGACGGGCTTAAACCAGACATCCCTTTTGCTGACGAAGCATCTCATGGGCGTCATGCCCGTTGGCGGTGGCAGGAAGCTGGTCGCTTTTTCTGACAGCCGCCAGTCAGCAGCTAGGTTGGCCAACGGTGTGGAATCCGAGCAATGGGAACACCTATTGCGAGTCGCTGTGCTGCGCGAAATCCGGCAGAGGGCGGCAGGAGGCATCGAACCTATCAAGCGGCAGCTTCTCGATGCCTTGATTGGAGGCGACGCACCCAAAGGACAAGCTCTCCTGCGAGCCAGCAAAGATTTGCTTTCGCCAGCCCAATTCCAGGTCCTCGCAGCGTTCTGGCAAGACGCCAAAGCCGTGCAAGATGAGCCGGAGCTCGCTACGGACGAAGCGAAAGCGAATGTCAGCCGCCTGCATCACTGGAAGCCGGGGTTCGTACGTTTTGACGAGTTCCTTTCCAGTCCGAATCCCGCCAAGCATACGCTCCCTCCCTTATGGGAGTACTTTGCAGGCCTGGGCGTCAATCCAGCGGGACCGGGGGTCGATTCCAAGCGCGTCGGGGAATCCGAGGATTGGACATCATTGCTCGACTTCGGTTCTCCAACCGGCAGTCCCAAGCTTTCGGCAACTGATTTTCCGCAAGCGAAAGCAGACAAGCTTGAGCAGTTCGGCGATGCGTTGCGCCGGCAGTCTTGGCGGGCTATTTCCGGACGGCTGCTCTACGACCTTGAAGCGCAAGGAGTAGGCAACCTTTGCCTGCCACCCACGGCCGACAAGCTTCAGCACCATGGGGTTGATGAACGGGCTTTCCGCGGGATCTGCGAGGGCGTCATTCGCATCCTCACTGAACAGAGGCGCACGAATCCCGCCCAAGGAGACTGGCCGCCAGACCCTTGGACCCGGGACCAGCCGCGTGGCATTCCCCAGGAGGGCACGGACAAAGCGCGAATCGCAAAGTACCTAGCCGCTTGCGCGCGCAGGCACGGTGTTGACTGGCAAGGGCTCAGGGATGGTGTGCGGGATGCCTTGGCTACGGCTGGCCATGGCAGTAGCGATGCCTGGGGCATCGTGTCCCTCTCTTCTCTTTGGGTGAAGGTCGCGCCACGCGATGTCCGGCCCTGGATATGCGACCGTTGCGGGCAGGTCCACTGGCAGCCTTCAGGAGGAGTCTGTTCGCGCTGCACGGCGGACCTGCCTGCGGCCCCGAACGGCCAGTGCTCCGCAGCAGATATCGAGCGGGAACATTACTACGCGCACCTCGCGGCCAAGAGCGGATCGGGATTCCGGATCCATGCCGAGGAACTGACCGGACAGACAAGCGACCAGGCCCAGCGCCAACGGCACTTCCGCGACGTCTTTTTTGCCGGAGAAAGCATCGAGGATGTCGTGCTGCGTGGAGTGGTACCCGAAGTCGATGCAATCGACTTGCTATCCGTGACCACGACCATGGAGGTTGGCGTAGACATCGGTGCGCTCCAGTCAGTGTTCCAAGCCAACATGCCGCCAGAGCGCTTCAATTACCAGCAGCGCGCAGGCCGTGCTGGCCGTAAAGGGCAAGCCTTCTCGGTAGTCCTTACCTACTGCCGCGGACAGACCCATGACCGGATCCACTTCGACCATCCCGATGAAATGACGGGAGGGATTCCGCCCCAGCCGACCGTGTCGGCCACTGACGACCAGCGGATACTGGCTGAACGCCTGGTTGCTAAAGAGGGTCTTCGCCGGGCATTCCGATCGGCGGGCTGTACTTGGCACGATTCGGGTAAGCCGGTCGATACGCACGGCGAAATGGGGCTTGTCCGCGACTATTGCGACCAACGTAGAGGCTTGGTGGAGCAGTGGTTCCTGGACCAAGGCGCACAGCTTTCCAGCATCGCGCAGGTTGTATCGAGAGGCACGAGCATCGATCCTGGCCGGCTTGCCGATGAAGCCAGGAAGTTGCCTACGCGCCTTGCGGAAGTGGCAAGCTCAGACCCTGATCCGAGCCGGGGGCTTGCTACTGCGCTAGCCGAAGCGGGTGTGCTGCCGATGTACGGCATGCCGACCTCCGTACGCAACTTGTATTTCCACCTCCCGCCCGAGCCTGCTGGCCAATCGCGCGAGCCGAAGGTTCTTGACCGGACCCTCGACCATGCCATCACCGATTTCGCGCCAGGCTCGGAACGAGTCTGGGACAAGCGGCTCCTGTCGCCCATTGGCCTTGCTGGGTCCGTCGCACATGACCGCAGCAATAAGTGGGAGACCATCGACAGGCCAATAGGGAACGCATATTGGCAGCTCTTCTGCGAAGGATGCCGCAACTTCACCGTATACCCTGCCGATCCGGCAACGCTGCGGCCGACGAAGCCCCTGCAGGGCTGGGACGATTCCTGGATTAAGAATCCGCCGTCGCAGCCCTGTCCCCGTTGCGGCGTTGCCGCACGCCTGTGCCTGGCGGTTGCCCCAAACGGCTTTGTCACCGACTTCGACATCGAGAAGCCCGTCAGGCCTACTGAATCATCGCGTAACGGAGGCCCGAGGTCGTTTGTAGCATCGCCTTCGCTGCGGGCGACTCAGCCACGCAAGGTCGGCAGCGCTTTCCTGGCCCTAGACCACCAGGGGCGGGTCTATCGGATCGCGCAAGGGCCAGGCGGCAAACCGTTTGGATTCCGCCAAGATGCGGCACTTCTCCAGCAAAGGGGGCGGCAATGGCTGAACGGTGAGGTCTGGAAGGCCACAGATGATGATCCAGGCATTTCAGCATGCATTACGTCTCCCAAGACCACAGACGTGCTAAGCATCAGGCTTCTCGATGAACGTGGGTTGGCATTCTTCGACGAGGCGAAAGAACTTTGCTCTAGGCGCGCGGCTTGGTATTCAGCGGCGACCATCTTGCAGCGCTCGATTGCGCTGGAACTCGACGTCGACTCCCTCGATATCGAGATCGCGTCCGTCCACAGGTACATCGAGGAAAGCAGTGTGTCCGGCGCCGAGTTGTATCTCGCAGACGACCACCCGAACGGCGCAGGGCTGGTCGATTGGGCCAATCGCAACTGGTCAGCCTTGTTGGCCGGTTGCATTGACGCCTCTGGGAACCATGCAAGGCTTGGCTCGATGGTTCGGGAGGAATGCCGGCGGGCAGCTGAAGGCGGACAGGTATGGCGCTCACCAGACATCCTGCTTCGAGGATTCCGGAACAGGCAGCTCCATGGGCTGATTGAGTGGCGCCTGGGGCTTGAGCTGCTGCGTGTCATGCACGATCCTGGCTTTGTGCCTGGCCGAGACCGGTTCTTTGAAGATTGGGGCGTAGAACTACCTAGCTGGAGCACCCAGGCATCGGGGTTGGCTGACATTTATTGCTCCGCTTATGAAAAGGGCAAGTCAGCACGGAAGCATGGGCCCGGGGGCGTCCACGGCTGGACGGCCATGGGTGCCATGGCCGGACAGGAATCAACAATCCTCTACTTGGTGAGCCATCCGCTGTGGGCGGCTGCCGTTACTGACTCAGGGCCGATCAATCCTGAACTCGTCACATGGGCCCGCACAATTGGCGCGACGGCCATCTACCTAGTCGATTCATTCAACTTGTCGCGGCGGATGGCGTGGGTGCGGGGCCATCTGGAGCTGTTCCCGAAGGTCGACATCCGTGCGGATACAGCGGGAGGATGGGCCGGTGCGGACCCCGCTCTGATAGATCCCTGGATGCAAGAACTGATAGGTATGCAAGAAGGTGGCGTCCTGGTCCACGAAGGGTGGGGTTGGACCAGGGTAGCCGGCGGCGATGGTTGGGCAGCCCAGCCAGGGGTCTGGCTCGCGGACGTCAATGGCCAGCCGACGAAGGTGAACATATCCAACTTTGCGGGAGCTGGCTTGCGGGTCAAAGTGATCGGCTCCCTATACCTCGACCGCCGATCTTGCGCGAGCCTGCCACTGATCGCGCTCCGCTCTGACGACAGGAATTCCTGACATGCCGAAGATCCTTGGCCAGAACAGCGTCGACCGCTGGGAGCGCGAGGTGCGCCGGCTGCTCACGAACCAATTGCCTCAAGATTGGATAGTGGTGTGCAACGTGGCTTGGGCGATGCAGAATGACCATGGCTTGGTGCGGGACGGCCAGTGCGACTTCGTGGTGCTGGTGCCTGGCCTTGGAATGGTCATCCTGGAGGTGAAGGGGTCTCGGTCCGTCAGGGTGGGAGACGACGGGATTTGGTACCGGCAGGAAACCAACCGCCGCACAGGGAAAGTCGGAGCCGAGGTGCCTATCGACGAGCCGCCGCCCGAGCAGGCTTGCAGGAACATGCACACGCTGGCGAAGGTCGTGTGCGACCGCCTGCCACGGCAAGGATTCCCGGGCGCGTTTGCGTATGTCGTTGCCTATCCCAACGGCCAGGTGGAGGGCTCTTCCGCGCTCTATGACCCCAGCACGGTGGTTTCGTCCCAGGACATGCCGCGCTTGATGCGGAGGATAAGGGGCGCACTTGAGGCGCGTATGCATCCGCGGGCGGGAAACGAGTTCACCACCGATATGGCGGGTAGGGTTGCCGCCATCTTGTCGAACGCGTCCTTCCGCGTCGCACCGCGGGATGTTCCGCTTGATGCCGACGACGACACCGTCGATATTGATGAGCTGACCAGGCAGCAGTTCGCTGCATTGCGGGGGGCCTTCGAGTTGCCGCGGGTCGCCATCGTTGGTCCTGCAGGATCGGGGAAGACTTTGCTCGCGCTCTGGAAACTTGATGCGCTACTCGAAGAGGGAAAGCGTGCGCTGTACGTCTGCTTCAACAAGGCTCTCGCCGAACACTTGAGGCAAGCCAACCCGGAAATGTCAGCGGCGATCACGTCCGTCGACCGGCTTTTCTACCAGCTTGCCGAGATACCCGATGGACACCAGGTTGGCGAGCGCTTTTTCACAGAAGAACTTCCCTCGCGTGTGCAGGACGTCGCCTCAGAACTACCGTTGTCTTCGAAGTTTGAGGCGATCATCGTGGACGAGGGTCAGGACTTCGGAGAACTTCGCCTCCTTGCATTGCTTGAGCTCCTGACGCCATCCGGCCAATGGCTCTTCTTCGCCGACTGGGGCCAGAACGTCTACCAAGCGGCCAAGCAGGAGCCGCTCGGTGCGGAGGTCACCTTCCGGCTGTACCACAACTGCCGCAATACCCAACTGGTGAACGCTGCCACGAATGGCTGCTGCGAACTTGCAGTGGTGCATATGCCTGGTGTTCCATTGGGTGCCGCACCGCTCGTGAAAAAAGGATGGGGCGGAACGGCGGCAGCTTCTGCCTGGGCGGCTGCACATGAACTGAGCCCTGAAGGCGGATCGATCTTCCTGTCGCCGTTTCGGCTGGAGAATTCCTGCTTGAGCTCAGCGAGGCGGGCCCACGGACTGGAAGTGACCGAAGACATCGCCTTGATCGGGAAGCCCGGCTTTGTCTATTTCTCCACCATCAGGTCGTTCAAAGGCCTTGAGGGAAAGAATGTCGTTCTGCTGCACGCCGATATTCCGGGCAGGATTCCAGCACTTAGCGCGGATGATTTGTACGTTGCATGCACCAGGGCTACGGGCCGCCTTGCCATCATGGCGTCGTCAGAAGAATCCTTGCAGTGGTACTCGCAACGGACAGGCTAGCCTTGCAGCGTTGCAGCGGTTCCTGGCTGCGGTCGCCCTGGCTGATGGCGATGGGCTGCGCGGGGGGCGGCCCAGGACTTGGCCTGGGTACGGCCGCACTTCCGGTTAGATCGATAGCAGTTGCCGCACCCGCAGATCGAGTTGCTCTAAGTCAGCCGGCTGGACGTTGCCCGCGCTACTTGTCAGGTCTCGCGCGATGCTGCCGATGGCGGCCATCTGCCCATCTGCCTCGTCGAACTTGGGGATATTGAGGTACTCCGCAACGCTGGCGCCAAGGCTCAGCTGGGCCGCGTACGCAGACACTGCCTTGGCGATGGTGGGTGCGTTCAGGAAGCCTGTCAGGTAAGCCGCCTCAGGCTCCGATTCGACCGGGATGAAATAGAGCTTGTGGTCTGGTACCACGGTCTTTTCGCCCGCATGTTCGATAGAAGCGCTTCCGATGTAAGCTGCAGCGAACGTGTTACCCATTTCCCGCCAGAGCACTTTGAAGGGGGCGAACGTGTAAGGCCCGGTGCTCCAAAGCGAATAGAACTCCTGCCCCTTCTGGAATCTCTTTAGGCTCGACCGTTGCTCGAGGTGGCTCTTGAAGCGGTTGAGAAACTTGAACGTGTGCGGACTATCAGCCGGCAGGTTCGGGTCGCCGTGCATGCCCCGCTGTGGGACGAGGATGCGGAGATCCACTTCAGGCACCGCATTGAATGGCGCAACACCACGTCCGCGCAGCAACGGAAACAGATGCTCGGATTCCACCGTTGCAGTGATATGGGGAATGCCCCTCGTCTTGCCGATGTCTGCCGCGTTCCGCACCGTCACCAAGTCTGGGCCTACTGCGCCAGTGGCGTGGACCCAGAAGATGCCATTGCGGTCCGTCGTAATGCCTTTCCGCGCCTTGTATTCGGGCTTCGCTCCTGCCGCGAATACCTTCGAGAACACTGCCTGGTCCTGTGCCGACCCGACGAGCCACGGCCGTGTGCCATCTCCGCCAGGTACTGGCACTGCAATTCCGTCGATACGCTTGGCAGTGCTGCGGAACTGATCCGCAGAAGCGTAGGTCCGCTGGTTGGCGTCGCCATTCTCGTCCGCGGTCCATGAGTAGTATGGAACAGGGAACACAGTGGCTGCATCCCTTTGCAGCATCAGGAAAGTCGGATGGTTGCTTACGCCGTCGAACGGCCTGATCTCCTGGTAGTCCTCAACCAGCAGGACCCGGCACGGCAAGCTGCCGTTGTCGATTGAGAAGCGCCTGAAGCCTGCGCTGGACTCGGTGGTGAATACCGAACCAGGAAGGAAAAAGCCCAAGCGCCCGTCATTGGCGAGGTAGTGCTTCACGGCCTGGTAGGTGATCACCGTCGAGATATCGGACTCGATGCCGCCTACCCACTTGTCGGTGCTGAACACGCCAAGCCCGCGGCAGTGCTGCTGGATCGACTGGGCGTAGTCCTTTGGCAGGTTGCTCCATTTGACCCATGGCGGGTTCCCGCAGATGTGCGACGACCGTGGGATCGCCCCCGCTGCAAAGCGGTCGGCCAAGATTGAACACCAGATGCCGTTCCATCCTTGGTCGTGAAGTTCGACCAGGTTGGCGACCGTCGCGCTGACGATGGAAATGTCAGACGGAGCGAGCCCCATTCCTTGAAGGTCGGGAAGGATCGAACTGCAGATCTTCGCTACGGGGTAGTCCGCATCGATCAGCATCCGCACCTTAGAGAAGATCCGGAAGAAATCGGGATGCCCGATCATCTGCTCTGGGACGGAGAACGCCCGGGGGCCCACTTCCGTATGCAGAACGTGGCTGTAGTTCGAGAAGAGATCGACGGCAGCTGGATAAACGGCATCCGCCAAGTACACCGGGAGGCGGATGGGATGTGCCGGGTCCAAGTGGGGAGAAAGGAAGACGGCAAGCGACCCCTTGGCCGCGAGAACGGCGAGAGGGTTGAGGTCGATTCCGTGGATGCCTGCGAGCAGCGATTGGGCTGTCGCGCCGCTGTTAGCCTTGCGCCGGCGCCGGATGGCTTCGAGCAAGAACGTGCCCGATCCGCAGGTGGGATCGATCAACGAATCAGTCGGCTGCCATTCCAGTAAGTCCATCCCGTGTTCTGCCAGCCAGTCCGGAGTGTAGAACTCACCAAGGGCATGCCTGACCTCCCTGGGAATGAACCGTTCGTACATACCTTTGAAGAGGTCTCGCGTCGTATCCGCGTGCTTTTTGGAGACGGCGAAGTCGACGCCGCCCAGCCGTCCTAGAATTGCGCCGAGGTGGGGCTGGTAGCGGGGCCAATCGCTGTCGTCCAAGTACCAAGAGAAGAAGTCTCCGCTCAGCATGTTCAGGATGCCGGCGTGTTCGAAAAGTTCGCCAGTCTCGACGGCACGCAGCCGCTCTGCTACCGGAACACCGGGCTCCAGCACATCTTGGCTGGCCCTTGGCAGTGCGCATGCAGCCACGAGCTTGGCAATGATGGCGATGTACGTATTGAGCGCGAATAGGTAAGCCGCAGGGTTGTCTTGGTACGGCTGGTCGTGCGAGATCTCCTGCCGGGCGAGCAGCTTCTTCATGTGCGCAGGCTGGAAGCCCACGACCTGGCTGAACAGCCTGCGCCACTCCGAAAACAGCATCTTGGTTTTCGTGGTGGAGGAGGATGCGTCCGCCTTGCAGATGCTGGCGTAGAGCTCTGGAATCAGTGCCGTCCCATACTCCGAGTCAGGCCCCACCAGAGCCTGCAAGAGCTGGGGGTGGACAAGCGGACGGCCGTTGCTTTCTAGTGCGGCGAGCAATCGGTCCGCCGAAATCTTGTCGAACTCGACGACATTTTCCCAGGTGGCGGTAGCGCCATCGAAGCGGCCAAAGGTGATGTGGGCTCCGTCCCAGGCGACCAAGACGTATTCCTGGAGTGCCCGTCCTTCTTCTGCAGAGATCAGCTCCGCATATTCCTCAGCTTGGAGGCGCGCATGGTTTGCCTTACTCCCGGCGCGCCCGCCGAACGACTTGGGTGGCTCGTACTCGATGATCACGGCACCGTGCGCCACGTCGGCGAACTTGGTGGGCTTGCCCTTTGCCTTGAGGGCCCGCTCCAACTGGAACGGTGTCCAAGGAATGGATAGTTCCGAGCAGGCCTGCTCAAGCGCTTTTTCTAGCTCGTGCCGCAGCTGCGCTTCGTTCTTGGAAATTTCAGCTGCGGAGACGACAGCGCTGACGAGGGACAAAGTAGTTGCGCTGCTCACAGCAATCCTTGTGCAAACTCACCGGCCGGGTGCATTTGAGGTCTAGGCGACTTTCGGACGGCTTGTACGTCAAGCGCAACGAGGCCGGCACCGGAGAACAAGTGGGAAAATATGGCTGCGGCCAGTTTCGGCGGCACGGCATTCCCGATCTGGGTGAACTTGGACTCCGTGTCGCCGACTGGGGTAAAGCGGGCTCCGAAGGTCTGGATCCGCGCACATTCGCGCCAGGAAAGCCTGCGCGGCGTCTCCAACACCTGGCGCTTGGGATCAGCTTCGATGTGTTCGTATTGGTCGGAGAAATCCCAGCGCTGCTTCCAGCCATCCGCAAGGTTCGACCATGTGAGTGTCATCACCGGGCTTGCTGGATGCAGGGTGATGTGTCTCCAGTTGGCCACGACGGTGAATGCTGGATCCGCCCACTTGGCCTTGCGGTTCCTAGACATGTAGTACCAGGAGAAGTGGCCTTCTGGATCGTGCGGGCGTTCGTAGAACTCCCCTTCAGGCCAGAGCGGCAAGCCCTTGATGGCGTCGCCATGGGAAGCGTAGGGCTTGAGCGGACCCGACGCCTTCGTCGTTCGGCCGTGGGTAGGCTTCGGAAACTCGAAGGCCTGGTTCAGGTCCTTCCTGACGCCTACGATGAAGAGCCGCTTGCGGGATTGCGGGACGCCGTAATCCTTAGCATTCAAGACCTTGTACGTGACGTTGTAGCCGGCCTTGCCATATGCTGCGAGCTGCTCCTTCAAGAACGTGCCGCTGCTCAGCGCCTTGAGCCCGGAGACGTTCTCCGCGACAAAGTACTTGGGGCGGACAATGCCCACTACCCGCAGGAACTGCTTGTATAGGTTCGTGCGTTCGTCCTTCTCGGGGTCCCGATTGCCCGCCATGGAGAAGGATTGGCACGGGTAGCCCCCCACGACGATGTCGGCGTCGGGAAACGCTTGGATGCCGGAGATGTCTGCGTTGCGAATATCCGCGCCAGGGAAGTACTTCTCCAGCGTCTTGCACGCGTCTGCGAGGATGTCGTTCGAGAAGATGACGTGGCCACCTGCCGCTTCCACGCCAAAGTCCATGCCGCCGCAACCCGAAAACAGGGATAGCACCCTGATCTTTTCGCCGTTCTTCTCGAAAATCTTCTTCACGATCTCTCACTTCTCTGCTGCGCATCTTCGGCATCGGTGCCTTGCGGGAGAAGGGGCCATCTGGACCTCAAGTAACTATCGATCGCGTCGCGTACGACCCAGGCAAGAGAGACCTTGTTCTCCGCTGCAATCCTTTCCAGGACTTCGTACTGCTCCTCCGGGAAACTGATGGAAGCGCGGACCGTGCGCTCATGCGCGCCGCTGTCATGGCGTTTTGCCTGGGTCCGCATGGCTTTCCCCCGAACAGAAGAGCAATTGCACCATTTTACACCACTGTGGTGAACGTCCTGCGAACTCAGGAGAGCAGCGGCGGGCGCTGTGTCGCTGTGCGGCTATCGCTGCGGCTGAGCGGCTGCTGCTGTGCTGGTGCGCAAGAACACGCGCAGGCGCTGCTCTGTTCTTTGCAGGTCGCGGATCTCGCACTCCCACAGTTCGAGGACATCCCAGCCTAAACCAATGAGCGCGGCTCGATTGCGCTCATCCCGGGCGCGGTTCCCTCCGATCTTCGGAGCCCAATATGCTGTGTTGGATTTCGGCCCCGGAGCAATCTTGCAGAGATGTCCATGCCAAAAGCATCCCTGTACCAGCACCACCTTTTTATGCCTTGGAAGGACTATGTCGGGACGCCCAGGAAGATCTTTCCGGTGTACCCGGAACCGGTATCCCATTCGGTGGAGCATCGACCTGACGACAAGTTCGGGCTTGGTGTCCTTGCCGCGGATCTGGCTCATGAGGCGGGACCTGGCCTCCGGTGTAAGGGTGTCCATGCGGATTTCCGCGGGTTGGGGCAAGCAGCGACGGGCATGTGACCCGATCTGAGCATTTTGGACTCGAAGGTCAGAGACTTGCTGGGTATCTAGCCAGGCCTTGGACGATCCCGCCGATCTCGCTAATCCGGTTGCAAGAGGCTATCTGGTCATCACGCGAGAACGCGTGCGTCCGCCAGAAGTTCAGGCGTCCAGCAGCGCATCGCTATTTGTTGAATCAACCGACGCTGGCATCCAGCAATCGGAGATCGAAGACAGAAGACAGAAGACAGAAGACAGAAGACAGAAGAATAACTACAAATTTGCCGCAGTTAAGCATAGCTCAACTTCATGACTGTTTGGAGTGGCGCCCAGCGTGGTGCGAGGGCATGGAGGTGGTGAGCGTCCGCCATCCGCAGTAAACGCAGTCGATCTACGATGATTGCACCGCCCAAGTCGCTTTCATTGGCCCAACCACCATCCGCGTGGCGAAAGTCCAAGGGCAAGAAATAGTAGCTGGCCCACGGATGCATGATGGGCATCTTCCAACCGATCTTGGCGTAGCTGGTCTCAAGCTGCTTGAATCGCCAATCCTCCTTCGAGCAGCCGCATTGTGCGAGGGCAGCCGGAATTCCCTTGCGAGCATCTGCCATTGGGTGCCATGCGACTAGGTCGATTCCACCATCTCCGCTGTCATTGCGCTTAAAGTCGCGAGCCTGGAAGCGCGCTTCCGCACGAATGTCCTTAGCCAAATTGGACATCTTATTTAGCAACGTGCCTGTGTAACGGGCTCCCACGCCCCCTCCCGCACCTGTCGCATGAACCTCTGCACCTTCAGGCATGAGGTGCCGAAAAACTTCGAGGGACAATGCTTCAAAGTACCGTGCGAGTTCGTTACGCTGACGAATCGCATCGATGTGACGCAGGAGCGACGCCAAAAGCAAGTGCAAGTAGGAGCGCTGTTGCGGCGTTTCGGGTTCCCCTCTCAGCTCAAGCGTATCCTCGTCTGGTGTTACTGCGAAGGGATAGGCATCGTCTCCGAATTCGATGCGGCGCGCGGCGGCGAAGGAGATGAGGTCGCGCCACCGCGCCTCAGCGTCAAACTTTCGATTGGCTGCCGTGGCTTCCACCCGTCTTGCAAGCCCCACCAGGTCGCCACGCGAATAGCAGCGATCGGGATGAACTAGCGCACGCAACTCAACAAAATCAGCCCACAGGTAGGGGTCGCCGCTGTGGGGCGGCACTTCCAGCGCTGTCAGCATCCCCTATCAGTCCTCAATCTTGTCGCGCAGATACGAACGGACATCGCGCGCAACTTCCGCCAGCTTATCTGCCTGGGCTAGATGCTCTCGTGTCAACGGCTTTGTATCAGGCAGCATGCCCCAGACTAGAGAGATGTGTCTTTGAGCCTCGTCGAGTGCATTGTTAAGGGCCTGTTGCGGACCCTCGCTGTAGAGATAGGCAGTGTGTAAATCGCGCGTTTTGGCAAGCATGTCCGCTGCATGTTTGCTGCTCACGATGTCAGCCAGCTTGCCGATATTCCGAGACTCACCAACGATTGTTCGACCCTGTTGATCCTTAGGGAACAGCCAACCGAATAGCAACTTAAGCCGATCGTCTTTCAACTTCGGCATCTCGTAGTCGTCCCGTCCTGAAAGCCCGAGCCAGTCGGTTATTTTCTTGTAGTTGAGGGCGGTGGTGATATACGAAAACTCAATATCCTTTCCCTCCATGGGAAGGCCAAAGTACTTAGCACCCTGCGCTGTGTGGTAAAGCTGCAGACCGGTCAGCAACTGGCCCACGTAGTCAACCCGGCTTCCAATGTCTCGAGCCAACGTACGCGTCAGGTCGACTTTCGGCAAATCTCGGTAGAACTCCTGCCGGAGGTCCATCAAGTACTGCGCCTTGGAAAGAGAATCCCACTCCTTAATTCCGGTAATGTGCCGGTAACCCAGATAGCGCATCGACGACCGGCGGTCAGGGTACTCGATGCACGGCAGTTCATCAGGAATCGGGACAACAGCCGCCTCTCGAAGTTCTTGGACACTCGCCTTCCGACGCGTCGGTGGCTCAAACTGCCGGTTTAGCAACTTGACCGCTGCGAGACGCCGGTTTCCTTCCACGACGATCAGCCTGCCGCCTTCTCTCGTGACAAGTAGCGGTTCCCCCTCAAAGTAACCCTTCTGCCCGATTGAGGCCATTAGGTCTTGGACGCCCTCGTCATCAAGCATCTCTTCGATCACCTGCTGATCTTCACCCGCGTTGTTAAGTCGTTAGAAGCGCGGGTTCTTGGGGTCGAAATGCAAATCAGCGGTCTTGAACCGCACGATGGGGGGCGGCGCAGCAGGCATAGCCTGAGCTGAAGCTTTGCTTTTTGTAGCCATAATCCTAAAAGTTTCGCGCCCGTTCACGTGCCGCGCGTGGTCGGAGTACCGCAATTCTCGAACAGCGGTAGGAAGATCCGGTGTATTTCATTATCAGGGCGGATTGGCCTGAGCCAGTTCGGATGACCGCGATGACATGCGCATGGTCACCTCGCGCCGCGCGAACGCTTGGGCCGAGCGGTTGCCGGCGTCTTGCCCCGACCTGCCAAAGCGCTAGCCAATAGCTCGCGGGTAGCTTCATGCGCCAGCTCGTCTGCCTCAGCGCGCCTGAGCAGGCCGTCTATTTGATTTTTGGCGGCTGCGCCTTCAGCGCGTGCCTTGGCCAGCTCGACACTTTGCGCGGCCAGTTCGTCACGCAGCGCCAGTTCGGTAGCGCGGGCAACCTCCCGCACCTGTTGTAGTTTGCTTAATTCCACCTCAAGCCGCTTCGCCGCCGCTTCCTCGCTTTTGGCCCGTCGCTGCTGCTCCCTGGTCAGTTCGGATTCGAGTGCCCTGGCCGCTTGCCGGGCCCGGTCGACCTCGGCCAGCATCCGCCTTTCCTGGCCGGCATGCCGTTCCTCGGCGTCGCGCAGGTCCTGATCGCGCGCTGCCATCGCCTCGGCGTGCTCCCGACGCATCCGCTCCTGGGCTTCGCCCGCCCGAGAGAGCAGGGCGGTCAGCCGCTTGATTTCGTCATCCAGGCCCGTGCGCACCCGGTGAGCCTCGATAGCGTGTTCCTTGAGTTGGCGCTCCAGCGCCTCGCGAGCCTGCTGTGACGAAGCCAGCGCGGCATCCAAGCTCATCCGGGCCTGGGCGAAGGCTTCCTCTCGTTGCGCGAGCGCTGTCTGGGCCTCGGCCAGAGCGTCCTCGCGCGCCTGCAGCTCCGCGCGCACCGATTCCAGCTCGCCGCGCTGAACTTCCTCGGCCTCCCGGCGCGCCGTCTCCCAAAGCAGCCGCGCGGCATTGCGCACGCCCACCGGCATCCCGTCCGCATCATTGCCGGCCGGCCGCGGCGAACCTGCTGCTTGCATGCTCACCAGCCGCTCGCCGAGTGTCGCAAACCAACGCTCGAGCATCGGGCTCACGGTGTTCGGCGAGCCGCGCCCGATCTTCAGCCGCACGCGCTCGATGGTAGGCCGCTTGCCCTCGGCCAGCAGCGCATCCGCGGCCGCGAAGACGTCCGCCTCCTGGATCCCGCGGCCTCTCAATTCCGTGACCTGGCTCATATCAATCCTTCCGTTGCCGCGACCATTCGCCACAGCTCACAAACCACTTTAACTTCACCCTCGAACTTCCTGACTTCAGCTACTCTTCGGCCCCTCTTTTACCATCGATAAGGGAATGTTATCGTGACTTATCGATGTATGATGTCGCGAATCATACATCATATGTAAGATAATTACCATGAAAGCAGCCGAAACGCACCCGCTCGCGAACCTGCCCGAACGCAGCCTGGCGCTGGATCCGGCGCGCCTTGCGCAGACGACCGAGGACGCGGCGCGCGCGCTCCTGCGCGAGGGCGAGTCGGCCAACACGCGCGCCTCCTACGCCTCGGCGATGCGCTATTGGTGCGCCTGGTACGCCGCGCGCTATGGCCAAGCGCTGCGAATGCCGGTTCCCGTGCCGGTCGCCATCCAGTTCATCGTCGACCACGCCGCGCGCAAGGCGGATGCGCAAGACCCCGACCGCAAGGCCGGCCCGTCGACGGGATTGGTCAGCGAACTGCCGCCGGACATCGACCAGGCACTGGTGGCCAACGGCTACAAGGCGCGGCTCGGCGCCCCGGCGCTCAACACGCTCGTGCACCGCATCGCGGTGCTGTCCAAGGCGCACCAGCTGGCCAAGGCGCCGAATCCTTGCGCAGACCCGCTGGTGCGCGAGCTCCTGGCCCAGACGCGCCGCGCCTACGCCAAGCGCGGCGCGCGCCCGCGCAAGCAGCGCGCGCTCACCAAGGATCCGCTGCAGGCGGTACTGGCGACCTGCGACGACACCCTGCGCGGAAAGCGCGATCGCGCCCTCCTCCTGTTCGCCTGGGCCACCGGCGGGCGACGGCGCTCCGAGGTCGCCTCGGCGACGTTCGAGAACCTTCAGCGCGTGGGCGGAGATGGCGCCCGCTCCTATCTCTACACGCTCACGCACTCCAAGACCAACCAGGCCGGCGCCGAGCGTCCCGAGGACGTGAAACCCCTGGTGGGCAGCGCGGCTGCGGCCATGCAGGAGTGGCTCGTCGCCAGCGGCATCCAGGAAGGCGCCCTCTTCCGTCGCATTCGCAAGGGGGGGCATCTCGGGGAGCCGCTCGCGCCTGCGGCCGTGCGCGACATCGTGAAGGAGCGATGCGCGATGGCGGGGGTCGAGGGGAAGTTTTCTGCGCACTCGCTCAGGGCCGGGTTCGTGACGGAAGCCGGCCGGCAGAACATGTCGCTGCCCGAGACGATGGCCATGACCGGTCATCACAGCGTGGCGACCGTGATGGGCTACTTCCGCGCCGAAAGCGCGCTGGGCAGCAAGGTCAGCCGGATGCTCGACGATGATTGAACGCGCTGTCGTGCTGCGATGTGCCTACCGCGATAGGAAGACTTATCACGATAGCCGCGGCGGTTGCATCGCCTGGGTTTTCTCAGTTGAGCCAGTGCTCAAAGGTCTGTCGCCCGATGACCGCTCACCGGCGATCCTGGGATCCGCTGTAAGCCGGCTCTGGGCCCATTGCTGCCCCGCGAGGGCGTAGCGCGAACGGCTGCTATGCAATGCGATAGCGGCCGTCCTCCGAACACTGACCTTCAACAGTCGATCGTCGGCAGACCCCTTCAAGGGCAAGCGCTAGTCACCGCTGCGTTTTTGCGGACTTCGCTGCGCCGCGGTGAAGGCTGCTCGCAACACAGACAGCGCGCCGACGTGATTGGCTAGTACCAATACCAGCCGGGCGTTGAAAGCATGGCTCTCTTCGGTCGTGAGGCCTTGGTGCGCCTCGATCAGCGCTTCGTAGAAGTCGTCGGGCGCATCGAGGTTGGATGCGGTGATCAGTTGTTGCTGCAACATGGCATGTCCCTTCATTCCTTAGCCAATGCTCGGTCGAGGGCGACGCGCAGCGCCTGCTCCGAAGGGGAGCGCCAGCGAGCACAGACGTGCTGGTCGGGACGCAATAAATAGAGGGTGCCTGGCTGCGCGTCGTAGCGCTGTGCGGCCAGCGCGTTGTCTTGCAGCGGCACGCGTAGGATGCGCAAAGCAATGTCCGTTTGCGCCAGCGCGCGCGCCACGCGCTCCACGCGCTCCGCATCTTCTCCATCGCCAAACACCAAGGCAGTGAAGTTGGAGCGGCCGAGTTCGCGCAGCAGCCAGCCGCGGCGACCGTCGGCAAGCGAAATTGGCGCGTCGGCCGCTACTCGACCGGGGACCATCGGGCCAGCAAAGGTATCTACGTCGGCCGTAAGAAGCGGCGAGCCGTACAGCGTGGCCGGGACTGACAGTCGGCCGCTGTTGACCAAGGTGCGAGCGAACGGATGTTCCTTTGCGAGTTCCAGGACGGCATCGCGGAACAGCCGGCTCACCTCGCTCTTAGGAGTGATGAAGTCGGTGGCACGGGTCGAGTTGCGGATGTTTTCGTCGGCCGCGTATTCGCGCTCGGTAGCGTAGCTGTCGAGCAATGCGTCAGGTGCCTCGGCGCGCAGCACGGCCGCCAGCTTCCACGCCAGGTTCTCAGCATCCTGCACGCCCGAATTGGCACCGCGTGCGCCGAAGGGCGATACGCCGTGCGCCGAGTCGCCGGCAAACAGTACGCGGCCATGTCGGAAGTGGTCCATGCGCAGGCATGCAAAGGTATAGACGCTGGCCCACTCGAGCTCGAACTGGGCGTCCTCGCCGAGCAGTGCCTTGACGCGGGGAATGATGTTCTCGGGCTTCTTCTCTTGCTCCGGGTCGGCCTCCCAGCCAAGTTGGAAGTCAATGCGCCACACGTTGTCGGGCTGCATGTGCAGAAGCACGCTCTGGTTGCGGTGGAATTCGGGGTCGAACCAGAACCATCGCTCCGCCGGCCGATCGAGCTTCATCTTCACGTCGGCGATGAGGAAACGGTCCTTGAAGACCCGGCCCTTGCTCTCCTGGCCGATGAGCTGGCGCACGCTGGAGCGGGAGCCATCGCAGGCCGCCACGTAGTCGGCCGCGAGCCGATAGTTGCCGTCCGGCGTTTCGATGGTCAGCACTGCATGATCGTCACGCTGCTCGAGGCCGACTACCTTGTTGTTCCAGCGGATGTCGATCGACGGCAGGTGTGCCGCGCGCTCTGCCAGGTAGCCCTCGACGTAATACTGCTGCAGGTTGATAAAGGCCGGTCGTTCGTGCCCTTGCTCTGGCAGCAAGTCGAACTCAAAGATCTGCTCGTTGCGGAAGAACACGCGGCCCAGCCGCCACGACACGCCCTTGGCCACCATGCGGTCACCGCAACCGAGCCGGTCGAAGATCTCGAGCGAGCGCTTGGCGAAACAGATGGCACGCGAGCCTGTCGACAGGCGGTTGTCGTTGTCCAAGAGCACCACCGGCACCTGCTGCTGCGCGAGGTCGACTGCCAGCGCCAGGCCGACCGGCCCGGCGCCCACCACCACCACCGGGTGGCGCGCCGGCGCGGTGGCCGTCTGGTCCGGATGGCGGACGTAATCGAAGGTTAGCTTCTGATAGTCGAGCGGTTCCCCGCCGACCGACGCGAGGTCGTTCAGCTGCATGTTTGTCTTTCGGTTCTGTGAAGGCCCTAGCCTTCCAGGGTCTTCCACATCTCGATGTCGCGCTCGGCGGTCCAGATGCGCGGATCGGCGTACTTCGTGACCTCGTCATAGCAGCGCGTCACGTCGAAGGGCATGCAGTGATCGAAGATCACCCAGTGGCCGTACTTGGGCTTGAGCGCCGCGAAGGTGTCCTTGTAGACCGCGTTCAGGTCCTTGCCGGCGGCGACGCCCTTTTGCACATTGGCGTAGACGTCAGCGATGAAGTCGCGCGTTTCCGTCAGGCCCTTGTCCACTGCCTCGGGCGTGGTCAGCGCAGCGCCGCGGCCGGGCACCAGCGCCTTCGGTTTTAGGGAGGCTACATTGTTCAGCGTCTGCGGCCAGTCTTTGAAATATGCGTCGCCGGCATAGGGCGTCGCCCCGAACTCGACCAGGTCTCCCGACAGCATCGCGCCTTCGCCAGGCAGCCAGACCACTGTGTCACCCTTGGTGTGGCCGCGGCCGAGCTGCAGCAACTGCACCTCGAGCTTGCCCAGCCACAGGGTCATCCTGCCGGTGAAGGTCATGGTGGGCCAGGTCATGCCGGGAGGCACCGTCTCGACATTGCTGAATAGGCGCGGAAAGCGGCCGATCTCGCTGGCCTTGTCCTGCTCGCCGCGCTCAACGATCAGGTCGTAGGTGTCCTGGCTGGCAATGATCTGTTGCGGCTCGTAGGCACTGGCACCCAGCACGCGCACTGCGTGGTAGTGGGTCAGCACTACGTACTTGATGGGCTTGTCGGTCACTTCGCGGATGCGGCGGATCACGTCGGCCGCCATCGAAGGCGTCGCCTGCGTGTCGGCCACCAGCACTGCGTCGTCGCCGATGATGATGCCGGTGTTCGGATCTCCCTCGGCCGTGTAGGCCCAGGCGTGTTCCGAGATCTGGCTGAAGGTGACTTTCTTCTCCTCTAGGTCGGCCTGGCTGGCGAACGTTTTGGTTTTATTCATGGTGGTTCCAAGGTTGGTTGGGGTCTATCGCGAGCGGCCTAAGCCGCTAGAGGTCAAGTTCGAGGGTTGGTGTCTTGGAGCGCGAGACACAAACCATCACTGATTTCTGCGCATTGCGCTCATCTTCTGTAAGCACCAAATCGCGGTGATCTGCTTCGCCGCCGCAGAGGCCAGTCTCACAGGTCCTGCACAACCCTTCGCGACAGGAGAACGGTATGGAGACCCCGTTGTCCTCCAGCGTTTCAAGGATGCTTTTCTCCGGAACCACCTGAAGGCGCAAACCGCTGGACCTCAGGACGATGTCGAACACGTCTGTGGCTACCGGGGGCGCATGCGCGACTTCTTTGGCGGTGAACCACTCGAAGTGCACGCTGCCTTCCGGACGGCTCATTCCTGCGGCTTCGACCGCCAGCATCAAAGGACGTGGTCCACAGCAGTAAACGTGTTCGTCATCCTGGGGTTCGGCCAACGCTCGCTCGAAATCTACGTGCTGACCACGCGACTCATCGTCGAAGTGAAATGTCACCCGATCGCCAAACGCACGCAACTCTTCGTAGAACGTCGTTCGCGCACGGTTGCGTGAGCAATACAATAGGGACCAACTTTTCCCGTGAGCGTCGCACCATCTGATCATCGACAGAATTGGGGTGATGCCGATGCCGCCGGCAACGAACCTGTAGTGGCCCGCGGTGGCGGTCAGGGGAAAATTGTTGCGAGGGGGGCGAACGGTCAAGATCGTGCCCAGTCGCACCACTTCGTGCATAGCCACGGAGCCGCCGCGGCTGTTCTCTGCACGGCCCACTGCCACGACGTACCGGTCGCACTCGGTGGACGTATTGCAAAGTGAGTAGTGCCGAATCAGCCCGTGCGCCTCGCCTTCACGCGGTGGCAATGTAATCTCGAGATGAGCGCCTGGCGCAAACGCAGGCAGCGCCTTTCTTGCAGGGTCCCGAAGCTCGATCGACATGACGTCCCGCGCCTCTGCGCGAATCGCGCTGACTCTGAGCGCGAGCGTGTCGGTTTGCATCTCGTTCCTTACTGGGCTTCGATGCCGAGGTCGCGGATCCGTTTTGTCACGATGTCGAACTCTGATTTATAGCTCGTAGCGAATTGATCGGGTGTCGTGTTCATGACCTCAAAGCCTCGGTCCACGTAGAGAGCAGTGATCTCAGGCGAACCGACAATGGCGCGGATCTCTTCTGAGAGCTTCTTAACAATAGGCGTCGGTGTCTTCGACGGGAGCAACACGGCGATCCATACGTTTGTGTCGAAGATCGGGTCCTTGAAGCCGAGCTCACGCATCGTCGGCACCTTGGGCAATGCGGTGGAGCGCTCCGTTCCCAACACCGCCAGTGGGGTGAGCTTCCCCGCTTGAACGTGTTGCTTCGCGCTCGCCACGGACGAGAAGCCGACGTCAACCGTCTTTGACAACAGGTCGGTGATCACCGGACCTTCACCACGCTGGGGCGAATGAACCATGCCAGCCTGCAAATCTCGGTTGAGGCTTTCGCCGGCCAGATGGCCCAGACCACCGATGCCCCATGACGCAAAGCTAAGTTTGCCTTTCTCCTTGGCGACTTGCTGCTTCAAGTCTTGCATGCTCTTGATCGGGCTTTCAGCATTGACAGAAATGAGGGCCGGGCTGCGGACAACCTGCGTTACGAACGCGAAGTCCTTCTGAGGGTCATACGGCAGCGTCTTGAACAGCGCCGCATTGTTGATCTGCGAGTCCGTGATCGTTAGGAGGACGGTATAACCGTCAGGCTTGGAGCGCGCCACCTCGCCAGCGCCAAGCCCTCCAGCAGCGCCTGGCTTGTTATCCACGACAACCGGCTGGCCAAGCGACTTCGCCAGTCGTTCGCCGATCGTCCTTGCCACGAAATCGGTTGCGCCCCCCGCGGCGTAGGGAACGACCATGCGCAGCGGTTTGTTCGGGTACGGCTCCTGTGCCAGTGCAGCTACCGGTAGCAGGGTCGTCGTCAAGAGGGCGGGAATGAGGAAGCGCTTCATGTATGTCTCCAAGTGTGGATTTGTCGGGATGCCGTTGTTAGGGCGCGGCTTGCGGGGAAGCTTGCTTACGCGCCATTTCGGCGGCTTCCTCCTCGAGCTTCTTGGTGACGGCCCAACGGAACTGAGAAAGTCCAGCGTCCATGGCGAAAGGCGTCATCTTGAAATCCGGCGCCAGGGCAAGACTTCTCTGTTGCGCAGTGATGATGTCGCGGTCCTCATCGAACGCGGCCACCACTGACTGGTGGATCGACGCGGTGACCTCCGGCCTATCGATCGCAAAGTTGTGTGGGTGGGCGAAGAAGTAGTGGGTCGAGTTTTCCGTTTCCGGCGTAATGGCCTGACAGCCGCGAAATTCGGCCGCATCCACCCGCTCGCCCTCAGGAGCGCCAGTACCCGTCGGCGCCATCCCCGAGTCCATCAGAAGGATTGCGGGTATCGTGAAGTTGTAGATGTTCCAGCGATCAACCTTGCCGGGCCATTCCTTGACCGCAGCGGCAAATGGCGGAGCTTCTGTGTTGATTGCCCAGCGCGTGATCCGCACGCCGCCGTCGATGCGTTCAACCTTGGGTTTGACGGCTGCGTAGTCCGCGCCTCCGCCCAACGTGGTCGGATGCACAAACGGGAGATGCGAGAAGTCGAGCAGGTTGTCGCAGATGAGCAGGTAGTTGACGTCGTAGTGGATATAGCCGTCGAGACTCTTCCAATCAGGGTGATCCAGCCACTGTGTATTCGGAATCAGCGCCGAATCGGCGCGATCGGCATCGCCCATCCAAATCCACACCCATCGGTGCTGCTCGACCACCGGAAACTTCCGCACTCTCGCTTGCGGCGGAATGCGTTCCTGAGCCGGGGCTTCGATGCACTGGCCATTGCTGTCGAACTTGAGACCGTGGTACATGCAACGGATGCAATCTCCCTCGCGGCGACCGACTGACAGGGGTGCGCCACGGTGGCAGCATCTATCCTCCAGTGCCACGATGCTGTTGTCCGCGTTGCGGTACATGACGACCGGCACGTTGATGATGGTCCGCGAGAACATGCCTTCGCTGGGAATTTCCTTGTCCCAGGCGGCCACGTACCAGGTGTTTTTAATGAACATGAAGTCTCCTTTGTGTAGGGCAGCTGAATTGGCGTAGACGGCGGCCCCGAGCGGGCGGCACGGCGCACTGCCCAGTGCTCGGCAGCGGGCTTAAACGCAAAGATGTCGGGGGTAGTCGAGCGACCTGCTCGTGGGCTTCAGCCGTTGCTGAAGATGTGCTGGCGTGTATTCATGTCTGTCTCCATCGTGGGCGCCGTTTTCGGCTTGACGCAATGGTATGGACGGAGGCAGTATGCGTAAACATCATTCACTGCATCTTGGGAATGTACGCCATGCATACACCCGACACCTTGGACCTCAATCTCCTAGGCGTTTTGGACGCAATGCTTCGAGAGCGAAGCGTCACACGCGCTGCCCAGACGCTCGGCCTTACGCAGAGCGCGATGAGCCATGCGCTCAATCGCCTGAGAGAATTTTTCGATGACCAGTTGTTCGTAAAGACGCCGGAAGGGATGATGCCGACGCGCAAAGCTGAAGGCATGTCGGGAACGGTCCTCAGCGTTATGGCCACCTTGCGGCAGCAAATCCTTTCGGAGGCTAGCTTCGATCCGTCGCGCGCCCGTAGAAGGTTCGCTTTATGCATGACGGATATGGGTGAGCTTGTCTTCCTGCCGCCTCTGATAAGCCGACTTCGCCGCACGGCGCCGCACTGCACTCTTCAAACACTGCAGGTGCCGATTCAGCAAATCGAGTCGGTACTAGGCGCCGGGGAGGCCGACCTGGCGATCGGATCGATCCGTTCCGCGCCCGAAGGATTGTTCCAGCAGCGGCTGTTCATGCACTCGTTCGTCACTATCGTCAGTTCCCTCAATCGAGAGGTAGGGGAACAAATAACCCTCGAGCAGTTCGAGCGGATGCCGCAGATAGTCGTCACATTGCGCGGTGGCGTAGGCGGTGCATACGACAGCGCGCTGGACGAGCAAGGGATCAAGCGAAATATCTTCCTTTCGACGCCGCATTTTTTGGTGATACCGCTGCTCATGGAGCAGCATCCCGAACTAATCGCGACTGTGCCTTTGCAACTTGCCAAGGTGTTCGAGCGCCATGGGGTCGTGCGGATCGCACAGCCACCCGTTTCCCTCCCGCCCTTTGCTCTGACTCAACATTGGCATCCGCGGTTTCACCATGACCCTGCCGTGGTCTGGCTACGTGAACTGATGAAACGCACTTTTGAAAACTACCCAGATGTGAATTTGGGAGATGACGTAGTTCTGAAATTGCGAAGCGCCCGGCCGGGGCCGAAGCGCAAGGAGAATGACGCGCAAAAGTAATCAAGCTTCGCATCGGAGCATGCTTTCCGGCGTTCCATGGTAGCGGTTCAAGGGGCGCCGTTGATGCGCCGCCAACGCAACGCGGCAAGCTCCACAGCATCCGGCTTGCCAGACGGTGCCGAGCATTCTGGAGAATCGAACGGCTGGTTCAGCACTAAGCGGACCAAGAACTGTGCTTGCTGAAGGTCGGCTTCTATGAGGACTCGTCTGTCGAGCCTTTCTGATCAACGAATTGATGGGCGGTAACCTGATCCGAGGTCGGGGTGACGAGCGTTCGGGCCAGTGCTCGGACGAACTTCTATCCGTGCAGGGCGTGAACGCCCAGCACCTCATGCTGCATGCGCGCGAAGCGCACTGGCAAACCCCGGTTACCGACGCGCCCCTTCTTGTCAGGCGCTTGGCCACCAAGCCCTCCAGCTTCAGAGGCAGCACCGCCTCGTCGAACAGCCGGCGTGCGCCCTCCTCGAAGTAGCCGACCTTCAGCAGGTTCGGCAACGGGACCTCGAGCACCCGGTCCAGTGCGGCCTGCGCTTGGCCAGCGGCCAACCGGTGATGTCGGTGCCGCGGTCGACCAGCAGGTCGAAGATCAGGTAGGCGACCGACCGGGCCCCGGTGTACCAGCGCCGCCGGCGCGCCCGGTCCTGCAGGGCGTCGAAGTCGCTGCGGCCGTACTCATCCAGCACGCACACCTCGCCGTCCGTGATGTAGGGGCCGCCAGCGATCTCGGCGAGCCCCTGGCAGACCTCAGGTAACCACTTCGACGCGTCGGCGCCGTTGCGGGTCTTCAGCCGGCAGCTTTCGTCGCCGAACTCGGCCAGGATGCGGTAGCCGTCGTACTTCAGCTCGTAGATCCAGCCCGGCTCATCCAGGTTGAGCGGCCGCTCGTCGAGCAGCATCGGGGAGAGCGTGGCGAAGTCGACCATGCCGACATCTTGGATCGCCGCGGCCGCTTGGCAATCCGAAGAAGCCGACGCGAGATGATGACGGGGGCCTACACGCCCCCCACGCGGGCGCGGCGACGTTCGGCGTGCCAACTGGGAGAACACCATGCCTGACGACACCAGCAAGACCGGTAGCGACCGGAAGTTGATCTCGCTCAAAGAGGACTACGAGGTGAGAGATTGGGCGAACAGCCTGGGCTGCACGCCTGAGCAGCTGCGCTCCGCCGTTGAGGCCGTGGGCCACTCGGCCGACAAGGTGCGCGAGCACCTCTCGGCGAGGCGCGCCAAACGTGCGGTGCGCTAAGTGCCTTAACTCGGGTTGGGTCTGCGAAATTTCGGCAGCACCCTATTCGGCAATCCGAGACCGCGACGGCCCTCCGCACGAACGAAAGTTGGCGGAGGGCCCTTCGTAGTTCACCACTTCGTACGGCGCGAGCGGCCGCCTTCTATGCGATAGTGCATAGATGTCATCAGGCGGCAATACGCCCCTATGCGGGAGGTGTGGCGACCCGCTACCGTTTTGGCTTCAGGCCAACGTCTGGAACCAGAGATGGCGGGCGAGCCTACTTCGGAGGGAGTACGGGCTTCGTGAGGTGCTCGGGGCCCGAGTTCTCTCCGCTGAACGGTTCGGCGTCCCGCGGACCCGGGGCCACTCACGGAGGACCGCATGCATAAGTTTCTTTCCAACAACCGAGAGGAGTTGATCGCGCGCTGCAAGGCGAAGGTTGCGCTGCGGCCCAGGCGGGACGCAACCGACGCGCAGCTTGCCAACGGAGTTCCGCTGTTCCTGAACCAGTTGATGAGAACGCTGGAAGCTCAGAACGATGGGGATCTTGGCGAGAGCTTCCGGATTTCGGGTGCCGCTGGCGGAGACGCAACCACTCTGTCCGAGATGGGCCTGAGCGCCGCTGCGCATGGCAAGAAGCTGTTGGAGCTCGGGTTCACCTTAGACCAAGTAGTTCACGCCTATGGGGACCTCTGCCAAGCCATCACGGACCTTGCGGTCGAGCGGGATGCCCCGTTCTCCGTCGATGATTTCCGCACGTTGAATCGTTGTCTTGACAACGCAATCGCCGGTGCAGTTACCGAGTTCGGCGCCGCGCATGACGCAAACGTAGCCCTTCAGCAGTCCGCCGATGAGAACGAGCGTCTCGGCGTGCTGGTGCATGAGTTACGAAACTACTTGCATACCGCAACGCTGGCGTTCAAGGCACTGGAATCGGGACAAGTTCCAATCGGTGGTGCAACTGGCGCCCTGTTGAAAAGGAGCCTGGCTTCTTTGGCGGCCCTGCTCAACCTGTCTCTGTCGCAAGTCAGAGTCACAGCCGAAGCGCCGCATGCAGAGGCTTTTTCGCTCGCATCGTTCGTTGCAGAGGCCAAGAATGCGGCTTCACTGGACGCGAGCGCCAGAGGATGCATGCTCTCAGTTCCGGACGTAGACGCCAGGCTCGGCATCTCTGGAAATCGAGAACAGCTCTTGGCGGCCTTGGTGAACTTGCTCCATAACGCATTCAAGTTCACCCACCCTCATACGGAGGTCACGCTGAGCGCCTATGCCAAGGGAGATCACGTACTGGTTGAGGTCAGTGACAACTGCGGAGGGCTTCCTCCAGGAGGGACCACGAACATCTTCCAGCCGTTTATGCAGGTCGGTAACGACAGGAGCGGGGTTGGCCTCGGTCTCTCCATCGCGCGACGGCATGTCGAGGCTGACGGGGGTGTCTTGAAAGTGCGGGACGTACCTGGCGTCGGATGCGTTTTCACCATCGAACTGCCGCGCAGGACGCTTCAATAGCAAATCCAGCGGCGGTTGCTGTGGGCATGTGCCGCGATTCGATCTGGGGGCCATCCTACAGTCGGCGTGCAACCCTCGGCGCAGACCAGAACGGAGATCACCATGCCTGACGACCCAAGCATCGGCAGCGACCGGAAGTTAATCTCGCTCGAGCAGGACTACGAAGTGCGCGACTGGGCCATGAGCCTTGGGTGCTCCGAGGATCAGCTCCGCTTCGCAGTGATGGCCGTGGGCCACTCTGTCGATGCGGTGCGCAAGTATCTCGCGGGGTATCCAGGTTCCAATCGCCAATGAAGTGCGCCCAGTGCCTTGGCTCGGGTTGGGTCTGCGAAGACCACCCGGACCGCCCCTCCGACGTCGTCACTGAGGGCGGATGCGACTGCGGCGGTGCGGCCGCCCCCTGCACCTGCAATCCCAACGCGATCTTCGAAGGCTGGGTGGAGGTGTTCGCAGTCAACGATCCAGAGCCGGCGGATACGCGGGTTCACTGAGGCGCGCGTCGCGACGGCCTACTGGCCGGCCAGGGCGCTAAAACAGAGAAGGCTCTTCGGCCGCCGGCGGCTCCTTCGGCCTGGCCCGCGACGGCTTTGGCTTCGGTGAGCGGGGCGGATCCGGCGGCGCCGGGCCGGCGTCGAAGATCTCGGCCGGCGCCAGCTTGAGCAGCAACTGCGCCTGATCGACGGTCCCTTCAAGCCACTGGTCGAAGTCGCCGGCCTCGATCGGGATGACCGAACGCTTGTCCTGGAATTCGAGAGGCAGCACCTGCTTCGTCTCCGGGTGCACCTCGGGCTTGTGCATGCGGCCCATGAGCGGGTGCGCGTCCGCGTTGAGGGTGAGCATGGTGTAGCTCTCGTGCGTGTCGCCCGTGGCCTTGTCCGTCCAGACGTTCCAGAGGCCGGCCAGGCCCCAGGGCGCGCCATCCGCGCGGCGGAAGCGCCACCACTCGCACTTTGAGAACGGCTGTTCGAAGGGGCCCCAATACGGCTCGTCGAAGCTCATGGCCGGGATGATGCAGCGCTGGCCCCGCTTCCATGGGTCCTTGTAGCTGGCCTTCTCCGCCAGCTCCTCGCTGCGGGCGTTGTTCGTCGGGTAGGTGAGCTTCGGCTCCTTGGCGAACCAGGGGATCAGGCCCCACTGCCCCACCACCAGCTCGCGCTCGTAGCCGGTGGCAT
>NZ_JBDGIO010000023.1:0-66539 GCF_057657375.1 Variovorax sp. Soil_C_12 | reverse complement strand
GGAGAGTCGCGTTTGGGCAATTGCTCTGACATCTCGAATGGCCGCTTCAGAGCGCAGCGGATGCCCGCTCCGGGCCCACAAGAGACATTCCCAATCCTCGATAGCAGACATCCGAAGGCGGTTGTCGCTGCTCAGACTTCCTTCTTCGCCAGGATGATTCGAGCGATCTCATCTACTCCTTCGTCGCCTTTCGCCTTGGCTTGGATTCAAGGCCATGCGCGAAAGGTAGGACTCGACGGCCACTGCAAGCCCAGGTCCAGTCCCGAGAGAGGGAGAAAATTTCATCGATCGCGTCGGAAGATCGTCCGCCAGTTCTTGACGAAGTGCAGTGCCATTCCCGCCAGGCCCAGCAGGATTCCCAAATCAACAATCCATCCACCAAACGCTTGCCCAGAGAACACCAGGATGCCGCCCGCGATGGCGATGAAGAAGCCGGCAACAGCAATCTTCAAACCCATTGTTTCATCGGTCCAACGACGCCACCGCGGATGTGTGGACGGTTGTATCGGCGGTTGATCATTGACCCCTTTGAAGAATCCTCACCGATGCCGCCAATATTCGGCGGGTGGGCGATCCTTTGGATCGTTCGAGTAGACCTCAAAGTAGCCCACAACTGGCAAGGCCCTCTCTCTTGTCTCTCGACAATTGACAAACCAGACCTTCGCAGCCAAGCCGGCCCGGAGCCTGTCGATTTTTTCATCGCCCCCGAAGGCGCTGAAGTAGACACCTGACTTCGGTGGCTTCATGCGCCTCAGCTGACCAGACGTTGTTCTCACCGTGATCGCTGCAGGCTCTGCAGCTATCACTGTTCCCATTACATTGGGAGGACTGGGTCGAGTCCCTCCGTCAGGAACAGGCAATCGGCATGCAGCGCTAGCATGGCCGGCTATGCACACCGATGTCGCCACAAGCATCTGGAGCACAAGTTCTTTCTTCATCAGCTACCACCTTGAGTAAGGCATGGACTTTCCGGGATTGGACTTCTTCCAGCTTTCAGAAAGGCTGCAAAGTTGGTCAACGTCTGCATTCTGAGCGCGTGTGCACCCCATGGTTGGAGCCCAACCCTGCTGCGGAAGAAGCGCTTTGCTGCCGAGACGAGACCCACCTCCGTGAATCCACCTAGCACGAGGATCAGTAGTCCTCCATTTGGACGTCCCATATTCCTTGCTGTTCGGGTGCTCACAGTACGTGAACTCCCCGTTGTACGGGCCTGCTGCTCCTGGTAGTGCGTTAGATGCGACAGAGTTGTCGGTTGGAATAACCAGCAGGTCACCGGACATCGGGTCAAAGTACGTGGTAGTGCCTCCGCTCATGTCTGTGTATGCGCGCGCGGGCGTCCAAGCCTCAGCACCCCACCGATCCAAACCCCATGGGTCGCGGAAGTTCAGCGCATCACCATCTACATACCCTATGCGATTCCAACCGCCCCCGAGTCCCTTCGGATCCGGCTGCGTGTAGCGCCCGGTGCTTGGACTGTAGCTCCGGAAGTAGTTGTAGAACATCGCCCCCGACTCGCGCGCACCGTAGCCGAGGGCATTTTCTTGAGGCACATCAAGGGCTTGAGCAGCTAAGACGAAGACGGCACCTGTAAGCGTGGAGGAATTTTTTCCAGGAGGCCATTTTGACCGACGCACCCACACGCACACGCCTGCGCGCGGAGCCGCCCATTTCATGGCGAGCAGCCGGCTTTTTCCGTCACTTTTCGGGCTCCTTGGCCGGGCTTGGAACGCGGGTGCGGTGCCAGCGGTCGAGGTGTTACCAAGGAATCAAGGCTGCATGCGGGTTTGCAGCCTCTGGGTATTACCGCCAGATGGGCCGGTAACACCGAAGAATCCAGTATCCATGCGGGTTTGCGGGCACCTGGTAGGTGCGTATGGTGTATAGGGGTTGGGCTGCTCAATAAATAAGCAATCGACCCGCCCAGACGCAGCCTCCAACCACCCCACATCGCCCGATCGACACGATCGGGCGAGAGCGTCACCTTCGAAGCGTCCGCCAGGCCGCTCCCAGGGTGTACTCAATCTGTAGCCAAGTTGTAGCTAATCTGTAGCCAATCCGTACTCTTTCAGTACCCATCGGCTTCGTCGTCGCGAGCCTCGCGCGCCAAGGCCGTCAGAAGCGCCTTGGCAGTGTCATCGGCGGCGTGTCCAGGACTCGGGTCGTCCGTGGGCCTGGCGCGCCCAGGATCGCGCTGCACGCGCGCCGGGTGCGTCAAGGCATGCACCGCCTGCAGCTTGCCGATCGCCACATGGGTGTAGATCTGCGTGGTGGAGAGCTCCGAGTGGCCGAGGATCGCCTGGATGAAGCGGATGTCGGCACCGTTCTCCAGCATGTGCGTGGCCATCGTGTGGCGGAAGGCATGGCAGGCGCCGTGCATCACGCCGCCCGCGCGCATGTGTTTGGTCACGGTGTCGGTCAGGCGATTCTTCGCGAAGGGCTCGCCGTAGTCGGTGAGGAACAGCACGTCCGTCTCGGCGCCCAGCAACTGCGGGCGCACCTCGCTCAGATAGCGCGCCACCCACGCGCAGGCCCGCGCGCCCAACGGCACGAGCCGATCCTTGCGGCCCTTGCCCATCCTCACCATCAGCGTGCCGCGCTCGGTGTCCACCTCGTACAGCTTCAAGCGCATCAGCTCGATCTTGCGGATGCCGCTGGAGTACAGCGTCTCCAGCAGGGCGCGGTCGCGCACGCCCTCGGGCGTCGTGGTGTCGGGCTGCTTGATGACGCCCTCGACCTGCGCCACGCTCATCAGGTGCTTGGGCAACTGGCGCGGCGGCGCGCGCAGCGCGCCCAGAAGCAATACGACCAGATCGACCCCGACAACCGTTTGGTCGCCGATGAACTGGAAAGACGCTGGAATCAGGCGCTGTTGCGCGTGCGAGAAGTCGAATTACAGATCCAGCAACACCATCAGCGACAGGACCAGGTGGCCGTCCCGACGGCCGAAGAGTTCGCCGAGCTCGCCGCCGACCTCGAGGCGGTATGGAACGACGAACAAACCGACTCGCGCGTGAAGAAACGGATCCTTCGCAGCTTGGTCCGCGACATCGTCGTCGACGTGGATGCGCCCGGTGCTGAAGTCATCGTCGTCATTCACTGGAAGGGCGGTGTTCATACCGAATTGCGCCTGCCGCGCCGGCGTCGAGGCCAGAACAAGACGCACACTTCCAAGGAAGCCGTCGAGGCCGTGCGGGTGCTCTCGCGCATCTGCGCTGATCAATCGATTGCTGGTTTCCTCAATCGCAATGGCCTGCTCACCGGACGCGGCAACCGTTGGACCAAGGAGCGTGTGACTGCACTGCGCAGCCACCACCACATTGCATGCTATCGCGCCGATCAGCGCGATACCCAGCCCTGGTTGAATCTGACCGAAGCGGCGCGGGAACTACGATTGAGCCCACGCACCTTGCGCATGGCGGCAGAACGCGGCGACATCGCTGCGGAGCATCCACTGGCCGACGGGCCGTGGCTGTTCAATCGCGACGCGCTACGCGCTCAGCCTGCACTGGCGCTCGTCGAAAGGGCCGAACTGCACAAGGCAGGGGGCGCGTTACCGAACCCAGAGCAGGCAAACCTAGAGTTCTCAAGCACATAGCCTCGTGGGGTAGCATGAAGCACGGTTGTACCAGAGCAGCCACGCAACGGTTTCGTCCTTGGCCTCGCGCTTGGTCTTGAAGCGTTGTCCGTGCAACCGCTCCACCTTCAATGACCCGAACAGCGCCTCGCTACAGGCGTTGTCCCAGCAGTTTCCTTTGCGACTCATCGAGCTGGTGATGCCGTACTCCTTGAGCACATCCCTGAAGTCGTGGCTGGCGTACTGGCTGCCCCGGTCGCTGTGGAAGGTCAATCCTGCCTGCTTGCCCGGGTGACGCTTGAACCACGCCATTCGCAGCGCATCGATCACGAGCTCGCGCGTCATGTCCTCTCGCAGCGACCAACCCACCACCTGGCGGCTGAACAGATCGATCACCACCGCCAGGAACAGCCAGCCCTCGTCGGTGGCGATGTAGGTGATGTCGCCCGCCCAGACCTTATCCGGCTGCGTGACGGCGAATTCACGGTTCAGCAGGTTGGGAGAGATCGGCAGGTCATGGCGGCTGTCGGTGGTGACCTTGAAGCGCCGCTTGCCCTTGGCGCGGATGCCGTGCAGCTGCATGAGCTTTTGAACCCGATCTTTGCCCACGCGAATGCCGCGAGCGAGAAGCTCTTTCCACACACGCGGCCAGCCGTAGCCGCCACGTGTCTCGGCATGGATGGCCTTGATGTGCACCAGCAGGGCATCGTCGCTCAGGTGGCGGCGCGGCACGCCGCTGCTTTTCGCACGAAGTGCTCGTGGTATCCCGCCATGCTGATTCGCAGTACTCGGCATTGCACCGAGATCGGCCACACTCGTCGGTGGCGTTGGACGAAGGCGTACTTCACCGCTGCGCTTTCGCGAAGTACGCCGTCGCTTTTTCCAGGATATCGCGCTCCATCTTCACACGCGCCAGTTCCGCACGCAGCCGGCTGATCTCCATTTGCTCGGCACTCACGGGCTTGCTATCAGCACCGGTGAGTTTGCCCTGGCGCTGCGCCTTGACCCAGTTGAACAGCGTCTGCTCGACCACGCCCAATGTGCGGGCTGCCGCCGCGATGCTCTGGCCACCTTCGACCAGCCGCACAGCCTCTTGCTTGAACTCCAGCGTGTAGCGCGCTCTCGTCGTCTTCGTCATTTGCGTTCTCCTTGCTTGCATTGAAACACTCAGCAAGGGATACGTTTTTCGGGGGCAAGGTCATCATGGCCGACTGTTGCCCGCCGTGTGGTTGGCGCACCGCTTCGGAAGTGGTCAGGATTGTGCTTGGTCGGAGCTGCTCGCCACGGTCACGGCCCCAGAAGCGCAAGCCCGGACCTAGCGGCACCGTCATAGTTGCCTTCAGATGCCAGGTGGCCGTTCGCAGGAACTATTTCCTCGTCAGTAGCAGTTGACCCATTTTTTGCAGTCTTTCCTTGAGGCCGCCTGCGATCACGCGGAGGACACCAGGCAACTCGATTTCCATCACTACGGCGGCGTCGAGCACGTCGATGACACCGGAGACCGTCTGACCCAGCGCCGCGACGCTGAAAATGAGCCGGTCACCATCCCAGCGCTCGCTGCGGGCCCCGCTGCTGCCCGGCAACGGGCTGATGATCTTAGCGAAACCGGCCTCGATGCGGCGTCGGGCCTCTGCGCGACCGAGCTGATGAGGAACGCTAATGATGATGGGCGACGCCATGGGAACTAGCGTGCCGCGAATCGTCGCGCTGGGCAAGGGCTTGCAGCAGGCGATCGGCCGGCGGGCCGCCGAATGCGACTTGATTGCTGGCTAGGACGTCCCTCCGTCCCCGCTCCCCGGTGTTGCGCAGGCGGGCACGAAAATAGCGGGCGCTACAAGCCGCTGCCCTTGGTTTTGCGCCTCCTGCGACGCGCCGCTGATGATGTGGCGGGCAGCCGTCTCTAGGGTTAGGCCAGCTGTAGAACGTTCGAGCATCGGGTCAGGGCGGCCCGTCCGATAGCACGATTCCACAACCGGGACAGCCCGCCGTGGGCAAACGCCGAGCTCGATCCGAGGAAGCGGTCTGTAGATCGTGGCGCCGCCGAGTGGCACCCCTTAAGACCAAAAAGAATGTCAGTGAATCTCTAAATAACGGGCAATGATATAATGGGGTTGTTGCAGTCACGGCGCTTGATCGTCAGTTGCCGCAGCGCCTGCTCAGGGGCGGGAATCCGCCCCATGCAGGTCCGCGTTTTGCGACCTTTGTCGCCCTGTTGGTCTGTAGAGCTGCAGCCAACTGAGTTCCTAGATGGCTCGCGCAGGTTGATTCAAGCCTGCGATCCTGAATGAATTAGATTCCAAAAACCGCCATTGCCATGGGCAAGTACGTCGTTTCGCCCGCGACACAGCAGACCGATTGTGGCCGCTTTCGCGCCTCCTTCTCGCTCCATCGTTCTCAGGGTAACGGCAGCTACTGTCGAGTATTCCGTTTTGACAAACCCTTTGCCTCGCGCGAGGCCGCCCGGCTTTTCGCAGTCACACAGGGTTGGCTGCAAACGTGCATGCCGCACCCCCCTACGTGCTGATGATCTGCTGCCGCAGATCCCATTCACCCTTGCCAGTTGCTGCGGACTCCCGCTCCGCACAGCCGACTTCCAACGGCGCGACACCCGTTGCGCACTTCTTTCAGAAAGGCTCTTTCCATGAGCACCAAAATCTACGTGGGCAACCTGCCCTACTCAGTGACCGATTCCAGCCTTGAAAGCAACTTTGCCGAGTTTGGCAACGTCTCTTCGGCCAAGGTCATGATGGACCGTGAAACCGGCCGCTCCAAGGGCTTCGGCTTTGTGGAAATGGCTTCTGCTGAAGTCGCCCAAGCCGCCATTAACGGTCTGAACGGCATGTCCGTCGATGGACGCTCGATTGTCGTGAACCTGGCCCGTCCCCGCGAAGAGCGTAGCGGCGCAGGTGGCTACAGCGCGGCTGGTTACAGTGCAGCAAAACGCTCGGACATTGGCTATGGCACTGGTGGCTTTGGCGGTGGTCGTTACTGAGCCCAGTAACATCTTCAAAAGCAAAACGGCTCTCTTGAGCCGTTTTTTTTTTGGCCGACCTTCGCCGGGTGCTGGCTCACCAACTTTGGTCATGCTTCTTGGCCGAGCTGCGGCCTATAACGTGAAACGCGCAGCGCCGGTCTCACATCCGCCCGGCACTGACCGATCGTTGGGATGTACTGAGCACCCTTTTGCCCAAGGCCAAAGCCGGACAAAGGAGCGCGACCTGCCGCTTACGGCCTGCTGAATTTCAACCTTGGCCTGTTGAGGCCGCAACGGGCCTCGAGCCTTGGCCGAACTCCGCTGCACGCGCTTCCAGTCTGGTGCGCACTGCCGGAAAGTGTCATCTCGAAAGAGACCGGAAGTGTGGAGGCCCCGAGGACTTGCGGAGGTGGCGCGATACGAAGCGTTCGGAACGCGGCGGCGAAGCACTCGGCTGTGTTGGTCGGAGGCATGTATTCAACGCGCGCCGTCGAAGCTTCGGGGGTAATGTCAGCTACAAGAACGAACTTTGCGCCACTTGCACCCGGCTTGTCTAGGCAAGTCTTCATGGCGTCCGACAGGATGAGCTCATGGCTGGGAACATGTGACGGTCGAGATACGCTCTCGTCGGCTGCTCCAACTCGGCGCGCCTTGCACGCTCGACGCGTTCGGAGAAAGTCGACATGCTGGTGCTCTGCCCCCAGGCGACGGATGCGCCCACGAAAATTGCGCAAGCGAGGAGTTCGTGCTTCATGCTCGCAGCGTTTTCAAATGTGGTGGATGGTTTGCTTGTGCGGCATTCGAGACCACGGCACGACGCGCTCCACGCGCGATCCCGAGATGCACCAGACCAAGAAGGGAAACGCCTGGCACTTTGGCATGAAGGCCCATGTGGGCGTGGATGCCGAATCGGGTCTGGTGCACACGGTGGTGGGCACGGCTGCCAACGTCAACGACGTGACGCAAGCCGGTGCGCTGCTGCACGGCCAGGAGTCGGTGGCCTTCGGCGATGCCGGCTACCGGGGCGTGCACAAGCGCGAAGAAGCGCAAGGCCCGCAGTGGCACGTGGCGATGCAGCCGGGCAAGCGCCGGCAGCTGGATCTGACGCGCAAGTGGGCGCGCCTGCTGGACAAGGCCGAGCAGCTGAAGGCGAGCGTGCGGGCCAAGGTCGAGCATCCGTTCCATGTGATCAAGAACCTGTTTCGTCACAAGAAGACCCGCTACAAGGGCCTCGCGAAGAACGAGGCGCAGCTGTTCAGCCTGTTCGGGCTGGCCAATCTGGTGATCGCCAAGAGGTCGCTGCTGGCCGCTCATGCCCGAGGTGCGTCTTGAATGCCGAAAGTGAGGTTGCAAGAGGCGCGAAACGCACGGCGGGTCGACCCTCACGACGTGAAATCGAACGCATCGCTCCGTGATGCCCACAGATCCGATGGCGTCGTTCATTGATCAGCATCTCCATAGCGGCCCCTCAGCGCCGCTCCGCCTGGCGCTCCCCGGAAAAACGCTGCAGAAAGGTCGCTCGTCCGCCACGACAGCGCAGTGCACCGGCGCCGCCAAGCGAGACCGGTGCGTCGCCGCCACCCGGCTCAGCCGAGCCAGCTCTTGATTCGCGAGCCCAGCGCCCCGCGGCTGATACCGTAGCGATCGTGCAGTGTGGGCAGCGCGCCGGCATCGAGGAACGCGTCAGGCAGGCCGGCAAGCTGAAAGCCCGCGGGCTGCACCTTGTGGCGCAGCAGGGCACTCGCCACCGCTTCACCGAGGCCACCGACCACAGAATGGTTCTCGGCGACGACCACCAACCGGTGCTTGTGGCGTACGGCCTCGACGATGGTCGCCTCGTCCAGCGGCTTGATGGTCGGGCAATGCAGCACGGCGATGCCAACCTTGTCCTTGGTCAGGTCCTGCGCCGCCTCGAGCGCCCGCATCGTCAGCAGACCGCTGGAGATCAACAGCACGTCGGCGCCCTCGCGCAACATCTTGGCCTTGCCCAGTTCGAAGCGATAGCCCTCAATTCCATCGAGGACCAGGGGCACCTGACCACGAAGCAGACGCATGTAGACGGGGCCCTTGTGCTCGGCAATCTGAGGCACCGACTGCTCGATGTCGAGCGCGTCGCAAGGGTCGACGATCGTCAGGCCCGGGACGCCGCGCATCATTGCGATGTCTTCGATCGCGGCATGGCTGGGGCCGTACCCCGTGGTCAAGCCCGGGAGCGCGCAGCAGATCTTGACGTTGAGGTCCTCCTCGGCGATCACCTGGTGGATAAAGTCGAAGGCGCGACGCGTGCCGAACGCGGCGTAGGTCGTCGCGAACGGGACAAGGCCTTCCTTGGCCATTCCACCGGCGGCGCCCATGAGCAACTGCTCGGCCATGCCCATTTGGTAGAAGCGCTCCGGGTATGCCTGGGCGAACAGATGCAAGTCCGTGTACTTGGCCAGGTCCGCCGTCAGGCCGACGACTTCGGGACGGTTGGCGGCGTATTCGACGAGTGCCTTGCCGAACGGAGCGGCCTTGACCTTCTGCCCTTCGGTGGCGATCGAGGCGATCATCGCCGAGGTGGTCAGGCGCGGCTTCTTTTCTGCGGTGGCGGTACTCATGCCGGGGCTCCTTCGGGTTGAACATAAGGTTGGGATTGGTCGAGGACCTCGAGGGCTTTCTGCCACTCCGGCGGGTCGACGCGGATGAAGTGGTTCTTCTCGCGCTGCTCGAGGAAGGGCACGCCCTTGCCCATAAGCGTGTCGAAGACGATGACGCGCGGCCTTGCTTCCTGGAGTGCACGGGCAGCGTCGAACGCCTCCACCACGGCCGCCAGATCGTTGCCGTTCACGCGCTGGACATGCCAGCCGAAGGCGGCCCACTTCTCGGCCAGGGGCTCGAAGCCCAGCACCTTGCCCGAGGGCCCATCGGCCTGCTGATTGTTCACGTCGACCAGGCAGATCAGGTTGTCCAGCTTGTGGTGGGCAGCGGACATCGCAGCCTCCCAGGTCGAGCCCTCGTCGAGTTCGCCGTCGGACATGGAGTTGTAGACCACGGCCGGGTTCTTCTTCTGCTTCAGCGCAAGCGCCATGCCCACGCCGATGACCAGCCCCTGGCCGAGCGATCCGCCCGACATCTCCATGCCGGGGGTGTAGGCGGCCATGCCCGACATCGGCAGGCGGCTGTCGTCGCTACCATAGGTCTCGAGCTCGCTCTCGAGGATGATGCCGGCTTCGATGAGCGCCGCGTAGTGCGCAATCGCATAGTGGCCGTGCGAGAGGAGGAAGCGGTCGCGCCCCTCCCACTCGGGCTCCTGCGGCCGCAGGTTCAACGCATGGCAATAGGCCGTTGCAAGCACGTCGGCCCAGCCGAGCGCCTGGCCGATGTAGCCCTGGCCCTGGACCTCGCCCATGCGCAGCGCGAAGCGCCGGATGCGGTACGCGTGCTGCGCCAGCGTGGCGAGCTGGTTGTTGGTGGTAGTCACGGCTTGCTCCTTGGATAGTCAGACAAAGGACTCACTTGAAGATGACGGCCGGCACGTACGAGACGAGCGCGAGGATCAGGAATGCGACCACGTAGAACGGGCCCAGCTCGCGCACCGTCTGGCCAACCTTGACCTTGGCGAGCGCGCTGGTGATGAACAGCGTTGTGCCCACTGGCGGCGTGTACAGGCCGATCGCCAGGTTGACGGTCATCATGATCCCGAGCTGCGTCAGGTCCATGCCGATTGCGTTGGCGAGCGGCACGAACACCGGGGTCAGCAGCAAGACTGCGGCGGGCAGGTCGATGAACATGCCGCAGACGAGCATCAGCAAATTCATCAGCAGGATCACGCTCCAGCCGCTCGACAGGTGTGACTGCGCCCAAGCGACGATGCCGTCGGGCATGCGGTCGTAGGTCAGCAACCAGCCGATCGCCGCCGATGCCATGATGACGAGCAGCACGACGCCGGTGGCTAGTCCTGCGTGAACGATCGCCGAGTGCAGCCGCTTGAGACCGAGGTCGCGGTAGATCAGCGCCGAAACCAGCCCGGCGAACAGCGTCGAGAGCACTGCCACCTCGGTCGGCGTCGCGATCCCGAAGCGCAGCATTACCACAATCAGCACTGGCAGCACCAGCGCGGGCGCGGCGTACGCGAGCTGCTTGCGGAACGCGGACCAATCGAGCGGCCGCGTCTCGCGCGGGAAGTTGCGCCGTCGGCCGACCCACCAGCACACTGCCATGAAGCCGCCACACATTGCCAGTCCGGGCAGGATGCCTGCGACGAAGAGCGACGCGATCGACGTGTTGCTGACCAGCGCGAAAAGGATCATCGGGATCGACGGCGGGATCAGGATGTCGATCGTTGCGGCCGCGGCGAGCGTCGCGGCCGAGAACGCCGGCGGGTAGCCGAGCCGTTTCTGCCAGGGGATCAGCAGCGAACCGATCGCCGATGCGTCCGCCACCGCCGAGCCCGAGACACCGCCGAAGATCGTCGAAGACAGGACGCCGATCTGGCCGGGGCCGCCGTGGAAGCGGCCGATCAAGGTCGACAGCACGCCGATCAGCGCCTCGCCGAGCTTACCGCCCATCATCAGCGTGCCGGTCAGCATGAAGAACGGAATCGCGATCAGCGGGAAGCTCTGGACCTGCGCGACCATCTGCTGGACGAGAAGGTCGAGCGGCACCTTGTCGGAGCTGGCCGCTGCGGCCAGTGCAGCGACGAGCAGCGCGTGCGCGATCGGGATCGCGACCACAGCGGCGCCGAGGAAGACGAAGAGTATCAATGCGGTCATGTCGTTCTCCTTTATCTCACCAGTGCGCCTGCGGCACCTCGTCGCCGAGCGAGGCCGGTTGTTCGCTCGTGTTCCAGGCTCGCCAAGCCGAGAACAGCGCGAGCAGCGCGAGCAGCGCCATTCCGCCCATCACGCACCCGTAGGTGACGGAGCCCGGCACCTGCAGGATCGGCGACTTTTCGTCGTGCACGATCTCGAGCATGCGGAACGTCGCGACGCTCGTCACTGCGTAGAGCGCCACGACGCCGAGCCAGGCAAGCGCCGCGATCGGACGGCGCACTGCGAACGGCAGCTTCTCCATCAGGAAAGTCGTGGTGATGTGTGCCCCGTGCTGGGCGGCCAGCACCACGCCTGCCATCACCAGCCAGGGGAACAGCAGCTCGGGGACTTCGTTGCCCCACTGCAGACTCGCCCCGGTGGCGTAGCGCAGAACGGTGTTCGCGCACAGGATCGCGAAGATCACCGACGTGCTCACCCACAGCACCGTCTGGCATATGCCGCCGATGGCGCGTTCGATCACATTCATTGATTTGTCTCCAGAGAAGGGCGCGCTGGCGGCGCCCGGGATCAGGCCTCTACTGCGCTTGCGCAGCGGTGACGACTTTCTTCACGTAGGGACCGATCGGGCCCGCCATCCACTTGTCGGTGACGGGTGCGGTGGCCTTCGCGAAGGCTGCCCTGTCCACCGTCGTCACCTGCACACCCTTGACCTTGAGATCGGCGAGCAGCTTGTCCTCCGACTCCTGCGAAAGCTTGCGCTGCAGCGCGGTGGCCTCGGCGGCCGCCTCCTGCACAGCCTTCTTGTCGGCGTCGGAAAGCTTGTCCCACGCGCGCTTGCTCATCAGGAACGGCGTCATCTGGAACTGATGGTTCGTCAGCGACAGGTTCTTCTGCACCTCGTACAGCTTGCTGGCGTAAACGTTCACCACGGGGTTCTCCTGTCCGTCGACCACGCCCTGCTGCAAGGCGACGTACAGCTCGGCGAACTTGATCTGCTGCGCCTCGGCGCCCAGCGCCTGCATGATTTCCACCAGCACCGTGTCCGGTGGCGTGCGCATCTTCAGACCCTTCAAGTCCTCGACCTTCGTGATCGGGCGCTTGCTGTTGGTCATCTGGCGGATGCCGTTGTCCCAGTAGCCGAGCGCGATCAGGCCCTTCTGGGCGGACTTGTCGGCCAGCTCCTTGCCGAGCGGGCCGTCGAGCAGCTTGAAGGCGGCTGCAGCGCTCGAGAAGAGGAACGGCATGCCGAATGCGGCGTACTCGGGCACTGCGTTGGCCACTGCACCTTGCGAGTTGGCGCTCATGTCCAGCGCGCCCGTGCGCAGCGCAGTCACCATCGCCGCGTCGTCGCCCAGCTGCGCCGACGGCGCCACCTGCACCTCGATGCGCCCGCTGGTCTTGGCCTTGAGTACCTCGGCGAACTTGACAGCCGCCTCATGGCGCGGGTTGCCGGGGGCCGCACCGTGGCCGAGCGTCAACTTTACTGCCTGGGCCTGGGCCCCGAGAGGCAGCGTGGCTGCGGCGGCAACGGCGAGCAGGGTGCGAGCAAAGGTCTTGCGTTGCATGGTCTTGTCTCCTTTTGAGCATTGGATTCAATGGATCAGCATGCCGCCGTTGACGTCGAGCGTGATGCCGGTGCAGTAGGCGGAAAGATCGCTGGCCAGGAACACGCACGCCCCTGCCACGTCGGAAGCCGCGCCCAGGCGGGCAAGCGGGATCGACTCGGCGATCTCCTTCTTGCGCTCCGGGGTCAGCTTGCCCTGGGTGATGTCGGTTTCGATCAGCCCCGGGGTGATGCAGTTGACGCGGACGCCCTCGATCCCGAACTCGCGCGCCATCGCGCGCGCCAGGCCGAGCACGCCGGCCTTGGCGGCGGAGTAGTGAGGGCCGCCGAAGATGCCGCCGCCGCGTTGGGCAGAGACCGAAGAGATGCAGATGATCGAACCTGACTGCTGCTGGCGCATCGCCGGCAGCACGGCCTGCGACATGTGCAGCGTGCCGCGCAGGTTCACGTCGAGGATCCGGTCGTAGTCGGCGCCGGTGATGTCCAGCGTCTTGACCGGCTGGGTGATGCCGGCGTTGTTAATCAGGATGTCGATCCGGCCGAATGCCTTCAGCGCTTCGGTGGCGGCGGCCTCGCAGGCGGCTTTGTCCGTGACGTCGGCGACCAGACCGAGGTGACCTTCGCCCAGCCGTGCTGCGGCCGCAGCTGGCTCGGCGCGAGCCAGATCGAGGATCACCACCTTGGCGCCTTGGGTCGCCATCTGGCGCGCCGTCGCATAGCCGAGTCCGTTGAGCCCGGCCCCGCCAGTGATCAGAGCGACCTTGTCCTTGAGCAACATTTCGTCGATCTCCATAAGAAATAGGAAGGGGGTTTGCAGGAGCAGCCTGGTGCCCGCTTGGCTCCCGGCCGCTGTCTCCGTCGATGGGCGTTATGTTCGGCGCTGCCCGAGCTGACCGCAAACGATTAATCGTCAGGCTAAGATGACGATCCGTCACCATACGACCGGGAGAACCCTATGGCTTCCCTGCCACCCGTTGCCAATCTCCTCGCTTTCGAAGCGGTGGCGCGCCGGCGCAGCTTTGGATTGGCCGCTGCGGAACTCCACCTGACCGCGTCGGCCATCAGCCACCAGGTCGCACGTCTGGAGGCCGATCTGGGAGTGAGGCTCTTCGAGCGCAGCGCACATGGCGTTCGGCTCAGTAATGCCGGCGAGCGATACCTGGAGCGGGTGGCGGGCGCCCTGGCTGCGATCTCGACGGCGACGGAAGACTTGCGCAAGGGCGTCCGCAACAGCCTGTACGTGCACTCGGCGCCCAGTATCGCAAGCCTGTGGCTGATGCCGCGGCTGCGCGGCTTCGCTCAAGCCCACCCCGACATCGTCCTGAACCTGTCCGCGGCGCACACGCCCAGCGATTTCGCGCTGGGGCAGGCCGACCTGGACATCCGCTATGGCGTGCCTCAGTGGGATGACCTGGTGGTCGAGCCCTTGTTCGTCGAGCGCATCGTGCCGCTGGCCAGCCCTGCCTTCATTCGCGAACATCGGCTCAAGCGGATCGAGCAACTGTTCGACGTACCGCTCATCCAGAGCAATGTCAGCGTGGTCCAGTGGTCAGACTGGCTCAGGGAATTCTCCGACAGGCGTGCGCCGGAACAATTCGCTCTGCGGTTCGACCGCGCCCAGATGTCGCTGGATGCCGCGACGCAAGGGCTCGGCGTCGCCCTTGAGAGTGCCGTGAACGCCGGCCCGCATCTTTCGACTGGAAAGCTCAAGCCGATTTTCGGGCTGGACAAAGCCGTTCGGGTTAAGGCGCACTTCGTGGTCTATCCGGCCAAGCACGCGAAGCGGCCACCGGTCGAGGCCTTTCTTTCCTGGGTGCACGGCGAAGCTGCCCGAACTGAGACGGTGGTGCGCTGAGCAGCCTGTCGCCTTTTTCAGCTCTCTTGGCCGCCCGCCGAGCCAGGCCGTGTGCGTGATCGACCTGGACACGCAGGCCAACACTTCGAAGACACTGCGGCGATTCGACTGCGGTGCGAGCGCGGTTGAACTCTTTGGACAAGAGCCAAACCTTGAGATTCCAGGCGGGTCGGAACGGGGAATCGCACTGGTGGCAGGCGGCAAGCGGCTGGCGGACATCGAGCTGGCGCGCCCGGAGGCCGTGATCCCGTCGTTTCGCAAGAACGTGGCGAGCGTGGCGCAGCACTTCGACACGGTCGTGATCGACACGCCGCCGGCGCTGGGACTGCGGATGAGTGCTGCCCTGATCGCTGCCGCGGCGGTGGTCTGCCCGATCGAACTGGAGGAGTACAGCATCGACGGCGTGACCGACATGCTCAAGACGATCTTCGGGGTTCGTCAGCGCTACAACCCCAAGTTGCAGCTGGCGGGCATCGTGCTCAATCGCTTCAATCCGCATTCGGTGCGTCAGAAGTTGGCGATGCAGCAACTGGTCGACCACTATCGGGAGTTCGTGATCCCGGCGCGGATTTCGACACGTTCGGCCATTCCGGAGGCGCTGGCCAGCGGTCTTCCCGTGTGGGATCTGCGCAAGAGCTCGGCGCGCGAGGCGAACGCCGAGCTCAAGACGCTGTTCGGTCTTCTTCAGCAGCGCATGGACTCGGCTGGCGTCGGCGCCTCGGCCGTGGGAGTCACGGCATGAAAGGGCCTGAGTTGGACCTCAGCGGTCTTTCGCAGTTTCGTGCCTCCGACCTGTTGGCGGCTGCAGAGGAGCGTTCCGATCGGGGCGGCCCCGCCCTGATCGCTGTGGAGCTCATGGATTTCGACCCTTCGCAACCTCGCCGCACCTTCAGGGAAGAGAGCATCGAGGAGTTGGGCGAGTCGATCCGCACGCACGGAGTGCTGGAACCGGTGTCGCTGCGCACGCATCCGCAGCTGCCCGGGCGTTACGTGGTGAACCGGGGAGAGCGCCGCGTGCGCGCGGCGCGCAAGGCGGGTTTGCGCACGGTCCCGGCTTTCATCGACGAGCGCGTCGATCCCTTCGCGCAGGCCGCGGAGAACCTGCACCGGGAGGACATGTCGCCCTTCGACCTGGCCGTCTTCGTGTGCGAGAGAGAGAAGGAGGGGCTGTCGAAATCCGAGATTGCCAAGCGTCTGGCCAAGCCGCGCAGCTACATCAGCGAGGCAGCGGCGCTGATCGATGCGCCCGAGCGCGTCCGACATGCCGTGGAATCCGGTCGCCTCGGCTCCGACGTGCGAACCCTCCACCGCCTGGTCGCTGCCGCACGCGGCTTTCCGGAGCGGGTCGAAGAACTGCTGGCGGGGGACACGCCGATCAATCGGGCCAGCATCGAAGCACTGTTCGGCGAGGCGGCCCAGGCGCCATCACCCGTCGCATCGCCGGCTCCGGGCATCGTCCAGTCGCCCAGAGTGGTCAGTGGCGGCCGGACCGTGCTGGTGGTGGAGCACGGCGGCCGGCGGGGATCCCTGCGCCTGAAAGCGCAGGACAGCGAGGTGGGCGAAGTGAGGTTCGGCGATGGCACGCGCACCTTGCTTCCGCTTTCGGACCTGCGCCCCGTCTGCTGGGCCACGGAGGAACAGCCATGAGCAACCTGCGAGTCGGAGCGGATTCCCGGCATCAGCGCGGTGCGACGGCGCTTCATTGGATGGCGGCGGCGGCGTGGTGGTGCCTTTGTGCGGGCTTGCAGCTCGCGCGATGGGTTATTTGCGCGCTGCTGGTTTTGGGTGAACCCGTTGTGCGTGCGGTGCTGGTGCCAGTCGCGTTCCTGAGTTTTCTGGTGACCTTGATCTTCGGCTTCCTCATCGGCGACATGCGCTTCCCGCGCTGGGGCATGCTGGCGCTCTCGGTGGGTGCCTTGATGCTCTACTGGCTCTACCTCGGGCTGATGAGCCTGTTCATGACACTGCCATCGCATGACCACGCGCGTTGACGAAAAGCAGCTGGCGTGCATCGCGAGGCTGCGCAAGTTCGATCCCCGCACACTGGAGATCGCGCGGCGCCTCTTTATCCACCATGAGAAGCCCAAGCTGCTGTCGGCCGAATACGGGGTGATCCTGCAGCGAATCTATGCGATCCGCAAGGCCGTGCTGAACTCGGCTGACGATGGCGAACTGACGCTGCGTGGTCCCGCCGAGGCCCTCGAGGCGGCACTGCTCGCCTACGAGAAGCAGATGGCCAAACTGGCGAGGCAGACGCGCAGGGGATGACCGAGAGCAGGGATTCCTCAGTCGACTCTGAAGCAGGGTTTGGGCGGGGCGGCGCACCTGGTTCGCCTACGCGTTCGGCAAGGCAAAGGTCTTGGCCAACAATGCCGGCCGAGCGTCTCAATCGCAAGGCAACGCAAGACACAGCTATTTCAGAGCGAGCGAGAGACTCCAACGACGCGTACACGAACGCGATGGAATTGCGCACTGGCGGAGCGGGCACGGCTGGACAGTACTGTTGGTCGGAGCCGTCCATTGACGCTGGGGTAGTAGCGAGCGCCGTCGTGCCCTTGTGCTGCGGGCTCGACGCCGGCTCTATTGAGCGAAGTCTTCCAATGACTTTCCGGCTTCCAGTGCGGCCTTCAGCCATCTGGGCTTGGGCCCGAACCCGCTCCAGGAATTGCCCGCGTCATCCTTGTAGCTGGTCTTCGCGGTGCGCTTCGCCTTCTTGCGGGCGCGGCGGGCGGTTGGCGCCGCAGTCTCGCCGGATGCTCGGTCGACGGAGACAGGCTTCGATTTCCTGGGCGATCCCACTCGGAATTCGTCGATGGATCGACCCGCCGTCAGAGCGTCACGAAGCCAGAGAGGACGCGGTCCACGACCGGACCAGGCGTTGCCATTGCCATCGCTGAACTTCGCACCGGACTTGCCCGAAAGGCTCAGGGCCTTCTTCGGCCGCGCAAGCCCTTGGCTAGCGCCGAGTCCCAGTTGTGCAGCCGTCAAGCCGTAGTGCGCAATCGCCACCTTGATACGGTCGACGACACCTTGGACTTCACTGTTTCGGAGAGCGTCTGCCTGTCGTTGCAGTTGTTCGATCTGCTTCTGGATCTGCTTGTACGTTTGCGCCATGAGCACTTCCATCGAATGAATAAGGGGCCGACTTTACTTGATTGCCAATTAAGAGCGGATAAAGCCATTCACAGTCAACGAATACGACTGATGATTTGTGCCCGTTCGATAGCGTGAATCAGAGGCTAAATCAATCCTCGGGAGTGCTCACGGCTCGGCGATATTAGCCCATGGCTTTTGCCTCGACGCCCAGCCAACGGGTCACCTGATCGACGTCCGTCCCGCGCCGCAGCTTTCGTAAATGAAGGCATGCCGCAAACGGAATGAACCGCCATCCGTTGAATCCAGCCCTGCTTCCTCCGACACCTGCCTGGCAGTCTTGTATTGCGTTTCCTTGCTCCAGAGCTTGCCGCTGCGTGTCGACGAAAAGGGAAGTTCCCCAGGATACGAGCCTCTGTGCGGACCTGGAGCCAGTGCTGCAGCAGCTCGCCCGCAACCGGGGCGACCCGCGTCTCGCGCGTCGGCGAGTTGCCATTGGCAGGCACGGCCACTTTCCATGGCCGCTCGCGCACGTGGCCGCCTCGGGATGTCGGTGCATCGACGGTGAGCACCCGCACATCGCGTGGCGTCGGGCCGCCGCCCAACTGCAGCGCAACGGCGACGCGTTTGCGCAACTGCCGCCAGGTGAAAGCCGGATCTGGCGGCCGGAGTTTCTTCTAGGAGAAACGAGCCGGTGGGAAAATACGCTAACGGCAGGGGAGTTTGATTGGCGACGGCGAACTTGAGTTTCGGTGGTCGGGGTATGGGGCTTGAGATGTGGTCGCTGGTAGCAAGGGTGATGCCGTTAGTGTATTTATGTGGTCCCGCTCTTAGGTACGAACTCATCACGATGAATCTCTGGGCGTGCGGCAGCTGCGCAGCTTAAGCAAAATCCTCCCGTCAGGACGAGAGGATTTACAGTCGCGAAAGAACAGCCCGTCCGGATGGACCCATGCCCCCGCAGCAACTCGACATCTTCGACCACAGCCGCGATACCGTGCTGTGCAACGACGTGGCGGCCTCCCTCGAGCGTCACGACCCGGCCTGCGCCAGATCGGCATGGGGCACATTCGCCGACGAATTTCCGAACCACGAATCCTTGGCGCCGCTTGGGGTACTCGTGGATGCACTCGAGCAACGCACGGCCGCACCGTTCCAGGATCACGACGCCATGCACGATGCGTGTCGTGTGTTGAGCGAGGTGATCGAGCCCGCAGCCGTGCGCATTTTTGGGAAGCGCGCAGGGGCCGCGTGGCTCGTCACGCAGTGGCGCGAGATAGCGCAGCGGGCCGCACCACTCCGATTTCGCAACGAGCGCAGCGACGACCACGCCGCCCCGCTGTGGCTGCGGGCCGGTGATTGGTCCGCAGCGAGCGACGCCGTCGCTCGTATCGAATCGTGGCGCCGAATTCCAGCGCCCCTCGCATGGATGGCGGAGGCGCGCTACCGCGTGCACGATCTTGACGGTGCATGGGGCCTGCTCGCCGAGCTCGCCTGGCTGTCAGCCGAGCGCTTCGATCAGCTCACGAAGAGGCTCTCCGACCCGCTGCTGGAGAGACTTCGCAAGACCTTCGACGCGACGTTTGAAGGGCATGGCGATGTGCGTGACTTGGCCTGGTTTCCAGCCTGGGTCCTGACGGAAAAGCCCGGTTTGTCGCGCCAGTTGGGCGAAGCGCAACGCTGTCTCCACACCGAGCCCGAACAGGCGATGCGACTTCTGCTGGAACTGCTGGGCCTGGAGCGGCAGGGCCGGCACCACGACGTGGTCGCGCGACGCAAGGCACTGCGCGACGCCCATCCATCCCTGTATGCGGCCTATCTGAAGGCCCGGTGATCCTGTTATCGGGTCATTCGTGGCGCCAGCCCTTTTAAGCTTCTCCCAAGTTCCGCGACAGATACTTGTACTTCGGCGGCCTTATGTAATCCCAATTGTGTGTTGCGCGTTGACGAGGTCCCTGATCTGCAAGCGTTCATCCTAAAACGCAACAAAGAAGGTGTTGCGCCACGGCCGAGAGATGGCCCTCGGCGCGATCTTCTTCTCTTCTCAGAACGCATTGCCGCCACGAACGCGAGCCTGATAGGCGGGTAGGTGGTGCGTGACGATAGAGGTGGATCGGTCACGTGTCTAGCGTCAGAATACCGCGTATGCATGCTTTCGAACCCTCCGGAGGCGGGACAGCGCTGGAGTATGCGGAATCGCGCAACACCGAGCCGTTGTTCGTCTTCGTGGTCATGGTGATCGCCGGATCGCGGCCGGCCCTCCGCACGGTGTCTTCGACCGTCAGCCTGGTGGCCAGGGTGCTGCCGGTGCCCACTCCGCTGGCCACTGCTTGGCTTGGGCTCGCCGCCGTACCGCTGCTCGGCTCGCTTATCACCGAGCCGGCGGCCATGACTATCGCCGCTCTGATGCTGGCTCCGCAGATCTTCCGCCCGCAGGTGCCTGAAGGCGCCAGGTACTTGGCACTGGGTGTGCTGTTCGTCAACGTGTCGATCGGCGGCACGCTGACGTCGTCTGCCGCCCCGCCCGTGCTGATGGTGGCGACCACCTGGCAATGGGACAGCACGTTCATGCTCACGACCTTCGGTTGGAAGGCCGCGCTCGCGGTGGTTGTGAACGCTACTGCCGCCACCATCCTACTGCGTGAGTACCTGCACCGCCCACTGCCTGCAAGCGCGCATGAGTCGGACGGGGCTCCAATGCCGTGGTCGATTGCCGCAGGCACCTGGGCTTGCTCGCGGGCGTAGTGCTGTTCGCCCACCACCCAATGGTGTTCATCGGTTTGTTCCTCATGTTCCTTGGCTTCGCACAGGCCTACGAGCGCCACCAGAGCCCGCTCATCCTTAGAGAAGCGCTTCTGGTTGGCTTTTGTCTGGCTGGGCTGGTGGTGCTGGGTGGAATGCAGCGGTGGTGGCTGCAGCCCATCGTCTCAAGCCTGCAACCTCTCGCACTGTTCATTGGTGCGCTCGGCCTCACTGCCATCACTGCCGTGAGTCAACGCTGCCGCAAGCGCGGTGGCGGGACGCCCGCGAGCGAGGCGGGCTGCACCATGGTGCAGGTCGTCGGCGAGCACGCCTTCGAGTGCCTGCACGGCCGGCGATTCGAGCCCTGAGAACAGCGATGCATACCAATCGATGACGGCGCGCTTGGCATGGTGCAGCACGTCCTCGTGGAGCGGCTCGTTGCGAAAGCGCGCAGCGTGGCGCGCAAAGACTTCGGTGGCAAGCATCGACGCTCCTTCAAGCCCGTGTGAACGGCCCTAGTCGGGCTTGATGTGGGCTTCGTTGATCACTTTGGCCCACATCGCGATTTCCGACCGGATTCGTCGGGCTGCCTCTTCCGGTGTCGTCGACTCGGCGAACGCGCCTTGCTGAAGCAGTCTTTCCTTCACATCGGGAAACTGCACGGCGTCGGCGAGCGCCGAGTGCAGGCGCTCGATGATGGCTCCGGGTGTTCCGGCCGGCGCCAGGATGCCGAAGGTCGAGCTCGCTTCGAAGGTGAACGATGCGGCCTCTTCGACGGTCGGGACATCGGGGAGCATGGGGATGCGCTGTGTCGTCGTGACGGCGAGGGCGCGCAGTCTCCCACCGCGGATGTGTGGCAGGGCCGCCGGCACGGACTCGAAGGCCGCAAGCACCTGGCCGCCGACGAGGTCGTTGATGATCTGGCCGCTGCCCTTGTACGGTACGTGGAGCATGTCGATGTCGGCTCTCAACTTGAACATCTCGGCCGCAAGCCGCTGCGGCGCGCCGGCTCCCGAGGATCCGTAGGTCAAGTGCCCCGGCTTCGCCCGTGCATAGGCGATGAGCTCCCGGATCGACCGGGCCGGGACAGACGGGTGCACTACCAACACGTAAGGCACCGTGGCCACGATCATCACGGGGCTCAGATCCCGTTCCAAGTCGTACCGGAGAACCTTGCGCTCCAAGGTGTGGTTGATCGAGTGCGACGTGAGCGCGCCCATCAAGATCGTGTAGCCGTCGCCTTGCGCCTTCGCTACGGCCTCGGCACCGATGTTGCCGCTGGCGCCAGCACGGTTGTCGACAATCACTGGCTGGCCAACTTGCTCTGACAGCCTCTGTGCAAGGACGCGGCCGATCAGGTCGGCAGCGCCCCCCGGCGGGAAGGGGACGACCATCCGCACCGGCTTGGCCGGATACGTTTGCGCGAACGCGAGGCCAGTCGCGTCACACGACAAACACAGCGCGAGGGCGAACGCCTGAAGGATGTGTCGCATTTCGTTATCCGCCTTTCCGACGAGAACGTGGTTTTCATCTTGACCCTGCGCATTGGTTCCTGCAACTATCCGGTTGTCATCGATCGTTGAATCTCAGGAAACGCATGGAGCTGAGGGACATCGAATACTTCGCCGTCATTGCGGAACACCGCAGCGTGCGGCGCGCCTCTGAGGCGCTGGGGCTGAGCCCCGGCGCGCTGAGCAAGAGTCTGCGCCGGCTGGAGGAGTCGATGCATGCGAAGCTGGTCGAGAGGACGCCCACGGGTGTGGCGTTGACCTCGGTCGGAGCGGCACTCCTGGCGCAGGTGCATCGGCTCCGCGTCACCTTGATGGATATCCGCCGCGAAATGGAAGACCTCACCGAAGGGCGGGCAGGCCACCTGTGCCTCGGCGTCGGCGCCACCACGGTCGAGGACCTGCCGCACTGCTGTGCTCCTCTCTTGCAGCAAGCCCCCGCCCTGAGCGTGCAGATCACCGTCGCCGACAACGACGTGATGGTGCCAGCGCTGACCAACGGCGACCTGGACCTGATCTTCAATGTGCTCCCCGATTCGCCGTATGCCGGGTGTGTACAGGAGCGTCTTTTCGACGACGTGTTTGTCGTCTGCTCAGCTGCTGACCACCCGCTGGCCAAGCGCAGACGTCTGGCGATCGCTGACCTCGCCGACGAGCTGTGGACGCTCTCGGTCCCTTCCGTCCTTAACGTGCAATACCTTCATCGCACATTGCAGGCAAGCGGTCTGCCGCCGCCACGGGTTGCGATCGAAGCACGACCACTGCGCCTGCGCCTGCAGATCTGTGCATCGACACGTCTGCTCAGCTTCAACGCCCGACGGTCTCTAGAACTCGCTGCACCGCGCTTGCGGGTCAAGGAGCTTCCGGTCGAGCACTTGAGGTGGCGTCGTGCCTTCGGCGTGATCTACCGAAAGGATTCCTATCTTTCTCCTGCCGCTCTGCGGCTGATCCATCTGCTCAGGACGATGGCGCCGGCGTAGTCGCAGCTGTCAAGTCGCTGAAGAGTCGCGTGTGCTCGGCTTCCGAACGGAGCAAGCCATAGGCACAATCGCAGCACTCTTTATCCTCCTGCCACTTCTCTCATTGGTCGTCGGGACCACCGTTCGGTGTCTGGGCGGGTTACAACCCGTCCAGCCTGTCGGCTACGGCATACGTGGAGCAGCAGCCGAACGCCATACGCTCTTCCCTACTGCAAGCCATGGGGGCTGCCTGCGTCCTGTTGCTGGCTGGCTGGCATTACCAAGCTAAGGGGGATACGCGCACGCGATACTTCTTACGGGGCGATTGTTTGCCTGATAACCGCTGCCCTGGTCACGCGCTTCCGCGGTTCGGCAACCAGCCGATAAACGCCGAGGGCATGGTGCACGATGAGGAGGCCGTCCGGGTCAACCATTGCCTTTACGGCCGCAAGGCGCGGATAGTTCGGCCGGTGGGCCATAAGCGCCATGACTCACGTACGAAGTAAGAGCGGGTCCTTCAGCAGGCTCGTTCGTGAACTCACAGTGCCGCCCACACTCGACTTTGGCAAGCATGCCCAATAGCTGTCCTTGACATGAGCAATCGGCTGACGCGACTAGCCGTCCAGCGCCCGCCGCACTTTGTCTCCCACGCCGCGCAGGCGATGCATCGGCTCGTTGGAATAGACGAAGCGGATGTACTCTGGCGCGTGCCTCTCGCCCCAGCCCAGCATGCCCGTTGCCGCGATTCCCTGCTCGAGCAAACGGGCCGACATGCGGGTCCCATCGATCCCGAAGTCGCTGACCCTCATCAACATGGACCATCCGCCGCCCGGAACTCCGACCGGCAGGCCCCGCAGCTCATTCACAAGCAGGTCGCGTCGCCGCTCGAGCTCCGACACATAGGCTCCGATGGAGGCATGCGACTCCTCCAGTGCGATCGCAGCGGCATCCTGTGCGATGCCAACAGGCACGACGCAGTTGGCCAGCGACACTGCCGCGATATCCGCCATGTATTGCTCGGGCCCAACGATCCAGCCGACGCGCCAGCCGATCATGCGCAGTTCCTTCGACGCGCTGCCAACCGTCACCGTGCGCTCGCGCATGCCTGCAAAACCAGCGGGATGGATCACGTGCTGGCGATCGAAGACCAGCCGCTCCATCGCGGCATCGAGGACGAGAAGCAGGTCATGCGCGCAGCAGAGCTCGGCAACGAGCTGCCAGTCGCCTTTGCTCAGCAAGCCGCCGCTTGGCATAGACGGCGACATCAAGAGCATCGCTCGCGTTCGCGGCCCGATCGCCGCCTGCAGCGCGTCGCGATCGAGTTTCCAAGGGGCGCCGGGCACAAACTCGAACGGAACGAACTTCGGCACGCCTCCGGCGAGGCGAATACGGTTGAGCAGGCCCGCGTAGGTAGGGTCGGTCACGATGACTTCGTTCGCCGTGTCGATCGTCGCGAGCAACACGTTCAGGATGCCGGCCAGTCCTCCAGGGGCGATGACGCAATTGCGTTGGTCATAAGCCACGCCGCTGATCTGCGAGACGTGGTGTGCGGCCACCTCGCGCAGCCTGTGTTGGCCGACAAACGGCAAGTAACTGTTGTCGGCGTCATGGGTCGTCGCCCGGCACGTGCGTTCTATCGCTGCCTCGCATGGCGGGAGGTCAACATCGAGGTTTTCGAGGCGCAGCAGGTCCGCGCTCGAACTATCAGCTAGATCGCCGACGCGCTCCACGCCGATACTCACGATGTCGTGCATTCGCGCGGGACGTTGTCGCATTGCCGGCTCCACCCTATTAGCGATTGTCGATAATATAGTCCCACAACCTCAGCTTTTCCAGATCGAGCACGGCAGGCGGCGCCCGCCGAAAAAATCAGCGAGGCGATCGCCCTAGGCGGTTGGCGCGTCGCATCGCTGGCGCGCCTTGTCCTTGCGCGCAAGGCTCGACACCGTGCGCAAGACGAACCGGACGCCCTCGCTGTCGAGGAGGATGGGGTTTGCGACTCGATCGGCCGCAGTGCACCGTCTGCCAGGGCGCGCTGCATTGCATTCTGGACGATGGACTGCGAAAACACGCCGTCATTGTCGCGCCGTTGCGGGCAACTGCGCTACCGTGCGGCGACGGCGCGGGTCAGACCCCGGCACCAGTGATTGGCTCCGTTGTCCAGCAACTCGCTCGCTGTGCCGATCATTCGCGTGATGATCTCGCCTGCGTTGGGGATGTCGTGGATGAGTGCCGCCGCTTCGCCTGCAATCACCGCCGCGGTCTCGATGTCACCAGCTGCGCGTGCCGCGGCGTACCGTGGACCTTCCACATCGATCGAGCGCATCAAGTCCAGCTCGCGGCCGGACCAGCGCTTCAGATGCCCGTTTAGCAGACATCGCCCAGTGAACGGCATGGGCCAGACATTCCTGCGGGAGATGTCGAACACCACGCTTCGCATGCTGTCGTCTCCGGTGGCTTCGACGATGCGCTGCTTGGCTGCCTGAAACCCAGCGGCTTCGGCCGTCGCATAGAAGCGCGTGCCCAGCGCGACGCCAGCAGCGCCGAGCATCAGGCATGCCGCCAGTCCGCGTCCGTCGGCAATGCCTCCCGCTGCCACCACCGGCACGTGCGGGCCGGCGAGGTCTGCTACGGCCGGCACGAGCGTCAATGTGCCGCGGCTGACACCGTGACCTCCAGCCTCCGCGCCCTGCGCGACGAGGATGTCGGCTCCCGCATCGAGGGAAGCTTTCGCCATCGCCTCCGTCTGCACTTGGCACACCAGCTTCGCACCCGCCGCCTTGATTCGCGGCGCGAACGGTACCGGGTCGCCGAAAGAGAGCCAGATCGCGCCCGCGCCGTGTTCGAGCGCGATATCCAGCAGTCCCGGGTTGCGCGCAAGGCTCCAGGTGATGAAGCCGACACCAAAGGGAAGTTTCCGCTCGCGGGCAGCGCCGTCGAGCCCGGCGAGTTCCCGATGCAGCCATGCTTCGTCGCCATAGCCCCCACCCAGAAATCCGTAGCCGCCGGCGTCCGCGACCGCCAGCGTCAGGCGTGCGTCGGCAACGATGTCCATCGGCGCCAACAGGATTGGATGCTCGACACGGAGCATTGAATTTAGCGCGGTTTGCAGTGCCATGGCGACCTCTGCTGAGGGTGATGACGAGAGCACTACTTTCGGCTTTCGCTGGCATCTTGAAAAACGAATATTTAAGATGTCTGCGTTCGGGAATCCAGATGGGGGCAGCATGGACTCGACCGCTCTCGCAACCTTTCTCGCCGTGGCCCGGCAGGGCTCCGTCACCGGCGCTGCACTCGAGCTTCACACCGTTCAGTCGAACGTCACGGTGCGCATGAAGCAGCTCGAAGCAGACTTCGACGTCCCGCTGTTCGTGCGCCACAGCCGTGGCGTGACGCTCACGCCGGCCGGAGCGCGGCTGCTGGTCTACGCCGAGCGCCTCCAGGCGCTTGCGGCCGAGGCCCGTGCGGTGGTCTCCGACGTCGGCGTGGTCCAGGGCAACCTGCGCATCGGCTCCATGGAGACCACCGCCGCTGTCCGGTTGCCCAAATTGCTGGCCGACTTCTACCAGGCCTATCCCGAGGTGCAGATCGAGGTCCGCACCGGTCCCACCACCGAGTTGCTGGAGCATGTCCTGGCCCATCGCCTGGATGGCGCCCTGGTCGCGGGGCCGATCAATCACCCGGATCTCGTGACTCGACCGGCCTTTCGCGAAGAGCTGGTGTTGGTGACTGCGCTGGGCACGACCACCATGAGCGAGCGGCTGGCACAGGGGGGACTGACAGTCATCACGTTCCGGCAAGGCTGTTCCTATCGGCGGCGCCTGGACGCGGAGTTCATCACTCGCGGATGGCTACCTTATCGGCGCCTGGAAATGGGCACCGTGGAAGGAATCCTGGGATGTGTCGGCGGCAACGTCGGTGTGACAGTGCTGCCGCGCAGCGTCGTCGAAGCCAGTCAGAGCCGGTGCGCACTTCGCGTCGAGGCATTTGTGCCGGAACCGCTCATTGTCGAGACCCTGTTCGTGAGGCGGAGCGGCATCCCCGCGGGCACGACGATATCGGCCTTCGAGAGGCGACTATGTGCATCCGAGGCTGTCAACAGCAGGCTTGATCTGATGGCGAAGGCAGGCATCGACGACCGATGACCCGCCTGGTGCGTAGACGCACTCAACGATGTTCCTACCGTGCCTGGCTTCGCGACATGGGGATTGCGGCAGGGACGGAGGTTGCCCTCCGCCCCCCGCACCAGAACTACCGCATATCTCGGTCGTCGTTCAGTGCCCTTCAGCGACGTCCGCTGCCGGATCGCGTCGCCACAAAGCCGCCGCGGGGCCCCGTGCACGGCTACCCGAAGGGAGGTCTCGCTGACGCTGCTGGCGATGGCGGGCCAGTGGAGCGTGGTGCGCCGGCGCGTCGCGAGCTGCTGCCCTTGCACGGTGCTGCGCAACGGTATCCGTTGGACGCCGAGTCCGTGTCAGGTTGCCGCCGGACTCACCTTGCTCGACGGTGCAACGTGAAGCCGATCTGCACGATGCCCGCCGCCAGCCCGAGCGACACGCCGACCTGCACCGCTGCCGGGCACGAGCCGAGCAGGTCGTGCAGCAGCCCGCCGCCGTAGGCGCCGACAAAGCTGCCGACCTGGTGGCTGACAAACGCCACGCCTCCAAGCATCGCCTGCCAGCGCAGCCCGAACACGCCGATGATCCAGCCAGTCACCAGCGGGCCGACGCCACAGGCCTTGGCCATTGCGGTGCAGAACTGGCCTCGGCGATCCTGAGCGCGCTGGCGTTCTTCGACTGACGCTCGTGCGACAGGGCCTGCGCCGACCGCCCTTCGTGGGCTGGCATGTTGGGCTCGGCGAATCTCCGCACTGATGGAGCTGACGCTGGTGCCGCGACGTCGTCTTGCTACCGGCGTGGCGATGAAAGCAGCAGCCGCTGGTGATCGTCTCTATTGGCCGTCGGATGCTGTCATGACCGTCGGCTCTTGCGAGCAATGACTCGGGATGTGGCTTTCAGTGCCGCTCAAACCGTCTTCGCCAGCCACGCCAGCACGTCGCGCTGGACCTCGTCGCGGTTGGTCTCGTTCAGCAACTCGTGCCGCGCACCCGTGTAGTAGCGGGTCTCGATGCGCGACATCCCGAGCGCCTGGTAGCGCGCCACGAGGCGCCGCGTACCGACGAGGTTTTCGCCCACCGGGTCGAGCTCGCCCTGGATCACCAGCACCGGCAAGGACTTGCGAATACGCGCCTCGAGCGCCGGGTCGCGCATGCGCGCGAAGCCGACGAAGATGTCGCGCGCCAGCTCGTTGCTGAAGGCGAAGCCGCACAGCGGATCGTCGACGTACTTCTTCACTTCGGAAGAATCGCGGCTCAGCCACTCGAAGCCCGTGGGGCCGCTGAAGGGCTTGTTGAAGTCCTTGAAGAGGCCCGCCCATACCGCCGAGTCACCGAGCGGCTCCTTGCGCACCGCGTCGTTGAGCAGATCGATCAGCTGCTGCGGCACCGCCGGACGGTACGACGTGCCGCTCAGCACCAGCGCATCGAGCAGATCGCCGCGGCGCTCGATGTAGTCCTGCGCCATGAACGAGCCGAGGCTGTGGCCGAACAGCACGAGCTTGGCACCGGGATGCGCCGCACGCAGGCGCTGCGTGAAGGCGATTTCGTCTTCGACCATCCGGTTCCAGGCATCGGGGCCGGCATCGCCGGTGCGGCCCGAGCGCAGCCGCGTGCGGCCGTGACCGCGATGGTCGGTGCCGTAGACCGCATAGCCGCTCGCGACGGCCGCCTGCGCGAAACGATCGTAGCGGCTGACGTGCTCGGCTGCGCCGTGCACTATCTGCAGCACTGTCTTCGGTGCCGCGCCGGCCGATACCCAACGCCGGTAGTGGATAGCGGTGCCGTCGCCGGCGGAGAACTGCTGCCAGTCGGCAGCCGGCGCCCCTGGGGTGGCACAGCCGCCGAGGGCGGCGCTGGCGGCAAAGGCGAACATCACGTCGCGACGATTGGGGTGCACGGTCGTCTCCTCGTCTCGTTGACGCTCGGCTCAAGGCCGGCGCGGCACAGTATAGGAGTGGGATCAACATCCGTCAGGACCCATTCGAATCCTACGACCAGGCGCCCGGACCGCGCGCGCTGATCAGCCAAGAGCACTCCGGCATCGTCACTCGCGTGCGTCTGCACCTGGCCCGACACCGGTAGCCAGCGTTCGCACATCATGTACAGCACCGGGCCACCGTTGCCGCTGTACACCTTCCGCGATTGATCGCCGAACAGCAGCCGGCCATCGAATCCCGGCGACCCCGAGACCAGCAGGATCAGCCACACCCAGTGGCCGGCGCCGCAGGGCCGGTTTGGTAGACAACCAGCGAGCCTGAGGTTCGCAAGCGCGCGCCAGGCCGGTTCGTCGCTCCACTCGTCCAGCACAATGTGCTCGCCGCTTCGGAACCATACGGCGTTGACATTGCGCGCATCGGGCTCGGCAAGTAAGAGCTTGCGCTTGAGCAACCCGGCGCGGCCGCAGGCGTCCACCAACCAGCGGCAGGTGGCCTCGCGCCGCTGGCCGCCTCGGTCCAGCCGACGTGATGGAGCTTGCTGGACCCGTCGCCGCCCTGGTCCAGCGCGATGCTGCGCACCATCGCATCGTCGACGAAGCGCACGCCGCGGGGCGAGCTTCCTCGCCCAAGTAGTTCTCAAAGATGCCGCGATCGATCTGATAGCTTGGCGTAGATTCAAGATCGGAATTGTGGATGACCATGCCATCGTCCGCTCCGGCCTGCGGCAGTTCTTCTCGGAACATGTCGACTTGCGCGTGGTGGGGGAGGCTGCCAGCGGGCGCGAGGCGATCGAGCTCGTGCGCACCACCGAGCTGGACGTGCTGGTCATGGACCTGTCGATGCCCGGGCAAAGCGGCATCGACGCGCTGGCGATGATCCGCGCCAAGGCCCCGGATGTGGGCATCCTCATCCTCAGCGGCTACCCCGAGGAGCACTACGCGATGAACCTGATCCGGCAGGGCGCGAGCGGCTACCTCAACAAGGAATGCGATCCGATCGAGATCGTGAACGCGATCCGCACCATCTCTCTGGGCCGTCGGTACATCACGCCCGCCATGGCCGAGCTGTTGGCGCGGCAGCTCGACCGCAAGGACGACGCGGCCCCACACGAGCAGCTGTCGGAACGCGAGTTTCAAGTCTTCCTCAAGCTCGCCAAGGGAGAGACGGCGGGAGACATCGCCAAGACCCTGTCGCTCTCGGTCAAGACGGTCAGCACTTACCGCACGCGCCTCATGGAGAAGATGAACCTCTCCTCCAACAGCGACCTCACGTACTACGCGCTGAAGAACAAGCTGATCGCTAAATTTCTCCCACTGATTGAAGTTTTCTGCCTGCTCGCCGGCGTGACCGCCCGCGAGCCTGGCCGAGCGCCGAAGTTGAGCATACTTGCCGGCTAGAGCATCCGATGCTCGGGGGCTCGAGTGAATCTGCCAAAGGCCATGCTCGGGAGATCGTGTTGGCCTTGCGCTGATCACCAGACGCCGATGTGTCGCAGCGGCGATCGAATGTCAGGGCCGCGATTGGCTGCTGTTGCGCTGTGGCAGGGGGCTTTGTTACACGCACTCCTTCGACGTGGGGAGCACTAGTTCGTTCAGGTTATTGACGCCAACGGCTCAGCGCCTACGATGCCAATGGCAGAGGAGTTCGAGCCGACCCGGATCTCACATCATCTTTCGGTGCCGCTCGCAGGATGTGCCACCGTGTTTCAACGTCTTGCCTGACGCGCTTGCGAGCGGTACGTTGGCTAGGAGGTGGACCGTGCAATCAGACCGATGCGTTTCGATTCTTGCCGCGATGATGCCACTTGCCTTCGGCACATCGGTGGCATTTGCTCAGGCGGGTACCGGCACCCTCGCTGCAGTGCCTATCGATCAACTCAAGCGGATCTATCTGGCGTGTGATCTGGCGGCATCACGTCAGGTGCTGGATATTGCGTCGGCAGCGCATTGTTCGTCAGTCAGCGAAGCATTGCAGCAGCGAGCCTTCGACGGCAGCTTCGATCGGCTGCTGGCATGGTGGCGCAGCGAGAGACTGCATGCGGTGTCCGCGCCGCAGACCCCTACCCAACCTGCAGCATGCGAACGTTGTTGAACTGGGCAAGCACGATGTGCCGGTAGGCCTTAGGGCCCAAGTCAAGGCCAGCAGCGCCTCTGAACGCGGCACGCGGGACATTCTGCTGGCATAAAGCGAGGGAGCGAGTCTCCCGCGGAGGGAGGTTGCCCGCCCGGAGTGCGGCATGGGACCGGCCGAACGCAGGCTGGGTGTGCGACACGGCAACGGGCACGGATCGCAGCTTCGCCAAGGCACCGGGCTTCAGGCGCTGCAGGGCATCGCGCTGTCTTGCATCGGTCTCCATGGTCGCCACCCAATTGCAAACGAGGTTCATGCCTTCAAACGCACCGGCCCTGATCGTCTCCACTAGGCCGTTAAGAATATTGTGTTGGCTGACGCTTTCTATACGATGACGAGTGCGTCGAAAGCTGCGGTCGACGCTGCCAGGGTCTGCGTCTGGCGAAGGCTGCACGCAGCCCTCAGGAGTTATCGATTGCCGCCAATCGTCGCCTCGCGAGATTGCCCAGCGGCAACAAGGGGCCGTTCATGCTTCGATCGTCAAGGCGTCGTCCATCCATGGCTGGCTTGGCCATGGCAACGCTCGCCCTTGGCCTTGCCTCCGGACTCATGAGATCCAAAGCACGCTCGAATGTCGAGTTGCCGCGAAAGCCGATGCAGTTCACCCCAAACGTTTCCTCGACATTCGCCGGGCGGCCCGGGCTCGATGAAGTTCGCGTTGAAGGAGCGGGCGGAAGCGAATTTGCGAACCTGAGCCTGCCCACGGCCTTGCTGGACAGCGACGACCAGACCAGCGACCGTGACGAGCTCTACGAAGCCAACGTCCGAATCGACAGGCTGTGGGAGGCCTCCAGCCGGGCAGAACGGACTGCGCGCGTCGTGGCGCAGAACCGCGCGCAACGTGTCGTGCGTTGGCATCGGGTGTGCGCTTTGGGCGGATGACGTCCCAGCCAGGCGCGTCGCTGCCACTTCATCCAAAACGTTTCGGCTTTGCCACCACCCAGGAGGTCGCTATGGACTTACTCAGGGTCATGCACGCATCGGTGCTCGTGTGCGTTGCAGTCGCCGCCTCTGCGTGCTACCAGCACAGCAGGCAATCGCTTGAGGATTCGAAAGCCGTTGAGAAGATTCAGGCCGTGGACGCGCAGCCCACTGAAGAGCGTCTCGATGCCTATTTTGGCGACCGGTTCTCGGAGGTGCAGAAGGCACTCGCGTCCAGGCCGCAGGAGCCGGACGTCCCCAGCTTCTGAGGGCATGCGCCTTGTGCGCGGCCGCGATGTCCTTCAGGTTCCAGAGCCCGGCCACTGTATGTCGCAAGCGACCGGCACGCAGCAGTTCCGACAGACCGTCGATCGCTGCCCGGCGCTCCTGCGAGCAGCGGGGCGGTGGTCGAAAAGTTCATGTCAATGAGCGCGTCCGCACCGCGTCCGTCGGTCAGTGACCTCACGCGCTCTGCAACCGACTCCCGCCTGTAGTCAATCGTCGCGTGCCCCCCGCGTCGAGCGCATGCCGCGCCTTCTCGGCAGACCCTACTGTCCCGATCACGCGCGCGCCACCGAGGGCCGCCAGCTGGGCGGCATAGTCGCCCACGGCCGACGAGCAAGGGTGCGAGAATTCTGCTCGAACTCCCCAATGGAAAGGCCATGTTCATGAAGAAGCTCGTTGCTGCACTCCTTGCAACAGCCATCCTCGGCGGCTGCGCTGTCTACTCCGAAGGTCCAGGCTATCCCGGTGGCGGCTACGGAAAGCAGTGCCCTCCGGGACAAGCAAAGAAGGGCAACTGCTGACCCTGCTTTCACCCTCGGCTCAGATCGTCCCGGTCGTTTGGCATTCACCTACGGCAGCTTGGCGAGGATCGCGTCCATCTCGCTGCTCGTAAACGCGCGAAGCGATTGCAAACGCACGTTGCCCTGCATGGCCGTGGCGAGGCTGAACGCTGCCAATGCCTGTTCGTCCTCTGCCTCAATGATTGAAACGAGGTCGTACTCTCCCATGGTCCAGACAAGTTCCCGCATGCTGACACCTGCCTTCTTCGCCGCCTCTTTGGCGGCGGCGGCACGTTTGGTCGTGTCCTTGACCGCCTGTAGGCCCTTGTCCGTGAAGCTCATCAATCCAACGTAGGTGACCATGTCAACTCCTCAAGGTTCGTCATGAGCGGCCGATGCCACCTGCCTTGAACGGACGCGGCCGCCGAACGTCGTTCCGGTGAAATGACAATGAACGGTGGAACCTCGGTCTATAGCTCTTCGACGGAAGATCCTGAGCCGTGCGTATTGGTCGCCGACCTTTCTTGCCTCGGGGTAGGCAGGCGAGGTGTAGGCCGCCTTGGCCGCATCCAGGCTTTCGAACACGGACAGGACGATGCGCGGGGCGGGCGGTTCTCCGGCCAAAGACACTGTCGTACCGCCCGACGCAAGTCGCTTCTGGCCGCTTTCGGCCAGGGCGTTTGTTTGCGAGCGGCACATATTCCTTGGCATACGCGTCGGGGTTCGTCAGTTCGATCTCCGAGATGACATAGGCCACGGGGCGCGGCTTCTGCTGGGCGTGCAACGCCTGCATGCCACCGGCGCCAATCAGGCACCCGGCCAAAGAGCGCCAGTGCGGCAACGGCGCTCAATCGACTTTTGCGCATACGTGGGCCTCCGTTTTGAGGTACGTCTGCCCGGGCCTCCGGCAGGAAGCCTGCGGCCCAGGCGGCGGCTGGATTGAGTCACGACATGTGACGCAAGCTGTACAAAACCTTCTCTCCCTCAGAAAGCGCGCCCTGACAGGTCAGGAACTGGTGCTCGGAGATCTGCAGATCGCGCAGCCAAATCCCATCCATGCGTTCTTCCACCACCCAAAGGAAATCGCCTTCCTCACTCCTGACGATTCGAACTGACAGTCGACGCTCCGAGTTGGTCGAGGCTGGTACACGCCCGCCGCTCAGCCAAGCGACAAAAGAACGGCAGCCCGTTCGCACATCGATGCGCCGGTCAAGGCTCGGTCCTGCCATCACCGCGGTCCCTCCACGTCCTGCAGATGCTGCGTGCCACCTCATAGGGGACGTGGCCGCGCGTGAACAACCCCCTAAGCCTAGTCATTGAATGCCTAGCCGTCTGTAGTTCTTTCGAACTACTGCATATTTCCACAGTTTTCGCCGCACCGGCACCAGTGAGCGGAGCGCGGGGCGGGACGACAACAATTCGGACCCCCATTGCATGTGTTCGCGATCGTTCACCGGTGGCGTCTAAAGGGGCAACTGGGGCACCGCGATGACATCGAGGCTGGGCCGGCGCACGGCGGTTGCGCCCAAGTCAGGCGATCCGGGAGGAGCGAACGTCGCCAGCCTGCATCGTTATCTAATGGCCGGAGTACTGGGAGATGAGGCGGCAGCCGCGGTCGACGCGCTATCTGGTGGGCTCACTGTGCCAGGAGGCTTTTTCACCCAGACGAACACGCAACCCGAGCCAAGCACTGGGCGCACTTCATTGGCGATTGGAACCTGGATACTCCCCGAGATACTTGCGCACCGCATCGACAGAATCGTCCACGCTCGTCACTGCGAAGCGGAGCTGATCCTCGTGCAACCGAGGATCAGCGCCCATTCTCGTCGCTCGTGATCTCGTTCAAGGGAGATCAGTTTGTGCAGTCGCTCCAAGTCCGCATCGTCGTAGTCGAGAGAAGTCCTACGCGTTCACGTACGGGCGGGCGCAGGCCTGGTGCTCGTAGCCTCTGGCGGCGTTCGTAGAGCGAACGGGGGCTGGCGATGCTCACGCTCAGTGACCCCAACGCTTCGCACACTGAACGCAACAGGAACTTCGGGAGGAGGCAAATCGGTCCATCGGACGGCTGCTTGCCCGCAGGAAGAGCATCTGGTTCGCTGCAGCGACGCGGCGGTCGTCGCCGAATCATTCGCCGGTCGCAGCAATGTCGTCCTTGCTCAGGCTGAAGAACTGCTGCACGTCGAGCTCGGACATCCTGTAGGCAAGGATCTCGTCGCCAATGAAGCGAAGCGCTGGGCGAACGACACGGCGGGATCATCCACAGGGATAGGGCCGCCGATCTACTGCCCGGCGCTCGGCGACGACCGTGTCAATCTGTCGAAAAAATACATTTATCCCCGTCCAAAACGCCGATCGACACCGTGAAAATGCACGCGCCGACGGACCGCCGCTGCTTCAACGCGTAGCGCTGCGCTCGCCGCGCGCCTCGGCGACACGTTCGGCGTGCCACCAGGCGAGCAGACGCTTGAAGTCGCCGCCGAAGCCGACCCTGAGCAGCTCTTCGTAGATGACCGAGCAGTTCGCCGCTTCGCCCATGCCGAGCAGCCGCTCGGTCGCGGCCCGGTCGCAGCGCAGGTAGGCCGCCTTCAGGCTGCGCACTTCGCGGTCGACGGCCGCGTGGATGCCGTTGGGCGGCTGCGCGCGCGGGTTCGAAGCAAGGGTCGCGAGCAGAAGCGAGGCAGCGATGGTGGCCGCGATGGACAGCGTACGAGGGTGGGGCATGGGGCCTCCGATGTCGGGTGAGGGTGCCGCTGACATTGCGCCTCCACAGCTCGCGCCGTCATGAAGGAACCGGCACGCGGGGTAAAAAAAGCTGAAAATTCCTCCCCACAGGCCGGGGAGACCAGATGCAGGTTCGAGCCGCCAACCGCTTGCGCTTCGAAGAGTTCGATCTCGACGTCGGCTGCCGCACGCTGCGCCGGGCCGGTCGGAGGCTCGACCTTCGCCCGCGCAGCTTCGACGTGCTGGTCTACCTGGCCGAGGCCGCAGGCCGGCCGGTAGGCAAGGACGAGATCCTGGCCGCCGTCTGGCCCGATGTCGTTGTCGGCGAGGAGTCGCTGACGCGCTGTGTCTCCGACATCCGGCAGGTGCTCGGCGAGCACGGGCAGCACATCATCAAGACGCTGCCACGGCGCGGGTATCTCTTCGCGGCTCCGGTCGAGCCTGTGCCGGCCTCACGCGCCGCCGATGCGGGGCCGGCCACACCCGCTGGCGAAACGGCGGTGCCGTCCTCGTCGGCTCGGGCGGCGATTGGCACGGTCACGGCTGAGGCCGCCGCGCCGGTGAGGCCACGCGCTGCTGCCGCCGCGCTCTGGAGCGCCCTCGCGGCTGCCACCGTCGCTGCGGCAGCGTTGGCTGGGTGGTGGCAGCAGCGCAGCGCACCGGTGGTGCCACCCGCACCGCCTCGCCTGTCGATCGCTGTGCTGCCCCTTGCAAGTGATGGCGGCGACCCGGCGCAGGACCGGCTGGCTGCCGTGCTCACCGACGAGATCACGGTCGACCTGTCGCGCATCCCAGAGAGCTTCGTGATCGCACGGGCGACCGCGGACAGCTACCGCGGCCGCAGCGTCGACGCGCGTCGCGTGGGCCGCGAGCTCGGCGTGCGCTATGTACTCGACGGCGGCCTGGTGCGCCTGGGCGACACGGTTCGACTGACCCTGCAGCTCGTCGACGGCGAGAGCGGGCGCGCCCTGTGGGCAGACCGTATCGATGGCGAGCTACCCGACCTTCCTGCGCTGTACCGCCGAGTCACCGGGACGGTGGCGAGGTCGCTGGACCTGACGCTGCAGGAGGTGGAAACCGCACGTGCTCGAGCGCAGCCCGGGGCCGACTCGCAAGAGCTGCTGCTGCAGGCGCGGTGGCTGCTGCAGTTCAACCGGACCACGCCGGACTCCCTGCAGGAGGCGCGCCGGCTGCTCGAGCAGGTGAGCGCGCGCGACCCGGGGTCGGGGCTCGCCTTCGCGCTGCTGGCGCAGACCTATAACTACGACGTGTCGCAGCGCTGGCTGAGCCTGCGCGGCGCGACGCGCGAGCAGTGGCTGCAACAGGCCGACAGACTCTCGGCGCAGGCCTTCCAACTGGATCCCGCCGATGCACGCGTCGTCGGCGTGCGCGGTACGACGCTAGCGCTGGCCGGCCGCTCCGAGCAGGCGGTGGAGTTGCTCGGGCGCCAGATCGGGCTCAATCGCAACGATGCAAGCGCCTGGTTCTGGCTCGGTTATGCCCGTTGCACGCTCGGGCGGCAGGATGAAGCGATCGCCGCCCTCGAGCAGGCGCGGCGGCTCAGCCCGCGCGATCCAAATCTCAACGGCATCTTCGTCGTCACCGCGGCGGCGCATCTGTACCTGGGCCACGACGGCGAGGCGCTCGAATGGGCGCGGCGCTCGGTGCTTGAGCGGCCGCAGCACGCGGTGGCTCATTCGTGGGTCGCAGCGGCGGCAGCAAACTTGGGCGAGACGGAAACTGCGCGCGCGGCACTGGCGGAGTTCAGGCGGCGGCTGCCCTCCTACACGATTTCGTCGTTCCGCGACGAGCGGCTGTGCGCGAACGACCTCTGCCGCGCCCAGCGCGAGCGTTACTACGCGGGGCTGGCGAAGGCGGGGCTGCCCGACCAATAGGTTGATTGCGCGCTGCGGCCTTCTTCGGGTTGCTGCGCCGCCGGCGACTTCGACCAGCACCTGGAAGGCACGATCGACCCGGCGCAGCTGCTGCTCAAGCTGGCGCCGCCCGAGATCTTCGAGGCGAGCCCAGCGCCGCCGGCTCCCTCGCGGGCGCCAAAAACCCTAACGGAGCGTGCCAGGCCGAAGGAGCCGCCGTCCGAAGAGCCGTCGCGGTTCTAGCGCTCGTAAGCGGCGTCCTGCGAGGTACAGCGACACCAGCCGATGCCGCGCCTGGGTCGGCGGTGGCCAAGGTGGCGTTTCGGGTTTGGGAAAGCCGGAAACGGACACCCCAAATGCGCGGAGGCCCCGCCCAGAAACGAAAGTTCGGGCTGGGCCTCTTGTCAAGTGGCCCCGATCTTCGTGGTCATGAGAAACCCAGACTCCATCGCTACTGGCGCTTTCCTGCGAGATACGGCCGCACGTCGTCTGCCGAGCGGCCTACCGGCTGCTCTGCCTCCAGCAGTTCGGCTTCCGAGCACCCCAGTCGCTAACTCACCAAATGAGTTCGTTCAAAGTTAGACCGGAATTCCATCAAAATTAGGTTCTAACTTTGACGACGGCGCGCGCAAGTCGTTGATTCGATGACAAATCGGCCCGCCGCCTTACCTGATCGCTGCCGTCCTGGATAGCGAGCAGGGCAGGGTGGGGCGCGCCCCGGTCGCATTGAAGCGCGTGCGCCTGACGGCGCAGTGGTCAAGAATGGGCAGCCAGCTGTATTCGGGACAGTTCGCAGCGAGTGATTCACAAGGGACTACAAGCCATGACCGATGCAGTTTCCTCAGCCCTGCTGGCCTGCGAATCGTCTGCGCAATATGAGGCGCTGAAGTTGGCGTTTGGCTGGGAATGCGTCGAACGCGTCCGTCACTTGCTTGAGGACGAGGGTGTCGCGCGCTGCCTCGACATCCTGGAGGCGTACGTCAAGGGGGAAGCGGATCGAGGAGCCCTCGATCGGGCTGCGGCTGAAGCCGCGGTCTTGGCCAATCGGCATCAAGGCTCTCGATCATTGGACGGCGTGGGTCACGCAGCTGTATCAGCAAGCTATGCCGTGGCGAATGCACTGGGCGGCCGTGTTGTTCAGGCGGCAGACTACGCCGCGTACGCTGCGGTCTACGGCGACGGCGGCTATGGCGCAGTCTGCGATCCCGAGTCATTTGTCGCTGAGAGGACTTGGCAGCTCGCAACACTGGAGCGACTTGCGAACGCTCTCGGAGTGCGATGAGCGGTACCGACGAGCGAGAGGGTGCAGTCTGCGGCCAGCCGCTTCCGGCCAGAAGCTGATCTTGAGCGTCGTCGTCAATCGTGGGTGCCGTACTCGACCAGCAGGTCTCTCATGGCATCCTCGACGCCGTAGCCGATGTTCTGACTGATCTGACACACCGCATCCAGACGCTCGATGAGCGAGGGGCGCAGCGCATCTGGCAGTCTCGCAATGGCCTGCAATGCCTGCTCGAACATTCGCACCAACGCGATGAAAAACCCCTCATCCTGCAGGCCAAATTCGACGCTGAAGCCCGACGCGCGCTCGCAGTAGAAGACCATCAGCTCCGCCAGACCCTCCGGGTCGCCAATGGCCTTCTTGTAGCTCGCGATGGACTTCTTGGCCTCGGCGACGGACGCGTTCTGGTTCCGGAACATGTCGGGCCAGAGCCAACGGTTGATGGTGACCTTGTACGGCGCCAGGACATCTTCGCCCAGCCCGAAACGGGCATGAAGGAATATTTGGTTGTCCTTGTTGGCCGTGTACAGGTCATGCAACCAGGCCGACCAGTCCATCGTGGTCGAAGTGGGTCAGTCTGGCCTTGACGTCGCTCCAGGACGTGGGCTTCTTAGTCTTGCTTGCTTTCATCTCTGTGCGCTGCCAGATTTGAAGCCTGTACGACTCCTGCCGCGGGGAGACCATGCTGTGGGCGCAGACCAAATTCCCAAAGTACCATCGTAAAGTCGAACTGCCGCCTTGCGGCAGCCGCGGCCAATCAGGGGCGGTGCCGTGCAAACGGTCCACCTTCGAACGTTGAGGGGCGATGTTATGAGATACGACATGGTCAAGGTCGAAGAGGCGCTTCTGGCCTTGCTCGGCGTCTTCGAGTTCGAGAACGGACGTGTATGGAAGCGATATGACTTCGCAACTATGGAGAGTCTGCATGAAAAGGGGCTCATCACGGAACCCCACAAGCGGCAGGAGTCGGTCTACCTGACGGACGAGGGGATGCGCCGTGCCAAGGAGCTCGCGGCCAAACACTTCGGGACCAACGGGGCGGCGCCGGCGCGCCAATAGCTGCGGCAGAATCCGGCCCAACAACGGACCTCGGCTCGCCTCCATCGCGTTCGGCCAATTTCTGTGCCGTGCGTCCACTTCTTCACGATACAAGATGGCCGCAGGGAGGCAAACTGAGGCCATGTTCAGGGCACTTTTTCTGATTCTTGCTGCTCTCGTACCGATTGGCCTGGTCTACGCTTTCGGTGCATGGACCCTGCCCGCACTGTTCGGAGTGATGGCCGCGACACTGCTGTTTTCAACCAGGAAGGCGCGCGGCGCTGAGGCGACGCAGGGCGGCAGGCTCACCGGCTACCACACCACCACGACGGCGAACTTTTAGGCCCCGGCGAACCGGGTGAAGAGGAAGCTGCGAAGTGAGCATGAAGGCAGAATGCAGCCAGGACCCGACGGTCGCCGGTGTCGCCCAATTCGACTTCGTCTAAGCTCCACGACCAAGTTTCTGAGAATCCGCCATGCTTCAAATGCGCCCAGGGTGTGAGTGCTGCGACCGAGATCTGCCGCCGGATTCGGCCGATGCCCGTATCTGTTCTTTCGAGTGCACGTTTTGCAGCGATTGCTCGAATCGGCGCCTTGCCGGGACGTGCCCAAACTGCGGCGGTGAATTGCTCCCGCGCCCTTCGCGGTCGGCGGCCAAGCTTGAGAAGTACCCTGGTTCGACCACGCGGGTGTTCAAGCCTGAAGGATGCGCGGCCGCAACCTGAGCCTTACTTGCCAGCCCGGCCGCCTGGTCGACTCATCACGGCTAGAACCGGTCGGTCACGGCTGGCCCAGAATTCGATTGCGGACCTCGGAGCGCTCCGTCAGGATCTAGCCAGGAGGCAGGCGCTACAACAGCGCCCGCTTCAACCTGAATCGAAGGTCCTAACATGAGACGGCGCGAGTTTGCTTCACTTCTCGGGGGGACTGCGCTTGCGTCGCTCACCGGTTGGCCAGCGTACGCGGATCCGCTCGAGGACTGCGGTGTCCCACGCGAGCGAGACGACGGCTGGCCCGTGGCCGCTGTCAACGGCGACCGGTGCGTTGACGGCGCTGCGCTGTGCAGGACGACTGACCGGCTCTTGACTTCGGGCGAAAACATCCATGCTGTCCTGGTCGCCCACGGGGGCAAGCTGGTGTTCGAGCGCTACTTGGAGGGTCTTGACGAGATTCCCGGTCGCTTTTTCGGCAGCCGGGAGGCAAATGTCACCTTTGATGCCGATTCGCTCCACGCCATGAAGTCGGTGTCCAAGAGCGTCGCATCGCTAGCCCTCGGGATTGCGATCGATCAGGGGCTGATACGCGGCGTCAACGAACCGATCCTCAGCTTCTTCCCCGAGCTGTCCGACTTGCGCACCCCTGAAACGGAGCGCATCTTGCTGCTGCATGCGCTCACGATGACGATGGGCCTGGCGTGGGTTGAGGCGACGCCAACAACTGGAGATTTCTGGAACGACGAGGCCCGCATGCGCATGGCGGCAGATCCGTGCCGGTTCGTGCTCAGTCGCGCAGTGACAGCGCCGGCAGGACAAGAATTCCACTACAGCACCGGCGCGCTCGCGCTCGTGTCGGCCGTCGTTCGCAAGACGACCGGACGCCCCCTCGACGAATTCGCGCGAGCGACTCTGTTTGAACCTTTGGCCATTTCCGGTGCAGAGTGGAGCCGGGTCCGCGGCAATACCGACGCCGGAGGTGGGTTGCGCTTGCGGCCGCGTGACATGGCCAAGATTGGGCAACTTGTCCTTGCGAACGGGCGTTGGAACGACAGACAGATCGTCTCCAAAGGTTGGATCGATGCATCGACGGCACCTTTGATCAAGGCGACGGACAATCAGTCTTATGGATATCTGTGGTGGCTCGGCCGCTCCTTGATCCAGGGACGACAGGTCCATTGGGTTGGCGCACTGGGTCGAGGTGGCCAGTCGATCCGCATCGTCCCGAAGCTTGATCTCATCGTCGTGGTGACTGCTGGGTACTACCAGGATTACAGCCCGAAAGCGTTTCAAGTGCAGTACGACGTGTTCAGGGACGTCCTGCGGGCGATTTCACCGCCCGGCTGAACTTGGACCCGGGCTGCCTAAGGGTTAGGACACGCGCCGCGCGGCAACGCCGAGAAAACGAACCGCGAACGACTGCTTCTAAGGACGCGCTAGGCCCGCCGGCGCCGTCGCGAGGATGTGGCAGGATGCGGCCATGAGCCCCCATTCGCGCCAGCGGGCTGTACGCCAGCTTCAGGACTGATTGCGGACCGTGTACGAATGGTGTCGGCGTCCGCTTTGGTCACCTCGAAATCCGGCAAATGTGAGCTATTGGGCAGAACTTGAATAGATTCGCCGCTAGCGCATCGCCTCGAGCAGACGCCTGGCCGCCCGCACGTCATGCGTGTCGAATCCCTCCGAGAAGCCTTCGTACACCGGCCGCAGCAAGCCGCGCGCATCCTCCAGCCGGCCATCCTTCATCCACACCCCCGCCAGGCTCGTCGCGCATCGAAGCCGCCAGGCCAAGGCCTCCTGCTGCCGGGATGTCTCCACCGCTTCGACCAGCAGGGCCTCCGCGAGGTGGCTTGTCTCGGGCCTGTGGCCCATGAGGTCCGCCTTCGCGCGCAACAGCTCCGACAACGAGCATCGATCCTCGAAGCGCCTGGCACGCTCGATGCCTGCCGTGGCCAGCTCGATCCCGTCGGCTTCGCGGCCGAGCCGGCCCAGCGCCTCGCACACCGCCGAAACGAAGCCCGTGTAGTGCAGCACGTAGAGCGCTTCGCCGATCTCGTCGAAGGCCGGACGCAGGTCGCGCTCGTAGGCCAGCCCGTCGCCGGCGCCCAGCGCGAGCAGGCCGTTCCACATGCGTCCGCGGGCCTTCCAGGTCGACATGCCGTGGCGGCGCGTGGCCGCGACGGCCGCTGCGGCCGCCTCCCCCAGCGCGGCCACGCCGCCGCTCAGGACGGTGATCGCGCACAGCCCTTCCGTGAGGGCGTAGCAGATCGAGGGCGCGTGGTCGAGCGCGCGTGCGCCTTCCACCGCCTGCCGGGCCGCACGCATGGCTTGATCCGCGCAGCCCTGCAGCCACAGCGTGTGCGCCAGCGAGCTCAGCGCAATCGTCTTCTGCTCGTAGATGAAGCGGGTCTGGTGCGAGCGGCGCACCGGCGCCTCATAGCACTCGGCCACGCGTTGCAGCCCGCTGCGGGCCTCGCCCAAGCGTCCCAGGCAGAGCAGCGACATGCCTGTCATCCGGCTGCCGATGAAGCGGTCGGCATTGTGAGGCCGCGCGTCGGCCAGTGCAGAGAAGCGCCGGGCTAGGGCCAGGGCGGCCTCGTAGTTGCCGTTGAGGTAGGTGACGCTCCACACCCCCCAGATCGCACGCAGCCGGTACTCATCGTCGCCCAGGCTCTCCGCGTAGTCGAGCGCGCGCCTGAAGGCCGCGCCGGTCTCCGAGCCGACGCCCTGGTACAGCAGGGAGGCGCCCTTCGCGGCATACAGCTTCATCCGTGAACGGCTGTTTACGATCTCCTCGTCGTCGAGATGGGCCAGCGCTTGGTTCACGCGCGCCAGGCATTCCTCGAGCAGCCCGGACTGCATCCACAGCGACACGGCGCTCGTGGTCAGCGTGACGCCGAGCGATGGGTCGCCTTCCGGCGAAAAGCACCAGTTGACCGCCGCCCGCAGGCCCTCGAGATGGCCGGCGTACAGGGCGACCCACTCGGCCGTGGGCAAGGTCTCCCACTCGATCTCGGCGCGCCCGAAGAGGTCCCGGTGGTGTTGCGCGTGGCGCAACGAGTACTCCCGCAGGGCGCCCCGGGACTGCATCTTCTCGCGCGCATAGACCTGGGTTGTCTCCAGCAGGCGGTACTTCGCGCGGGCTGCGGCACCATCCACCGTGATGAGGGACTTCTCCACCAGCTGCGAGAGGCACTCGACCACCGCAGTTGGCGGAATGTCCGCGGAGGAAGCGACGGCGGAGGCCGACGCCACGGAGAACGAACCGGAAAAGACGCCCAACCTGCCGAGCACCTCGCGCTCCTGTGCAGACAGGAGCTCGTAGCTCCAGTCCAGGGTCGCGCGCAGCGTCTTCTGCCGCGGCAGCGCAGTCCGCGCGCCGCCGGTGAGGAGGTTGAACCGGTCGTCGATGCGGTCGGCAACCCCCTCCAGCCCGAAGACCCGCACGCGCGCCGCGGCCAGCTCGATGGCCAGCGGAATGCCGTCGAGATGCCGGCAGATGCGCGCCTTGAGCGCGGCAGCCTGCGCCTTGCTGGTCGGTTCCTCGCCACCGGCGGAAGCGGCGCGGGCATCGAAGAGCTGCAGGGCGCCGAAGGCCAGCAGTTGGTCGACGTCGCGGATCTCCTCGCCGGGCACGTCGAGCGACGCGACCCGGTAAACGTACTCGCCGTCGATCTTGAGCGCCTCACGGCTCGTGGCGATGACGCTGGCGAATGGCCCGGCGCGCAACAGCTTCTCGGTGATCTGCGCCGCAGCGTCGATCAGGTGCTCGCAATTGTCCAGCACGAGCAGGATGCGTCGATGGCTGATTGCCGTGGCGATGCGGTCCAGCGAAGGGGTGCCTGCGCCCTGCGGGAAGCCGAGGGCCTCCGCAACGGTGGCGGGAAGAAATTCCACCGCCCCCACGGGCCCCAGTTCGGCGATCGACACGCCATCGGGAAAGCCGCCTGCCAGGCTACGGGCGGCCTCGATGGCCAGCCGCGTCTTGCCGACTCCGCCGGCTCCCACGAGGGTGATCAGCCGGCTGCTCGCGGCCAGCTCGACGATCTCCCGCAGCGCCGCGTCGCGACCGATCAGGGGCGTGATGCTCACCGGCAGCGCGCGCACCGCCGAGGCGACGGGCGACACGGCCTGCAGGTCCTCGGCCCCCGGCGCGCCGAGCCCGTCCGCGATCTCGGCGACGAACTGGTAGCCGCGGCCGGCGACGGTTCGGATCACCGTCCGGTCCTCACCCAACGCGCGGCGCAGCGCCGAGATCTGCGCCTCGAGCGTGTTCTCCTCGACGATCCGGCCGGGCCAGGCCCGCAGCATGAGGTCGTCCTTGGTGACCACGTCGCCTCGCCCCTCGACGAGGGCGACCAGGATGTCGAAAGCCCTGCCGCCCAGGCTGACGGGGCGGCCTTCGCGCAGCAACTCGCGCCGCTGGACAGACACCTGGCAGCGGCCGAATGCGAACGACGGGCTCGGGGAAGCGGCGAGTTTCATCCTGAAAAAGGGGGCTGCGCAGCCGGGTGGGCGCAGTTTAAGTGGCGTCGGTGCCCGGGTGCATGGACAAGGTTTCAGGTGTTTTCAGGTTTCGCCAGCGCGCATCCGGGACGCCCGGCAGGTGCCCCGGTACCGTTGCGCCATCGCCCCCGCTGGATCAGGAGCACACCATGAGCTACGTCACTTCCCGGGACGGAACGAGGATTTTCTACAAGGACTGGGGCACGGGCCGGCCCGTCGTTTTCTCCCATGGCTGGCCGCTCGACGCGGATGCCTGGGACGCCCAGATGCTGTTCCTGCTGCACAACGGATACCGCGTGATCGCGCACGACCGCCGCGGGCACGGGCGCTCCGACCAGCCGGCGGCCGGCAACGACATGGACACCTTCGCGGACGATCTCGCGACCCTGATCGAGGCACTCGACCTGAAGTCCACCGCCCTGGTCGGCCACTCGACCGGCGGCGGCGAGGTGGCCCGCTACGTCGGCCGCCACGGCACCCGGCGGATCGGGCGGATCGTGCTCATCGGTGGGGTGCCTCCGCTCATGCTGAAGACGGCCGCGAATCCGGATGGGCTGCCGATCGAAATATTCGACGGCATCCGGGCCGGCGTTGCGGCCGACAGACCGCAGTTCTTCCAGGAACTCGCCATGGCGTTCCATGGCTACAACCGGCCTGGCGCGAAGCGTTTGCAAGGGGTGATCGATTCGTTCTGCCTCCTCGGCATGCGGGGCGGCATCCGGCCCGAATACGACTGCATCGAGGCCTTCTCAGAGACGGACTTCAACGAAGACCTCAGGAAGTTCAACGTGCCCACGCTGCTCATCCACGGCGACGACGACCAGATCGTGCCCTTCGCCGCTTCCGCCTCCGCAGCATCGAAGCTTGTCCGGAACTCGACGCTCAAGGTGTACGCGGGCGGCTCGCACGGTATTTGCTCGACGCAGGCAGAACGGGTCAATGCCGATCTGCTGGCCTTTTTCGAAGACTGAAATCAAAGGAGCACACCATGCTTGGACTGACACCCTTGGGCGCAATCCACACAGCCATCAGCCTCGTGGCGCTGGCGTCGGGCGTACTCGCGCTCGTGCGCCACCTGGAGATCTCGCCCGCCACGTGGCTCGGGCGCGTCTATGTCTGGACCACGGTGCTGACCTGCCTCACCGGCTTCGGCATCTTCCAGCATGGCGGCTTCGGCAAGCCGCATGCGCTGGGCGTTGTCACGCTGCTGGTGCTGGCGCTGGCAGGATTGGCGACAAGGAGGCGCGTCTTTGGCAACGTCTCGCCCTACGTGGCGACCGTCGGCTACAGCGCCACCTTGTTCTTCCACATGATTCCGGGACTGACCGAGACTTTCACCCGTCTGCCGCTCGGCGCGCCCCTGTTCTCGGGCCCCGAGGACCCGGCTCTGCAGAAGGCCGTCGGCGCCTGCTTCGTCCTGTTCGTCGCCGGCACCACCCTGCAGGTTCGCCGCCTTTTCGGGCTGCGTTCGCAAACCTCGATGCCGGCCGGCCGGGGTGCACGGCCATGAACCCATTCATGTGCGTCCTTGGGTCCGCGTTCGCGCTGCTCGGCTTGGCCGGCGTGGCGCAGGCCGCCGACCAGGGTCCGCTCCGCATCAGGGTGGAGCCCTTCATCAGCCTTCCCGACAACGTCCGCCATCCGGAAGGACTGGCATCCAACCCGGCGACCCGCGAGATCTACGTCGCAACCTTCGATGCGCGTGCGCCCGAGTCGGCGCGCAACAACCTGGTGCTGCGCTACTCGCACGACGGTCGGCTGCTGGCGCAGAAGAGTTTCGGGGCAACGCCCCTGACCGGCATCGAGCATGCCGACGGCAAGCTCTACATCCTGAACTTCGGTGCGTCGAAGCTGCAGCGCATCGACGCCGAGTTCACCGCCTCGACACCGATCGAGGACCTGATCGAGTTCAAGGCGCTGACACCGCCTGCACCGTCGCCGAGATCGATCCCGAACCCCGACGGCAGCAAGGACGCGATCACCTTCGGGTCGAGCGGCTTCGCGGCACCCAACGGCATGGTCTTCGACAAGGCGCGCAACCTCTACATCTCCGACTCGTTCCAGGGCGCGATCTACCGCATCGAGCGCGCGACGAGTTGCGCACCGTGTGCGCTGCAGGTGCTGTCGCGCGATCCGCTGCTGGCCACTGCGGGAGCCTTGCCCTTCGGCGCCAACGGGCTGGCCTTCAATGCCGACGAGAGCGCGCTCTACGTCAACAATGCCGGCGACGGCCGGCTGCTGCGCATGGTGCCGTCCACCGGCGCGGTCGAGATCGTCGCGGAGAGCGTGTTCGGCGCCGACGGCCTGCTCTTCCACAAGGGACTCCTGTGGATCGCGTCCAACCAGGCGGACGTGGTGCTCGGACTGGACAAAAAGGGCCGGACCCTGGTTCGTGCCGGCGAGTTCGAAGGCATCGGCAGTGACGGTGCGCCGCGCGGCCTGCTGTTTCCGGCCACCACCGCCGTGCAGGGCGACTGGATGGTGGTCACGAACCTGGCCTTGCCGCTAACGACCGCCGAGGGCGACGAGTGGGAGGAGCAGGTGACACGGTGGAACCTGGTGCGCTTCAGGATCCCCGGCGCCATGCGCTGACCGCGCGTGGCTGGAAAGCAAGACGATTTCTTTGTCTCGGCCGCCGAATCCGCGCGCGGCGTCCAAGAGGCTTTCGCGCGGCGACACACCACTGGAAAGGAACATCATGAGCACGATCACGACCAAGGATGGCACAGAGATCTTCTACAAGGACTGGGGCAAGGGACAGCCGATCGTCTTCTCCCACGGTTGGCCGCTGTCGGCCGACGACTGGGACAACCAGATGCTGTTCTTCCTGGCGCAGGGGTACCGCGTGATTGCGCACGATCGCCGCGGGCACGGGCGCTCCACCCAGACCTGGACCGGCAACGAGATGGACACCTACGCCGACGACCTGGCCGCGCTCACCGCCGCGCTCGACCTCAAGGACGCGATCCACGTCGGCCACTCCACCGGTGGCGGCGAAGTGGCGCGCTATCTCGGGCGCCACGGCACGAAGCGCGTCGCCAAGGCGGTCCTGATCGGTGCTGTGCCGCCGCTGATGCTCAAAACAGCGGCCAATCCCGGCGGGCTTCCGATCGATGTGTTCGACGGCATCCGCGCCGGCGTCGCCGGCAACCGCGCCGAGTTCTACCGCGACATCACCCTGCCTTTCTACGGCTACAACCGCGCGGGCGCGAAGATCTCCGAAGGCATCCGCCAGCACTGGTGGCTGCAGGGAATGATGGGCGGCATCAAGGCGCACTACGACTGCATAAAGGCCTTCTCGGAAACCGACTTCACCGAAGACCTGAAGAAGATCGACGTGCCGACCTTCGTGATGCATGGCGACGACGACCAGATCGTGCCGATCGGCGCTTCGGGGCTGGTGTCGGCCGAACTGGTGAAAGGCGCCAAGCTCAAGGTCTATCCCGGCCTGCCGCACGGCATGTGCGCGACGCACCCCGACGTGATCAACGCCGACCTGCTGGCGTTCATCAAAGGCTGATGTGCGCGCTTCCGGAGCTCAATCATGAAAGCCTTCAAGCTCTCCGTGGCCGCAGTGCTCGGCGTCTTGCTTATGGTGCCGCCTGCCGGCGCGGCGGGGACCGGATGAATCATTTCATCACGACGCGACCCCTTGCGTGGTCCCTGCACTCCTTCCGGAAGGTAGCGCAGCCGACTTGCATCAAGCGGTCACACAGGGCCGTTTGCCAGATCGAACATGCAGCGCTCGACGACCGCTCGCGCCAGTAGAGCAGGCGTCCGGGGCGTAGGGTTGAAGGACTGAGTTGGTGAAGGGTTGTCCGACACCTGCCCTTGGGGCGCACAGGCGGCGGCACGACAACGGCTTGAGGCCAGGTGTTGGACAAGCCCCCAGGGAGGAAACCGCGGAATTCAGCGCAGGAACTCAGTGGGGCGCGAACCTATGGCGATTCGAACTTTGATGCGCGCACTGCTGGCGACGAGCGAGCTGATCACCGGGGTGAGAACGGCGGCAAGGGGCCGCGGACCGCACGCGGCGTGCCGGGTTGCGCGGTGCGAAGTTGGCTGCGCCGGGGCGGTTTTCAGGTCGAGGGCAAGGCACCCCCTCATCGGCACTGGCAGATGAAGGGCGAGAGCGTGACGCGCAGTCGGACTCGGTGTTGCCGTCGTGGTGGTCGAGCCTGCTGAGGAATGGCCTGGTCGCGCGTGAAGATCGCCAGAACAATCATGGGATGGCCGCAGCGGGGGCAGGTGAAGGTCGCCGAGACGGTGCCGGAGTTGACTTGGGCATCCGAGACTGTCTTGACCTCCTGGTGCAGCAACTGAGTAAACAGTCGCAAGCGAAAGGATCGGCAGCGCAGGCGAGACAATCATGGCCACCAGCAACCTGAGCCAACTCACCTTATTTGCGTCCACAACCGGCTCCTGAGTTCTTCATCTGATTGGCTTACGAAGCCGCACCATCGCGGGAGAGAGGTCGAACGGCGGTGGTCATGAACGTTGAAATTGGAACGACGCGGAGAAGGCTTGCTAATGGCCGACTGCCGGCGGCCAAGTCTTCGTCAGCGCTCGTCAGGTGGATGGCCTGGGCAACCCGTAGCCCAACTCCCGCTCGTGCCGCATTGAGAGCAATACCACGTCTCCCTCAGAATGTGCGTATAGCAAGACATGGCGAGCCAGCACCAGCTCCCGCAACTCGGGCAAGCCAAGTGCCTGGGCAATTTGCCTTGCCTGTTCAGCTTGAAACTGCCCCCAGCCCGACTTGGCACCAAGGAATCGAGCAGGTCGCCCGCTTGTGGGTGCGAATGAAAGAAGCGCCCGCGCTTTGACCACTTCAGCCTGCAATTTCTTGAAGCGCACAGGCGCAGAAGCGGCGTCCTGTTCCTCCATGAAGCTACGCGCAGCGTGCAGGCACACCAGAAAGTTCGGGACCGCCCGAACCCTTGCGTTGACGGGAATGCTCACGGCGCCGATGCGACGCCGAGTGCCTGGTCCAGTTCCTCGTCAGACACGAACTGTCCTGCCAAGGCCTGCCGCAGGCCGGTGATGGCGTCTTCAGCCAGCACAAGGCTGGCGTGCTCCGACTCGAGGGCATGGTAGTAGTCCAGCCGGCGCGCATCGACCAAGGCAACGTAGCTCGCCCCGTTCTTCGTCAGCACCTTCTCTGAGCCGCTGCCGACCACGTCTTCGGCCAGTTCGGTGAGCCGGGCGCGCGCTTCGCTGATGGGAACAATGTCTGATGCTCTCAACGCCATATTGCAGTATCCGTTAAGGTTTGCTTTAATGCCAGTCTAGCAGCCAAACCTGTACCCTGCAATCGCCGCCGGAGATGTTCGGCCCTGCGGAAGTCCGCAGTTGGCCCCCGGTCGAGTGGGTCGTTCTGCGGAGCGAAGAGGACGGATTGCGTGTCGGCATCGACCACGAAGGCGACGCCCTGTATGGCAGTCGCACGGCTTCGGTCACGCTCGATGGCGTGTTCTTCCGCATGGACGAATGGGTGAGCGGTCCAGAGCTGTCCGATCGCATTGCACCGGCATTGAAGGCGTTCAGCATTCCGGGACTAGGGCGTGTTAACACTAATTGAGTTGACCATGGATGACGAGAGATACTTCATGCATGGAGATCACTCAAGCCCAGTTTGCCCAGATCGAGCACTGCTTGCCGCTGCAACGCGGCAATGTCAGTCTGTCGAATCTGAGTGTGTTGAACGCCATCCTGTATGTCGCCGAGCACGGCTGCAAATGGCGCGGCCTGCCCAAGCGCTTCGGCAACTGGCACACCATCTATACGCGCATGAACCGCTGGTCCAAAAGCGGCGTGTTGGACCGTGTATTCGAGGAGCTTCAAAGAGCCCAGGTGGTGCGCATCCGCATCGAGGCGGTGTCGCTGGACAGCACCATCGTGAAGGTGCATCCCGATGGCACGGGGGCGCTAAAAAAAACGGCCCCCAGTCCATCGGCAAATCCAGAGGCGGGTGGAGCACCAAGATTCATATGGTTGCCGCGGATGCTCGAACGGCCGTAACGTTTTCCTTGTCGCCTGGCCAGGCGCACGATGCACCTGCCGGGCGCGCACTGCTCAGCCGCCTGGGCGCGCCGGATCGGCCGCTTCATCTGCTCATGGACCGCGCCTACGAAGGCAACGAGACGCGGCAGCTCGCGCTCGATCTGGGCTTTATCCCCGTCGTGCCGCCTGTGAAGACGCGAGTCGAACCTTGGGAGTACGACCGCGAGATGTACAAGCGCCGCAATGAGGTGGAGCGACTGTTCCGGCGCCTGAAGGGCTATCGCCGCATCTTCTCCCGCTTCGAGAAGCTCGACGTGATGTTCGTTGGCTTCATCAGCTTCGCGCTGATCGCCGACGGGCTTCGTTTGTGTTAACAGGCCCTAGTTCCCGCTCCCGATCTCTTCTCGACAAGATTCGAATCGGACACCTGACGCCGCAAAAAACCTCTCGCGGGTGCAAGGGGCCGTGCCACAGAGCGGCAGACGCCAGCACAATCCGCCCAAGTGCAGGATGGCACCCGGACTATTCACCCAGCTGATGCGGCCGATCCGCCTTCCCCGAGTGGCACGAGTGACAGTTCCTCGACGTTCCGCCGTAATACTCGACTGGATGCGGTTCAGGTAGCAGCCGTGGATGTAGAGCTTCAGCAAGACTGATGGATGGTAGGAGGGCCGACCGGTGGCTGCCGGATCGACGCCTTCGAAGCCCAATGCGTAGAGGTCCGTTCCTCGACAAAGGCATCGACGACTCGCACCGGGTTGTCTTCGCCGATATAGTCGTCAAGGCACTCTGGCAGCAGAGTGACCTGCTGTCGGTCTTCGCCTTCGATGAAACGCTTCACGGGCAGCCACCTCGCTCAGACGGGTTGGCTCAATACAGGCGACCATCAAGGGAGTTTCCACACAACCTCGGCCCATTGCTGCCGATGACCGTCGCACCGCCAAGGGCAAAAGCGCAGCGGTTGCCGACCTTGGGCCCATGCTCGCGTACTACCGTAGTCGGCCGGGACCGCCTATTCCCGAGGTGCGCTAACAGCAGTCATTGGACAACCAAGCCATTGGCCCGAAGGACTGCTGCCGGGTTCGCCGGCGAACTCACACTCGCGGCACGCACGCGTCCTGAACAGCCTCGATTCAGGGATGGCAGCCACGTCGGCTCGGCTGGACGGACGTGACGTTCGTCGAAGTGCGCTAGCGAGGGCATGGTCACGTCGTTGCGCGCCACGAACGCGGGCTGCGTCGGGAACTGGCTTTCAATGAGCCCGCGTCGTATGCACGATGCGGCGACTTGGCCAGACCATGTCCGTTAATTCAACTCGTTCTTCTATTTATTCGGATCAAGGGCCTCGGGCGGTAGGCCACTCCACACGGCTTGAAAACTTTCGACCTCATATCGCAATGAGGCCCTCCTATGCCTGCAAACGGGGGCCATGCCAACTTCGTCAGATATGCACGTTTCGCCTGTAGGACGGAGCCCCAGAATGCGGACACATCGTCGATCGCCACCGTACGATGTCGTCGAGGACGAACGAGGACACGAGGGATTTGAGCAATGAGCAAACGCATGGATGAAATCGAGACAGAGCCCCATCAATTGGATGACGGCCCATCCGGGCCCAGGGCCCTAGCGAACGGCAGGACGTTTGCAGGCACCGTGGCCGACTTCTTCCGCAAGAGCGGCGGCACGAACGCTCAAGAGTCGATGGTCGCCAAAGCCCGTCAGATCCGAGAGGCCTCGGTGGCCGCCCAGAGCGAACCGATGGCGGCGAAGTCGACGCTCTTCAGGCACTGGGACGCCATCCGAGCCGACGGCATCACGGCCTCGGAGTTCATCGCGTTCCTGCAGCCTCTTGCCGACCTGGACGGCATCACGGTCTCCTACATCTACAGCGACGAAGATGGGACCGAGCACGTCTACAACCACCGGCGCGGTGAGTTCGGCATCGAGAATCCGCTTTCCCGAGCCATTCAGGAAAAGAAGCTTTCCAAGGAGAAGGCGCTGACCTTCGCGCTGAACGAAGAGGGCCGGGTCTGGATCGAGAGCAACTTCATGGAGTTGAGCGACCTGAAATAGCCGTCCGGGATTCGGGCGGGCCAGCTTCGAAGAAACTCCGCAGGAGTGCCGACGTGAACGCTGCTCCTCGCCATGGTCCCGCTGCCATGGGCATTCCCGTGTGCGTCAGAGTCCAGCGTGAGGACCCGCAGCGCCACAGCGCGAATCGGTTTCACGGTGGACGTGCCGCCGGTTTTCAAGGTCCTGCAAACAACGCCTGTCGCCGGCGGCCACGAATACCGGGTATGGGCGAACGTGAAGTCGGTTGTGCTCAATGGCAAGGAACATCGATTCGCGCGGGTTGGTGAGGCGAGCCTGTTCGTTCCCACCGCAGCAAGGCCAGGGATTTTTGCGCGACGACATCCAGCGAGACGTCGCCGCCACGCCCACCGAGGTGCGCACGTGCACGATCGCACCACACTTGCGATGAGGCGCGTCCCGTTGGTCTCCTTGTGATCCGCCGCGCAGCGCTTGGCAATTCTTTGCCGCGGCTGACGGTAAGCTCCTGACATGACGGCCGACATTGCCACAACGAACCTGGCTCAACAGCAGCGCGAGCGCCTGCCGCTGGCCATGCAGCGCGCGCAGTCCAAGCTGGCCAGCCTCGCTGCCGATGCCGGTGCCGGGCCGTTGCTCCAAGGCATCCCAAAAGGCAAAGACCGTGGCACAACGGGTGATCTGGCTGCAGCGGGCGGCCTCGGCCTGGGCCAAGCCGATGAAAGCGGTATCGGCATGCAGGACGGGCTGCAGCCACTGCTGCCACATCCCGGTGACGATCTCGCTCGTCGAGGCCCAGCTGTTAGCCCGCGCCAGCAGCAGGGTGCCGAGTGCGCCACGGCGCAGCATTCGCGTCACCGACGAGACCTCGATGGAGTCCCTGGCTGCCATGGAACGTCAGCTGCAGGCGGGTCCGCTCGCGCCTTGTCCGTACCTGCGGGCGGGGCGCTGCTCGGTCTACGAGCTGCGACCCATGGCGTGCCGCACCCTGCTGAATCTGGATGACGACGACCTCCTGTGCCGCCATGCGGAAGGAGCGTCGGCCGATGCTGGGCGCGCTTGGCCACGACGATCTCGCGCAGACGTGACCGAAGTTCGGCATCGGGAACAGTGTCATAGGACGCGAGCTCGGAGAGCTGCTGCAGAAGGCCCTGGTATTGCTTTGTCCAATCCACGGAGGCGGCAACACCGTCGGCACAGTGGCGCCACAGGTCGGCCACGCGGCGCTGGAACATGAAGTTGAGTTGATCGGTGGCCGTGAGCAGGCAGTAGCGCAGGAAGCAGCTCACCTCGAGCGTGCGCGCCGGCTCCTTGATCCTGGCGCTCACGGACGGGGCCAGGGCAGGGGGCACTGCGCGCACGCTGTTCAGCGGCCGCCCGGGCATGAGGGCAAAGCCAATGTACAGCGCCAAGCCCAGCTTAAGGCTATCGAACCATTGACGTCTAAGCTCCATCCTCTAATGTGCTGCACCGCAGCAAACATCGCTTGCATCGGTGGACCCCCGAACTAGACTTCGTCATGCTGCGGTGCAGCAAGCACCGTGGTCCACCCTCAATCCCAGAGAAAGCCCAATCATGAAACCAGAGAAATTCACCGCTGCCAACAAGGCCTCCGTTGCCACTCTCTTCGGCCTGACCGGCCAGGCCTTCGAAGGCGCGGAACAGCTGGCCAAACTGAACCTGCAGACAATCAAGACCCTGCTGGCCGAGGCCCAGGAGAGTGGCCAGAGTGCCCTGTCAGCGAAGAGCTTGCCAGAACTCATGGAACTGCAAACCGCCGTTTTGCAAGCCGCTCCCCAGAAGGCGCTGGCCTATGGCCGTCAGGTGCAAGAAATCTTCACCACCCTGGGCGCCGCGCAGCATGCCGCCTTCGAGACACAGATGGCGGATGTGCAAGCCAAGTTCCTCGACACGCTCAATGGCGCCCTCAACAACGCCCCCGGCTTCGAGCCGATGCTGGCGCTGGCGAAGTCCGCAGTGGCTGCCGCGAATAACGCCTATGAAGGCGCAAACAAGGCATCGAAACAAGTCTCCGACGCCGTGGTTGCCAACGTCACCAAGGTCAGCGAGACTGTGGCGGAAACCTCGCTCGCAAAAATCGAAGACTGATCCTTCGAGCCTCGCGTTCCCGATGAGGGGGGCCGATAAAGACCGGCCCCCCTTTTTCTCGTCGGCGCTCAGGCGATCAGCTTCAGGCCTGGCGGCAAGGCCTCGCCGAACACGCCGCGTTCGCCGGCTTCGTCGAGCGGTACGACCTCGCGCACGCGGGCGATCCAGGCCGGCGCAGCCCGATGGGCCTCGAGCCGGGTGATGACACGCTCGCGCACGTCGGGCGACAGGTCGCGCGCGCGATCACCGCTCAGGCGGGCCAGGTTCGCGGCGGCGGCCGCAGCCCCTTCCATGCGTTTCCAGTCCAGCGCGAGCAGCGCGTCGAGCCAGGCGGCGGCGGCGTCGGCCGGCACCACGCCGTGGGCACTGCCGTAAGGGGAGAGCATCACATTCCTGGGGGTGTGCACTGCAGCAATCTTCAACTGCGGGCCTTCTTGCCCAGATCGCGCCCCAGCCTCCATCCCTAAAGCCTACTTCTGCTGCGCCGCACACCCCCAAATTCTGGATGCTCTCGGCACCAACGGCGCTGAAGCCGAAGTGTCGGCGGCGCGCGCCAAGCCCGTCACCCGCCAGCTGATGACGCTGCCCGACCAGATCGCCGAGCGCATCTTCTCGGCCATCGCGAGCGGCGAGTACGCACCTGGGGTCTCTGTTACGTGGTGGTGGCCTCTTGCCCACGAAATGAGCTCGTGCAAACCGACCGGAGTCGCTGGGCGGAGAAGTGCCCGACGGTGCCGCCCGCCAGCTCAAGGCGAAGCGAGAGCCATTTTGTCAATCAAACAGAACTCAATCTGAGGTTGCTGCAACTCAGTGTCAGACAAGGAGAACGACATGGAAGACGATCGCCGCCCCGTCACCGTCATTCGTGCTGATCTGGTTCGCGCCAAAGATCAGCTTGCAGCCTTGGGCCCCAACCTCGAGGGCACCGTCCATAGCCTTGCGCGCCACCGCGTCATGAGCCTGGCCGAGGAGCTCCGCGCTGCGGAGGACGCAGCCGAGAGCCTCGCAGAGACGGTTGCATTGAAGTGGATCTATCGCTATGCCGTCGGCAAGCGCCTGCTTATCAACGAGGGCAAGAGTCTACAGGGCACTTGACACGCCAGGGCAACGTCGGGGAGCGCGATGCGGCGCGTCACGACGGGCCTCTGGTTCAGGCAATTGCTTCCTTGAAGAGCATCCAGAAGCTGGGGGTGCGCACTGCAGCAAATCAGTGGCGGAACGTTCTACTCCAGACGTGCACCGATTCGGAACAGTGCGCGCTGGCAGCGAACCCGCCGTACAGGGGAACTTCCACCGGCGCCATCAGCGACGACGAAAACCTCTCCCGCCCCCCGCTCAAGGCTTCCGCCGTCGACGCACGGAGGCATCGCCCTTCGCAGCCGCCTTGCTGATCAAGGCCTCGGCCAGCATTCGCCGCGTTTTCTCGTGTGAGGCTTTTCCTCGTCGATCCGGCCCTCGAGCGCTTCGACGCTCGCCGCTAGCGCTTCTGTCTGGGTCCGCGCCTGCGCCAGGTCGATGCCTTGGGAGGCTAGCTGCTCACGAAGCCCGGCCTCGGCCTGCCGCGCCGCTTCCCGAAGCTGGTGGAGCTTCTCCAGCTCTGCCTCCAGTCGCTTTGCCGCCGCTTTCTCGCTTTTGGAACGCCGCTGCTGCTCCCTGGCCAACTCGGATTCCAGCGTCTTGGCCGTTTGCCTGGCCCGATCCACCTCCGCCAGCATTCGCCGCTCTTGGCCGGCGTGCCGCTCCTCGGCCTGGCGCAGATCCCGGTCGCGCTCTGCCATCGCTTCGGCGTGCTCCCGGCGCATCCGTTCCTGGTTTTCGGCCGCGTGGGAGAGCAGGGCGGTCAGCCGCTTGATTTCTTCGTCCAGGCCGATGCGCACCCGGTGTGCCTCGAGGGCGTGCTCCTTGAGTTGGCGCTCCAGCGCCTCGCGGGCCTGCTGCGAGGAGGCCAGTGCCGCATCCAGGCTCACTCGCGGCTGGGCGAAGGCTTCCTCGCGCTGCGCGAGCGTTGCTTGGGCCTCGGCGAGCGCGTCCTCCCGCACCTGAAGCTCCGAGCGCACCGATTCCAGCTCACCGCGCTGGACTTCCTCGGCCTCCCGGCGCGCCGTCTCCCACAGCAGCTTCGCGGCATTGCGCACGCCCACAGGCATGCCGTCCGGATCGTTGCCGGCCGGCCGTCGTAGAAGAAAATCTGGTACCGCCGCTAAGCCAAGCCTGCCTCTGGGAACCCGTCCGATGGTCCCACATTTACTGTCACTCAAAGCGAAGTAAATCTGGTACCTCGCATCCGTGCGAAGCAATTTTGGGACTTCGCATCAAGTCCAACAGACCGCCGCTGCGCAGGATGATGCGAGGGCTGCGGCCCCTAGAGCTATCTCGGCACTTCGCAACAGGCGACAAACCACATTTACCTTTACCGTTGAACCAGATTTACTTTCCTCTACGGAAGCTGGCAGCCGCAACTTGCCTGATGTGTTGAACGCGGAGCATCAAAAGGTCTCCGCCCAGCGTGATCTGGCGCAGGCTCGTTTTACTTACCTGATGTCGCGGATACGGTTGTAGGCACTCTCGGGCGGCGCCAAAACCGAAGTCATTGACGAAATCAACGGCTGGCTCACGCGCTGACGGAGCCAGGGCGGCATCCCGACCATCGAATGCAGCGTGGCTCCTCATGTCGAGGTTGACTAGCCCAGTACTAAAGCGCTCAATCGATCTTTCCCCGACGTCGACTGGAGCCAGGTATGAAGGCATCTTCAGTCGTGGCATGTGTCGCCACTTGCACATTCGTTCTCGGCTGCGAAACGCAGCCCAGCGTTTTGTTCTTGGCGCAGGGAAGCGTGTTTCACATGCTGCAGTTGACCGATGCCGAGGAAGAATGCGTCACGCCCTATCGACTTTGCTACCTGACGTCATGGGATGGCACGACTTCGCGCGGATGTTGGGTCCGCGAAGGAGCCAACATTCGTGCCCGCTTTCCTGATTCGGGCGACAAGCTGGTACCAGTGATCGATTTCCGTCGCACGACGTTGGCTGAGTACCGGAACGCCGCGTTGGAGTAGACCGATTACGCGCGCCACCGGACGACTCCCAGTGCCCAGGATTCGAGCTCGGCCGCCGGGATGCCCAAACGAGTACTTGCTCACCCTTTGGAGCGGGCCGTACAGCCGTACAGGGCCCAGAAGAGACATTTCTCGAACCACGAAGAGGACCTTCGAAACCGGCGCCTCGGTCCGTGGAGTCGCCTTTTGGCCGCATGCTGGCGAAGAGCTCTGGTCCCAACCTGACGTGAGTTCGCTGACGGGCGACCTGTATTGACAACGCTCGAGCGGGCAACCAAGCTCTGGTCAGGAGGTGGTGGGGGCCACAAACACGCGACAAGTTCTTCTGATCGGTTGGCTGCGGCGACGACGCCGTTCGGGCGTTCCGCAAGTGCGTAACCGAAGAAGAAAGACGGAATGCAATAGCGAGCGATTCCGACTCATCTCCAACGTGGGCACTCTGGCCAAGGAGGCCTCAATGACTAACGTTCAGGTTTTGTTGACAGTCGCAGTGCTGGCATTCTGGACGCCCACGGTGAGCGCCGAAAAGCTTGAAGTGAAATGTGAGTATTGGCACAAGCGCTTGGGTCAGCTTGACGACAGAACGAACCGCATTGACATGGACGCACGAACTTGCAACGGGCAGCCATGCACGATCTCCGACACCGAGTTCAAGTGGCAAGAGGAAGCCGGTCGTGCCGATCTGAGAATTGATCGCGTCGCAGGCGAGGGTACGGTCAGCTATCTATCGGACGTGATCGCTGATCAGAAGAACTGCAAGACCACCAAGACGGGGCTCTAGAGGGCGTTGTGCGCGCCCTGCCTGCGCGCACGGAACCGGCTGGTCACTGGCTGCGTTCGCGACCTGAAGCGGCATGGGGCCGAGAGACCGGATGATATTCATCAGCGGAGGAAACGGAATGTCCGTTCCTAGCCGCATTCTGCCTCTCGGCGCTGGGGCTCTCGCGCTGCGGTAGTCAAGTCGCCCCAACAGAATGCAAGACGTGTCCATGTAACCCCTGCCTCGGGGTGATCGTACTTTCGGTTCGGAATGACACGATGAGAGCGAAAATGGAGAGCATCACATTCCTGGGGGTGTGCAGTGCAGCAAAGATCGGCTCGGGGACGGCCACTGGCCGGCCATCTGGGCAAGCCGTCGTGCCGCCGGGGATTTGTTGCAGTGCACACCCCCAGTGGGTCAGTATTACTTCGGCGCCAACACCCAGGAATGTGATGCTCTCCATGGTGAACGTCTCGAGCCGTTTCCGTCGAACGACCTTCGATGGCGACGCCGATCTGTCGCGAGATGGGCACGGGGCTGCGCGCGGTCCAGTACGTGGCTGTACACGCCGACGGAAGCCGTCTGGCGCCGCAGCCGGCGGTGTGAGTAACCGGTCGCGCTTTCGGAAGCTGTGCGAGTGCTCCATCCACACCGTGCCGCGGCACATGCAGGCAGCGAAGTCGCGCAGCCCCACACCCCGGATCCCGGCTACCTCGGCGATTCCGGTGCTTCGTCCACCCGCGACGAATTGCGCACCGCTTCGTCATACGCGCCTCTCTTGCCTTTGAATTCCTGCGGCCCCAGGCCCATGACCAGCGCACGCTGGGCGTGGATGAAGGCTTCGTCCTGGACCGACAGTCCCCAGCGAAGCTCCGGCGGCGCCTGGTGATTCCCCCGGGTCACGCTGGGGCCGGTGACCATCAGGTACCAGGCCTGCTGTCCATCCTCCATCGGCAGCCCGCCTTTCGGCGTCTTGAAGGCACCGCGGGCGGTATCGACCGACAGCGTTGCGTCGCGCGGAATCTCGATCACGTCGCCGACTGCCAGCGTGGCTCCTTGCTCGAGCGCTTTGAAACCCGACGGCATGGCGTCCTGACGGGCCTCGTTCCCGGGCTGCGGCAGCGGCGCACGCTCGCCCGCGCGCAGCAGGCGAACACCGCTAACCGCTTCGACCTTGGCACCTTCGAACCAGCCCAGCATCAGCGCCGGAGCGAAGCGGCCGGTCCGGTCAAGCGGCGGCAGTGGCCCACCGCCACAGTCGATGCGCTGGCAGCCGATGTCGAAGCGCGGCGGCTGCTGCGGCATGCACAGGTGCGCGTCGAGCTTGCGAATGCACGCGTCCAGCTCGATGGGCAAGCGCCAAAAGGCGCATTGCCCGCCGGGGCAGATCGCCGCCCATTCGCGCCACGGCCGACGCTGCGGGCGGTCGGTCACCGTGACGCTGCCGGCCGCGCAATTCAGCTGCAAAGCCGAGCCCGCGCTTGTCATGCCGCCGGCGAGTCGCTGGCACATCTCCAGGTAGGTGCAGGGCGCGCCGTTGCACACCCGCAGGCGCGGCGCTGGCCCGAGGCTCCCGCCGGGCGCGATGCCCGCCAGCCAGAACTGCGGTGACTGCACGAGCACGCCGCAGTACTCGCGCAGTTGGCCTTCGAGCGCGCTGCGCGCCGTGGCGTCGGACACGTCCGCGAGCGCGGTGTCGAGGTCGGCCACGCCGAAGAAGGAGTTAAGCAGCCCCTTCTCCAGCTGCCCGCCGTCCTGCGCCAGTGCATCCACGCGGATCTGCGGGTCGTTGATGAGCCAGTCCTTCATCGTCAGCACCGCGTCGCGCAGGCGGATCGGCGCGCCCGGGTTCGCGGCATTGAAGGCCACCACCGCGTCGATCAGCCGGTTGATCCAGTCGGGCCCGCCCGACTGCTTGGTGCAGGTCTTGTGCTGCGCCTCCCAGGTCAACAGCCCCTGGAAGTCGGTGTCGCGGAAACCCGGCTCGGCGTCGCGCACGAACTGGCCGATGGACTTCGCGAGCTCCGCACTTGGGTAGCTGCCGTCCGCGAAGCGCTTAGGCGCGGGCCAGCCGAGCGCGGCGTGCATCGAGTAGGTGAGCGACCGCGCGCTGTAGCGATGGATGCCCTCGGCCATCGAATTCTTGTGGCTCGCGGGCTGGCTCGACGCGCTGTAGGCCGGGTCGAGCACCGGCGCTGCCATCGACGCGGCCGTCCAGCCGGCTTGCGCCACCGGCGGGAACCGCGGGTCGATTTCGGTCCACGGGTCCAGCACCAGGGGCTCGTCGTAGGGCGAGGCTGCGCTGGTCGATTGCGGCGACTTGCGGTTGAAGTAGTCGCTCAGCAGCATGCGCTTGAGCAAGGCTCGCAGCGACCAGTCGTTCGACACCAGGGTGTACTCGGACAGGTACCACAGCACGTTCGATTGCGCCTGGCTGCGCGGGAAGTTGTTCGCGATCGTCAGCGGTGCGCCCATCGTCTCGGTCCAGACGTTGTCGGTCACGCTCATGGCCATCAGGAAGGCGAGTGCGGGCGGGCCATCGACTTCACTGGCGGTTGCGGTGCACACATCCGTGGTGCATACGGCACACGCCATCGCCGACGAACCTGGCGGCAGGCCGGCGATCCAGTTGTCAATCTGCGTCGTCTCCGCGGCATTCAGATACGGGCCGCCCGGCGGCATGCGCGTGCCCGACCCTGCTGTGCCGTGCACCTTCCGCGACAGCATGCTCGCCGCCGCGTTGCCGCGCTCGACACGCAGCACGGAGGGATCACGCTGGCTGGGCTGGTCGATGACGTTGGCGGTCCAGTTGGCCGCGTCGAGGTCCATGCCGCCGGCCGCGCCGGTGCCGCCGCTGTGGCAGCCCATGCAGCCCTTGTTGGTCAGCAAGGTCTTGACGTTGCTCGTGGCGGGTTCCGGCAACGGCGGCGGTCCGCTGCCGCCGGTGCACGCTGGGGTGCCGCACACATTGCAGCTGCTCGGCTTGCGGCGCAGCAAGCCGTTCATCGCCAGGCTGCGGCGACCGTCGTCGAGCAGGCTTTGCACGGTCCAGATCGAGCTGCCCACCGGCAGCGCCTGCGTGAGGTGGGGCGCCGGCCCGTGCGTGTCCACTGTCGCGGCGGCGCTGCGGAACGAGCCGCATCCCGTGAGCGAACCCCACGGCGTGCGGGGCGCTGCGCTGCTCGGATCGTCCGAGCCGCCGATAGATACGCCGGTGCGAAACAACGACGACAGCTGCCCTGGGGCGCCACCCTGCTCGTTCGCGAACACTGCCTTCTCGAACTTGCCCAGCACCGGCCAGGAGCGCTTCCAGTAGGTCTGCGGTCCGGTGGTCGAGAACGAACTGTTGTGGCACTGCATGCACTCGTTCTTCCGACGAAGGTAGATGTGAGAGAAGCCTTCGGCCATGTCGGTGCGCCGGTTCGCCTCGTTCGCCTCGGCGCCTTGCAGCGGCTTGCTCTGCATCGCGAACAAGTGCGCCGAGTAGGCTGGGAACAGGTTGTCGGACGCGAACGAGGATGCAAGCACGTCGCTCATGTTGAAGGCGGCCGGCGGCGCACCGCCGAAGCCCGAGAGATCGGCTCGCCGCGCGAGCAGGAAGTCCGCCAGTGCGGCATCGCTGCTCGCACGCAGCGGTGCGCCGTAGCAACCTGTCTGCTGCTTGTCGCCGCTGCGGTTGACCCGCAGCATGTCGGCGAGGTTTTCCTGCCAGTGGCTGCTGAACTCGGGGTCGTGCATCAGAGCGTCCAGGACCTCTTCGCGGCCGCGCCCATTGGGAGTGGCGGCGATCACGTCGACAAGCATGCGAGTCTCTTCGGTCCCGCGCACCTTGCGGCCCAGCAGCTTGGGAACGGCCTGGCGCACGAACGACGCGTCACCCGCGTCGTCGCTGGGAATGGTGGTGAACAGCGAGCAACTAGGGCTGCATCCGCCAAGTGCAGCCACCAGCAGCGCGCCGAGCCAGGAGCGGGCGCGAGCAGTGAGGATGGTCATGATCTTTGTTCCCTATGCACCTAGCACCTGGCTCTTCAGCCCGCGCATCAGGTCGCCGTGCGTCGATGCCGCAGTCGAGAAGCTGATGTCGGGAACCGCGTAGGCGTCGTTCTCGAACGGCATGATTCCGCATGCGGTCAGGATGGCAGCGCGCAGATCAGCAGGCTTGAAGTGGTGAGCCGGGTCGGCGCGGCCGTCGTCGGCCGCGGACACGCCAGCAAAGTTGCTGTCGAGCAATGCGCCCGACACGCCGCGTGTCACGGGCCCACCGATCAGCACCTGGCAGAAGCCTTCGGGCCAATGGTCACGGCCGCTGCCCGTGCGCGCCGGCGTGCGCCCGAACTCGGTGGTCAGCACCACCATCGTGCTGGCCAGGTTCAGCGTGCCCGCGTCGATCAGCTGGCGCAGCGTCTTGCAGATGTTGAACAGGTTGACGCTCGTCACGCTCGCATGCGCGCCGCCGTGCGTGTCGTAAGCGCCACCGCCGGAGGCGGTCTGCATGCCCTTGTCGATCACGCACACATAGCGCGGTGCGTTGGTGCCGGTCTGCGCCAGCAGGTAGGCGGCAAGCTTGATGCCGTGGCCAGGCATGTTCTCGAAGGTTGCCGTGGTGCTGCCGCCCGGACAGGCTGGATCGTTCGGCAGGGGCAGCGGCGCGGGGGAGCCAGCGGCCGTAAGCAGGCCGTGCAGCGAGGCCGCGCCGAACACCATCGCGCTGCTCGATTCGAACGCGGCAAACCCCTTCGAGCGGGTGCGCCCCGGGGGTGTGGTGGAGAGCATCGAGCTGTGCCGCAAGCTGGCGCTGTACTGGTCGACGTACTGGCGCAGCAACGCGTCGCGGTCGGTGCGAATGCCGCTGCGGGTGAGCGAACTCAGGAACCCAGGCAGGCCCGCCCCTACCTTCAGCACCAGCGGCCGCGAGTAGGCCGGGTGCAGGCCAATCGATGCCGAGGCTTGGAGGTTGTCGGTCGGAAAGCTGAAGGTCTCGGGCCACAGCACATACGAATACGGCCGCGGCGGCGGCGGGCCGACATCGATGTCGCGCGAGACAAAGTGGTGCTGGATGGCGGCGCCCAAGCCGGCGAGCTTCGGGTTACCAAGGCGCTGGCCGGTCATCGTCAGCGGGATTGCGGCCTCGTGCGGCTGGAACTCGTGCGCCAGCGCGACGATGCGCATCTTGTCGAGGATCGATGGTTTCCACAGCGGCCTGGTCGCGGGGCCCAGATGGACGGGGCGGCCGTTGGCGTCAGTGGCGAAGGGCGACGGTGCCGGGTCGGTGAACCCGGCGTCGCAGCCGGCAAAGGGCAGGGCGGCCACCTCGGCGTCGAAGCCGCGAAAGCGGTTGGAGGCGGCCGGAGCGCGGGCGTAGAACGTCTCCCACATGGATAGACCACCGTAGAGGTGGATCTCCAGGATGCGCAGGTCGGGTGGAGTGGCCCACACCGCGCCGGCTGTGGCCGGAATGCTGCCCCAGACCGCGGCGCGGCCGGTAGACGGCAGCAACAAGCCGGCCGTGCAGGCAGCGACCGCGGCCAGGGTGTTGCGTCGCCCCAGGTTGATCGAACCCATCGACCGATCGTTCATCGCAACGCCTCCGGTTTGCCCGTCCTCGAACTGGACTAGGCCACAGCCGCTGGTCTCGCGAATCACTCAAATTGAGTAGAGGCATTCCAACCGATGGCGCACTTCGACCTGCATGCACGGAACGAAGCGGCCATCCAGCGCACCGTCAGGCGATTGAAGAATAGGTAGTCGATCCCGATGGATACCCAGGCGGACGCTTGCTCAGACTAAAGAACTGCTGCACGTCGAGCTCGGACATCCTGGAGGGAAGGATCTCCGCGCCAATGAAGCGCTGGGCGAACGACACGGCGGGTTCCTCCACGGGGATGGGGCCGCCAATCTACTCCTTCGGCGCGATCTGGCTCAACGGTGTCACGCCGTCCAATGTTTGCCGGCGCTCGGCGGCAACTACAAATACTACAAGGGCATCCCCAGAATGCAAGCGATGCTTCACCTTGACGGCCCTCGTTTAAAAGGGCGTCGACATTGAAGGTTTGATATGCGACACCGATCGGCCGGGCAGCATGGCGTGAGGGCGTAGACAAGGTGCGGACAGGCTGAACTACAAGCGGTCATTGATGCAGCACGCATGTTGCTGCGGACCCGGATGAGAGACGCACGCGGGAACCTCATTCGATTAGCGAGAACGGCGATTGTCGTCTCCGTATTTTTCTCAGGCACACCCCGCGCAGGTCCAACCTTGCTTCATCACTGCGAGCCGTCAAGCGGCGGTGGAAATCGGTTCGTTGCAGTTCCTCGGTTCGGATGTTCTAGTGACTGGGTCATGCCGGCATCGTGAACTGCTCCCCTCGGGACACTATTGCCCACGCCATGCGTGCATTCTTGGCAGCTATCGCCACGATCGCACGCCAGTAGCCGCGGCGCTCGGCCAGCGCCGCGGCCCATTGGCTGATCGCATCAGTTTTATTTTTGGCTGAGTTGAGAACCGCCCGGGCGCCCAAGACCAGTAAGGATCGCATGTACGGGTCCCCAGCCTTCGTGATGTGCCCTAGCCGTGCCTTTCCGCCCGAGCTGTACTGGCTGGGCACCAACCCGAGCCAAGCGGCAAACTGACGACCACATCTGAACTCATGCCCGTTACCGATCATCGCCAGCAGCGCGGTGGCGGTGGTTGGTCCAACCCCGCGCAAGCGCATGAGTTGCTGGGCCCGGGTATCTTCGCGCGCCATCTGCGCGACGTGCTGGTCGTAGAGCGCGATCCGCTCGTCCAGCCGCGTCAACTCGCTGAGTAAGTCGCCGATGACGGTGTTGCTCCATCCTGGTAGATCTTCCAGGCACGCCATGGCCTGGCTGCGCACGGTCGATGCCCTCAACGGCAACACGACACCGAATTCGCTGAGCAACCCGCGGATCCGGTTGATGGTTGCCGTGCGCTGGTCGACGAATCCTTGGCACACGCGATGCACACTCAGTTGCGATTGCTGCTCCAGGCTTTTGATCGGGACGAAGCGCATGTTCGGCCGTTGCATTGCTTCGCAGATCGCTGCGGCGTCGGCTGCGTCATTCTTGCCGCGCTTGCCAGAAAGTCGATACGGGCTGACGAATTTAGGCGCCATGAGCCGCACTGTGTGTCCATGGCTTTTGAACTGGCGCGCCCAGTGGTGTGCGCCTGAGCACGCTTCCATGCCGATCATGCAGGGCGGCAGCGACGCGATCAGTTCGAGCAACTTGGCACGCGCGACGTTCGGGCGTACGAGCTCAGGCTTGCCGGCTTCGTCCACCCCGTGGACTGCGAATACGTTCTTGGCGAGATCGACGCCAACGTACTAAATCGTCATGGGGCTTCCCCTTCAGAGTGAGTTGATGGAGCTTCGCAACCCCATCGTGGCACTCAGTTGCCGGGAGCCGCAATACCAGCGGCTTAATCGTAAGCGGTCAATGAACCACGCCCTTCTCACTGCGGCGGAGGTTGGATAGGAGCCGCTCAGGCGGCGGTGAGATCAA
>NZ_JBDGIO010000022.1:0-70396 GCF_057657375.1 Variovorax sp. Soil_C_12 | reverse complement strand
CACCCACCACAACCACAGCCATCAAAACCCCTGAGAGCCTCAACAACCCGCCGTCTTGAGCGGAGCCCTCGATTATGCCACGGTTTTTAGCCAATGCGCAATCTGGCTCGACTTTTTCGCGTTCGACCCACTCAACGCAAGACCCGGACTGCGCCCCCACCTTCCTCCTATTGCCGCGCCATCCTGGTGTTCGACGGCAACGCCTGCGGCCAACTCGTGCGAAACGGATTGATGTCCAGCCCACCGCGCCGCGTGTAGCGCGCGTAGACAGCCAACTTCGTCGGCTGGCAGCGGCGCCAGATGTCCCAGAACATGCGCTCGGCGCAAGGCTCATGGAACTCGTTGTGATTGCGAAAGCTCACGATGTACGCCAGCAGTCCTGCCTGGTCGATCGGCGGCCCGCTGTAGCGGATCTGAACGCTGCCCCAGTCGGGCTGTCCCGTCACCAGGCAGTTGCTCTTGAGCAGCCGGCTGCTCAGGGCCTCGGTCACAGGAACCTGCGTCGCGTCGCTGGACAGTAGTTCGGGCGCGGGCTGGTACTGCGCGCACTCGATGTCGAGCCGATCGAGATCGAGACCATCGAGTTCATGGATCTGCTCGCGCTCGAACATCTCGGGGGCCATCAGCTTGACCCCGATGCCCTCCGCCCGCTCGCTGCCCCGCCAGACCGCTTCGCTCAGATCGGCGCGCAGCCGCCCACGCACAGCCTCCGCATCGGCGAAGACGGTGCTGTTGAAGCTGTTGAGATAGAGCTTGAAGGACTTGCTCTCGATGATGTTGGGCGTCTCGCAAGGCACCGTGAAATGCGCGATCGCCAGCTGCGGCTTGCCGCGCGGATTGAGCCAGCTCAGCTCGAAGGCCGTCCACAGGTCCGCACCGAAGAATGGCAGCGGCCGGGTCGCGATCCCCATGGCTTCGCGCTGCGCGGCGCGCGGAATCGGAAACAGAAGGCCAGGGTCGTAGCGGTCGGCATAGGTCGAGGTGCGCCCCAGCTGCGATTGTTCAGGTGTGTTGTCGAGGCTCATGCCCACTTCTCGGCGGTCTGCATAAAAGGAATGATGTGCCGCAGCAGGATGTCGCAAACCGGCGGTGGCAAGTCGTGGCCCATGCCGGGCACCGAGACGAATTGCGCGCCCGGAATGCGGCGCGCCGTGTCCTGGCCGCACGCGATGGGTACCAGCGGATCCGCGTCCCCATGCAGGACGAGCGTTGGGCTGGAGATGCGTCCCAGCAACGCGTGTCGGCCGCTGTCGGCCCCGATTGCAAGCATTTGCCGCACGATTCCGCCCGGCCGGTAGGCGCGGCGCAGGCCGCGGGCAATGCGCTCGGTCACGGTCCTTTCGTCCTGTGGGTAGGCGGGGCTGGCAATCAGCCGAACGACGCCGAGGCTGTGCGCCATCAGCGCGGCCTCTGTCCGGCTGGCCGGCCGGCGCATCAACGCAGCAGCCACGTCGGGGCGCGGCCCCGGCAGGTTGCGCGCACCACTCGAGCTCATGATGCTGACCAGGCTCGCCGCGCGCTGCGGCGCGCCGATGGCCAGGCGCTGGGCGATCATGCCGCCCATCGATGCGCCCACCACATGGGCGCGCCGGATTCCCAGGGCATCGAGTACGCCGAGCGCATCGTCGGCCATGTCCTGCAGCGAATAGGCCGAGCGCACCGGCAGCCCGATGCGATGCCGTACGCTCTGCCAGACGAGGTTGCCGGCACCCGCCTCGTCGAAGCCCTGGCTCAGTCCGATGTCCCGGTTATCGTGGCGCACGACCCGAAAGCCGGCATCGACCAGCGTCCGCACGAAGTCCTCGGGCCAGGCGATCAGTTGCATGCCCAGCCCCATGATCAGCAGGACCACCGGCCGGCCTTCCCCGCCGCTGTCCTCGACCTCGATCTGAATACCGTTGGCTGTGAGTTTCATGACTTGGCGGTCCGCTCTTTGCAAGCAGGCGCGGTGCCTAGCGGAACTCGCGCTCGCGCAACCACTTGGTGGCCACCCATTTCTCGCCTGCCAGCACCGGCGCGCCACCATGCAGGGTGTGCGTCGCCGGATCCGGCCGCTCGTAGCTGAAGAAGACGCCGGTGCCGCGCTTGGGCGCGACTTCGAGGCCCACGTCGGGGAAAGTCGTCGCGCCGCCCAGCTCGGGCTCCTGCAGGTACATCACCAGCGTGGCCAAGCGTTGGCCCCCGCGGCGCAGGATGGTGGGCGTGCCGGGCTCGCCGGGGTCGAAGTAATCGTAGTGCGGCCGGTATTGGGCGCCCGGCGCGTAGCGCAAGACCTGCAAGCCCTCCCCGAACTCGAGCGGCCAGCGCAGCAGCGCGGCGATACGCTGCTCCAGGCGTGCGACGACGGGGTTCTCCCCGCGCTCGAAGAACATGCCGTCGCTGGTGCGATCGACGTTGAGCGCCTCGCCGCCCGTCTTTGTCTCGACGGTGAGGGACCGTGCGAGCCGCTGCCGCGCCGCTTGGATCAGGGCCTCGCATTCCTCGTCCGAGACCAAGTCGCCGAACACCAGGACCCGCGGATGGCGCAGGGTCTGGAGCACCTGCACGCGGCGGTCGCCGGTATCGATGTACAAGGGCGCGTTCGACAGATCCGGCCCCGGCATCGAGGCGCGTGCAGGCGCGGCGGCAGCGAGGCCCGCGGCCTGCGCCTCGACCTCTGCGAGCGCCGCGTCCGCCGCATCGTCGTGCCAGCCCGCTTCGCGCATCGAGGCACGCAGGCTCGGGATGGAATGCCCGGCCGCGAGTTGGGCGACAACCCATTCGCGCAGTTCGGGACTGATGGCTTGACCCGTCACGCTGATCTCCTTCGAAAAACGAAGCGCTCCGGCGCCGAGGCCTTCGCGTCGAAGACGTAGCCTTCGAGATCGAACTTCTCCAGCGCCCTGGGCGTGGAGGCCTTGTGCAGCACGGCCCAGCGCGCCATCAGGCCACGGGCCCGCTTGGCGAAGAAGCTGATGACCTTGTACTTGCCGTTCTTCCATTCCTCGAACACGCACTCCACCACGCGCGCCTTGAGCACGCTCAGATCGACCGACCTGAAGTACTCCTGCGAGGCCAGGTTGATCACGACCGGCGTGCGGTCCGCCGCCAGACGCTGGTTCAGGTACTCGGCAATGCGCGAATTCCAGAAGGCGTAGAGATCCTTGCCGTGGCGGTTGGCCAACTGCGTGCCCATTTCGAGCCGGTAGGGCTGCAGCCGGTCCAAGGGGCGCAGCACGCCATAGAGGCCGCTCAGGATGCAGATGCGTTCCTGCGCCCAGCCGAGCTGGCCCGGGCTCAGCGTCTTCGCGTCGAGGCCGCCGTAGACGTCGCCGTCGAAGGCCAGTGCGGCCTGCTTCGCGTTGCCGACCGTGCCTTTGGAAGCCCAGGCTCCATAGCGCGCCACGTTCAGCGCCGACAGCTTGTCCGACAGCCGCATGAGCTCGGCGATCTGCTGCGGCGACTTTTCGCGCAGGATCTTGATCAGCTCGGCCGAGGGGCCTCCGGGTCCCTCGAAGTGCGGCTGGGTGGCGGGCAGGGTGTCAGGCACGGGGGTTTCGTAATCGAGCGACTTGGCCGGGGAGAGCAAAAACAGCATCCGCGAATTATCCGCGGGGCCGAAGCGAGGCGGCGCGAAGGCGGTTAGAGTCCGGCCTGCATCGCAACCCACCCCGAGGAGATCCCGATGAAGGTTGTCCCGCTGGCGCGAACCCGCGCTCTCGTCTTTGCCGCCGCCTGTGCCTGGGCCGCAGCCTGGGCGCCCACCACGGCGCAAGCCGCGGCGCCCCTCGCCAAGGAAGCTGCCCCCGGCTTCTACAGCGTCATGGTCGGCGACTTCCAGGTGACGGCCCTGTCGGACGGCACGGTCGCGCTCCCTGTGGACAAGCTGCTGACGCGCACCACGCCCGAGCAGGTGAAAAAGACGCTGGCCCGGTCGTACCTCCAGAGCCCGCTCGAGACCTCGGTGAATGCCTACCTCGTCAACACCGGCGAGAAGCTGGTGCTCATCGACACCGGCGCCGGCGGCCTGTTCGGCCCGACGCTGGGCAAGCTGGCCGCCAATCTCAAGGCGGCCGGCTATCAGCCCGATCAGGTCGACGAGATCTACATCACCCACCTGCACCCCGACCACGTCGGTGGCCTCGCCGTCGACGGCAAGCCCGTCTTCGCGAACGCGACGGTGCGCGCCGACAAGCGCGATGCCGACTACTGGTTGAGCCAGGCCAACATGGACAAGGCGCCCGCCGATGCCAAGGATTTCTTCAAGGGCGCCATGGGCTCGCTCAACCCCTATGTCAGCGCCGGCAAGTTCAAGCCCTTCGATGGCGACACCGACCTGGTGCCCGGCATCAAGGCCAAAGCCGCCTACGGCCACACGCCGGGCCACAGTCTCTACGTCGCGGAGAGCAAGGGGCAGAAGATGGTGTTCTGGGGCGACCTGATGCACGTGGCCGCCGTCCAGTTCGAGAACCCGTCGATCACCATCCAGTTCGACACCGACTCGCGGCCGGCCGCCGCGCAGCGCCGAAAGGCCTACACGGAGGCCGCTGCCCAGGGCTACCCGGTGGCCGGCGCGCACATCCCCTTCCCCGGCATGGGCCGGGTGCGCGCGCAAGGCAACGGCTACATCTGGATCCCGGTCAACTACGCGCCCGGGCGCTGAACCCCCGGACCGGCCGCGCTCGAATAAAATCGAAGGCTCCCCCAACCCACCCGAACGGCATCCTGCGGGATGCCGTTTTCGTCTTTGCACCCCATGAGCGACACCTTGTCCCAGCCCGGCCTCGAGAGCCTGTCCAAATCCTTCGAACCCGCCGCCCTCGAGGCGCACTGGGGTCCCGAGTGGGAGCGGCGCGGCTACGCGGTCGCAGGCTTCCGCGGCACGGGCCAGCCAAAGGAGGGCTCGCCCTCCTTCGCGATCCAGCTGCCGCCGCCGAACGTCACGGGCACGCTGCACATGGGCCATGCGTTCAATCAGACGATCATGGACAGCCTGGCGCGCTACCACCGCATGAAGGGCGACAACACGCTGTGGGTGCCGGGCACCGACCATGCCGGCATCGCGACCCAGATCGTGGTCGAGCGCCAGCTGCAGGAACAGAAGATCAGCCGCCACGACCTGGGCCGCAAGAACTTCGTGGCGCGCGTGTGGGAGTGGAAGCAGCAGTCGGGCAACACCATCACCAACCAGATGCGCCGCATGGGCGACACGGTGGACTGGAGCCGCGAGTACTTCACGATGGACGAGAAGCTCTCGAAGGTCGTCACCGACACCTTCGTGCGGCTCTATGAGGAAGGCCTGATCTACCGCGGCAAGCGGCTTGTCAACTGGGACCCGGTGCTCAAGACCGCGGTGAGCGACCTCGAGGTCGAGAGCGAGGAAGAGGAAGGCTTCCTCTGGCACATCGCCTATCCGCTCGAGGACGGCTCGGGCTCGCTCACGGTCGCGACCACGCGGCCCGAGACCATGCTGGGCGACGTCGCCGTGATGGTCCATCCGGAGGACGAGCGCTACATGGCGCTGATCGGCCGCAAGGTCAAGCTGCCGCTGGTCGACCGCCTGATCCCGGTGATCGCCGACAGCTACGTCGACAAGGAATTCGGCACCGGCGTGGTCAAGGTGACGCCCGCGCATGACCACAACGACTACGCGGTGGGCCAGCGCCATGGCCTGCCCATCATCGGCGTGCTGACGCTGGATGCCACCATCAATGACAACGCGCCCGAGAAGTACCGCACCCTCGACCGCTTCGACGCGCGCAAGTCGGTGGTGGCAGACCTTCAGGACTTGGGCCTCCTGGTCGAGACCAAGAAGCACAAGCTGATGGTGCCGCGCTGCGCGCGCACCGGCGCCGTGGTCGAGCCGATGCTGACCGACCAGTGGTTCGTCGCCATGACCAAGCCCGACGCCAAGGGCCAGTCGATCGCACAGAAGGCCATCGACGCGGTGCGCTCGGGCGAAGTGAGCTTCGTGCCCGAGAACTGGGTCAACACCTACAACCACTGGATGGAGAACATCCAGGACTGGACCATCTCGCGCCAGCTCTGGTGGGGCCACCAGATCCCGGCCTGGTACGACGCCGACGGCAAGGTGTACGTCGCGCGCAACGAAGCCGAGGCCAAGGCCCAGGCGCCCGGCAAGACGCTCACGCGCGACGAGGACGTGCTCGACACCTGGTACTCCGCGGCCCTGGTGCCCTTCTCCTCGCTGGGCTGGCCCGAGCAGACGCAGGACTACGACCTGTACCTGCCCTCCACGGTGCTGGTCACCGGCTACGACATCATCTTCTTCTGGGTCGCCCGGATGATCATGATGACCAAGCACTTCACCGGCCGGGTACCGTTCAAGCACGTCTACATCCACGGCCTGGTGCGCGACTCGCACGGCCACAAGATGAGCAAGTCCGAAGGCAACGTGCTGGACCCGGTGGACCTGATCGACGGCATCGCCCTGCCGGAACTGCTCGACAAGCGCGCCCAGGGCCTGCGCCGCCCCGAGACCGCGCCGACCGTGCGCAAGAACACGCAAAAGGAATTTCCCGACGGGATCCCCGCCTTCGGCGCCGATGCGCTGCGCTTCACCTTCGCCTCGCTCGCCTCGCTAGGCCGCAACATCAACTTCGACCCGAAGCGCTGCGAGGGCTACCGCAACTTCTGCAACAAGCTGTGGAACGCGACGCGCTTCGTGCTCATGAATTGCGAAGGCCAGGACTGCGGCCTGCGCGAGCACACCAAGCAGGAGTGTGCCCCGGGCGGCCCCGCCCACGGCTACCTGAAGTTCAGCCAGGCCGACCGCTGGATCGCCTCGCAGCTGCAGCGGGTCGAGGCCGAGGTGGCCAAGGGCTTCGAAGAATACCGGCTCGACAACGTCGCCAACGCGATCTACCAGTTCGCCTGGGACGAGTTCTGCGACTGGTACCTGGAGATCGCCAAGGTCCAGATCCAGCAGGGCGAGCCCGCGCAGCAGCGCGCCACCCGCCGCACGCTGATCCGCACCCTCGAGGCGCTGCTGCGCCTGGCGCATCCGCTGATCCCCTTCATCACCGAGGCGCTCTGGCAGAAGGTGGCACCGGTGGCCGGCCGCCCCGGCGAGTCGGTGATGATCGCGCCCTACCCGCAAAGCCAGCCCGAGAAGATCGACGCGGCGGCCGAGGCCCATGTCGCGCGCCTCAAGTCGCTGGTCGATGCGTGCCGCACGCTGCGCGGCGAGATGAGCGTCTCGCCCGCCATGCGACTGCCGCTCTATGCCGTGGCCGACACGGCGGATGGCAACGCGTTCGTGCGCGAGGCCGCGGCGGTGCTGCAGGCCCTGGCCAAGCTCAAGGAAGTGAAGGTCTTCGACGACGAGCCCGCGTGGGCCGCCGCGGCCGAGGCAGCACCCGTCGCCGTGGTGGGCGACGTGCGGCTGTGCCTGCACATGGAAATCGACAAGGCCGCGGAAAAAGCCCGCCTCGGCAAGGAAATCGCGCGCATCGAGGGCGAGATCGCCAAGGTCAACGGCAAGCTCGGCAACGAAGCGTTCGTCGCCAAGGCGCCGGCCGCAGTGATCGAGCAGGAGCGCAAGCGGCTGGCGGACTTCAGCGCCACCCTGGAGCGCCTGCGCGACCAGCTTGTGCGCCTCGGCTGACACATCCTGGACACGGAGAGCTTTAGTATTCGAGCTCGGCGCCGCCGCGCGCCGCCATCCTCCAATTCATCCGACCAGACGCTAAGCCCATGTCCACTTCCACCAAGCGCATCCGCAAGGCCGTGTTCCCCGTCGCCGGATTCGGCACCCGATTCCTGCCGGCCACCAAGGCACAACCCAAGGAAATGCTGCCGGTGGTGGACAAGCCGCTGATCCAGTACGCCGTCGAAGAGGCCTACGCCGCCGGCATCCGCGACATGATCTTCGTCACCGGCCGCAACAAGCGCGCCATCGAGGACCACTACGACACCGCCTACGAGCTCGAGAGCCAGCTCGAAGCCAGCAACAAGCTGGAGCTGCTCAAGATCGCCCATTCGGTGATGCCGGACGACATGACCTGCTCCTACGTGCGCCAGCCGCGCATGCTCGGCCTGGGCCATGCCGTGCTGTGCGCCGAGCACTTGGTCGGCGACGAACCCTTCGCCGTGCTGCTGGCGGACGACCTGATGGTCGGCCCGGAACACGGCGAACCCGTGCTGGCCCAGATGACGCGCGTCTTCGCACGGCTCGGCGGCTCGGTGCTGGCGGTGCAGGAGGTGCCGCTGGAGCATGTCAAGCGCTACGGCATCGTGGCCGGCGACCCGATCGAGGAAGGCCTGGTCAAGGTCAATCGCATGGTCGAGAAGCCCAAGCCCGAGGACGCGCCCTCGCGCCTCGGCGTGGCAGGCCGCTACATCCTGACTCCGGGCGTGTTCGACGAGATTCGCAACCAACCCAAGGGCGCCGGCGGCGAGATCCAGCTGACCGACGGCATCGCCTCGTTGATGAAGAAGGAAGCCGTCTACGCCTATTCGTACCAGGGCGTGCGCTACGACTGCGGCAGCAAGGAAGGCTTCCTGCAGGCCAGCGTCGAGCTCGCGCTCGCGCACCCGGAAGTCGGCGCCCAGTTCCGCGCCTACCTCAAGACCCTGGAGCTCTAGCCGGCTCGGCCGGCGCCGCCAGAGGCTCGAGGAAGCGACGCAGCTCCTCGTCGCCGATCGGCGTCAGCGGCAGGCCGAAGGCTTCATGCAGCCGCGCCACCAGCGCCTTCGCCCAGAGCGCGTTCCATACCAGACCTGGATGCAGGTCCGCGAGGAGCGCATTGCGCGGTTCGTCGCCGATCGTGTTGGTCACACGCAGTTCCGGGCCGATCTCGACCGTCTTGTAGTCCGGCTTGCCCTCAGCGTTGCGCGAGCCCCAGTGAGACTGAAACCAGGCCAGGTCGTCGAAGTAGGCGAGCCGGGCGTCGCCCTCGGCCAGACGGCGAATGGCGGCATTGAAGCCATCGAGCGCGATCCGGATGTTGCGGGTCTCGGCCGCCGACTGCCAGCGCTCGAAGTTGGCGGGATCGTCCGCCTCGTTGCCGATGCCCACCAGCAGGATGCGCGTCGCCGGGTGCGAGGCATGGATCCGCCGGACCGCCGCGCCGATCTCGCCCGCGCAATAGGCGGTGGCCTCGCGCAGCTCGGGCGCATTCGGATCGCTCGCCTGCAGGTCCAGCAGCCCGCCCCAGTTGTTCAGGCCGATGCGGATCACCACCACGCCGCGTGCCCAGCGCTCCGGCTCCTGGTCCATCAGCGCGACGAGGCGCGGCGCCTGCCGGAAGCGCCCGCCCATCAGGTTCTTGCAGGCGGCGCCGGAGTTGGCGAAGTTGTAGAGGTAATCCTCTTTTTGCGGCGCACGCCCCCCCGACAAGCCTATCCATTCGCGCGCCAGCGCAACCACGCCGGGCCGGCCCCAGCGCACCCAGGGGCCGGGATCCAGCTGCTGGCCGCGCAGGCGCGCCAGCACCTCGATCCATTGAAAGGTGCGCGAACGCAGGCTGCCGCCGCGCTCGGTGGTGTCGGCGGGAAACCAGGCGCTGTCCTGGTAGGAGTGGCTGTTGGAATCGCCCAGCACCGCGAGCGGGATCGCACTGGACGAAACGGGACGAGAGGATGTGTCGTGCGGCATGCCGTCGCTCCACAAGCCCAGCGTGAGCGCCCCAGCCGCCAGGGCCAGCGCCAGGGCACCAGCAGCGAGGCGGGCGCTGCGCTTCACGACGGCACCGTCAACGGCGGCGCAGGACGTGGATGAAGTCGTCTCCCACGGTTTGCTGCTCGACCAGGTCGTTGCCGGTCTGACGTGCAAAGGCCTGGAAGTCGCGCACCGAGCCCGGATCGGTGGACACCACCTTGAGCAGTTGGCCGCTCTCCATCTCGTTGAGCGACTTCTTGGCTTTCAGGATGGGCAGCGGGCAGTTGAGTCCGCGGGTGTCGAGTTCTTTGTGGATGTCCATCGATGTTCCTTCTACCGGGCTGCCGGACGCTGCCGGAATTCTAGGAGGCTGCCGCCGCGTCGGGCGCGGGGGTTGCCGGTCGTGGCCATTCCATGAATTGCGGCTCGTGCCCCCGCGTGCGCAGCCAGTCGGCCAGCGCGTAGCCGGTCCCTGCCGGCCAGCAGCGCAAGGCGGCCAGGTCGTAGAGCCTGTAGTCGACCAGCTCCGGCGACAGCCGCACCTCGCCGTCGGCCACCGCGTGGTAGGCGATGATCACCTGGTTCATGCGCTGGAAGTCGTAGACGCCGACGAGGTTCAGCGCACTGGCATCGAGGTTCGTTTCTTCCTTGATCTCGCGCGCGATGCCTTCCTGCGGCGTTTCACCGGCCTCCATGAAGCCGGTGATCAGCGCATACATCTTGTGCGGCCACGCGGCATTGCGCGCCAGCAGCACCTGGCCGCGGTACTCGATGATCGCGGCCAGCACCGGCGTCGGGTTGTTCCAATGCGTCCAGCCGCAGGCCGGGCAGCGCAGGCGCGACTTCGGCCCGCCGTCCTCGGCCAGCTCGATGCGCGCGAGCGGCGTAGCGCACGTCGTGCAGAACTTGGGATCGACCATGGCGCTTACGCCGGGAACACGCCGGTCGACAGATAACGATCGCCGCGGTCGCAGACCACGAAGACGATGGTCGCGTTCTCCACCTTCTTCGCGATCTCGAGCGCCACCCACAGCGCGCCGGCCGACGAGATGCCCGCGAAGATGCCCTCCTCGCGCGCGAGGCGCCGGCACATCTCCTCGGCATGGTCCTGGCTCACGTGGACCAACTGGTCGACGCGGCTGGGCTCGTAGATCTTGGGCAGATACTCTTCGGGCCATTTGCGGATGCCCGGGATGCGCGAACCCTCCTCGGGCTGCGCGCCGATGATGCGCACCGCCGGGTTCTTCTCCTTGAGGAAATGCGAGACGCCGGTGATCGTGCCCGTGGTGCCCATCGCGCTCACGAAGTGCGTGATGCGCCCGCCCGTGTCGGCCCAGATCTCGGGCCCGGTGGTCTCGTAGTGGATGCGCGGATTGTCGGCGTTGGCGAACTGGTCGAGCACGCGGCCCTTGCCCTGCGCCACCATCTGTTCCGCCAGGTCACGCGCGTACTCCATGCCGCCGCTCTTGGGCGTGAGCAGCAGCTCGGCGCCGAAGGCCTTCATCGTCTGGGCGCGCTCGACCGAAAGGTCCTCCGGCATGATCAGCACCATGCGATAGCCCTTGATGGCCGCGGCCATCGCGAGCGCGATGCCGGTGTTGCCCGAGGTGGCCTCGATCAGCGTGTCGCCGGGCTTGATCTCGCCGCGCTCCTCGGCGCGCTTGATCATCGAGAGTGCCGGCCGGTCCTTGACCGATCCGGCCGGGTTGTTGCCTTCCAGCTTGCCCAGGATCACATTGCCGCGCTTCGAGTTCTCGGCTGCATCGATGCGCTGCAGCGCGACCAGCGGCGTCTTGCCGATCGCATCCTCGATCGTCGGGTAGTTCACATTTGCCATGCCAGGCACTGTGCCATAATTTTGAGCTCCCTTCCTTCCCCTGCCCGGGTGGTGAAATTGGTAGACGCAGGGGACTCAAAATCCCCCGCCGCAAGGCGTGCCGGTTCGATTCCGGCCCCGGGCACCAAGCGACGCTGGCACCTGTCGCTTCCCTGAGAACACAGCACCAAGTAAAAAAGGCTCCCGAGGGAGCCTTTTTGTGCTGATGCCTGCAGGCGATCAGTAGCCGCCGCGGCCACCGCCGCCGTAGCCACCGCCGCCGCTGCGGCCGCCACCACCACCGTAGCCGCCACCGCCACCACCGTAGCCGCCGCCACCGCTGCGGCCACCGCCGCCGCCGCCGAAGCCGCCCGAACGGGGCTCCATCGGACGGGCTTCATTGACGGTCAGGGCGCGGCCTTCGAGCTCTCGGCCGTTCAGGCCTTCGATGGCTGCGAGCGCTTCCGAATCGCTGCTCATTTCGACGAAGCCGAAGCCCTTGGAGCGACCGCTGTCGCGTTCCATCATGACCTTGGCACTAGCCACGTTACCGTAGGCACCAAAGGCCTGTTGCAGGGTTTCGTCGCGGACGGAGTAGGCGAGGTTGCCTACGTAAAGTTTCTTGCCCATGAAGGGACTCCTAATCAAACCAAAAAAACAATCGATGGAGTCCCAGGGTCACAACAAGCAAGGATGCGCAGTGGCGCGAAACTGAACCGATTACCGATACGAAGCCGCAAGCGGCGACGCCCCGGCATTGTCTCTCACATTTGTGGGTGTGGTCGAAATTCTGAGCAAGGGAAAAACCTAAGTCCTCAAAACGCCTGCCGGCGAGCCCCCAAACTCGCGTTTCTTCAGCCCTTGGCCTGCGCCTCCAGCCGGCGGTTGGCGTCCAGCGCGTAGAGCACGGCCTTCTCGTCCTGGTTCTTGCCCGACCCCTCCCCGATCGGCAGCTGTGCCGAGCCGTAGAGCTCGCGCTCCAGTCGCTTCGCACGCTCGGAGTACATGCGGGCCAGGGCACCGTGATGCTCGGCGGCGGCCTGGTGCTCGATGCGCGCGAGGTGCGCTTCCTCGAGCAGGGCCATGACGCGCCGCAGATGACCGTTTCGATTGGGCTGGAAAAAACTGAACATCGGACCCTCCATCGGAAGCCAACAGGAACTCTTTTTAGCTTCAGTCGACCAGGCGGCGCTGTAGGTGCAAGCGCTCTTGTTGTTTTTAAGTCATGAATTAGTTCTCAGTTTTGCCGAAATCTCGACGGCCGCCATCCTCCAAAAGAGTTACTCCGCCTTCACGGCCATGGTTTGGAGGATGGTTTCCAGCTGCGGGCTCATGGGCAGGTCGATGCTGGTGGTGCTCAGGGGCAGCTTGCGCAGGAACCAGCGCTTGTACTGGCGCTCGATCTCGCCGTCCTGCGCCAGGAACTGGAAGGTGTCGTTGACCACCTTGGCCAGTTGCGGGTCGTTCTTGCGGTACATGATCCCGTAGGGGTCGTAGGACAGGAAGTCGCCCACCACCTGGTACTCCCCCTGGACCTTGCCCTTGTTCTGCGCGATCAGCCCGTAGAGCAGCACGTCGTCCGTTGCAAAGGCATCGGCGGCGCCATTGACCACCTGCGCGAAGGACTCCGCATGGTCGCGCTGCACCAGCAGGTTCAGGTTGAGCTTGAACTTCTGCGACAGCGCCTGCATCGTCTGCTCGTTGGTGGTGCCGCGCGTGACGGCCACCCGCTTGCCCGCCAGTTCCTTGAAGTCGCGGATCGGCGAGCCTTTCTTCACCAGCAGCTTGGTGCCCGAAACGAAGATCGTGGGCGAGAAGGCCACGCGCTTCTGGCGCTCCAGGTTGCTGGTGGTGGAGCCGCATTCGAGATCCACCTGGCCCTTCTCCACCGCGTCGATGCGCGACTCGGAGGTCACCGGCGCCCACTTGATCTCCAGGCTCTTGTGCACCGCTTCCTCGATGGCGGTCACCAGCGATTTGCACAGCTCGACGGAATAGCCGATGGGCTCGTTGCGCGACGAAAGGTAGGAGAACGGGACGGACGACTCCCGGTAGCCCAGCGTGATGGCGCCAGCCTCGCGCACCTTGGCCAGGGTGCCGGTGAGCGCAGCAGGCGCGCTGGGCGTGGGCTCGGTCTGGGCCTGGGCCAGTGTCGCGAACAGAACCCCGGCCACCAGCAGCGACAACGAGCGCGAAGGTTTCGGCTTCATGGCCGTTGCTCCTTCAAGCGTGCACCGGATGCGCCAGCGTCGCTGCGCGCTCGGCATCCAGCGCCTTCTCGTTGGCCGCGGCGTCGCTCTCGGACAGGAGCTCGCCCTCCCATTTGGCCACCACGGCCGTGGCGATGGAGTTGCCCACCGCATTGGTGGCCGAGCGGCCCATGTCGAGGAAAGTGTCCACCCCCAGGATCAGCAGCAGGCCCGCCTCCGGGATGTTGAACTGGTTCAGCGTCGCGGCAATGACCACCAGCGAGGCCCGCGGCACGCCGGCCATGCCCTTGGAGGTCAGCATCAGGATCAGCAGCATGGTGATCTGGGTGCCCAGGGACAGGTGGATGTCGTAGGCCTGGGCGATGAACAGCACCGCGAAGGTGCAATACATCATGGAGCCATCCAGGTTGAAGGAATAGCCCATGGGCATGACGAAGCTGGAGATCTTGCGCTTGACGCCGAAGCGGTCGAGCGCGTCGAGGATCTTGGGGTAGGCCGCCTCGGAGCTGGCCGTGGCGAAGGACAGCAGGAAGGCCTCCTTGATCAGCACCAGCAGCTTGATGATGCGCGGGCCGAGGAAGAGGAAGCCGGCCAGCACCAGGATGCCCCACAGCACGAACAGGCCCAGGTAGAAGTCGCCCATGAAGACGGCGAACTTGAGCAGGATCTCCAGCCCGTTGACAGCCACGGTGGCGGCCATCGCGGCCATCACTGCCAGCGGCGCGAGCTTCATGACGTAGCCGGCTGATCTTGAGCATGGCATGCGACAGCTCGTCGATCGCGTTGACCAGGGTCCTCGCCTTGTCGCCCAGCGAAGCGAGCGCGACGCCGAAGAACATCGAGAAGACGACGATCTGCAAGATCTCGTTGTTGGCCATGGCCTCCGCGAAGCTCTTGGGCACCAGGTGGCTCACGAAGTCCTTCAGGGTGAACTTGGAGGTGGCCAGGTTGGCCGAGGCGCCGATGTCGGGCAGGGGCAGCCCGAGGTTTTTGCCGGGCTCCAGCAGGTTGGCCATGATCAGGCCCAGCACCAGCGAGACCAGCGAGGCGGTGATGAACCAACCCAGCGCCTTGCCGAAGACGCGGCCCACCGAGGCCGCGTCGCCCATGTGGGCGATGCCCACCACCAGCGTGGAGAACACCAGCGGGCCGATCAGCATCTTGATCAGCCGCAGGAACACGTCCGACATGATGGAGATGTAGCCGGCGATCTGCGCGGCGACCTTCTTGTCCGGGAAGTTGATGAAGATCATGTAGCCGATCACGATGCCGATCACCATCGCGATCATGATCCAGGCTGCCGGGGGCAGGCCTTTCTTCTGGGCGGGGCTGTTCATGGGACGTTTCTCCTCAAAAGATGAGCATTCGAACTTCTCAACTCCGTGATTCGGTCAGCAGCTGCGCAAGGGCGGCCTCGTCCGGGTCCGGCGGTGCCTCGGCCCCCGGCGTGTAGACGATGTCGCGCCGGCCTTCGGCGAATGTAGCGAGGGTCTGCGGCCAGCGCACGCCCTGCCACAACAATTCCATGCGGCCGCTGGCCGGCCGGTAAGCCACGCCGTAGAGCGTGCCGTAGCCACGCAGGTAGGCCGACTGGTAGAGCGGCCGCTGCAGCAAGGCGCCGATCGCGTCCTCCAGGGTGCCGGGTCCATCGACCTGCTTCTGCAGCCGCTCCAGCCGCTCGGCCCCATGTGTCGCGCGCGCATGCTCGGGCCATTCGATGCGGTGCTGGAAATTCGTGACGGCCTTGCGGCGCGTGACCTCTGCCGGGCGGTCCGGGCCCACGAACACCGTGGCCCACTCGGCTCGGCGGTCGAGCACGGTGATGCTGTAGGGCATGCTGACCGGCACGCGCTGCAGCAGGGCCACCGCCTCGCCCGTGCTCTGCGCGATCTCCAGCACATAGCGCAGCACCAGCGGGATGCCGAGGCCCGTGCCCGAGACGGTGCTGCCGCCGAAGGACAGCGAGGCCGCCACGCCGGCCTCGTTCTGGCCGTCGAGCGCGCCCCAGATGCAGTCGCCCATGGCCGCGACCCGCTGGACTTGCCAGCGCGTGGCCAGCCAGCTGCCTTCGAGCAGCGCGGGCGCGAAGTCGTAGTTGCGCAAAAGCGCGGGCTCTTCCTTGCCCGCCGGGTCAATCCACACGGCCTGCGAGCAGCCGACGATGTAGGGCGGCGGGCCTCATTTGTCCAGCCCCGCCAGACAGACGTACTTGATCTCGAGGAACTCGTCGAGACCGTACTTCGAGCCCTCGCGCCCCAGCCCCGACTGCTTGACGCCGCCGAAGGGCGCCTCGGCAGTGGAGATCAGCCCGGTATTGACGCCCACCATGCCGGACTCGAGCTGTTCGGCCACGCGCATGATGCGGCCGATGTCGCGGCTGTAGAAGTACGAGGCCAGGCCGAACTCGGTGTCGTTGGCCAGCGCGATGGCCTCGGCCTCGGTGTCGAAGGCGAAGACGGGCGCCAGCGGGCCGAAGGTTTCTTCGTGCGCAACCAGCATGTCGGGCGTGGCGCCGGCCACCACGGTGGGCTCGTAGAAGCGGCCGCCCAGCGCATGGCGCTTGCCGCCGGTGAGCACCTTGCCGCCCTTGGCCACCGCATCGGCCACATGCTCTTCGATCTTGGCTACCGCCTTGTCGTCGATCAGCGGGCCCTGGGTGACGCCCGGCTCCACGCCGTTGCCGACCTTGAGCGCGCGCACCCGCTCCACCAGCTTGTCGGTGAAGGCGGCCAGCACGCCCTTCTGTACGTAGATGCGGTTGGCGCAGACGCAGGTCTGGCCGGTGTTGCGGTACTTGGAGACCATCGCGCCCTCGACCGCGGCGTCGAGGTCGGCATCGTCGAACACGATGAAGGGCGCGTTGCCGCCGAGCTCGAGCGAGAGTTTCTTGATGGTGTCGGCCGACTGCTTCATCAGCATGCGCCCGACCTCGGTGGACCCGGTGAAGGTGAGCTTGCGCACGATGGGGTTGCGCGTCATCTCGCCGCCGATCTTCGAGGCCGAGCCGGTGAGCACCGACAAGAGTCCCTTGGGCAGCCCCGCGCGCTGGGCCAGCTCCGCGAAGGCCAGCGCCGAGAAAGGCGTCTGCGTGGCGGGCTTGACCACCATCGCGCAGCCGGCGGCCAGTGCCGGGCCGGCCTTGCGCGTGAGCATGGCGGTCGGGAAATTCCAGGGCGTGATCGCCGCCGTCACGCCGATCGGCTGCTTGAGCGCGAGGATGCGGCGGTCGGCCGAGGGCGCGGGGATGGTGTCGCCGTAGACGCGCCGCGCCTCGTCGGCGAACCAGTCGATGAAGGAGGCCGCATAGGCGATCTCGCCCTTGCTCTCGGCCAGCGGCTTGCCCTGCTCGGTGGTCATGATGAGCGCCAGGTCGTCCTGGTTGGCCAGCATCAGGTCGTTGAGCCGGCGCAGGATCGCGGTGCGCTCCTTGGCAGGGCGCCGGGCCCATTCGCGCTGCGCGAGTTCGGCTGCGGCAATGGCGCGCTGCGTCTCTTCGGCGCCGCACATCGGCACGGTGCCGATCCGCTCGCCGTTGGCCGGGTTGGTGACCGGGACGGTCTCGCGCGTGTCCGCGTCGATCCATTCACCGGCCAGGAAGACCTGCTGGCGCAGGAGGGAGGGGTCTTTCAGATTGAGTGTCATACGGTCCAATGCCTCCTGTTTCAAGCTTGCATCGCGGCGGCCAGGATGTCGAGGCCCTCCTCGAGCACCGATTCCTCGATGGTCAGCGGGAACAGGAAGCGGATCACGTTGGCGTACACGCCGCAGGTCAGCAGCAGCAGGCCGGCATCGCGGGCCCGGGCCTGGACCTGCTTGGTGAAATCGGGGTCGGGCTTGCCGTCCTTGCCGGCAAACTCCACGGCGACCATGGCGCCCAGGCCACGCACGTCGGAAATTTGCGGCACGCTCGCGCGCAGGGCGCCCAGCCGCGCCTTCAGGCGCTGGCCCAGGCGCTCGGCGCGTGGTGCGAGCTGCTCGTCTTCGATCACGTCGAGCACCGCATGCGCGGATGCGATCGCCAGCGCATTGCCGGCATAGGTGCCGCCGAGGCCGCCGGGCGCCGGCGCGTCCATGATCTCGGCGCGGCCCCACCACGCCCGACAGCGGCAGGCCGCCGGCCAGGCTCTTGGCGACGGTCATGAGGTCGGGCACCACGTCGTAGTGGTCCATCGCGAACAGGCTGCCGGTGCGGCCGAAGCCGGTCTGGATCTCGTCGGCGATCATCAGGATGCCGTGGCGGTCGCAGATCTCGCGCACCGCGCGCATGAACTCGGGCGGCTGGACATAGAAGCCGCCCTCCCCCTGCACCGGCTCGAGAATGATCGCCGCGACCTGCTCCGCATCGATGTCGGCCTTGAAGAGCCGGTCGATCGCGGCCAACGACTCCTCGACCGAGACACCGTGCAGCGCCACCGGCGCCGGCACATGGTAGATGCTGCCCGGGAAGGGGCCGAAGCCGCTCTTGTAGGGCGCGACCTTGCCGGTGAGCGCCATGCCCATGAAGGTGCGGCCGTGGAAGGCGCCGGTGAGCGCGATCACGCCCGGGCGGCGCGTGGCGCAGCGCGCGATCTTGATCGCGTTCTCCACCGCCTCGGCGCCGGTGGTGAAGAAGGCGGTCTTCTTGGGGTGGCTGCCGGGGGTGATGCGGTTGAGCCGCTCGGCCAGTGCAACCGCGCTCTCGTAGGGCACGACCTGGTAGGCGGTGTGGGTGAAGCGATCGAGCTGGCTGCGTACCGCCTCCATCACGCGCGGATGGCAGTGGCCGGTGTTGAGCACCGCGATGCCCGAGCCGAAGTCGATGAAGCGGCGCCCTTCCACATCCCACAGCTCGGCGTTGCGGGCGCGCTCGGCATAGAAGGGAAAGCCGATACCGACGCCGCGCGGCGTGGCGGCGACGCGGCGCTCGTCGATCCTGGCGTTGCTGGGCCGGGCGGCGGCGGAAGGGGCGACAGTGGCAGTGCTCATGGCGTTCCGTGCGAGCGCTGGAAGGCCCGCGTAGCTGTGGACCGCGCCAGTCTATGCAAGTATTGATCCTATAACCAGAACCAAGTAATCTCAATTTCATGGAACCAAGTCAAAGTGCTCCGCAGCTCGGGACCTCGGCCCTGCCCGACTTCGTGCTGCGCCACTTCGACCGGCAGTCCGACGACTACGACCACCTGCAGCTCTACCGCATCCTGCAGACCGGCATCCGCCAGTCGGCGCTGCAGGCCGGGCTGAAGCTGCCGCCCACGCGGGAGATGGCGCGCTCGCTCGGCATCGCGCGCAACACCGTGGTCCATGTCTACGAGCAGTTGGCGCTGGAGGGCTACGTGCAGGCCGGCGTGGGCCGCGGCACCTATGTGGCGCAGCTGGGCCTGCGTCCGGCCGAGCCGGCGCCGCGTGCGGCGCGCCGCGTGCTGCTCTCGCGACGTGGCGAAGACCTGGTCGAGCATGCCGGCGCCGCACGGCTGCAATGGGGCGCCTTCGCGCCCGGCGTGCCCGAGGTGCGGCTGTTCCCCACGCACATCTGGAACCGCCTGCAGAGCGGGCTCTGGCGCCGGGCGGCGCCCGAGCAGCTGACCTACGCGACCGGCCCCGGCGATGCCGGCCTGCGCCAGGCCATCGCCGAATACCTGCAAGGCACGCGCGGCGTGGCCTGCACCAGCGAGCAAGTGGTGATCACCAACGGCACGCAGCAGTCGCTGCTGCTGGTGGCGCAGCTGCTGGCCGACCCCGGCGACACCGTCTGGCTCGAGGACCCGGGCTACTGGGGGGCACGCAGCATGTTCCGCGCGATGGGCCTGAAGCTGCTGCCCGTGGGCGTGGATGCCGAGGGCCTCGCGCCCACGCCCCGGCAACTGCGCCGGCCGCCCCGGCTGATGTTCGTGTCGCCCTCGCACCAGTACCCCACCGGCGCGCTGATGAGCCAGCGGCGGCGCCGCCAGCTGCTGGACTATGCGGCGGCGCAAGGCGTGTGGGTGGTGGAGGACGACTACGACAGCGAATTCCGCTACGGCACCCGGCCGCTGCCGGCGCTGCAGGGCCTCGACGAGCAGGGGCGCGTGATCTACCTGGGCACCTTCTCGAAGACGCTGTTCCCCTCGCTGCGCGTGGCCTACCTGGTGCTGCCGCCGGACCTGGTGGAGCGCTTCGCGCGCGCGCTCAACGAGTTGTTCCGCGAAGGCCAGACCTTGCAGCAGGCGGTGCTCGCGCGTTTCCTGGCCGAGGGCCACTATGCGAGCCACATCCGCCGCATGCGGGCGGTGTACGGCGCGCGCCACGATGCATTGATCCATGCCATCCGGCAGCAGTTCGGCGATGCGCTGCCGGTGATTGGCGGCGATGCCGGCCTGCACCTGGTGCTGGGCCTGCCGAAGGGCGTGGACGACCAGGCCGTCGCGCACGACGCCGAGCGCGCCGGCGTCGCGACGCGGCCGCTGTCGATGTACTACGTGCGACCGGCGGCCGCCGAGAGCGGCCTGCTGCTGGGCTACGGCGCGGTGCGCGAAGAAGAGATCGGGACGAGCTTCGCACGCCTGGCCGGCGTGCTGCGCGCACACCTCTGAACAGCGACCCTGTCAGCCAATGCCGACGCCTATCGCCCGGATGCGGCGGACAAGTGCTGCCCCCGGCAGCCGACGAAGCACCGCGCCGCCAGCCGCTGGCTTCGGGAGCCGCTCGCGCCTATACCTGCAACATAGGAGGCGCGTCATGGACAAGATCATTCTGGATTCAGCGGGCGATGGCCGCGGCTACGAATGCCTCGGACTGAACGGCTCGCGCATCCTGACCCGCAGCCACGCGGAGGCCTGCTTCTGGCATTCGCTCGGCTACGTGGTGCTCCACTATTCGCATTGGGCGGCGTGAAGCGACGCGCATCGCTTTCAAGAAAGAGAACAAGCCATGCTGATCGTCATGAGAACCGTGCCCCGTGCGCAGGACGCGCGCCTGGTCATCGCCTGCATCCGCGCCTGCATCTGGGCGGCCGTCGAAGGACGTCCTTTCTGCCCACTGCCGTAGGAATGCGCGCGGCCCCGCCGCGCGAAGGCGCTCGCCCCTTCAAACGCTCGCCCGTTCAAAGGTGAATGACGCCGAGCCGCGCCGCCTGCGCAACCGCATCGGTACGGCCCGTCGCGTCGAGCTTGTCGATGAGCGAGCCGACATGGAACTTCGCCGTATGCACCGAGATGCCCAGGCGCCGCGCGATGAGCTTGTTCGATGCGCCCTCGGCAACCAGGGCCAGCACTTCCAGCTCACGCCGGGTCAGGGTCGAGTCCGTCGCCTCGGCATGCTGCGCCGCCTCGGGCAGGACCAGGGCCACGTCGGCGGCTTCGCCGCGCTCAGCCACGCGGATGTCCGGCGCCGCGGCCAGCGCGGCGAAGAGGCGCTGCGACAAGGCCTCGTCCTCGATCTCGAGCGCGACCACGATCGGCTTCATCGCGCCATTGTGGACTGCGCTCAATCGGCCGGCCTCTCGCCCACCGTGAGCTGCACCTCCACCGCTTCGCCGGCGCGCCGAAGCGACAGCGCGAGCACCGTGCCCACGCTGGCCGGACCCAGTGCGCGCAGCAGCAGCGGCACGCTGCGGATGGGCTGGCCGTTCATCGCCACGATGACGTCGCCCTGGCGAATGCCGGCCGCCGCACCGGGCCCCTGCTCCGCCACGCCCATCACCATTGCGCCGACGCTGCACGCATCCACGCGCACCGGCTGCAGGCTCAGGCCCAGGTAGCCGCGCGGCATGCGGCCGTGCGTCATGAGCTGCGTCGCCACGCGCTCGATCGTGGCCGCGGGGATGACCAGCACGCGCCGCCTGGGGCCGAACACCGCCATGCCCGCGGCCCGGCCCCTCGCGTTGAGCACGATGCCGCCCTCGGCGCCGAGCCGCAGCCGCAGGTCGAGCTCGATGCGCGCGTCGATCTCGCCGCCGCGCAGGCTGCGCCATGCCGGCCCGGCCAGCGAGACCAGCCCGCCCGCCACCAGCGGCAGGCCTTCGCGCGCGCCGAGCGCGATCACCATCTCGCCGGCACGCAGGGGCGCGGCATCGAAGACCACCGGCGCAGCGCTCGCGCCTTCGCAGCGCAGCAGCAGCACGTCGGTGGTGGGATCGCGGCCCGCCACCTTGGCTGCGACGGTCGTGCCGCCGGGCAGCACGAGCTCAGCCTCCTCGTCCTCCGGCAGTCCTTCATCGGAACTCACGATCCATCCGGGCTGCCAGACGAACCCGCTGGCGCGCGCGTGGCGCGTCTGGATGGCGAGCACGCCGGGCGCTGCGGCGCTCACCGCATCGGCCATCGCGGCCGAGATCTGTTCGAAGGCAGAGAAAGAAGAAGTGTTCGACATCGCAACTCCTGGGCTTGGCTTGCATTGTCGAAAGGCCGCGCGCGCTCGGCTACTGCCCGGTTGGGCAGGGCTGCCTTCGCAGCGCTCGATTGTTTCCAGCCTGAAAACACCGTGGTTCCAACAGCAGCGGTTTGAAGGAGGTCTTTGCAACCACACTTGATTTCATCGATCAACCCCATTCAAGGAACCCGAAATGAATGCCTCGAAGATCCTTACCGCAGCTGCCTTCTCGCTTCTGGCTGTCGCCGGGGCACAGGCCGAAACCTATGAAGGCGTGCATCCCCTGACCTCGGGCGCCACCCGTGCTGAAGTCGCCAGCGAGGCCGTCGCGGCCGCGCGTGCCGGCAATGCCTACAGCGATGTGGCCGGCGCCGGCGCCGTGGCCATCAACTCGACGGCCGATCGTGCACAGGTGTACCAGGAAGCCGTCGCAAAGGCGCACGATCCGTTCGCAAGCCTGGACCGCCGCGCCTTCTATCGCGACCAGGTGCCCGAGGCGTACAAGAAGCCCAAGGTGTCGTTCACGCGCCAAGCCGGCCTCTGAGTCCCGGACAAGACAAAAGCAAGAAGAAAGACGGGCCTCGCGGCCCGTTTTTCTTTGATCAGTCGTGCGCTGTTCCCACGGCGGCCAGCCACGCTTCCTTCGACAACCTGTAGAGCACATGCCGTAGAAGAGGATGGCCCGCGGGCACCAGCGGATGATCGAAGTCGTCAGCGGGTGCGTGCGTCATGCCAAGCCGCCGCATCACAGCTTGCGAGCGCGTGTTGGCCGGCACGGTGAAGGAGACGATCTCGTCGAGCGCGGCCGTCTCGAAACCAAACGCCAGCGCCGCACGCGCGGCCTCGCTCGCGAAGCCGCGGCCCCAGAAGTCCGGCGCCAGGCGCCACCCGATCTCCACGCAGGGCGTGAACGCCGCCGAGAAACCCGGGACCACCAGGCCCACCGCGCCGATGAAGGGCGCAACACCCGGCGCTTCCACCGCCCACAGCCCGAAGCCCTCGCGCTCGAAATGCGCGCCGATGCGCGCGACCATCGCGTCGCTCTGCTCACGGCTCAACCGATGCAGCAGGTACTGCGTCGCGCGCTCGTCCGCATTCAGGCGGGCGAAAGGCTCGAGGTCTTCCTCCCGCCAGGGGCGCAGGATCAGGCGGGGGGTGGTCAATCGCGCGGCGTGGTCAGACATGGGAAGGCGGTCTTGCTCGATCAGACCGGAGCACCGGCACCCGCGCCGCTCGCGCCGCGCGCACGCGTCACCCAATTGAAGAGCGGGGTCGCCATCAGCGTGGTGAGGATCGCCATCAGCACCAGGATCGAGAACAGGCCCGGCAGGATCACGCCCGCGTGCAGGCCGATGTTGATGATGATCAGCTCCATCAGCCCGCGCGCGTTCATCAGCGCGCCGATGGCGAGCGCGTCGCGCTGCGGCTCACCCGCCAGCCGCGCCGCAGCCCAGCAGGCGATGCCCTTGCCGCAAAAGGAGGCCAGCAGGATCGCGATCGCGCCGAGCAGGATGCCGGGCTCGAACAGCAGTGCGAGCCGGGTGTTGAGGCCCGAGTACGTGAAGAACATCGGCAACAAGAAGATCACGACGAAGGGCTGCAGCTGCTCGCGCAGTTTCTCGGTGAGCGGCCCGCGCGGCAGCACGGCGCCGAGCAGGAAGCCGCCGAAGACGGCGTGGATGCCGATCGCGTCCATCGCGAAGGCGCTCAGGCAGAAGAGCACCAGCACCAGCGCGAGCAGCGAAGAGGAGAGCGGCGCCTCGGGCCGCACATGGGCCGCGAGCCCGCGCAGCAGACGTGATCCGATGAAGATCATGAAAAGCGCATAGCCCACGCCGCCTCCGATCGCCGCATAGGCACCGCCCCAGGAGCCCCCAAAACTGGCGAGCACCACCGCCAGGATGCACCAGGCGGCCGCGTCGTCGACCGCGCCGGCCGTCAGCGCCAGCGTGCCCAGCGAGGTGCCAGCCAGGCCGCGTTCGTGGATGATGCGCGCAAGCATCGGAAAGGCCGTGATCGCGATGGCCGCACCGAGGAAGAGCGAGGCCTCCAGTGGCTTGGCGCGCGCCGAGAACAGCCCGGGGATCTGGTGCAGCCAGGGCACCAATGCGAAGGCCAGCACGAAGGGCACCAGGATGCCGGCCACCGATACCGAAGCGGCGCTCCTGAAGCGGCTCTTGAAGTGGTCGGCACGGAACTCGGTCCCCACGAGGAACATGTACATGCCCACGCCCAGCTGGCCGCCCACGTAGAGCATGCTCAGCGTTTCCTTGGGAAAGAGCGCGCGCTGGACTTCGGGGAACAAGAGGCCCAGCAGCGAGGGGCCGAGCATCACGCCGGCGATCATCTCGCCCACCACCTGCGGCTGGCCTAGGCGCTGCGCCAGGCGGCCCACGAGCTGACAGGCCGCGATGATCATGGCGACCTGCAGGAAGAAGTAGACGGACAGCTGGGTGGTAGGCATGGAGAGAACCTCGAAGCAGGTCAGGGCACCAGGCCCGCGGCAACAGTCGGATAAAGCAGGCGCACGCGCAGCTCGCGCTTGAGCCGCGTGTTGTCCAGCCGCCGCGATTCGCTCATGAAGCTCATCTGCGTCAGGGGCAGCTGCGCCTGGGCCTCCTCGCGCGAAATGCGCGGCGGGCGCGGCAGGCCGTAGAGGTCGGCCGCGAGGTCGATGTAGTCGCCGATCCTGAGCTCGCTGTCGTCGCTCACATGGAAGACGCGTTGCGGCCCGCCGCGCCACAGCGCGGCCACGCAGGCGCGCGCCAGGTCGTCGGCATGGATGTGGTTGGTGTAGACATCGTCCTCGGCGCGCAGAACCGGCGTGCGCTTGTGCAGCCGCTCGCGCGGCGTGCCGCCATCGCGGTCGGGCGCATAGATGCCGGGAATGCGCAGGATGCGCGCGGCCACGCCGGCACGGCCCAGCCAGCGCACGGCGCGCTCGGCATCGACGCGGCGGTGCGCGCGGGGCGTGTCGGGCCGCACGGCGCGCGTCTCGTCGATGCGCGCGCCGCCGCAGTCCCCATAGACGCCGCTGGTCGAGCCGTAGACCAGCGCAGCCGGCAGCGTGCGCAGACGCAGGGCGCGCACCAGCGCGGCGGTGCGCTCATCGCGCCACCAGCGCGCACCTTCCACGAGCGCGGGCGGCGCGAGGTGCAGCACACGCGTGGCCAGGCCGGACAGGCGGCGCAGCGTGGCGGCGTCGTCCAGATCGGCCACGATCGGCGTGAGGCCGGCCTGCCGCAAGGCAGCCACCCGCTCGGGCGAGGAAGTCAGCGCGATCAGCCGCACGCGGCCGCGCAGGGCGCGCGCCGCCCGCAGGCCCACGTCGCCGCAACCGACCACGAGCACGCGCTCGCGGCGGAAGCGGGTAGGCCTGCTACTGGGCGGGCTGTTGAATCCGGGCAAAATCAGTTCCCTTTTGCTGAACAAGAGTCGAAGAATACCCATGACGAGCGCAGCGCCGGACGAGGCGGGCTTCCACATCACGGTCGAGCCGAGTGGACGGCATTTCACCGCGCATGCCGACGAGACCATCCTCGCGGCCGGCATCCGCCAGGGCATCGGCCTGCCCTACGGCTGCAAAGACGGGGCCTGCGGCTCCTGCAAGTGCAAGAAGCTCTCGGGCGAGGTCACGCTGCGCCTGCATCAGAGCAAGGCGCTGAGCGCCGAGGAGGAAGCAGCCGGCTACGTGCTGACCTGCTGCGCGACGCCGCAGAGCGACGTGATGCTCGAGTCGCGCCAGGTCACCGACGCCAATGCCTTCCCGATCCGCAAGATGCCGGTGCGCGTGCAGTCCATCTCGAAGAAGTCGCACGACGTGGTGATGCTGCGCCTGCAGCTGCCGGCGGGCGAGCCGCTGCAGTTCCATGCCGGGCAGTACATCGAATTCATCCTGCGCGACGGCACGCGGCGCAGCTACTCCATGGCGAACGCGCCGCACACCCTGGGCGAGCCCGGCACCGGCATCGAACTGCACATCCGGCACCTGCCGGGGGGCAAGTTCACCGACCATGTGTTCGGCGCAATGAAGGAGAAGGAGATCCTGCGCATCGAGGGGCCGTACGGCAGCTTCTTCCTGCGCGACGATTCGCCCAAGCCGATGGTGCTGCTGGCATCCGGCACGGGCTTCGCGCCGATCAAGGCGCTCTTGGAGCACATGAAGTTCAAGGCCATCGACCGGCCTGCGACGCTGTACTGGGGCGGGCGCCGGCCGGAGGACCTGTACATGGACGGCTGGGTGCGCTCGGCGCTGGCCGAGATGCCGAACCTGCGCTACGTGCCAGTGGTCTCGAACGCGGTGCCGGAGGACAACTGGCGCGGGCGCACAGGCTTCGTGCATCTGGCGGTGATGGAAGACTTCGCGGACCTGTCCGGCCACCAGGTGTATGCCTGCGGCGCGCCGATCGTGGTCGATTCGGCGAAGCATGACTATGTGGCGAAGCGTGGACTGCCGGAAGACGAGTTCTTCGCGGATGCGTTCACGACCGAGGCCGACAAGGCGCTGCCCTGATGTCTTGCGGCCTCCACGCACAATCGAAACCATGAAAACCAGAGACTTCCTCCTCGCCCTCTTCGCTTCCACTGCCCTCCTCGCCACCACCCAGGCCTCCGCCCAGTCCGCGCAGCACCCCATCCGCCTCGTCGTCCCCTACGCCGCCGGCGGCCCGATCGACGTCACGGCCCGCGTGCTGGCCGAACGCGTGAAGGATTCGCTCGGCCCGGTCATCGTCGACAACAAGCCCGGTGCGGGCGGCAACATCGGCGCCGACGCGGTGGCGAAGGCCGCGCCCGACGGCCTCACGATCGGCATCGCGGCGACTGCCACCAATGCGGTCAATCCATGGCTCTACAGCAAGATGCCCTTCGACGCCGCCACCGCCTTCGCGCCCATCACGCAGATGGTGCGCGTGCCCAACGTGCTGGTGATGAATGCCGAAACCGCGCAGCGCCTGAAGATCGCCAACCTGCGCGACCTGATCGCCTATGCCAAGGCCAACCCCGGCAAGCTCAACTACGGCAGCGGCGGCAACGGCAGTGCCGGGCACCTGGCGGGCGAGATGTTCAAGAAGGAAGCCGGCATCTTCGCCGTACACATTCCCTACAACGGCGGCAATCCGGCGCAGCTGGCGCTGCTGTCGGGCCAGGTGGACTTCAACTTTGACAACCTCGCGACCGCGGCGCCGAACATCCGCTCGGGCAAGCTCAAGGCGATCGCCGTGACCACGGCCGAGCGCAGCAGCGCACTGCCCGAGGTGCCGACGGTGGCCGGCACGCTGAAAGGCTTCTCGATCGACACCTGGTGGGGCCTCGTCGCACCCGCAGGCACGCCCGCGCCGGTGCTGGACAAGCTCAACCGCGCCTTCGTCGCCGCGCTCAACGCGCCGGAGACGAAGACGCGCTTTGCCTCGCTGCTGGCAGAGCCGGTCGCCAACACGCCGGATCAGTTCGGCGCGTTCATGAAGAGCGAGCTCGCGAAGTACGAGAAAGTTGTCAAGGCCACCGGCGCAAAAGTCGATTGAGGACAGCGGCCGCGAGGGCCGCTGTGTTCACTCGCCCAGGTACGCAGCGCGCACCTTCGGGTCGCTCAGCATCACCTTGGCATCGCCGCTCATGGTGATCAGCCCCGACTCCATCACGTAGCCGCGATCGGCCAGCTGCAGCGCGCGGCTGGCGTTCTGCTCCACCAGCAGCACGGTGACGCCCTGGTCGTAGACCTGCTTCACCACTTCGAAGATCTTGTCGACCATGATCGGCGACAGGCCCATCGAGGGCTCGTCGAGCAGCAGCACCTTGGGGCGTGCCATCAGTGCGCGGCCCATCGCCAGCATCTGCTGCTCGCCGCCCGACATGGTGCCGGCCAGCTGCGTGGCGCGTTCCTTCAGGCGCGGGAAGGTCGCGAACACGCGGTCCATGTCCTTCGCGATCTCGGCCTTGTCCTTGCGGATGTAGGCGCCGATCTGCAGGTTCTCGGTGATGGTCATGCGCGTGAACACGCCGCGCCCCTCGGGCACCATCACCAGGCCCTCGCCCACCAGGTCCCAGGCGCCACGGCCCTTGATGCTCTTGCCGAGGAACTCGATGCTCCCGGCGGCAACGGGCAAGGTGCCGGTGATGGCCTTCATGGTGGTGGTTTTGCCGGCGCCGTTGGAGCCGATCAGCGAGACCAGCTCGCCCTCGCGCACCTCGAAGTCGATGCCCTTCACCGCCTGGATGCCGCCGTAGGCGACCTTCAGGCCGCTCACTTTCAAGAGAGTTTGTGCCATTTCAATGTCCTCCCGTGCCGAGGTAGGCCTCGATCACCTTCTCGTTTTTCTGAACGTCCGCCGGCGTGCCTTCGGCGATCTGCTTGCCGTAGTCGAGCACCGTCACGCGGTCGCACAGGCCCATCACCAGCTTCACGTCGTGCTCGATCAGCAGGATGGTGCGGTCGTCCTTGCGAATGCGGTCGATCAGCTCGCGCAGCAGCACCTTCTCGGTGGCGTTCATGCCGGCCGCGGGCTCATCGAGCGCGATCAGTTGGGGGTCTGTGGCGAGCGCGCGGGCGATCTCCAGCCGGCGCTGGTCGCCGTAGCTCAGGGTGCGTGCCTTGTAGTCGGCGTACTTGCCGATGCCCACGTAGTCGAGCAGTTCCTGGGCGCGCTTGGCGATCGCCTCCTCCTCGGCCTTGAAGCCGCTGGTGCGGAACATGGCGCCCAGCACGCCCGAGTGCGTACGAACGTGGCGGCCCACCATCACGTTCTCCAGCGCGGTCATTTCCGCGAACAGCCGGATGTTCTGGAAGGTGCGCGCGATGCCCGCCTTGGCCACTTCGTGCACCGCGGTGGGCTGGTAGGGCTTGCCGCCCAACTCGAAGCTGCCGCTGTCGGGCGTGTAGAGGCCCGTGATGACGTTGAAGAAAGTGGTCTTGCCGGCGCCGTTGGGGCCAATCAGGCCGTAGACCTGGCCGCGGGTGATCTTGATGCCCACGTCGGACAGCGCCTGCAGGCCGCCGAAGCGCTTGGAAATGCCGCGAACGTCGAGGACGGTTTCAGTCATGCTGGTACTCCCCTCGTTCACGGATTGATGGACATGGGACGGGAAGCCTCGCCCGGCATCTCGTCGGCCGGCGTCGGCACGCCGGGCGCGTGGGCCTGGGTCGAACCCGGCACCGGCGAAGGCGGCGCACCCTTGCGCAGCAGCGACTTGCCATGCTCCGGCGAGGGCCAGAGGCCGCGCGGGCGCACCAGCATGACGATGATCATGGCCAGCGCGATGAAGAGCTGGCGCAGGATGGAGGCGTCCAGCCGGCCGTCGGTCATGGCCTGCAGCGGCCCGGCCACGTAGCGCAGCACCTCGGGCAGCGCCGCCAGCAGCACCGCGCCCAGGATCACGCCCGGCAGGTGGCCGATGCCCCCCAGCACCACCATGGCGACAATCATCACCGACTCCATCAGGCTGAAAGACTCGGGCGAGACGAAGCCCTGGAAGGCCGCGAACATGGCGCCCGAGACGCCGCCGAAGCTCGCACCCATGCCGAAGGCCAGCAGCTTCATGTTGCGGGTGTTGATGCCCATGGCCTTGGCAGCGATCTCGTCCTCGCGGATCGCCATCCAGGCGCGGCCGATGCGCGAGAGCTGCAGCCGATGCGAGATCACGATGGTGATGAGCACCAGCGCGAGGAACAGGTAGTAGTACAGCGAGACCGAGGAGATCGTGTAGTCGCCGAGCTTGAGCGCCTTGCCGAGGTTGAGGCCCCAGAAATGCACCGGGTCGATGGCGGTGATGCCCTTGGGCCCGTTCGTGAGGTTGAAGGGGTGGTCCAGGTTGTTGAGGAACACACGGATGATCTCGCCGAAGCCGAGGGTCACGATCGCGAGGTAGTCGCCGCGCAGCTTCAGCGTGGGCGCGCCGAGCAGCACGCCGAACAGGGCAGCCAGGCCGAAGGCGGCGGGGATGATGAGCAGCAGCGAGCTGTGCATCCCGTTGGGGAACATGGCCTTCATCGCCGGGAAAGTGTCGGTCAGGTGCGGCGACCCCAGCAGCGCGAACATGTAGGCGCCGATGGCGAAGAAGGCGACGTAGCCCAGGTCCAGCAGGCCGGCATAGCCGACCACGATGTTCAGGCCCAGTGCCAGCAGCACGTAGAGCAGTGCGATGTCGGCGATGCGCACCCAGGCGTTGCCCTGGCTCTGCAGCAGCAGCGGCAGCACCAGCAGGCCGATGGCCGCGATCGCGATGTAGACGATTTTTTTCGTGTCTTTCATGGCGCGTCCTCCCTCAGGCCCGGTCTGCCACCCGCTCGCCGAGCAGGCCCGAGGGCCGCAGCGTGAGCATGATGATCAGCACGATGAACGCGAAGATATCGCTGTAGTGGCTGCCGAGGATGTCGCCGGTGAGCGCCCCGATGTAGCCCGAGCCGATGGCCTCGATCAGCCCCAGCAGGATGCCGCCGACCACCGCGCCCGCGAGGTTGCCGATACCGCCGAACACCGCCGCGGTGAAGGCCTTGAGGCCGGGGATGAAGCCCATCGCATGCTGCGCGATGCCGTAGTTGGAGGCGTACATCACGCCAGCGACCGCCGCCAGCACGGCGCCGATGATGAAGGTGGCCGAGATCACCATGTCGGGGCGGATGCCCATCAGCGCCGCGACCCGCGGGTTCTCGGCAGTGGCGCGCATCGCGCGGCCGAGCTTGGTGTAGTTGACCAGCCACATCAGCACCACCAGGCAGAAGGCGGTGACGCTGAGGATCATGACCTGGGTCGGCGAAATCACCGCGCCGCCCACCTGGATGGGCGTGGTGGACAGCAGGTTGGGATAGGCCTTGTTCGTGGGCTTCCAGATGATCATCGCGATCGTCTGCAGCAGGATCGACATGCCGATCGCGGTGATCAGCGGCGCCAGCTTGGGGCTGTTGCGCAGCGGCCGGTAGGCCACTTTTTCGATCGTGAAATTGAGCGTGGCGGCGACCACGCAGGCAATGATGAGCGCGATGATGAGGATGATCCACCCGGGAGTGCCGGGCATCGCGGTCTGCATCCAGCCGATGATGGTCCAACTGGTCAGTGCCCCGACCATGAGGACCTCGCCGTGCGCGAAATTGATGAGGTTGATGATGCCGTACACCATGGTGTAGCCCAAGGCTATCAAGGCGTACATGCTGCCGAGGACCAGACCGTTGATGATCTGTTGCAGCAAGATGTCCATAAAGAGGATCCCTTTTTGTATTAGACGCCCTTGGTTGGCGCCCGACGTACCAGACGCACCGGTTCGGCGCCCTGGCTTCGCTTAGCAAAAAACCCGCCAGCATGTATCGACGGCGGGTTTGTGGCCGGGATTGTAGTCACGCCGGATCGCCATTTCGGTGCGCGGCGACCGGGGTTTTCCCGCTGGTGCGGAGGTTTCGGGGCGAGGCCGTATCAGCGGCGATACACCGCGTATCAGCGATCCGCGTCTTCGTTGCGCTTGCGCAGCTCCCGCAGCTTCTCCGCGATGCGGATTTCCAGGCCACGCTCCACCGGCCGATAAAAGGGCTGCTGCGGCTCGACGCCGTCGGGCAGGTAGCGCTCGCCGGCAGCGAAGCCGCCCTCCTCGTCATGCGCGTAGCGGTAGCCCTTGCCGTAGTCGAGCTGCTTCATGAGCCGCGTCGGCGCGTTGCGCAGGTGCAGGGGCACCGGGCGCGTACTGTCCTGCTGGACGAAGGCGCGGACCTCGTTGTAGGCCTGGTAGACCGCGTTCGACTTGGGCGCGATCGCGAGGTAGACCACGCATTCGGCCAGCGCCAGTTCGCCCTCGGGCGAGCCCAGGCGCTCGTAGACCTCGGCCGCATCGAGGGCCAGGCGCAGCGCGCGCGGGTCGGCCAGGCCGATGTCCTCGCTGGCCATGCGCACCAGGCGGCGCGCCATGTAGCGCGGGTCGGCGCCGCCATCGAGCATGCGCACGAACCAGTAGAGCGCGGCATCGGGATCGCTGCCGCGCACCGACTTGTGGAGCGCGGAGATGGTGTCGTAGAACTGCTCGCCGCCTTTATCGTAGCGGCGCATGCGCTCACCGAGCACGCGCAGGAGCCAGTCGTCGCCGATGTCGCCGCGCTGCTCGGCGGTGGCCGCGACGGAAAGGGTCTCGAGCGTGTTGAGCAGCCGGCGCGCGTCGCCGTCGGCGTAGGCCACAAGGCGCTCCACCGCCTTCGCCTCGACGGCGGGCACGGCCTGGATGTCCTGGGCTCGCGTGACGATCTGGCGCAGGTCGTCCTCGGTCAGCGACTTCAGCACGTACACGGCGGCGCGCGACAGCAGCGCCGAGTTCACCTCGAAGGAGGGGTTCTCCGTGGTGGCGCCAATGAAGGTGAACAGGCCCGACTCCACATGCGGCAGGAAGGCGTCCTGCTGGCTCTTGTTGAAGCGGTGCACTTCGTCGACGAAAACGATGGTGCGGCGCTGCTCCAACCCGTCGCGCGCGGCGGTCGCGCGCTCGACCGCTTCGCGGATGTCCTTCACGCCGCCGAGCACCGCGCTGATGCTGAGGAACTGGGCATCGAAGGCATCGGCCATCAGCCGCGCGATGGTGGTCTTGCCGGTGCCGGGCGGACCCCAGAGGATGCAGGAATGCGGCTGGCCAGACTCGAACGCGATGCGCAGCGGCATGCCCGGGCCAAGCAAGTGCTGCTGGCCGATGACCTCGCCCAGAGTCTTGGGGCGCAGGCGCTCGGCCAGGGGTTGATGGGAGGTAGGGGCCATGGAAGGCGTAGTGTCGCGCATGCGTCGCGCGCGCCCCCGGCGGGAGGGCCGGGGCCATCGAGGGACGGCGGCCGCGCCGCCGCGCTATTGGCGGATCACGTCCGCGCCGGCCGGCGCCTTGAACTGGAAGGTGCTCGCGGGCAGGCCCGGGTTGACCTCGACCTTGCTGAACTTCAGCACCGAGCGCTGGCCGAAGCTGTCGAGAATCTCCAGCGAGGCGAGGGCCTCGCCCTGGAAGCCGATCTGCACGTTCTGCAGTTGCCCGTCCTTGCTCTTCGGACTGGCCTTGACCCATTGCAGGCCGTCGCGTTCGGGCGCTCCCTCGAGCGTGAAATCGGCTTGCAGCGCGCGCAGGTCGGCCGCAGAGGCGATCAGCGCGGCGGGCGTCGAACCCAGGGCCTGCGCTTGCTTGCGCTGGGTGACCTGGTTCAGGTCGGCGTCGTAGAGCCAGAGCGTCTCGCCGTCGGCCACGATGCTCTGCGCGAAGGGCTTCTTGTAGTCGAACTTGAACTTGCCCGGGCGCTGGAATTCGAAGGTGCCGCTCGACACCTTGGCGCGCGAGGGCTGCCCCTCCTTGGCGGGTGCAGTCACGGTCTGGGTGAACTCCGCGCGGCCCGACTTCGTGTTCTTCACGAAGGCCTCGAGGCTTTCCAGGCCGCCGGCCCAGGCGCCGCTCGCGAGGGCGGCGAGGCCGAGGGCAACAAACAGTTTCTTCAACAGCATCATCCCTTGTGTTCCGTCATTCGGCGCGCGCAGGCACCAGGATCTCGCGCTGGCCGCTGCCGCTCATCGCGCTGACCAGCCCCGCCTGTTCCATGTCCTCGACCAGCCGCGCGGCGCGGTTGTAGCCGATCTTCAGGTGGCGCTGCACCAGCGAAATGCTGGCCTTGCGGTTCTTGAGCACGACTTCGACCGCCTGGTCGTACATCGGGTCCTTCTCGCCGCCTTCGCCGCCACCTTCACCCAGTAGATCGCCTTCACCGTCGACGGTTCCACCTTCGAGCACCCCTTCGATGTAGTCCGGTTCCCCTTGTGACTTGAGGTAGGCGACGACACGGTGCACCTCCTCGTCGCTCACGAAAGCGCCGTGCACGCGCACCGGCAGGCCGGTGCCGCTCGCCATGTAGAGCATGTCGCCCATGCCCAGCAGCGCCTCGGCGCCCATCTGGTCGAGGATGGTGCGCGAGTCGATCTTGCTCGACACCTGGAAGGCGATGCGGGTGGGAATGTTGGCCTTGATCAGGCCGGTGATCACGTCCACGCTGGGCCGCTGCGTGGCGAGGATCAGGTGGATGCCGGCGGCGCGCGCCTTCTGCGCCAGCCGGGCGATCAGCTCCTCGATCTTCTTGCCCACCACCATCATCAGATCGGCCAGCTCGTCGATGACCACCACGATGTGCGGCTCGCGCTTGAGCGGTTCGGGGTCGTCCGGCGTCAGGCTGAAGGGGTTGTAGATGAACTCTTCGCGCGCCTTGGCCTCGTCGATCTTGGTGTTGTAGCCCGCGAGGTTGCGCACGCCCAGCTTGCTCATCAGCTTGTAGCGGCGCTCCATCTCGGCGACGCACCAGTTCAGGCCGTGGGCGGCCTGGCGCATGTCGGTGACCACCGGCGCAAGCAGGTGCGGGATGCCCTCGTAGACCGACATCTCGAGCATCTTCGGGTCGATCATGAGCAGCCGCACGTCGCGGGCCTCGGCCTTGTACAGCAGGCTCAGGATCATCGCGTTGATACCCACCGACTTGCCTGAGCCGGTGGTACCGGCCACCAGCACGTGCGGCATCTTCGCAAGGTCGGCGACCACCGGGTTGCCGATGATGTCCTTGCCCAGGCCCATCGTGAGCATGGACTTGCCCTCGTTGTAGACCTGCGAACCCAGGATCTCGCTGAGCTTGATCGACTGACGCTTGGCGTTCGGCAGCTCGAGCGCCATGTAGTTCTTGCCGGGGATGGTCTCGACCACGCGGATGGAGACCAGCGACAGCGAGCGCGCGAGGTCCTTGGCGAGGTTGACGATCTGCGAGCCCTTGACGCCGGTGGCCGGCTCGATCTCGTAGCGCGTGATCACCGGGCCGGGCGAGGCCAGCACCACGCGGACCTCCACGCCGAAGTCCTTGAGCTTCTTCTCGATCAGGCGTGAGGTCATCTCCAGCGTGTCGGCCGACACCGTTTCCTGGCGTCCTTGCGCGGCATCGAGCAGATCCACTTGCGGCAGCTTGCTGTCGGGCAGCTCGCGGAACAGCGGCTTCTGGCGCTCCTTGGCGACGCGATCGCTCTTGGGCACCTCGGTCAAGGCGGGCTCGATCTGCACCGGCGGGGCAGGCGGCCGGCGTTTGGGGCGCGGCACGATGCGCAATTCCTCTTCGGGCGAATCGGGCTCGCCGCCCTGCTCCACCGATGCCAGTTCCTCACGCTCGCGCATGGCCTTCTTGCCCATCGCGATGTCCTCGGCGATCTCGCGCTTTTCGCGGCGCGACTCGAACAGCGAATAGAGGCGCGCACCGATGCGCTCGGCGATCTGGCTCCAGGAGAAGCGGAACACGAGGGCCGAGCCGATCACGCCAGCGGCGATGGCGATGAGCGCCGAGCCGGTGAAGCCCATCCACTTGACGCTCGCGGGCCCCACCAAGTAGCCGAGCACGCCGCCGCCATGGCCCGGCAGGTGCGCTTCGAGCCGGTAGAGGCGCGACCACTCGAGCATCACGCTCGCGCACAACAGCAGCACCAGGCCGAACCAGAAGGCCAGGCGGCTGCGGTTGAAGCGGCCGCGCGGCGGCTGCTCGGCCGCGGCCGCTTCGCCGCCGCGCATCCAGCCGGCCAGCGAGGACAGCCACACGCGCAGGCCGGCTGCGAGGCACCACCAGACGGAATAGCCGGCGAGAAAATAGCTGGCGTCGGCCAGCCAGGCGCCGATGCGGCCGCCCCAGTTCTTGATCTCGCCACCGGTGCCCGAGGTGGACCAGGCGGCGTCCGAGGGCGTGAAGCTCAGCATGGCGAGCAGCCAGAACAGCAGCGCGACGAAACCGGCGATCAGCGTGATCTCGTGCGCGAAGCGCATCGCGCGCGCCCGAACGGGCTGCGCCTCGCCCGACGCGGAGGATTGAAGGGTATTGAGCGAATAAGTCATGAAAAGCACGGCCGCCGGCCCGCGTGAACGGGCGAGCAACGCACGGAAACTACAACGAACACCATCGCGGCCGCGTTGTCATCGGGGCCGGCGATGCGAAGGCCGGCGGGGGAGGCCGCCGGCCGGAAGGTCAGGCGAGCGATGAGAGCCGTTCCTTGACGATCATGGAGCCATCGGGCTGCGTCTGGACGAAGCCGCGCTCCTCGAGATCCTTCATGACGCGGCTGACCATCTCGCGCGAGGCGCCGACCATCTTGGCCAGGTCCTGCCGCGAGATCTTGTCGCGCACCTTGAGGTTGCCCGCGCCGTCGTCCACCGCGAACTCGAGCAGCGAGCGCGCCACGCGGCCATAGACGTCCATCAGCGCCAGCGATTCGATCTTGCGGTCGGCGTGGCGCAGCCGCGAGACCAGGCCGCGCATGATGTTGTAGGACATCGAGGAGTTCTCGGGCAGGCAGCGTGCGAAGGCCTCGCGCCCAAGCATCAAAACGTCGGTCTGGACCTCGGTGCGTACCGTGGCCGAGTGCGGCTCGTCGTCGATCATGCTCATCTCGCCGATGTAGTCGCCGGGATGCAGCGTCGCCAGGATGACCTCGCGACCGCGGCTGTCGGTGCTCATCACGCGGGCGCGGCCGGTCAGGATGATGTAGAGCGCATCCGACTTCTTGCCCTGCTCGACCACCACCTCGGCGCGCTTGAAACGCTTCTTGACGATCGCATCGGCGATGCTCGCCGACTGGGCCGGCGTGAGCGCGGCGAACAGCGGCACGCGGCGGAGCAATTCAAGATTGGACAGCATCGACATTCATCAATCCCCGGATCTACCGCGCGATTGAAAAGCCCATGCATTAATACAATCGCACGCATTGAAAACACCCCACGCCCGGTCTTGAACCGAACGGTGATACTCCATATCTACCCTTGAAAATGTACACGCTGATGCAGCGTCAAACCTAGGTTTTCTACTCATGTCGTCCTCTCCACGCCACGCCAAGGTACTCATTCTGGGCTCCGGCCCTGCCGGATATACCGCTGCCGTCTATGCGGCGCGCGCCAATTTGCAGCCCATGCTCATCACCGGCATTGCCCAGGGCGGCCAGCTGATGACGACCACCGACGTCGACAACTGGCCGGCCGACGTGCATGGCGTCCAGGGGCCCGATCTGATGCAGCGCTTCCTGGAGCACGCAGAGCGCTTCAAAACCGAGATCGTGTTCGATCACATCAACAAGGTGGACCTGAGCAAGCGCCCGTTTACCCTGACCGGCGACAGCGGTACCTACACCTGCGACTCGCTGGTGATCGCCACCGGCGCCTCGGCCAAGTACCTGGGGCTGGAGTCCGAGCAGCACTTCATGGGGCGCGGCGTCTCCGGCTGCGCAACCTGCGACGGCTTCTTCTACCGTGAGCAGGAAGTCTGCGTGATCGGCGGCGGCAACACCGCGGTCGAGGAGGCGCTTTACCTCTCGAACATCGCGAGCAAGGTCACGCTGGTGCATCGCCGCGACAAGTTCCGCGCCGAGCCGATCCTGATCGACAAGCTCCACGAGAAGGTCAAGGAAGGCAAGATCGAGCTCAAGCTGCACAGCACGCTGGACCAGGTGCTGGGTGACGATTCGGGCGTGACCGGCGTCCGCCTGAAGAACGCCCAGACCGGGGCGACCGAGCAGGTGGACCTCAAGGGCTGCTTCATCGCGATTGGCCACCATCCGAACACCGACATCTTCCAGGGCCAGTTGGAGATGAAGGACGGCTACATCCTCACCCGTTCGGGCCTTCAGGGCTTTGCGACCATGACCAGCATTCCGGGTGTCTTCGCGGCCGGCGACGTGCAGGACCACGTGTACCGCCAGGCCATCACCAGCGCCGGCACCGGCTGCATGGCGGCGCTGGATGCTCAGCGCTTCCTGGAACAGGACGGCACGCTTTGAGCTGGGCGCGGCTGTTGGGGCTATAATCCAAGGCTTTGCCGAATTTGGCGCCCTCTTTTTAGGGGCGAGCCTGGTCGGCAAGCCGGGGTACCGCCACCCGTTTCTGGCGAGGTCAAGCTGCAACCCACCCCCGCAATCTTGCGCCGGGTGCCAGCTGTTCAAGAAAAGAGTTCCACATGGCACGCGTATGCGAAGTCACGGGCAAGGGCCCGATGGTCGGAAACAACGTTTCCCACGCCAACAACAAAACCAAGCGCCGGTTCCTGCCGAACCTGCAATACCGCCGTTTCTTTGTCGAGAGCGAAAACCGCTGGGTGCGCCTGCGCGTTTCGGGCGCCGCGCTGCGCCTGATCGACAAGAAGGGCATCGACGCCGTGCTCGCAGACCTGCGTGCGCGCGGCCAAGCCTAAGGAGCTGAATCATGGCAACGAGCAAAGGCGGACGCGAGAAGATCAAGCTGGAATCCACCGCGGGTACCGGCCATTTCTACACCACCAGCAAGAACAAGAAGACGATGCCTGAAAAGATGTCGATCATGAAGTTCGACCCCAAGGCACGCAAGCACGTCGAATACAAGGAAATCAAGCTGAAGTAATTCGGCCGATTTCTGGATGGGAACCCGCTGTGATCCAGCGGGTTTTTTATTGCCCTTTATTCGTCCAACACGGGTAAATAAAAAGCCGGCTCGAAGGCCGGCTTTTTTACTGGGAGCCCAAGGGGCCCCGATGAATCCGTCAGGCGCGCGCAGCGCGCAGGCGCGTGGAGAAGTCGCGCAGCCCCGCGATCCCGCTGGCCTCCGCGCGATGGCACCAGGCGGCCAGATCGGCGGCCAGCTGCTCGCGGGACTGCGAGGTGTTGAGCCACAGCTGGCGCAGCTCCTCGCGCATCGTCACCATCTTGTCGAGCACGGGGTGCGCCGCACGGGCCTGCACCAGGTTCGAACGCATGGTGGCCGGCACCTTGTCATCGTCGCGATGCAGCCAGCGCTTGGCGGCCTTCAGCGCCGACAGGTCGGCCCCCTTGGCCTTAAGCTGCTCCAGTTCCAGCTTGGTAGCGCGGCGCATCTCGCGGGCGTAGCCGGCCATCACTTCGTAGCGGTTGGCAATGACGGCTTCCAGCGTCTTCTCGTCGGCCACCGGCTGGATGTCGCCCAGCAGCATCTTCGGCGGAACCTTCTTGACCTTCGCCCAGCCGATCTTCTGCATCAGGCTGATGTAAATCCAGCCGATGTCGAACTCGTACTTCTTGACCGAGAACTTGGCCGAGGTGGGGTAGGTATGGTGGTTGTTGTGCAGTTCCTCGCCGCCGATGATCAAGCCCCAGGGCATGATGTTGCGGCTGGCGTCGGGCGCCTCGAAGTTGCGATAGCCCCAGTAGTGGCCGATGCCGTTGATGACGCCGGCCGCAGTGATTGGGATCCAGAGCATCTGGACCGCCCAGACCGCCATGCCGAGCGTGCCGAAGAGCGCCAGGTTGAGCACCAGCATCAGACCCACACCCTGCCAGCTGTAGCGCGAATAGAGGTTGCGCTCGAGCCAGTCGTCCGGCGTGCCGTGGCCGTAGCGCTCCATCGTCTCCTTGTTCTTGGACTCGGCGCGATAGAGCTCGGCGCCGCGCCAGAGCACCTCGTCGATGCCCTTGACCTGCGGGCTGTGCGGGTCTTCCTCGGTCTCGCACTTGGCGTGGTGCTTGCGATGGATCGCCACCCACTCCTTGGTCACCATGCCGGTGCCGATCCAGAGCCAGAAGCGGAAGAAGTGAGACGGGATCGGGCCCAGATCCATGGCCCGATGCGTCTGGGTGCGGTGCAGGAAGATCGTGACCGCAGCGATCGTGATGTGCGTGGTGACCAGCGTGTACAGCACGACCTGCCACCACGTGAGATCCCATAGGCCGTTCCCGAGCCAGTCGATGGCCGCGCTCAGGATGGCAGAGTCAGGAAGCAACATTGAATTCGGTACTCCATGGCCGCACGAAGGTGCAGCCTTCAGGTAACCATCGATTTTAAAGGGCGGCTCCTCGAAATGGGGCTAAATCCTTGATCTGTAACAAGTAATCGCCCTTTTTTAAGGGTTTCGCCCTATTTCTTCTGCCAAACCGCGGCAAAGAAGCCGTCGGTGGAATGACGGTGCGGCCAAAGCCGCAGATACCGCGCGCCGGCGTCGCCGCCCGCGCAGAGGCTTTCGGGACCGGCCACCTTCAGGGCACCCAGCAGCGGCGCGACATCCAGGACCTCGAATTCCGGATGGACCGCGCCAAAGGCCTCGGCAATGGCCTCGTTCTCCTCCGGCAGCACGCTGCAGGTGGCATAGACCAAGCGCCCTCCCGGCTTCACCAGGCGCGCGGCGCTCTGCAGGATCGCAGCCTGCTTGGCGGTCAGCTCCTCGATGGCCTTGGGCGACTGCCGCCACTTCAGGTCCGGATTGCGGCGCAGCGTGCCCAGGCCCGAACACGGCGCGTCCACCAGCACGCGGTCGATCTTGCCCGCCAGGCGCTTGATGCGCTCGTCGCGCTCGTGTGCGATGGCCGCCGGATGCACGTTCGACAGCTTGCTGCGCGCCAACCGCGGCTTGAGGGCATCGAGCCGGTGCGCCGAGGTGTCGAAGGCGTAGAGCCGCCCTGTGTTGCGCATGGTGGCGCCGATCGCGAGCGTCTTGCCGCCCGCGCCGGCGCAGAAATCGACCACCATCTCGCCGCGCTTGGCGTCGAGCAGCAGGGCCAGCAGCTGCGAGCCTTCGTCCTGCACCTCGACCGCGCCGCGGGCGAAGGCGTCGAGCTTGGCGAGCGCCGGCTTGCCCTGGACGCGCAGGCCCCAGGGAGAGAAAGGCGTGGCGGCGGCCGGGATGCCGGCCAGGCCCAGCTCCTTCTGCACGTCCGGGCGCTTGTCGGTCAGGGCGTTGACCCGCAGATCGAGCGGCGCGGGCTCCTGCAGGCTTTGCACCAGCGGCCAGAAACCCGCGCCCAGTTGCGCCTTCAACGGCGCCACCAGCCATTCAGGAAGGTTGTGGCGATGCCGTTCCAGCAGGTCTTCGGGCTTGACCGCATCGCACTGGTCGAGCCAGCGCTTCTCCACGTCGCTGAGCGCGCTCTTGAGGAAATCGCGGGGACCGTGGAAGCCGAGGATGGCCATGCGCCGCTCCTTCGGCCCGCTGCCGGATGGCGACATATGGTCGAACCGCAGCTTCTTGCGCAGCACGGTGTAGACCGTCTCAGCCAGCGTGGCGCGCTCGCGCGGCCCCAGTTCGCGGTGCTCGCGGAAGTAACGGGAGACGACCTGGTCGGCCGGATGATCGAATTTGAGGGCCAGGCCGACCAGTTCGGCGCAGGACTCGAGGAGGGCTCGGGGGTGCATGCCCCGATTGTCTCAGCCGTCCGTGCGAGCCCAGATCGGCGCGAAGGCCTGCTGCTCGATCTCCGCCAGCGTCGGCGAATGCCCGGCCCACAGCACCAGGGCAGCGCCCGGCAGGCTCAGCGTCTGCTCCAGCTCGCGGCACAGGTTCCAGCGCTCCTCGTCGGACAGCCCCGGCAGCTCGAGGAACACCACGTACGCGCGGCGCCACGGAAATTCGCGCAGGTTCTTGCGCACCAGCCAGGCCCGCGCGACGGCCTTGCAGCGCACCAGGTCCGCCCGCAGCTCGCCCAGCTCGAAGTCGTTCAGGTCGTGGTGGGCAATCTGGCTGAAGAAGGGCGTGCTCGTGATCTCCTCCCAGGCGCGCTGCTCGGCCTCTTCCGCGGTCTTCATCCGCTCGCGCCAGCGCTTGAGGGCGGCCTCGTCGTGCGGCCCGGCATCGGTGTCCTCGAGCAGCGCGACCGCATTCCGGGCCGCCCACCAGCGGGTGGCGGTGCTGGACTCGTGCAGCCGGTCCAGCACCGCGAGGCGGGCTGGGCGGTCCTTCGCCGGCAGCGTCTGCGCCAGACCCCGCAGTGCGCCAGCGTGGTCGGGCGTGACCTGCAAGGCGCGCTCGTAGTGCCCGCGCACATCGGCCCTTGCATCCAGGCGGCGCTCGCAATCAGCCCATTCGACCATTTCGTCCGCGCTGTTGCGCGCTGCGCCGGCGGCCAGGGCCGCGGCCCGTTGCCGCACCCGCTGGAGATAGGCATGGTGCTGCTTCCAGTCGCTGGCGTGAGTGCGGCGCCATTCCGCATCGAAATGACCGATCCAGCGCGCCCTGTCGGCCAGCAGGCCGAGTGCTGACTTGGCCGACCAGGCCGGCAGCACCGCCTTCTCGTCGAGCGCCTCGAGCCGGTCCCGCAGCACCGGGTGGGTATCGTCGACATCGCTCACGCGCCGCAGCGCGCCGCGCAAGGCCTCGCGCGCCAGCTCAGGCGCGACGGGCGCGATCAACTGCACCTCCATCGCCGCGAAGGGGCCGGCCGGCAGCGCCTCCGTCGCCGCGCGCGCCCAGTGCGCGGGCCAGAATTCGTTCGCGTACCAGCCGCTCTTGACGGCGATCTCGGCCAGCGCGGCCGCCGCCACGCCCGGCCCGAGCAGGCGGGCCGAGATACGGTCGGCCTCGTACTCGTCCTGGCGCGCCAGCGCGAAGGTCTTGGCGGCGAAGCGTGGGAAGTACCAGCGGAAGAAGGCTTGCGAGGCCAGCGCCATGACGCCGCTGTCGTTCTGCAGGTTCGCGTCGAGCTTGAGCCAGGACAGGCGCGTGCGGTAGATCCAGGCGCTCAGCTTGCCGTGGTTCCCGCGCAGGTGGCCGTACTCATGGGCCAGCACCGACAGCAGCCGGCGCCGGTCCAGCGCCATGAGCAGCGGCAACCCCACGCTCAGGTAGTTGACCGCGCCGCCGAAGAGGCCGAAGCGCGGCAGCTGGCGGATGCTGGCGTTGAACTCGCCGTCGAGGTAGACATGGTGAACCGGCGGTCCGTCGATCTTCCGGCGGATGCGCTCCAGTCCTTCGAAGAGCTGGGGCGCATCTTCGGGCGCCAGCCGAACGCCCTGCGGCTCGTCCAGCCGAACCCAGAGCGCCCGCAGCGTGGCCCACAGCAGGCCGAGCGCGAACAGCAGCAGCCAGCCCCGCGTGAAGTTGAAGCGCCCCTGCCCCAGCGAGAGCAGCACCCAGGCGATGATGCCGACCGCGAGCGCCATGCAGGCGATCACCCACAGGTAGCCCAGCGCGGCGAACACCGCGACCCCGCGGCGATAGCCCTGGCTGTCGTCCGCGCTGGCATGCTCGCTCAAGCGCACGAGGTGAACAAAATCGGCGCGATCCATCCCGACTCCTCAGAAGCTTGAAGCCCATGACCACCCCGACCGACGACGACCTGCCGCCCCTGATCGAGACCCCGCCGGGCCGCTACCGCCACTACAAGGGCGGCGAATACGAAGTGCTGGGCACCGTTCGCCACAGCGAGACCCTGGAGCCGATGACGCTCTATCGCGCGCTCTACGGCGCGCAGGGCCTGTGGGTGCGCCCCGCAGCCATGTTCGGCGAGATGGTTGAAATTGACGGCCGGCCCCAGCCGCGCTTCGCACGGATCGGATAGAGGCAGAGGGGCGGCGCAACGCGGACATTCTTCAGCCGCAGCGCACGGCCGTCACGCGGTTGCGGGCATCGACGACGAGGTTGAGCCGGCCGCCGTTGAATTCCATCGTGACCGCCTGGTTGGGCTTCAGCGTGCGCACGCTCTGAGCCCTGGCGCGGACGCGGGCCGCAGCCTCGAGTTGCGGTGCGGCCGGCTGGCCGATCGCGAACCTGGCGTCGTCGGCGCGACATTGCGGCGGCGGCTCGGGTGCCGGCGCGACTGCGACGGGAGCGGGCGCCGGGGCCGGTGCTGGCGCGGTCGCAGGGGCAGCGCAACCGGATAACAATGCCGCCGCGGCCAGCGCGGCCAAGGGCAGATAACGACGATTCACGAAGAGGCTCTCCAGGGGAAAGCGAGATTGTGTCAGTTTGTTTCTGACAACCAACTGGCAATAGCCTGTGGGTAAACCCTATGTTCTTGCGCCAACACCCGAGCGGCGAGGGTTTCGGGCGTGTCGTCCGAGAGGATCGGAACCACCGCTTGCGCCAGGATCGGCCCGTGGTCGAGGTCGACCGTCACCTGATGCACGGTCAGCCCTGCCACCTTGCAACCGGCTTCAATGGCGCGGCGGTGCGTGTGCAGCCCTGGAAAGGCCGGCAGCAGCGAGGGATGGATATTGAGCAGGCGGCCCTCGTACCGGGCCACGAAGCCCGGCGTCAGGATGCGCATGAAGCCGGCCAGCACCACCAGCGCCGGCGCGTGCGCATCGATCGCATCGGCCAGCGCCGCATCGAAGGCCGCGCGGCTCGGGTAGTCCTGGTGCGCGACCACCGCGGTCGCGATGCCTTGCGCCTGCGCGAGCGCCAGTCCGCCCGCATCCGCCTTGTTGCTGATCACCGCGGCCACCCGCGCGTCGAAGCGCCGGGCCCACTGCTCGCGCTCGGCGGCGCGCACGATGGCTGCCATGTTGGAGCCGCCGCCGGATATCAGGATCACGATGTTTCTCATGGGAGGCGGGATTATCTGTGCTCGTTTCCACCCCCTGCTTTTGTCGCCGCGCTGACAGCGCAAACAAGCACGACCGTGCTAAAACCGTTTGGTTCGACAGACCGACGCGCCGCCTTCGTGGCGCCCGACCAACACAGCGAGGCAACGCATGGATTTGAGCTTCACGCCCGAGGAACAGAAGTTCCGCGAAGAGATTCGCGCCTGGGTCAAGGACAACCTCCCCCAAGACATCTCCCACAAGGTGCACAACGCCCTGGAGCTCACGCGCGACGATATGCAGCGCTGGGCCAGGATCCTGGGCAAGAAGGGCTGGCTCGGCTACGGCTGGCCGGTGGAGTTCGGCGGCCCGGGCTGGACCGCGGTGCAGAAGCACCTGTTCGAGGAAGAAACCGCGCTGGCCGGCGCGCCGCGCATCGTGCCCTTCGGGCCTGTGATGGTGGCACCCGTGATCCAGGCCTTCGGCAACGCCGAGCAGCACAAGCGCTTCCTGCCCGGCATCGCCAGCGGCGAGGTGTGGTGGAGCCAGGGCTACAGCGAACCCGGCTCGGGCTCGGACCTGGCCTCGGTCAAGACCCGCGCCGAGCGCAAGGGTGACAAGTACATCGTGAACGGCCAGAAGACCTGGACCACCCTTGGCCAGTACGGCGAGTGGATCTTCTGCCTGGTGCGCACCAGCAACGAAGGCAAGCCGCAGACAGGCATCAGCTTCCTGCTGATCGACATGAAGTCGCCCGGCGTCACCGTGCGGCCGATCAAGCTGATGGACGGCGGCCACGAGGTTAACGAGGTGTTCTTCGACAACGTCGAGGTGCCTGCCGAGAACCTGATCGGCGAGGAGAACAAGGGCTGGACCTATGCCAAGCACCTGCTGTCCCACGAGCGCACCAACATTGCCGACGTCAACCGCGCCAAGCGCGAGCTGGAGCGCCTGAAGCGCATCGCCAAGCGTGAAGGGGTGTGGGAGGACACACGCTTCCGCGACGAGATCGCCAAGCTGGAGGTCGATGTGGTCGCGCTCGAGATGCTGGTGCTGCGCGTGCTCTCCGCCGCCACCTCGGGCAAGAACTCGCTGGACATCGCGGGCCTGCTCAAGATCAAGGGCAGCGAGATCCAGCAGCGTTACTCCGAGCTCATGATGCTGGCGGCCGGCCCCTTCGCGCTGCCGCTGATCCGCGAGGCCATGGCCGCAGGCTGGCAGGGCGACTTCCCCGGCGGCCACCCCGAGCTGGCGCCGCTGTCGACCACCTACTTCAACATGCGCAAGACCACCATCTACGGCGGCAGCAACGAAGTACAGCGCAACATCGTCGCTCAGACCGTCCTCGGTTGAGCGCCACACAGCAGCAAGGAACCAGACGATGGACTTCAATTTCAGCGACGACCAGCAGCAGCTTCGCGACGCCGTCGCCAAGTGGGTGGAAAAGGGTTGTGGCTTCGAGCGCCGCCGCGGCATCGAGGCCGCGGGTGGCTTCTCGCGCGAGGCCTGGGACGAACTGGCCGAGCTCGGCCTGGGTGGCCTCTACATCCCCGAGGACGAGGGCGGGCTGGGCATGGGCCCGGTCGAAGGCATGGTGGTGATGGAAGAGCTGGGCCGCGGCATCGTGCTGGAGCCCCTGGCGCAATCCTTCATCGCCGGCGCCGTGCTCGCGGGGCATGCCGACGAGGACACCCGGGACAGCTGGCTGCCGCGCATTGCCGGCGGCCAGGCGCTGGTGGTGCTGGCCCATCAGGAGCGCAAGGCACGCTTTCGGCTCGACGTCTGCGAGGCCAAGGCAACGAAGGACGGCGACACCTACCGCCTGAGCGGCACCAAGAGCCTGGTGCCGGCCGGCGACGAAGCCGATGCCTTCATCGTGCCCGCGCAGCTGGACGGCAAGATCGCCCTCTTCCTCGTCCCGCGCTCCGAGGACGGCGTGGCCGCGCGCGGCTACGGCACGCAAGACGGCAGCCGAGCGGCCGAGGTCGTGTTCGACAAGGCCGCCGCCACGCTGGTCGCGCAGGACGGGCTGCCGGCGCTCGAGCATGCGGTCGACATCGGTATCGCCGCCACCTGCGCCGAGGGCGTGGGCGTGATGGACAGGACCCTCGCGCTCACCGTCGAATACATGAACACGCGCAAGCAGTTCGGCACCGCCATCGCCAATTTCCAGGCGCTGCGCCACCGCGTGGCCGACATGAAGATGCAGCTCGAGCTGGCCCGCTCGATGAGCTATTACGCGTCCCTGAAGCTCAATGCGCCGGCCGCCGAGCGCCGCCAGGCGATGGCTCGCGCCAAGTACCAGCTTGGCGTTTCCATGCGCTTCATCGGCCAGCAGTCGGTGCAGTTGCACGGTGGCATCGGCGTGACCGACGAGTACATCGGCAGCCACTACTTCCGAAAGCTGACCCAGCTGGAGATGGTCTTCGGCGACACCTTGCACCACCTCGGCGAGGTATCGTCGCGCATGCAGGACAGCGCCGGCGTGTTTGCATGACACGCAGAGCTGCTATCTTTTTTCGATAGCACGCCGCGCCCGCCAGACCTGTGCTGGCGGGCGCTTCTTTATTGCGCCGGAGCTTCCATGCACACTCGCAGACACCTGATCGCCTTGAGCCTCGCCACGACCATGCTCGCCGCCTGCAGCTCCGTGCCCACCATGACCGATCGCCCACCGATCGTGTTCATGCACGGCAACGGCGACTCGGCGGCGCTGTGGCAGACCACGCTGTGGCGCTTCGAGTCGAACGGCTGGCCGCGCGACCGGCTGTTCGCGCCCGACCAGCCCTTTCCGCTCGCGCGCGACGACGACGGCGTGGCGCAGCCCGGGCGCAGCTCGACCGCCGAGTCGATGGCCTTCCTCAAGGCCGAGGTGGAGCGCGTGCTGAAGGCCACCGGCGCGCCCAAGGTGGTGCTGATCGGCAACTCGCGCGGCGGCAACACCATCCGCAACTACGTGCAGAACGGCGGCGGCGACCGGGTCGTGAGCCATGTGGTGCTGGGCGGCAATCCGGCGCATGGCATCTGGGCCGTGAAGGGCCTGCGCGAAGGCAGCGAGTTTTCGGGCCTGAGCCCCTTCATCCAGCGGCTCAATGCGCCGAAGAACACGGCTGGCGACGAGGTCGCGCCGGGTGTGAAGTGGCTCACCATCCGGTCGGACAACAACGACAAATACGCGCAGCCCGACGGCGTGTGGATCGGGGCCAAGGGCACGGCCACGAACATCGGCTTCGACGGGCCGGCCCTCAAGGGGGCGACCAACATCGCGCTGCCGCGCGTGGACCACCGCGAGACCTCCTTCTCGCCGGCCGCCTTCGACGCAACCTGGCGCTTCCTGACCGGCGAGGCGCCACGTACGCTGCAGCCGGTAGCGGAATCGACCGTCACGCTGTCGGGCCGGGTCACGGGCCTTGGGCTCGATCCTCTCAATCCCGCCAGCGGCGCCTTCGTCAACAACCTGCCCCTGGCCGGTGCGCGGCTCGCCATCTACGCCGTCGATACCACGACCGGCGCCCGCCGCGGCCAAGCGGCCTGGGAGCAGAGCATCGGTCCGGACGGCCGCTGGGGGCCCTTCGCCGGGCAAGCGACGACCGCCTATGAGTTCGTGCTGAGCGCGCCGGGCTACGCCACCACGCACATCTACCGCAGCCCTTTCCCGCGCTCCAGCGCCGTGGTGCAGCTGCGGCCCGAACGCCTTGCCGAAGCCGACCGCGATGCCAAGGCCCTGGTCATCTTCACGCGGCCGCGCGGCTATTTCGACGCCCAGCGCGACACCATGCGCTTCAACGGACAGAGCGCGCTGCCCGGCGTGCCGCCGCAGGGCGCCGGGGTCTCGAGCTCGAAGATCCGGCTGGCGAGCGATGCGCCGGAAAGCATGACGGCGGAGTTCAATGGCGAGCGCCTGGCCGGCCGAACCTGGCCGGCCGAGAAAGGCGAGATCAGCGTGCTCGAGCTGAGCTACTGAGACGAGCGTGCGCTAGCAGTGCAGCCGCGAGTTGTGCGGCAGGTGCGCCATCAGGAATTCCATCTGGTCCGCCAGGATGCGGCGGTTGCGCAGAATGAAGTCCTCCCACAGGCTGGGCACATAGGGCGCGTAGAGCAAGGGCATGTTCGCCTGCTCGGGCGTGCGGCTGCTCTTGCGGTGGTTGCACGGCTTGCAGGCCGTGACCACGTTCATCCAGCTGTCGATCCCGTTCTGCGCGAAGGGGATGATGTGCTCGCGCGTGAGGTCTTCCTCATGGAAGTGGCCGCCGCAGTAGGCGCAGATGTTGCGGTCGCGCGCAAAGAGCTTGCTGTTGGTCAAGCCGGGGCGCATCGCGAAGGGATTGATGCGCGGCACGCCCTTCGTGCCGATGATGCTGTTGATCGCGATCTGCGACTGCTGGCCCGTGACCGCGTTGTGCCCGCCGCGGAACACCGCGACCTGTGCACCGACTTCCCAGCGCACCTCGTCCGCCGCATAGTGGATCACCGCTTGTTCCAGCGAGATCCACGACTGGGGCAGCCCCTGGGCCGACAGCTTCAAGACCTTCACACACGCCTCCTCACAACAGGGAAGAACCACGGAAAGACCAGGACATCGCACACATCGAACAGCTTGCGAGCGACGCACTGCGTCACAATATACCGGCTTTGTGACAAAAAGCCCTCAGTGGGCCCATTCGACGGGCGCGAAGCGCTATCAAAAAGATACCAACGATGCAGGTTTTCCGGGGGTTCAGGCATCCGGGCGTGGCTCCGGCCTGCGCCCTGACCATCGGCAATTTCGACGGCGTGCACCGCGGCCATCAGGCCATGCTGGGGCTGCTCAATACCGAGGCGCGCCTGCGCGGCCTGCCCAGCTGCGTGCTGACCTTCGAGCCGCACCCGCGCGACTATTTCGCCCAGCTCAGCAAGCGGCCCGAGCTGGCGCCGGCGCGCATCGGCACCTTGCGCGACAAGCTCAGCGCACTGGCCGCCAGCGGCGTGGACCAGACCATCGTGCTTCCCTTCGATACCCGCCTGGCCTCCCAGACGCCGGAGGAATTCATCCAGCACGTGCTCCTCGAGGGCCTGGGCGTGCGCTACGTGCTGGTGGGCGACGACTTCCGCTTCGGCGCCAAGCGCGCGGGCGACTACGCGATGCTCGACGCGGCCGGCGAAGCCAACGGCTTCGACGTGGCGCGCATGAACAGCTACGAGGTGCATGGCCTTCGCGTGTCCAGCTCCGCCGTGCGCGAGGCCCTGGCCGAGGGCCGGATGAGCGACGTGCAGGCCCTGCTCGGCCGGCCCTACGCGATCTCCGGCCACGTGGTGCATGGCCGCAAGCTCGGCCGCGCGCTGGGCGCCTCGGCACCGGGACGCAACGACGGCTTCCGTACGCTCAACCTGCGCTTCAAGCACTGGAAGCCGGCCGCCAGCGGCATCTTCGCGGTGCTGGTGCATGGCTTGAACAATCAACCGCTGCACGGCGTGGCCAACCTTGGTGTGCGCCCCTCGCTCGATGCCAACGACGTCAATGCCGGCCGGGTCCTGCTCGAGACCCATTGCCTCGATTGGCCCGCCCACCTCGGCGAAGAGGAGGCCTACGGTAAAATCGTCCGCGTGGAACTGCTGCACAAACTGCACGACGAATTGCGCTACACCAGCCTCGAGGCCCTGACGGCGGGCATCGCGAAGGATGGCCGCGATGCCCGTGCGTTCTTCGCTTCCGCCCACGCCGAGACCCGTCGCCAGACCACGCGCGATCGAATTTAACCGGGCCCGACCGCGCTGCCGCCCTTCTGCAAGCTCAGGGCGGACGGCTTTTCTCCTTCGCACCGACACCTGCATCCAGGTTCGGGCCGAGCCTGTCGAAGCCCCTCTGTTTCGAACTTCATCATGTCTGCTGACGCCGCCTCCACCACCACCGACTATCGCGCCACCCTCAACCTGCCCGACACCCCGTTCCCGATGCGCGGCGACCTGCCCAAGCGCGAGCCGGGCTGGGTCCAGGAATGGAACGACCAAGGGCGCTACCACCGGCTGCGCGATGCGCGCCGGGGCGCGCCCAAATTCATCCTGCACGACGGCCCGCCTTATGCCAACGGCCAGATCCACATGGGCCATGCCGTCAACAAGATCCTGAAGGACATGATCACCAAGGCGCGCCAGCTCGAGGGCTACGACGCGCTCTACGTGCCCGGCTGGGATTGCCACGGCCTGCCGATCGAGAACGCGATCGAGAAGAAATACGGCCGCAACCTGAGCCGCGACGAGATGCAGGCCAAGAGCCGCGCCTACGCCGCCGAGCAGATCGCGCAGCAGATGACCGACTTCCAGCGCCTGGGCGTGCTGGGCGAATGGGACCATCCGTACAAGACCATGGACTTCGCCAACGAGGCGGGCGAGCTGCGCGCCTTCAAGCGCGTGATCGAGCGCGGCTTCGTCTATCGCGGGCTCAAGCCGGTGTACTGGTGCTTCGACTGCGGCTCCTCGCTGGCGGAGTTCGAGATCGAGTATGCGGACAAGAAGTCCCACACGGTCGATGTCGCCTTCAAGGCGCACGAGCCCGCCAAGTTGGCCGCCGCGTTCGGCCTGCCGAAGCTGGAGAAGGACGCCTTCGCCGTGATCTGGACCACCACCGCGTGGACCATCCCTGCCAACCAGGCGCTCAACCTCAACCCCGAGTTGGACTACGCGCTGGTCGACACCGATCGCGGCCTGCTCATCCTGGCCGCCTCGCTGGTCGAGATGTGCATGAACCGCTATGCGCTCGACGGCAAGGTGCTGGCCACCGTCAAGGGCGAGAAGCTGGGCGGCCTCGAGTTCGAACATCCGCTGTACGACGTCGACGCCGGCTTCCGCCGCCTGTCGCCGGTCTACCTGGCCGACTACGCCACCGCCGACGACGGCACCGGCATCGTCCACTCCTCGCCCGCCTACGGCGTGGACGACTTCAACTCCTGCATCGCCCACGGCGTCGCCTACGACGACATCCTCAATCCGGTGCAGGGCAACGGCGCCTACGCGCCCGACTTCCCGCTCTTCGGCGGCGAGCACATCTGGAAGGCGGTGCCGCACATCATCCAGGCACTGCGCGATGCCGGCCGGCTGCTGACCACCGACACCATCACCCACAGCTACCCGCACTGCTGGCGCCACAAGACGCCGGTGATCTATCGCGCCGCGGCCCAGTGGTTCGTGCGCATGGACGAGGGCGAAGGCGTGTTCACCAAGGACAAGGCCCCAACGACCCTGCGCCAGCTGGCGCTGGCTGCCATCGACGAGACCGGCTTCTACCCCGAGAACGGCAAGGCGCGCCTGCACGACATGATCGCCAACCGGCCCGACTGGTGCATCAGCCGCCAGCGCAGCTGGGGCGTGCCCATCCCCTTCTTCCTGCACAAGGACACGGGCGAGCTGCATCCGCGCACCATGGAGATCCTCGACCAGGCCGCAGACATCGTCGAGAAAGGCGGCATCGAGGCCTGGAGCCGCGTGACCACCGAAGAAATGCTCGGCCCCGACGACGCACCCCACTACACCAAGAGCACCGACATCCTCGAGGTCTGGTTCGACTCGGGCTCCACCTTCTCTCACGTGCTGCGCGGCACGCACGCGAACGGGCACCACGAGACCGGCCCCGAGGCCGACCTCTACCTCGAAGGCCACGACCAGCACCGCGGCTGGTTCCACTCCTCGCTGCTGATCGCGTGCGCGCTGTACGGACGCGCGCCCTACAAGGGCCTCTTGACCCACGGCTTCACCGTCGACAGCCAGGGCCGCAAGATGAGCAAATCGCTCGGCAACGGCATCGAGCCGCAGGAGGTCAACAAGAAGCTGGGCGCCGAGATCATCCGCCTCTGGGTGGCGGCCAGCGACTACTCGGGCGACATCGCCGGCGACGACAAGATCCTCGCCCGCGTGGTGGACGCCTACCGCCGCATCCGCAACACGCTGCGCTTCCTGCTCGCCAACACCAGCGACTTCGACATCGCCAAGGACGCGGTGCCGCTGGCCGAGTTGCTCGAGATCGACCGCTACGCCTTGAGCCGCGCCGCGCAGTTCCAGGCCGAGGTGCTGGCGCACTACAAGGTCTACGAGTTCCACCCGGTGGTGGCCAAGCTGCAGGTCTACTGCTCGGAGGACCTGGGCGCCTTCTACCTCGACATCCTCAAGGACCGCCTCTACACCACCGCGCCCGGCTCGCGCGCGCGGCGCAGCGCGCAGACGGCGCTCTGGCACATCACGCAGGCGATGCTGCGCTGGATGGCGCCCTTCCTCAGCTTCACGGCCGAAGAGGCCTGGAAGTTCTGCGGTAACGGCGAGTCGATCTTCACCCAGGTCTACTGCGACCTGGGGCAGCCCGACGAGGCGCTCCTGGCCAAGTGGTCGCGCATCCGCGAGGTGCGCGATGCGGTCAACAAGGAGATCGAGAACGTGCGCGCGGCCAGCCAGGTCGGCTCCTCGCTGCAAGCGAACGTGAAGCTCGCGGTGCCGGCCGAGGACCATGCGCTGCTGGCCTCGCTGGGCGAAGACTTGAAGTTCGTCCTCATCACCTCGGTGGTCGAGTTGGCCCAGAGCGAGGCTCTGGCAGTGCAGGTCACGCCCAGCACCGCCACCAAGTGCGAGCGCTGCTGGCACTGGCGCGACGATGTCGGCCACGACCCGGCGCACCCGAGCCTGTGCAGCCGCTGCACCAGCAACCTGTTCGGCGCCGGCGAAGCCAGGAGTGCCGCCTGATGGCCGCGACCCGCTCCCTCGCCTCGCCGCGCACCGGCATCTGGCCCTGGCTCGCGCTGGCCCTGGTGATCCTGATCCTCGACCAGTTCACCAAGACGCTCATCCTGGGCTATTACAAGCTGGGCGATGCCACCTACATCACCAGCTTCTTCAACATCGTGCGCGCCCACAACACCGGCGCCGCCTTCTCCTTCCTCGCAGATGCGGCGGGCTGGCAGCGCTGGTTCTTCACCGCCATTGGCGTGGCGGCAGCGCTGTTCATCGTGTGGATGCTCCGGTCGCATGCCGGGCAGAAGCTCTTCTCCTTCGCCATGGCCGCGATCCTGGGCGGGGCCATCGGCAACGTGGTCGACCGCATGATGCACGGCTACGTGGTCGACTTCCTCGACTTCCACCTGGCAGGCCGCCACTTCCCGGCCTTCAACGTGGCGGACAGCGCCATCACCATCGGGGCGATCTGCCTGATCCTCGACGAGTTGCGGCGCGTGCGCCGCGGCAAGTAGCGGCCCCTGCGATGAGTTCAGGGAGGGTTTGCCCTCCCTGACCGGCGTCATGACGCCGTCATACTGCTGCGCTTCAATGTAATCGATTACATCGAACGCGAAACAGCATGAGCATCCAAGCCGTCGCGAGAAAAGCCGGGGTCTCCGTGGCCACGGTCTCGCGCGTCTTCAATCTGCCGGAGAAGGTCTCGCCTTCCACCCGCGCCCAGGTGGAGCAGGCGGCGCGCGAGCTGGGCTACCTGCCCAATTCGAGCGCCCGGACGCTGCGCACCCAGCGCAGCCGCGTGCTGGGCGTGGTGCTGCCCACGATGCTGAATCCGGTCTTCGCCGAGTGCCTGCAGGGCATCGCACAGGCGGCCGTGGCGGGCGGCTACGCCATCATCCCCGTGACCACCGGCTACCAGGTCGACGAGGAAGAGCGCGCGGTACACCGGCTGATGGCCGGCAACGTGGACGGCCTGATCCTGGTCGTGTCGAACCCGGCCACCTCGACCGCGCTGCAGCGCCTGCGCGCGGCCGGCCTTCCCTACGTGCTGGCCTACAACCGGCATGCCGGCCACCCCTGCATCTCGGTGGACAACGAAGCCGCGACCGCCGGCGCCGTGGCGCACCTGGTCGCGCTCGGGCATCGCCGGATCGCGATGATCAGCGGCACGCTGGCCGCGTCCGACCGGGCGCAGCAGCGCTGGCGCGGCTTTCTCCGGGGCATGGCCGCCGCGGGACTGGAGCCGCCGGCACTGGTCGAGGTGCCCTTCGTCGAAACCGCCGCGGACGCGCTGACGCGCTTCCTCGCCGCCACGCCGCGCCCCACCGCCCTGGTCTGCTCCAACGACCTGCTGGCCATCCGCAGCATCCGAGCCGCGCACCGCAGCGGCCTGCAGGTGCCCGGAGAGCTCAGCGTCATCGGCTTCGATGGCATCGCACTCGGCGAAGACCTGACGCCGGCGCTCAGCACCGTGGTCCAGCCCAACAGCGACATCGGCCGCCGCGGCGTCGAACTGCTGGTGAAGGCGCTCGCCGGCGATGTCGCACTCGGCCCCGAGGCGAGCCTCCTGCTGCCGCACGCACTGCGCGCAGGCGAGTCGTGCGCGCCGCCCCTCTGACCCTTCCCGCTTCTCCATCCATCACCAAGGAGCTCCCGTGTCCCTGCCTCTTCATCGCATCGTCCGCGCCGGCCTGCTGGCCCTCGGCCTGGCTGCCGGCACCGCCATGGCCCAGACCGCCATCTGCTACAACTGCCCGACCGAATGGGCCGACTGGGGCACGCAGCTGCGCGCCATCAAGGCGAAGACCGGCGTCACGGTCCCGCCCGACAACAAGAACTCGGGCCAGGCGCTGGCCCAGCTGGTGGCCGAGAAGGCCAGCCCCGTGGCCGACGTGACCTACCTCGGCGTCACCTTCGCGATCCAGGCCCAGAAGGACGGCGTGGTCGAGGCCTACAAGCCCGCCGCGTGGAAGGACATCCCCGACGGACTCAAGGACCCGGCCGGCCAGTGGTTCACCATCCATTCGGGCACGCTGGGCTTCATGGTCAACGTCGATGCGCTGCGCGGCAAGCCGGTGCCCAAGTCCTGGGCCGACCTGCTCAAGCCCGAGTACAAGGGCCTGATCGGCTACCTCGACCCATCCTCCGCCTTCGTCGGCTACGTGGGCGCGGTCGCGGTCAACGAGGCGCGCGGCGGCACGCTGGACAACTTCGAGCCGGCCATGAGCTACTTCAAGGCGCTGCAGAAGAACGAGCCCATCGTGCCCAAGCAGACCTCCTATGCGCGCGTGCTCTCGGGCGAGATCGCGATCCTGCTGGACTACGACTTCAATGCCTACCGCGCGAAGTACAAGGACAAGGCCAACGTCGAGTTCGTGATCCCCAGTGAAGGCACGATCGCCGTGCCCTACGTGATGAGCCTGGTCGCCAAGGCGCCGCATGCCGCGGAAGGCAGGAAGGTGCTGGACTTCGTGCTCTCCGACGAGGGCCAGGCGATCTGGGCCAAGGCCTACCTGCGCCCGGTGCGTGCCGGCGCAATGCCCAAGGAGATCGAGGCGCAGTTCCTGCCTGCCGCCGAGTACGCGCGCGCCAGGACCGTGGACTACGGCCGCATGGCACAAGCCCAGCGCAGCTTCTCCGATCGCTACCTGAAGGAAGTGCGCTGAGGCACGCATGAACACCGCCGGATCCTTCCGCTCGCGCTGGCTGCTGCCGGCCTGCCTGGCACCGGCGGCGGTTTTCTTCCTGGCCTTCTGGCTACTGCCGGTGGCGCGCCTGGTGGCGCTGCCGGCCGCCAAGGGCTGGGAGACCTACCTCGCCGTGCTTACCGACGGCCGCTACCTGGGCAGCATGGCCAACACGGTCGCGCTGTCGCTGGCGGTGACGCTGGCGACCCTGCTCCTGGGCAGCGCGGTCGGCATCTACCTCGCGCGACACAGCTTTCCCGGCAAGCGCGTGCTGCTGTCGCTGCTGACGCTGCCGCTGTCCTTCCCGGGCGTGATCATCGGCTTCTTCGTGATCCTGCTGGGCGGCCGCCAGGGCCTGGTCGCCGACCTGGGCTCTGCCTTCGGCGCAGGCCGGATCACCTTTGCCTACGGGCTGCTGGGGCTTTTCCTCGCCTACCTCTACTTCTCGCTGCCGCGCGCCATCGCCACCTACGCGGCGGCGGCCGAGGCGATGAACCCGCAGCTGGAAGAAGCCGCGCGCTCGCTGGGCGCCTCGCGGCTGCGGGTGGCGCGCGACGTCTGGCTTCCCGAGCTCGCGCCCACCACGCTGGCCTGCGGCGCGATCCTCTTCGCCACCTCGATGGGCGCCTTCGGCACCGCCTTCACGCTGGCCAGCAAGTTCGAGGTGATCCCGATCACGATCTACAACGAGTTCACCAACTACGCCAACTTCGCGCTGGCGGCCTCGCTGTCGATCGCCCTCGGCCTGGTGACCTGGGCGGTGCTGTTCCTGGCCCGGCACTTCGGCGCCGACCCCACGCCATAGGCAGCAAGACCATGCGCAGCACCACACCGCCTGCCCCCTTCCTGCTGACCATCACGGTCCTCGTGAGCCTCTTCATGCTGGCGCCGATGCTGCTGTCGGTCCTGGCCGGCCTGGTCAACAACTACAGCAGCGGCCTGAAGAGCGGCCTGACCCTGCGCTGGCTGCGGGAGGTCTGGGAGGTCTACGGCAGCACCGTCGGCTGGTCCCTCGCACTGGCCACGGGCTGCGTGATCGGCACCCTGCTCCTCGGCGTGCCCTGCGCCTACGCGCTCGCGCGCAGCCGCACGCGCGCGGCGCGCGCCTTCGAGGAGCTGCTGACGCTGCCGGTGGCGGTGCCCGGCCTGGCCACGGCGCTGGCGCTGATCCTGGCCTACGGCCAGCTCACCGCCTTTCGCCAGAGCTTCGCCTTCATCCTGGTGGGCCACGTCGTGTTCACCCTGCCCTTCATGGTCCGCACCGTCTCCTCGGCCTTCCAGCGCGAGGAGCTGCGCGCGCTGGAAGAGGCCGCGCGATCGCTGGGCGCCAACTTCCGCCAGCGTTTCCTCGGCGTGCTGGTGCCTGCCGTGTTCCCGGCCATCGTCGCGGGCAGCCTGATGGTCTTCACGCTGTCGGTCGGCGAGTTCAATCTCACCTGGATGCTGCACACGCCGCTGACCCGCACCCTGCCGGTGGGCCTGGCCGACAGCTACGCCTCCATGCGGCTGGAAATCGGCTCGGCCTACACGCTGGTCTTCTTCATCGTCATCCTGCCGGTCCTGTGGGGCCTGCAATTCCTGGCCCACCAGGTACAGAAACGCCATGGAACATGAGCGCATTCCGGTCGACGCCCAGGGCGTCGCCAAGACCTATGCCGACGGCACGCGCGGCCTCCAGCCGACCACGCTGCATGTGGAGCCGGGCGAGGTGCTCGCGCTGCTCGGCCCCTCGGGCTGCGGCAAGACCACCCTGCTGCGCCTGATCGCCGGGCTGGAGTCGCCCGATGCGGGCGGCCGCATCCTCTTCGGCAGCCAGGAGGTCACCGGGCGGCCGGTGGAGCAGCGCGGCGTCGGCATGGTGTTCCAGAGTTACGCCCTCTTTCCGCAGATGACGGTGGAAGCCAACATCGGCTATGGCCTGCGCATCCGAGGCATCGCGCGCGACGAGGAGCGGCGCCGGGTCGGCGAGCTGATCGACCTGACGCGCCTGGGCGGCCTGGAGAAGAAGCGCCCCGCCGAGCTTTCCGGCGGCCAGCGCCAGCGCGTGGCACTGGCGCGCGCGGTGGCCGTGCGCCCGCGCGTGCTGCTGCTGGACGAGCCGCTGGCCGCCCTCGACGCCAAGCTCAAGGAGTCGCTGCGCGACGAGCTGGCCGAGCTGCTGCGGCGGCTGCACATCACGGCCATTCACGTCACGCACGACCAGCAGGAGGCGATGGCGATCGCCGACCGGCTGGCGGTGATGAGCAACGGGCGCATCGTGCAGATCGGCCGCGGCGAATCGCTCTACCGGTCGCCGCAGCATCCCTTCGTGGCCGAATTCCTCGGCCGCGTGAACCGCCTGCAACGCGGGCCCGAGGCCATCGCGCAAGGCATGCTGCACATAGGCGGCGCCAGCTTCGCCTGCCCTCCCGCGTGGCAGGACCACGGCGCGCTGCTGGTGCGCCCCGAGGACATCGAGGTCGGCGTGCCGCAGGCCGGCTGGGCCGAGGCCCGGGTCGAGCAGCGCACCTTCCTCGGCGACCGCGTGCAGCTGCGCCTGCGCGCCGACGGACAGCCGCCGCTGGTCGCCGACGTGGGCCGCGACAGCGCGTTCCGCGCCGGCGACAGCGTCGGCATCCGCATCGAGCCCGCAAACCTCATGTGCCCGCAGGAGTCCCCCGCATGACCACCTTTCTCGTCCAGCTCAGCGACCTCCACATCCGCGAGCCGGGCCGCCTCGCCTACGGCCGGCTCGACACCGCACCCTATCTGCAGCGCGCCGTGCAATCGGTCCTGCAGCTGCGGCAGCGGCCCGACGCGGTGGTGATCACCGGCGACCTGAGCGACTTCGGCCGCGCGGCCGAGTACAGCCATCTCGCGCAGTTGCTCGCACCGCTTCGGATGCCGGTCTACCTGATGCCCGGCAACCACGACGATCGCGACCAGCTGCGGCGCAGCTTCCCGAACCACGCCTACCTGGGCAGCGAGGGCTTCGTGCAGTACGCGGTACAGGTCGGTGCGCTGCGCCTGCTCGCGCTCGACACCTGCGTGCCCGGCCACAGCCACGGCACCCTGTGCGAGCAGCGCCTCGCATGGCTCGACGACCAGCTCGATCGCCACCGCGGCGAGCCGGTGGTGATCGCCATGCACCACCCGCCCTTTGCCACGCTCATCGGCCACATGGACGAGATCGGCCTGCTCGAAGGCGCCGCCGCGCTCGAAGCCCTGGTCGAGCGCCATCCCAACGTCGAGCGCGTGATCTGCGGCCACCTGCACCGCGCCATCGACGTGCGCTTCGGCGGCAGCATCGCCTCGACCGCGCCCTCGCCCGCCCACCAGGTCGCGCTCGACCTCTCGCCCGAGGCGGCCTCGGCCTGGATGCTGGAGCCGCCGGGCTATCGCATCCACGCCTGGGACGGTGGCCGGCTGGTCACGCACCTGGCCGCCAGCGGCAGCTTCGAGGGGCCCTATCCCTTCCACGAGAGCGGCGCCCTGATCGACTGAGCGCTGATGGCCTGCGCGTATAGTCGTCGCATTCCATGAAGCACCTGTTGAATCTGCTGGCCGCCATCGCGCTGCTGGTATGGGGTACCCATCTCGTTCGTACCGGCGTGCTGCGCGTCTTCGGCGCCAACCTGCGCAAGATCCTGGTGCACAGCATGCGCAACCGCTTCACGGCCGCGCTCTCGGGCATCGGCGTCACGGCGCTGGTGCAATCGAGCACCGCCACCTCGCTGATGACCTCCTCCTTCGTCGGCCAGGGCCTGGTGGCACTGCCGGCCGCGCTGGCCGTGATGCGCGGGGCCGACGTCGGCACGGCGCTGATGTCGGTGCTGTTCTCGGCCGACCTCTCCTGGCTGTCGCCGCTCTTCATCTTCGTCGGCGTGGTGCTCTTCATCTCGCGCGGCTCCACCGTGGCCGGCCGCGTCGGGCGGGTGCTGATCGGCCTCGGCCTGATGCTGCTGGCGCTGCAGCTGGTGGTCGAGGCGACCGGGCCGCTGTTCTCCTCGCCCGCGGTGCTGGAGCTCCTGGCCTCGCTCGCCAGCGACGTGCTGCTGGAGGTCACCATCGGCGCCGTGCTGGCGATCGCGGCCTACTCCAGCCTGGCGGTGGTGCTGCTGGTCGCGGCCATGGCCAGCTCCAACGTGGTGCCGCTGGACGTGGCGTTGGGCCTGGTGCTGGGCGCCAACCTGGGCAGCGGCCTGCTGGCGGTGCTGACCACCGCGAAATCGGCGGTCCCGGTGCGCCAGGTCACGGTCGGCAACCTGGTCTTCAAGCTGCTGGGCGTGGCGATCGCGGCGCCCTTCGTCGGCCTCTACCTGCGCGAGGCCCGGCCCTACATCTCCGACGCAACGCAGCTGGTGGTGCTGTTCCACCTGGGCTTCAATCTCGTCGTCAGCATCGGCTTCATCGGGCTCACCGGCTGGGTCGCGCGGCTGGTGACACGGCTGCTCCCGGTGCCGACCGAATCTCCCGCCATGCAGCGTCCGCGGCACCTCGATCCCTCGGCGCTCTCGACGCCCACGCTGGCGATCTCCAACGCCGCGCGCGAGGCCCTGCACCAGGCCGATGTGGTCGAGACCATGCTGATCGGCATGCTCAAGGTGATCCGCGACAACGACCTGCGCCTGGCCGCCGAGCTGCGCAAGCTGGACGACACGGTGGACGAGCTCTACTCGGCCATCAAGTACTACATGACCAAGATCTCGCGCGAGGCGCTGGGCGAGGAAGAGAGCCGGCGCTGGACCGACATCATCAGCTTCACCATCAACATGGAGCAGATCGGCGACATCATCGAGCGGGTGATCATCGACATCGAGGACAAGAAGATCAAGAAGCAGCGCAGCTTCTCCGCCGCCGGCATGCGCGAGATCGTCGAGCTGCACGAGCGGCTGCTCGCCAACCTGCGGCTCGGCATGAGCGTGTTCCTCAATGCCAACGTGCGCGACGCGCAGAGGCTGCTGGAGGAGAAGGCGCGCTTCCGCGACCTGGAGCGCGCCTATGCCGGCACGCACCTGGAGCGCCTGTCGGAGCAGACTGCCTCCAGCATCGAGACCAGCTCGCTGCACATCGACCTGATCAGCGAGCTCAAGCGCATCAACTCCCACATCTGCTCGATCGCCTACCCGATTCTCGACTCGGCCGGCGCGCTGGCGCGCACGCGCATGCGCGAGTCGCGGCTCGCCGAGATCGAGTGAGCGGGCGGCCCGGCGCGCTCAGAGCGTGAGGATGGTGCAGCCGGTGGTCTTGCGCGCCTCCAGGTCGCGGTGCGCCTGCTGCACGTCGGCCAGGGCGTAGCGCTGCTCGATCGGGATCTTCACCGCGCCGCTGGTCACCGCAGCGAACAGGTCGTCGGCCATCGCCTGCGTGCCCTCGCGCGTGGCAATGTGCGTGAACAGCGTGGGCCGCGTGATGTAGAGCGAGCCCTTGGAGGCGAGCACGCCGAGGTTGACCGGCGGCACCGGCCCCGAGCCGTTGCCGAAGATGGCGAGCAGGCCGAAGGGCCGCAGGCAATTCAGCGAGCCCTCGAAGGTGTCCTTGCCCACCGAGTCGTACACCACCTTCACGCCCTTGCCGCCCGTGATCTCCTTGACGCGCTCGGCAAAGTTCTCGGTGCTGTAGTTGATCGCATGCGCTGCGCCATGGTCCAGCGCCAGCCGGCACTTGGCGTCGGTGCCGGCCGTGCCGATGAGCTGCAGGCCGAGGGCCTTGGCCCACTGGCACGCAATCAGCCCCACGCCGCCGGCGGCCGCGTGGAAGAGGATGAAGTCGCCCGGCTGCAGGCCCTCGGCCGGCAAGGTCTTCTTCAACAGGTACTGCGCCGTCAAGCCCTTGAGCATCATGGCCGCGCCGGTCTCGAAGGAGATCGCGTCGGGGAGCTTGCAGACGCTCTTGGCCGGCATCACGCGCAGCTCGCAGTAGGCGCCGGGCGGCTGGCTGGCATAGGCGGCACGGTCGCCGGCCTTCAGGTGCGTAACGCCCTCGCCCACCGCCTCGACCACGCCCGCGGCCTCCATGCCGAGTTGCAGGGGCAGGGACAAGGGATAGAGGCCGCTGCGCTGGTAGGTGTCGATGAAGTTGAGGCCGACCGCGTGATGGCGGATGCGGATCTCGCCCGGGCCGGGCTCGCCGACCTCCACATCGACGATCTTCAGTTCCTCGGGACCGCCATTGCGGTCGATGCGGATGGCTTGGCTGCGCATGGGTGTTTCCTTCTGTCCGGATGGGCTGGGGGACGCCCATCGTAGTCAGGCTTCGATGTCGGCGCTGGCTGGGGTATTACTCCTTCCCCCAGAGGGCAAGGAAGCAAGCGTCAGTAGGTCCCGGGATACGCCCCGCCATCCGCCAGCACGTTCTGCCCGGTCAGATAACCCGCCTGCACGCTGCACAAAAAAGCACAGATCGCCCCGAACTCTTCGGGCGTCCCGAAGCGCTTCGCCGGAATGTTCTTCTTGCGGCTTTCCCACACGGTGTCGAAGTCCTGTCCCGACTTCTTCGCGGCGCCGGCCATGGTGCCCTTCAGCCGATCGGTGTCGAAGGACCCCGGCAGCAGGTTGTTGAGGGTCACCCCCTTGGCTGCGATCCCGGTGCGCGCCACGCCCGCGACAAAGCCCGTGAGCCCGCTGCGCGCGCCGTTCGAAAGGCCGAGGATGTCGATCGGCGCCTTCACCGAGCTGGAGGTGATGTTGACGATCCGCCCGAAGCCGCGCGCCGCCATGCCGTCGACCGTGGCCTTGATCAGCTCGATGGGCGTGAGCATGTTGGCGTCGACCGCCTTGATCCAGGCCTCGCGGTCCCAGTCGCGGAAGTCACCCGGCGGCGGGCCGCCGGCGTTGGTGACGACGATGTCGAAGTCCTTCTGCAGCGCGAACACCGCGGCGCGCCCTTCGGCCGTCGTGATGTCGGCGGCCACCTGCTTGACCCAGGGCTTGAGGGCGCTCCCGTGGGCCGCGGCCGCCGCCTCCAGCCTCTTCGCCGCCTCCGCCAGTGCCTCGGCGCCGCGCGCCACGATCAGCACGTTGACGCCTTCGCGCACCAGCGCCTCCGCGCAGCCGTAGCCGAGTCCCTTGCTGGCCCCGCACACCAGGGCCGTCTTGCCTGCGATTCCAAGATCCATGATCGATTTCCTTCGGGCGTTCAGCGCCCCATTCGTGTGAAGACAAAGATGCCCGCGATCACCAGCACGGTGCCGGCCGCGATCCATGCGGTGAAGGGCTCGCCGAGGATCAGCACGCCCATCAGGATGGTCGACATCGGCCCGATCATGCCCGTTTGCGCCGCCATCGCGGGCCCGATGCGCTCGATGGCCATCATCACCGCCAGCACCGGCAGCGCGGTGCATACGATCGCGTTGAGCACCGAGAGCCAGATCACCGCGGGCGCCACCAGGAAGGCCGTCTCCACCGGCCGCAGCAGCAGGAACTGCACGATGCACAGCACGCAGGCCACGCTGGTCGCGAGCCCCACCAGGCGCAGCGAGCCGAGGCGCTTGACGCACTCGCCGCTGGCCACGAGGTAGACCGCATAGCTCACCGCGCTCAGGAAGATGAGCAGGGTGCCCCAGGCGGCCGCCGCGCTCTGGCCCAGCTGCAGCTCGTGGCCGAAGACCAGCAGCACGCCGGTGTAGCTGACCGCCATGCCGGCCGCCTGCCAGCGCGTGATCCGCCGGCGCCAGAGGATCCAGCCGAACAACAGCACCAGCGTGGGGTTGAGGTACAGGATCAGCCGCTCAAGACTGGCCGTGACGTAGGCCAGCCCCGCGAAGTCCAGGAAGCTGGAAAGGTAGTAGCCCGAGAAGCCCAGGCCGACCACGCCCATCCAGTCGCGCCGCGTCAACGCCGGCTTGCCCCGCCCGGCCCACCAGGCCATGAGCGCGAACAGCGGCAGCGCGAACAGCATGCGCAGCATGATCAGCGTGACCGCGTCCACGCCGTAACGGTAGGCCAGCTTGACGATGATGGCCTTGCCGCTGAAGGCGATGGCGCCCAGCGAGGCGAACGCCAGGCCGGGCCCGATGCGCTTGTGCGCGTGCGCGGCTCCCGTGGCGGCTACCTGCACGGAAGACATCGGCAATCAGAAACCAGCCGCAAGGCCGTCGCGGCGGGCATCGCTGGCCGCCACATAGCCCTCGACTGCCGGCTCGCCCGCGCGCCAGATGAACTGGCCGGCGCCGAAGTCCTGGTAGGAGTCGTTGATCACCTCGACCTTGTGGCCGAGCGCGCCGAGGCCTTGCACGAGTTCGGGCTTCATCGCCCCTTCGGCGTTGATCTCCAGCCCGTGGTTGAAGCGCCAGCGCGGCGCGTCGCAGGCCGCCTGCGGGTTCTGGGCGTGGTCCAGCATGCGCACCAACGTCTGCATGTGGCCCTGCGGCTGCATATTGCCGCCCATCACGCCGAAGCTCATCACCGGCTGGCCGTCCTTCGTGAGGAAGCCCGGGATGATGGTGTGGAAGGGGCGCTTGCGCGGTTCGACCACGTTGGGGCTCTCGGCATCCAGGCTGAAGCCGTGGCCGCGATTCTGCAGACTGATGCCGAACGAAGGCTCCACGCAGCCGGAGCCGAAGCCCATGAAGTTGCTCTGGATGAAGCTCACCATCATGCCGCTTTCGTCGGCCGCGGTGAGGTAGATCGTGCCGCCCTTGACCGGGTTGCCGGCCTTGAAGTCCTGCGCCTTTTTCACGTCGATCAGTTTGGCACGCGAGGCCAGATACGCGCCATCGAGCATTTGCAGCGGGGACACCTCCATCGACGATGGGTCGGACACGTAGCGGTAGGTGTCGGCGAAGGCCAGCTTCATCGCCTCGATCTGAAGGTGCTGCGAGGCCACCGAGTCGGGTGGCATCGAGGCCATGTCGAAGTTCTGCAGGATGCCCAGCGCGATCTGCGCGGCGATGCCCTGCCCGTTGGGCGGCATCTCGTGCAGCGTGTAGCCGCGGTAGTCCTGCGCGATCGGCGCCACCCATTCCGGCTTCCAGTTGGCGAGGTCGCGCACCTTGAGGTTGCCGCCGTGGGCCAGCGAGAACTTCTCCATCGCCTCGGCGATCTCGCCGCTGTAGAACGCGTCTCCCTTGGTGGCGCCGATGGCCTTCAGCGCGCGCGCCGCGGCCGGAAAGCGGAACAGCTCGCCCACCTGGGGCGCGCGGCCCCAGGGCAGGAAGGCCTCGGCGAAGCCGGGCTGCGACTGCAGGATCGGCGTGGCCGCGGCCCATTTCTGCTGCACCACCGGGGGCACCAGGTAGCCGCGCTCGGCGACCTCGATGGCCGGCGCCATCAGGTCCTCGAAAGGCAGCTTGCCGAAGTGCGCGGACAGCGCGACCCAGCTGCCGACGGCACCCGGCACGATGACGGAGTCGATGCCGCGCTGCGGCGGCGCGGCGGCGTCCTTGCCGTACTTGCGCTGGAAGTACTCGGGCGTCCAGGCGGCCGGCGAGCAGCCGGAGGCGTTGAGCCCGTGCAGCTGCTCGCCGTCCCACAGGATGCAGAAGGCATCGCTGCCCAGGCCGTTGCTGACCGGCTCGACCAGGGTCATCACGGCCGCGGTGGCGATGGCGGCATCGACCGCATTGCCGCCCTGCTGAAGGATGCGCAGGCCGGCCTGGGCGGCCAAGGGGTGCGAGGTCGAGACGACGTTGCGGGCGAAGACCGGGATGCGGGTCGAGGTGTAGGGGTTGGTGTAGTCGAACTTCATGGCTTCAGTCGCTGATGATCTTTCGTTCGGTGATGATCTTCTTCCACTTGGCGGCATCCTGCGCCACCATCGCGGCGAACTGCGCGGGCGTGCCGGTGGCGGGCGCGATGCCCAGCCTGGAGAGCTTGTCGCGCACCTCGGGGTCGCTCACCGCCTCGTTGGCCGCGGCATTGACGCGCGCCACCAGATCGGCCGGAAGTGCCTTGGGCCCATAGAGGCCGAACCAGGTGTTCGACTCGAAGCCCGGCAGCACGTCGGCGATGGCCGGCAGCTCGGGCGCCAGCGGGCTGCGCTGCAGCGAGGTCACGCCCAGCGCGCGCAGCCGGCCGTCGCGCACGTGCGGCATGCCGGTGGGCAGCGCGTCGAAGAGCACGTCGATCTTGCCGCTGATCAGGTCGGGGATGGCCAGCGCCGTGCCCTTGTAGGGGATATGCGTGACGAACACGCCCGCCTGCGCCTTGAAGAGCTCCGCCGTGAGCTGCACGATGGTGCCGTTGCCGCTGGAGGCGTAGTTGAGCTTGCCGGGGTTCTTCTTCGCGTACTCGATCCATTCGCGCACCGTCTTCGCCGGCGAGCTGTTGGGCACCAGCATGATGCTGGGCGCATCGCCTACATGCGCGATGGGCGCGAAGTCGCGCACCGTGTCGTAGGGCAGCTTCGCATTGATCGCGGGGCCGATCGAATGCGTGCTGGTGGTCGCCAGCAGCAGCGTGTAGCCGTCGGCCGGCGCCTTGGCTGCGAGGTCGGAGCCGATGGCGCCGCCGGCGCCCGGCTTGTTGTCGACGACCAGCGTCGTGCCCAGCTTCTCGCCCATCTTCTGCGACAGGGTGCGCGCGAAGAGATCGGTGGCGCCGCCTGCCGGGAAAGGCACGATCAGGCGGATCGGCTTGCCCGGCCAGGCCTGCTGCGCCCACGCGGCGGGCAGGGCCGCTGCACACAGCGCCAGGGCCCCGGCGCGAAGGAGAGAGGATATTTTCATATTCATGGGTTCGATTTTGACGCTTCGGCGCCGGGGCCGCTCAAAAGCAAAACGGCACCCGAAGGTGCCGTTCGAACCGCGGGGGACCGCGCTCAGGCTTCTTCCTCGTGGAAGGCCTCCTCGCGTTTGGACTTCACCGCCGGCAGCAGCACGATCACGACCATCAGCGCGGCGGCGACCAGCAGGCCGGCCGAGATGGGCCGCGTGACGAACACGCTCCACGAGCCGCGCGACAGCAGCAGCGCGCGCCGCAGGTTCTCTTCCATCATCGGCCCCAGGATCAGCCCCAGCAGCAGTGGCGCCGGCTCGCAGCCCAGCTTGATGAACAGGTAGCCCACGATGCCGAAGATCGCGACCATCCACACGTCGAAGGTGTTGTTGTTGGTCGAGTACACGCCGATCGCGCAAAACAGCACGATGGCCGGGAACAGCCAGCGGTAGGGAATGGACAGCAGCTTGATCCAGATGCCGATCAGCGGCAGGTTCAGGATGATCAGCATCAGGTTGCCGATCCACATCGAGGCGATCAGGCCCCAGAACAGCTCCGGGTTGCTGGTCATCACCTGGGGGCCGGGCTGGATGTTGTGGATGGTCATCGCGCCGACCATCAGCGCCATCACCGGGTTCGGCGGAATGCCCAGCGTGAGCAGCGGGATGAAGGAGGTCTGCGCGCCGGCGTTGTTGGCCGCCTCGGGGCCCGCGACGCCGCGGATGTTGCCCTTGCCGAAGGGAACCTCACCGGGCTTGAGCTTCATCTTCTTCTCGAGCGTGTAGGCCGCGAAGGCCGACAGCAGCGCACCGCCGCCGGGCAGGATGCCGAGGCAGGAACCGAGCGTGGTGCCGCGCAGCACCGCAGGCGTCATGCGCTTGAAGTCCTCCTTGGTGGGCCACAGGTTATGCACCTCGGACGTGAAGACCTGGCGCTCTTCTTCGGGACGCGAAAGGTTGGAGATGATCTCGCCATAGCCGAACACGCCCATCGCGATCACGATGAAGCCGATGCCGTCAGTCAGCTCGGGGATGTCGAAGCTGTAGCGCGCGACACCCGAGTTCACGTCGGTGCCGACCAGGCCGATCAAGAGGCCCAGCACGATCATGCAGATCGCCTTGAGCAGCGAGCCCGAAGCCAGCACCACGGCGCCGATCAGGCCCAGCACCATCAGCGAGAAGTACTCGGCCGGGCCGAACTTGAAGGCCAGTTCGGTCAAGGGCGGCGCGAAGGCGGCCAGGATCAGTGTGCCGACGCAGCCGGCGAAGAAGGAGCCCAGGCCGGCCGCTGCGAGCGCGGCCCCTCCTCGTCCCTGCTTGGCCATCTGGTGGCCGTCGATCACCGTGACGACCGAGGACGATTCACCCGGCAGGTTGACCAGGATGGCGGTGGTGGAGCCGCCGTACTGCGAGCCGTAGTAGATGCCGGCCAGCATGATGAGCGCGGCCACCGGCGGCAGCGCGTAGGTGGCCGGCAGCAGCATGGCGATGGTGGCGACCGGGCCGATGCCCGGCAGCACGCCGATCAGCGTGCCCAGCAGGCAGCCGACGAAGGCGTAGATGAGGTTCTGCAGCGTGAAGGCCGCGGTGAACCCGATGGAGAGATTGTTGATGAGATCCATGACGCTGTCGCTCTTAGCCGGTGATGAAGGTGGGCCAGACCTGGAACTGCAGCTTGAGCAGGACCACGAAGGCGACGTAGCTGCCCACCGCCAGGATGGTGGCGAGGATCAGGCTGGACCGGATGTGGTAGTGCTCGCCCGCGAGGCCGGCGATCAGCACCAGGGCGTAGATGGCGGCGATCAGGCCCATGGCCGGCAGGCCGATGCTGGGCAGGCCGCCCAGCAGGATGCCGAAGACGAGGTTGGAGCCGATGATGTAGCCCAGCGGACGCCAGGCGATGCTGCCCACCGGCTCGCCGTCCACCGTCTCGATGGTCAACGCCGTGAAGATCACGATGACCCCCAGAACGCCCAGCAGGATGCCCAGCATCAGCGGAAAGTAACCCGGCCCCATGCGGGCGCCGGTGCCCACGCTGTAGGTCGTTGCTCCCCATGCGAAGGCAATGCCGACGACGGTGAACATCAGACCCGCAAAAAAGTCCCTTTGACTTTTGATCTTCACGAACTGTCCCCTCGAAAATTTTCGAACAGGCGATTGTGGGGTCAGCTTGTGGTCAGGATCGATGTGGATACCACTAAACGTGAAGCTAGGGTTTCCCCGGGGCGCGGTGCGGCGCGCACGGCCCTATTCGAGCGGCGGCGTGGCGCTCAGGACTTCGTCGACGGTGGTCAGCCCTTCGGCCACGCGCAGGGCGCCGGCCAGGCGCAGCGGCCGCATGCCGTCCGCCACGGCCTGGTGCCGCAGCGCCCCCACGTTGGGCTCCTTGTCGACCAGGGTCTTGAACGGTTCGCTGACGGTGAGCAGCTCGTAGAGACCCATGCGGCCGCGGTAGCCCGTCATGCGGCAGTCGACACAGCCGACCGGCTTGTAGGCGCGCACCGAGCCGGTGATCTGCCAGGGCTTGACGAAGGCGCCGAGCTGCTCGCGCGTGACGCTCTCGTCAGGCACCTTGCAATGCGGGCACAGGGTGCGCACCAGGCGCTGCGCCAGCACGCCGAGCATGGTGGCGTTGATCAGGTAGTTGGGCACGCCCAGCTCCATCAGCCGCGTGATGGCGCTGGGCGCATCGTTGGTGTGCAGGGTGCTGAAGACCAGGTGGCCAGTGAGCGCGGCCTGCACCGCCATCTCGGCGGTGGCGAGGTCGCGGACCTCGCCCACCATGATGATGTCCGGGTCCTGCCGCATCAGCGCACGCAGGCCCTCGGTGAAGCCGAAGTCCAGCTGCGGCTGCACCTGCGTCTGGTTGAAGGAGGGCTCGATCATCTCGATCGGGTCCTCGATGGTGCTGACGTTGACCTCCTCCGTCGCCACCCGCTTGAGCGTTGAATAAAGCGTGGTGGTCTTGCCCGAGCCGGTCGGCCCGGTCACCAGGATGATGCCGTGCGGCCGCGTCACCAGCTGCTCCCAGCGCTGCGCGTCGTGCTGCGCGAAGCCCAGCGCGTCGAGGTCCTTGACCGCGGTGTCGGGGTCGAAGATGCGCATCACCATCTTTTCGCCGAAGGCAGTGGGCAGCGTGGACAGGCGCATCTCGACCTCGTCGCCGCGCATGTTGCGGGTCTTGATGCGGCCATCGAGCGGGCGGCGCTTCTCCACGACGTCCATGCGGCCCAGCAGCTTGATGCGCGAGACCATCGCGTTCATCACGCCCATCGGCATCTGGTAGGCCGGGTGCAGCACGCCGTCGATGCGGAAGCGGATCACGCCCTGCTCGCGCCGCGGCTCCAGGTGGATGTCGCTGGCGCGCTGGTCGAAGGCGTACTGCCACAGCCAGTCCACCACCTGCACCACGCTCTGGTCGTTGGCATCGAGCTGCTTGTTGCTCTTGCCCAGCTCGACCAGCTGCTCGAAGCTCGCGCTGCCCGCGTTGCCGCCGGCCTTCTGCGCCGCGCGCACCGACTTGGCCAGCGAGAAGAACTCGGCCGTGTAGCGCTGGATGTCGGTCGGATTCGCGACCACGCGCCGCACCGGGCGCCGCGCCTGCCGCTCGACCTCGGCGATCCAGTCAGTGAGGAAGGGCTCGGCGGTGGCCACCACCACCTCGGCCGGCGTGACCTGCACCGGCAGCACCTTGTGCCGCTCGGCATAGGCGGCGCTCATGGTGTCGGCCACCTTGCCGACGTCGACGCGCAGCGGATCGATGCGCAGATACGCGAGCCCGGCGCGGCCGGCCAGCCATTCCGTCAGCATCTCCAGGTCGAGCGGCTTGCCGTCGCCCTGGCGCGTCATCGCCACGTTGGCCAGCCGCACCAGCGGCGGCTGCCGGCTCTCGGCCTGGGCGCAGCGTGTCAGCGTCCGCTTGGCCTCCTCGGGCGAGATCACGCGATCCTTGGCGAGCCACTCGATCAGGTGCCGCAGGTTGAGCGGCCCTTCGTGGCGGGCAGCGGTAGCGGAGGCGGGAGAAGTCACGGCGCTCATCGGTCGGCCAAGGGCCTGTCGACACATGAATCACCCCCGCGCCGGGGCGGCAAGGGGTGCAGGGCTAGGCGCGGGCCGCAGCCCAGGCTGGCCGCCTGGGCAAGGACCGCAACGACGCCCTGCGCCCCTTGCCGCCCCGGCCCTTCGGGTGGGGCCCCAGAGAGG